>CAMYJT010000006.1 GCA_947258785.1 uncultured Gammaproteobacteria bacterium
CGTCAGCGGTTGGCCATCGCCAGGGCATTGCTCAAGGACGCCCCGGTTCTGATTCTCGACGAGCCGACCTCGGCCCTGGATGCCGAGACCGAGGCGTTGCTGCTGGAAGCGTTAGAACGCTTAATGGCTAACCGCACCACATTCATCATCGCACATCGCCTTTCCACCATCCGCAACGCAGACCGCATTGTTGTCGTGGACAGCGGACGGGTCGTGGAAAGCGGGACCCACAAACAGCTCTGGAATGCGGGGGGGACATACCGCCATCTTCACGATCTGCAGTTCCAAGGGAATTCCGACAAGTCTGCAGATGCTGCCGAAGCACGGAAACACTTAAGTGGAGCGACCGGCCGATGAACGGGCGACCCATCTCTGGGACAAGATCGAAACGGGACTCGTCTGCTGCTACACCAGCCAAGAAGTCAGTGCGCGATCATAAACTGCCTGATCTCGAGACAATTACCCAAGGCCTTAATTCGGTTTTGCAACATGTGGCTACCGGTGGAGCAGTGAAAGTCGTCGCGCGTGAGCCGCATATCTATGCCAGCACGTTCCCGAGCGAAATAATAACCTGTCACCTTGATGACGGCCGGGAGTTGCAGCTGTATTGCAAGTATTCCGCGGGTGTGGAGAACGATAGTTTTCAACACCGTGGCGGCGTCGCCTACGAGGCGTTAGTCTATCGCTATGTACTCAGTCCGATCGGAGTCAGGGCGCCCACCTATTACGGTGATTACCAAGATCCGGCAACCGGATGGACATGCCTTGTTCTGGAGAACCTGGACAACATACTGTGGGTGAGTAGAACACCGTCGCCAGAGACGATGCTTGCGAAGGCCGCTGACTGGGTCGGTCGTTTTCACGCCTCCGGCGAAAGCCGGCGGAGCGAGTCTGGGTTGGGATTTCTTACCGTTTACGATCGGGAATACTACAACGGATGGCTGGTGAGGAGCCTAGAATTCGCGCGCACCTCGGGCGAGCGGATCCCCTGGCTCGAGGCACTTTGGCAGCAATTTGAAGGGGTTTTGGAAATCCTTCTAAACAGTAGACCAACGATAATTCATGGTGAATTCTGCCCGCACAATATCATCGTCCATAACCAGGAGATATATCCGGTCGATTGGGAATCGGCCGCTGTAGGGCTTGGCGAGATAGATCTCGTTGCCCTCACCGAGGGTTGGTCGGACGCCGTACATCAAAATTGCGAAGACGCGTATTGCAGAGCCCGTTGGCCAAACGGTCCGCCATCTGATGTTACCCGCATAATTGATGCCGCCAGAATCTATTGGAATCTGCGTTGGCTCGGCGAAAGTCGTCGCTCATTTGAGAGAAAAAGTGCAAGAATCCATCTTCGAGAGATCCGCGATGCTAGTGAGCGCCTTGCGACAATTTAGTAACAAGCAGGAAAACAAAACTAGATTTGAGCTCGGAAACAACCATATGAAAATTCTCGGTGTTGGTCTGAACAAGACGGGAACTACCTCTCTTCAACACGCCTGCAGAATCCTTGGGTTTAAAACTGAGGGATCTTCATGGGGGAGCGAGCGGCTCGCCGACGTTCTGGATGGCTCCAACAGCGATCCAGACTTTCGTAGATACGACGATGTAGATGCGGTCTTTGATACACCGACCGCCTACTTCTACGCTGAAATCCTCGCGGCGTATCCCAATTGCAAGTGTATCTTGACAATCCGCAATGAAGACAACTGGTGGACAAGCATCGAAAAACATTTTAATGAGCGCACGCCGGTAACAAGTTTGGCGCAGGATCCACACAGATGGCGGTGGAGAACGTACGTCTACGGCTCCAGCACCGCCCACGAGTTCCTGTACCGGAAGAAATATAGGGAACACAACGAACGCGTAGTTCGTTCTATACCATCACAGCAACTTTTGATCATGGACATAGCAAACGGGGACGGTTGGGCAAAGCTGTGTCCGTTTTTAGGCGTTGCAATTCCTGTATCGCCGTTCCCGCATCAGAATGTCGCTGCTCTGGACACAGCGACAGCAAGACGTCAGACGACCGATGAGGTCAATCGGGTCATCCCGCGGACACAAAAATTCATCCTCATCGATGACGGTTGGTTGGCCGGGCACCTGCCGCAAAATACACGAACGATCCCGTTTCTGGAACGAAACGGGCAATACTGGGGCAAACCTGAGGATGATGACGAAGCTATCAGGGAACTCGAAAGGTTGCGACGCAAGGGGGTTTGCTACATAGTGTTTGCCGAGCCCGCCTTCTGGTGGCTAGACCACTACGCCGAGTTCTATAAGCACCTCAGAGCCAACTATCAGTGTGTCCTCAACAGGGATTATGTAATCGCCTTTGCCCTCTCCTCGAGCCCTCCCGGGACCGACCACGCTGAGTAACGGGGGCGTGGAGCTACGGACAGACATGATCATTCCATTCTCAAGAGCGGGACCAACAATACGGCCGTGGTTAATTGTGAGCACCGGTTTGACATGCGGGGTTGGGAAACAATTCAACAGAGGATGCTACTTGCCGCCCTGGGTCCGGGCTCTTACGTAAGCGTTGCAACAACACGAGGCCTGTACGCATGGTTTCATCGATTGTGCGTTGTGCCGAGTTTCTGAACACATATGGAGGACTAGAACGGTTTACCGTGCCTTCTCAAAAAACAACCTGGAAAGATTGGTACGCGCATACGGCAACGGCTTCAACTGCTCGGGAAATCATCACGGAGATCCGGGCGGAAACCGGCCTACCGCTTACCGGCGACATCACAATCGGCCCACACGCATCAAACACGGTTTACTTTGTCGGTGAGCGCTTCGTTGTCAAAGTGTACTGTCCTCTTTTTCCTGGGGATGTTTTGTCTGAGTATGAGGCGTTGCAGATTCTAGAATCAGCTTCCGGGCTGCCAGTACCCAAGGTAATCCATCAAGGCAGGTTAGACTCCGCAGGATGGCATTATTTGATTTTGACAAGGCAACCGGGCGGGTTGGTTGGAGATTGTTGGGGTCGGTTAACGCGACAACAAAAAGCCGGCCTGGTAAGGGAGCTTGCACGAATTGTCCGGCAGATACACATCGTGTCCCAGGCAGACGTATCTGCGCAAACACTGGAGGCGTGGCGACGTTTTCTTCGAGAGAGAATCAGTGCATGCGCCTCGTCACGGCGATGGCAAACATTCCAGCCGAGCTTGCAAAAACAAATGCATTCGTTTATCGAGAGCGTCGGGGAGCGTGTCGATGAAAGTGCTCGATTGAGTCTTCTGCATGCGGACATTAACCGTCAACACGTCTTGACCCGCAGAGTAGGGACAGAGTTTCGAATCTCAGGGTTGATCGATTTTGGCGACGCTCGATTTGGCGACGCGGTTTACGACTTCGTCGGAATCTATGTTGGATTCTGCGGACTTTGCGAGGATTATTTTGCGGTGTTTACAGATACGTATGGCGGAGATCTTATGCAAGCGCAGTGGTTCAGAGATCGCTGGATGTTGTATGCGCTGATTCATCCGCACCTAAAGTTTGGTGCGCGACTGTCCAGAAACATTGATCTCTCGACGTTCGGCAGTATTCAGCAACTACAATCCTACTTATTTGACTAATACGTTCAACTCTTTTACGAACTTGGTTACTCATTGTTCACCGTAGCAGTATATGTTTTGCCTAGTCAGGAATATATCACCAACTCCGCATGGACAATCCAGGATAGGTGAGTAAGCGATGCATATTTGTCTTGTTTCTCAAGAATACCCTCCAGAGACCGTCCGCGGCGGTGTGGGCGTACAGACCTGGAACAAAGCTCATGCATTGGCCGCGCTTGACCACTCAGTACATGTCGTTTCCTGTGCAGACAAAAGCGGACCACGGATTGTTACTGACGACCATGGAAATATCACAGTTCATCGTATACCGGCACCTGACAAAGATCTTGCTGTATATGCAACGGAAACGTACTGGCTCGGTTACTCTTGGCAAGTACTAAGAACACTGGGAAGATTGTCGGTAGAAGTTGCGTTCGATGTTATTGATTTCGCTGAGTACGGCGCCGAAGGATTCGCTTTTCAGACTAATCGGAGCCGGTGGAATTGGGTCCCGGTAGTCGTGCAGTTGCATGCACCCTTGGCAATGTTTGCCGACCACATTGGATGGCCGGATAAGAATAGCGATTTCTATCAGATTGGAACTTTTATGGAACGTTTTTCCATCCAACACGCGGACGGCCTAATGGCATGTAGTGCGAACATCGCCGATTTTTCTGCGCAAACTTACGATATCCCACGGGATGACATTGAAGTCGTGCACTGCGGTGTGGATACCGAAGCATTTCATCCCGGCCGTGACAGCTTGCAAAAGAATTTAGGGTCCAAGGTGCTCTTTGTAGGCAACATCGCGCTGAATAAAGGAATAAAAACTACGATCGACGCGGTGTTGCGGCTCCGATCATCATTCCCGAATCTCAAGTTGCAGATACTAGGCAAGGGTGACGATGGTTTGGTCGACGACCTCAAGGCTAGGGTTCGCTCCGAGAGCGCCGAAGAGTGCGTTGAGTTTTGTGGTTTTGTCCCGCGAGATGAATTACCGGGATATTATCGGGAGGCGGATGTGTTTTGCTCTCCAGCGGCCTATGAAGGTGGCGTTGCAAACGTCTATTTGGAGGCGATGGCTTCAGGGTGTCCCGTGATAGCCAGCGCCGCGGGCGCCGCCAGGGAAGCCGTTGTCGACGAAGAGACGGGGTTCATAGTCCCTCCCGGAGACGTCGAGTCCGTAGCATTTGCTCTGCGTAGAATCCTAGATGACAGTAGTCTCCGAAGACAGATGGGCCGAAACGCGCGAAAACATATCGAGCAGTACTTTGCGATGGACAGATACATCGATCGTGTCTATGCCGTTTACCGTCGAGCAATCGAGCGATCGAGACACAGGCTCTCGCAGTTAAGCGATGCGGAGTCGTAGGGGGTGTGGTTGCGACAAGTCAAACTATGGTTTTTCTCGGAGCGAGATGAATGAAGATCGGCTACATTTGTTCCGACGTCGACATTGACGTATGCGGACACGAGGGCTGTTCCATTCACATCCGCGAATTCGTGGCCGCGCTCATGGAACAGGGTCACGAAGTATTTATAATTTGCTCCTGGGCAAGCGCCAATGGGGCGTGCGGTACCAACGCCAAGCTCTATCCACTAAAACCCGACGGTCATAATGCGGGAGCGTGGAAAAGCTTGGTGGAGGAACCACTAATTCTGGACAACCATCTTGGCCGCGACATGCGTTCCATATTCTGGAACAAATGGATACAAATCGAGGGGCTGTCGATTCTTGAGAGGGAGAGGCCTGATTTTCTTTACGAAAGGTACGCCCTATTTGGGTGGGGAGGACTGGAGCTGAGTCGGCGGTTCCATATTCCGCTGCTACTCGAGCTTAATGCGCCTCTTTGCGATCAACAGGACGGCTACCGTGAATTTGTGCTGACTGAAACCGCACGGCGAATGGAAACACAGATATTGCGTAGCGCCGATGCGTTGATAGCACTTACTCAGTGGCTCGCGGATTGGGCGGCAGACCGCGGCGCGCGGTCCCACAGGATCCATATCCTGCCGGACGCAGTCTCGGACCGTTTGTTTGGTGGCGCGGTATCCGGACACCCGGTACGCGAAAAACTCGGTCTGTTGGATAAACGGACTATCGGTTTCCTGGGAAGCTTTCATTGGTGGCACGATGTTGGTGGTCTACTTGAAGGATTCGCTCACGTGTTTGCGGACGACCCAAGCGCCCGTTTGTTGCTTGTTGGTGATGGTGAGGAACGGAGAGCTCTCGAAGGCAAGGCGCGAACCCTTGGTTTGGATGCTGCCGTGATCTTTACGGGCAGCGTGGAGCATGAAGAGGTGCCGGCCTATCTAGCCGCGATGGATGTAGCGGTTGTGCCCTATCGTCACATCGAAGACTTCTTTTTCTCGCCCATGAAGCTCTTTGAATGCATGGCTGCGGCTCGCCCAACAATAGCTGCGGACCTTGGCCAGATAGCGGAAATCATTGACCACGCAGCAACCGGTTGGCTTTACCCCGCCGGTGACAACGAGAAGCTTGTCGATGGCCTCAAGACGTTGCTGCATAACCCCGACTTGGCGGCGCGGATCGGCGCCAACGCGAAGCGTTACGTGTTGGGAAATCATACGTGGACGAAAGTGACGCGCGATGTTGTAGCCGTGGCAGAGGAATTGATCCGTGCGCGAAAGGAGGCGGCGCTTCGTGTACCGTCATAACCCATTTGAAGACGTTCGTCAGTACTTGCCGACGATATGAAGCGCGGCAGGTTCTTCGCTATTCCAGAGAGCCCAACCGATTTGGAGTGCATCCGTCGGCGTGCAGCCACGCTTGACGCCGGTACGCGACCCGCATGGCTCGACGCAAGTGATAATGATTATTATCGTTTCATAGGGCAATACTCTTGCAGGGGGCTGCCGCCAAGGGAGCGTGACGTGTTCTTTGCAGAGCTTGAAGATCTGGAGGCCGTCGGAGTCATCGGTGAATGTGATACTACCGATAAGGATATCGTGCGCCTGTATGTTTCTTCGGTGGGGCAATATGACGAGTGGTCTATCGGAATTTACCTTGGACACTCGCTATTAGCATTGCGTCCGGGAGTGACCAACCCGGTTATGTCGCGTAACGATGTGAGCGATGTCACGGCAGAATTAGTCGCCGACCCATTTATGATTGAGGTCGATAATTTATGGTTTATGTTTTTTGAGGTGATGAACTGGAAAACGAAGAAAGGAGAAATCGGGCTGGCGACCAGTCCGGATGGGCAACAATGGCACTACCAGCAGATTGTGCTTGTCGAACCGTTCCACCTTTCCTACCCGTACGTGTTCCACAAGGATGGTGAATATTACATGATTCCCGAGGCCCACCAGAGTAAATCGGTTCGTCTTTATCGTGCGGTCGACTTTCCTCTACATTGGTCATTCGCGGCGACCTTGTTGGAAGGCCCTTACTTTGTAGACACGACCGTGTTTCATGCAAAGGGTGACTGGTGGTTGTTTACCGAAACCAGTCCTCGGAGGCGGCATGACACCCTTCGTCTTTTTCATGCTGATAGTTTGTTTGGGCCCTGGCAGGAGCATCCGAAAAGCCCCGTAGTAGTAGACAACCCGGTAGCGGCTAGGCCCGCCGGCCGGGTCGTAATTGAGGGTAACGAAATCATCCGGTTTGCACAGAACTGTTCGGCTGTCTACGGTGCCGATGTGCGCGCTTTCGCTGTGAGTCAGCTCAGTACGTCCCGCTATAAAGAAAAGCAAATTGGCGAGAATCCAATTCTCATACCAGCTGGTTCAGGTTGGAATAGTCATGGTATGCATCATATAGACGCACACAAATGCAAGGACGGTACTTGGCTGGCTTGCGTCGATGGTTGGACTAAGAATGAATAGTTTTATCACCGGTTTCTGGCGATTGGCGCCGGAGCATACGCTTTTCGGTGAAGACACTGGTCTGGCATCGATTTATGAATAAGCGGCTTCGTCTTATCGTTCTTGGCATAATGGGTCGCTGTCCTTTTGGCGGACAGACATGGCTATATCTTAACTGGTTGCGAGGACTGCAGAGTCTAGGGCATGAGGTTTGGTACGTCGAAGACGATACCACATGGCCTTACGACCCGATCAAAAATACCATAACGGACGATTGTTCCTACGCCGTACGACACATCTCAAGTTGCATGACTCAAATTGGCATGGACGATCGTTGGGCATATCGACTGGCAGATCGCCATCACGCATGCTGGGGAATGAATGACCAGAAAATAAATGAACTCTATCGCTCTTGTGATGCGCTGTTGAACATTGTCGGAGCTATAGACTTGCGCGATGAACACATGGCGGCTCCCTATAAAGTGTATGTTCAAACCGATCCCGTAATCTCAGAACTACGAATGGCTCGTGGTGATGAGCATACGCGTATTGCTTTTGCTAATCACGACGTAATCGCCACCTACGGCGAAAACTTTGGTGGTGTCGATTGTCGTGTACCGCTAAATGGGTTGCATGAAAAGTACCGGAAGACAAGACAACCCGTCGATTTAAAGTATTGGCCGATGGCATTTCAACCCGAAGCGCGCAACTTCACTACGATTGGCAACTACAGACAAGAAGGTAATGACGTGGAGTATGGCGGTGAAATATATCGGTGGAGTAAACACCACGAGTGGGAAAAGTTCTTAGATCTTCCAAAATATACTGATCAGGCGTTCGAGTTAGCGGTGATGCCCGACGATCCCGCCGATCAAGCACAATTGCGCTCGGTCGGTTGGCGATTGACGTCGCCTTTCGAGTTATCGCTTGATGTCTTCGGCAAATATCCGGCCTATGTTCGTGGTTCGCGCGCTGAATTTACTGTTGCGAAAGATCAAAACGTCAGGCTGCGTAGCGGTTGGTTCAGCGAACGCGATGTCTGCTATTTGGCTTCCGGAAAACCTGTGGTTACGCAAGACACCGGTTTCAGCAATATACTACCGGTCGGGGAAGGTTTGTTTGCGTTCACGACGATCGAGGGGGCGCTTCAAGCCATCGAAACGATCAACAGCGACTATGAGCACCACTGCAATGCGGCGAGGAGCATTGCCGAAGAATTTTTCGAGGCCGGGAAAGTCGCGGGAAAGCTTCTGGTGGATGTCGGTCTCGCATAAGCTATTATTCGTTCAAATGGGATCGACGGTGTGGAAGCGGAGCGCGTGTGAGCAAGTATTTGATATTCAACGCGGATGATTTCGGCGCCTCTACGGGTGTTAACCGTGGAATTATCGAGAGCCACGCTAATGGTGTTGTCACCAGCGCTAGCCTTATGGTAACAGGACGCGCCGTTAACGAGGCCATCTCATTAAGCCACGACTATCCAGAGTTGGCGGTCGGACTCCATTGGGATGTCTGGGGTGAAGACGAAAGGTCGTTTGACACCCGGAATCTTGCGGCGGTTAAAGACGAGTTTCACAGACAACTCGAAATGTTCGACCGGTTGCTCGGGCGACTGCCGACCCATATCGATTCGCATCGTCACGCACATCGAGACGAGCACGTGATGCCGTTATTCTTGGAACTCGTAGAGCCGCTTGGGATACCTCTGCGGGGAGATGGGCAGGTAGAATTCGTTGGCGGGTTTTATGCGCAGTGGGAATGGAAGGTAACCACGCTAGAGTACATTAGTGTCCCCTTTCTGGAAAAAATGCTCAAAGAGGAGGTGAAAGAAGGATGGACTGAATTTTCGTGTCACCCAGGTTACGTATCGCCTGATTATCAGGCGGAATATCTATCTGAACGTGAATATGAAGTCCGCACCCTGACTGATCCATTTATCGGCCTAACACTAGATGAGTTAGGAATTCGGCTTGTTAGCTTTGCTGAGTTTCGAACCGACTTGCAACGCTGCCCGTGAAGGATACACCTTGCCATCCAGCCTCGGATAGGACGGATTCCTCAGTCTGAGGATCCAACATGATCGTTTTTTTTTTTTTTTTACGCGGGCTCAACGCTTGAGATGTGGCCGGACGAATTCTTCGGATACTCTCGATGAATTGGAAACCAACACCAACGAGATCGGCCAATTGTTCCTGGTCGCGCAACGTTCGCCGTGTATTATGTACACCAACTTACTGAACACAGCCGCGCTGTCGAGCCTCCTATCGAGCATGCTCTCCGGAGGTGAGCCGGATGACTTTCCGGGGCGTATCGTAAGCCGCGAGCCGAACCCGTATTCCGACACGTATACGTCCGAGATCGTCACCCTGGATCTCGAGAACCGCATCAACGTCCGACTGTTTTGTAAGTACTACGACGGTGCGATGCGCAGGGATCTCGGTCACGGTCATCGCGGAGGTCTAAGCTACGAGGGCGAGGTCTATCGCCGACTGTTATCTAAGCTGGAAATCTCTGTGCCAATTTTCTACGGTGCACACACCGATCACCACTCAGGCGCGACTGTTCTTGTGCTCGGTTATATTGACGGAGCGACAAGGGTTCACAAGGCACCGCAGTGGATATCGCGCATGACAATGGCTGCGCGTTGGCTTGGGCGTTTCCACAATGCCACAACAGAAGTAATTCTTGAGCTGGGACGACAGTTCCTAATCCGATACGATCGGGAATACTATGTCGCATGGTCCAACCGAACGCGTCTTTATACGACTCCTGTGCACACGCGATTTCCGTGGATTCCAGCCGCGTGCGATTACTTTGAAGATTCGGTGGACTATCTTTTGAGGTTGCAGGAAACGGTGATACACGGCAAGTTTAATCCTAAAGAAGTGCTCATACGCGGTGAAGACGTGTATCCCGTAGATTGGGAGTCGGCTGCGATCGGGGTCGGAGTGATAGACCTGGCGATGTTCGTCGATGGCTGGCCTTGCGAAGAGGTCAGACAGTGGGTTCGTGCATACCAAAACGCCCGCTGGCCGAGTGGGGTGCCGCATGACTTCGATCGATTGTTCGATATCGCACAACTTTATGTTCAGATGCGATGGTTAGGCGATCATTCTGAATGGACGGTGCGCGTGGCGGAAACGGACCGTCCGTGGCGGTTCCAAAAGGTACGCGCTTTGTTGGAACAAATGAGCTAGCCCGGATATTGCACCAAGGCGGCGAATACAAGGAATAAGTGTCGGCGTCACGGACTCCGACCTTTTTTCAAGACGAAACGGTGTTTGCTGCCAGACACCAAATGTGCAATCTTCAAGTGCCGCAATTGGAGAATTTTCATCCGGCGTTGACAGTCTCGATGTGGATGTCTCTACTGCGCCAACGGTAGGGTCGATTTAACAACTCAAAACGTAAGGACGCTGCGAGAGGTGGAAAACGCGAGCAGACCGCACTGCAAAGTGGCGCTTAGTCCAATTCTTCAAACAGCCGGGAATAAAGTGATCGATGAAAAGAGCGCTGATCGTAATTGAACTTATAGACTATCCAAGCGGCCAATTCGTTTGAATCGCTGTCCGGATATATGTTGTCTGTGTACAAATTATAGGAGAGGAATAATTTGATGCCCTTGGTCTTTTCTTTCCTGGTTCCCAGGGCCCAGAGAATACCAGCCTCCGTATAGAATCCCTCGGTGTCAAGACTCCAGGACCGGTTAGTGTCGGTGTAGTACGAGGCATAACCCGAAAAATGCACCCGATTTCTGGCCAGCGCTTTATCAACCGTCAACGCCACCCAGCGGCTCTGAGTGTGGGACTGATCACTGTCGTAATATTCATCCGCCGCACTAACCGAGGCCCAAAAGCTTAAGTTTTCGCGAGGATAGTAGGAGCCACTCAGACCGTGACCGACGATGCGGTAATCCTCGGCATCGGACAGATCGTCAGAGGTAACCCAATATGAATCCAATGACGCTTTCCATTTGTTTGCGCTGACGTACAAGGAACCGTCAACGCTCGTCTCGGTTCCTTCGTAAGGAGAATAGCCACTGGGCTCTTGACTGCTGCTGCGGCTGCTATCCTGATAGCTCAATGTGTACCCCAGCGATGGCCAATCCAAAAACTGATAACTCAACGACACCCGGCTTCCTCGTTCGGTCATGTGCGGGCGCTTGGGATCGTCATGGATGTTGCTGTTTTCTTCAATGAGTGCCGTCCTGACACCAAGCCTGCCTAACTGCCACGAGCCCCACAGTTGCATTTTTTCGAGATTTTTCTCGTCGTCGTCCTTCTCCTTAAGAGAACGAAATTCTTTACCGATAGCGCTGTAACCCGTACCGTATGCAAACTTGCCGAGCTTACCTTTCACGCCCAATTTAAAGGCCCTATCCTGGTCATCCCCTAAGTCGTCCGGCGCAAAGGGATCGAAAGAACTAAACGCCAGTTGACCCGTTGTTGAAATATGGCGCCCCACCTTGGACTTCATCCTTAGATCCCAGTACGAGTGGCGATTGCCGCTATTCTCTTGAAGCGCCGCTTTTCGTTCCCTGAACTTGGTATTCAGCGAAAAAGGTCCCTTCTTTTTCGTTTTTTGAGCTTGCGGAACCGGCGGGGAAATCCGAACCTGACTGAGCCCCTCGACGGCGGTAGCCAGCGTTGACTTATCTTCCGGTTCAAGCTTGGCTAATACCCGTCTGTCAGCCGGACCTTTTGTTTCAGTGCGGAGCGGTGAGCCAAAGGTGTGCGGGGGATAAAAACCGAAATCCGATATGTGCGCAACGTGACTGATTTGCGGTGAGAGCGGGCTCGCAGCCGCGGCAGATACGGCGAAGAGCGCAACGGTTAGCGCAGCCGCACTTACCCATCCCTCATACCGGATACGAGGTGTCCGCGTGCGGACGGTATTCTCATTGTTATAAGAGTCGATCTTTACTCCCCCTGCGTGCCCGCGGTGTCGGCTCTCTAGCACACGCGATTATACCTCTACACGAAAGACATGTCAGGTTGACTGGGAAAGCTTTAGCGCAAACTTATTTTAGGCGGATCAAGGAGTTGCCAAGGAAATGACGACAGGGCGGTGGCATTTAATGCGGCGGTCCAACGCTCTGAGAACAAACTAGTGGTGTGCGGACGCCCCGCCAGGACTACCTCTTTTCGTAAACCCCCTATTTGCCCCCTCGGTGTCGGCGTTCACGAATTCCTGACTGAGTTCGACCGTCTCGGTGCCGCGTCGTCACGGCACGACGGTGCGTCGACGGTCTTGCGACGGGGCACGAGCGGGGCTGAGGCGCTAGCTCATGGCATGGTGCAGCAGCGCCGCCACCAGCAGGGTGATCAACACCGCAACGATCACGTCAATCATCACTCACTCCAGCGTTTCCGATGTTATGGCGGGGACCGGGAAGGTCCCTCTGACAAGTATTGACCAGCCTGCCGGAAAGTCCAGTTGCGGCTGTCAAGCGGTGGGCCGGCCGCCCTGCCGTGGCCGCAGAAATCGATAATATCCTTTAATTATCATACGGTTAACCGTATGCGAGGCTGGGGAGCGCCAAACGGGTAAAAACTATTTTCAAAATATGTTGCACCGCAACAAACGCTGTGCTATGCTGCACCGCAACAATCGTTAAACACACTATGTATAGGAGCTATCACCATGGCCAAGATTGACATCACCAAACAAACCGAAGACCTGCTGAGCGTGGTCAAGACCTTGAACGGTCTGGCCGTGGCGAACGTGGAGCGTTTGATCGACCTCCAGATCGACGGCTTGCGCAAGTACTCGGACGTCGCGCTCGCCAGCTGGAAAGACGCGCTGGCGGTGAAGGACATCGAGTCTGGGCAGGCGTATTTCGCCAAGCAGGGACAAGTAGCTCAGGACGTGGTCAAGAATCTCGCTGAAGACGCCAAGGTCGTGGCGGAAATCGGGAATGAGTATGCCAACGAGGTACAGAAGGTAGTCGCTGACAGCGTCGCCACCGTGACCAAGAAGGCCGCCTGACCGGTACACCGTATGACGAACGTGGGGCCATCCTTGCGGATGGCCCCACTCGCTTCAGACGTTCACCAAACATGCCTCGGACAATCCCGAATCGAGGACTGCTCATGCCCATGACGCTGCAGTACCGGATAGTGTTGACTCTGCTGTTGTTTGTGTTCAGCAACACACCCGCCTGGCCCTAGGAGCCGCGGCAAATATACGGCGATGGCGGGAGAGCGGTCCATTATCCCGCTACTTGCCGTCAAATAGCACGCTATTCTCCTAGGATTTTCGGAATACTGTTGTCACTCTTCGGCTGTCTCGCCACGGGCGGAATGCCCGGGCCGGCTCCCGCCCCCCTCCCGTTGCGCGGCTCGGGTACAATCGGTGATTAACTCACTTTCCCAGGTCCTCGGCCGTTGACTGAAACGAAAACGGGTGCCCCCGCGTGGGCATACAATCTGCATGACCGCGGGCAGGGCATGGCCAGGCGGCTCGCGCCCGGCATCACCACCCGTATTTTCGCCGGTGAGCAGCTGATGCTGTCGGTGGTGCGCATCGATCCATACACGACCGGCGAGGTTCACAGTCATCCCGAGGAACAGTGGGGGGTGCTGCTGGAGGGGCAGTGCACCCGTATTCAGAGCGGCGAGGAAATTCCCATGACAGCGGGCGATTTCTGGCACACCCCGGGGGGGACCCCGCATGGGATCCGTACGGGTGACACGGCCGCGGTGGTTCTCGATGTGTTCAGCCCGCCGAGGGCCGGGTACAAAGTAGCAGGGGAGGGTTTCTAGGACTGCCGCGCCTTACCGTTCCCCAGTTACAGAGTGACGAGCTTACCGGTTGCGGCGCTTGCCGCAACCGCTTCCGTGAACGTCATGTAACGGAGGCCTTCGGCAAATGTTGTCAGGCTGACGGGTTCGATGCCGCGTATCGCGTTGATGAATTCCTCCTCCACCCGCCAGTGGCCACGGTTTTCCGGCGGCACGAGGATTTCAGTCAAGGCCTTGTCGTTCCGCCGGCCGCCGTACAGCTTGTTCCCGGTGCCGTCGAGCCGGAGGGTCCCTTCGGTCCCAAACAGCCAGACCTCACAGGCGGGATTGGCCAGTCCCAGCACCGCGCTGAACTGCATGCGCGCCTGGGCCCCGCAATCCATGTCCGCGATGACGTCGACGTGATCCGGCACCCGCACCGCTGCCGCGCCTCGGCCGTCGGCGCGCGGGCGCATTTTGACGATCTGCCTGGTACCGGCAAACACCGTGCGTGCATGTCCCACCCAACGCGACAGCGCCTCGTACCAGATTCCCATGGTCAGGATGTTCAGACCGCTCAAGGATACGTCCTGGCGCCAGGTCATGGCGGCGTCGCGGTCGGGGAAGCCCCCGGAGACGTGGCGCAGATCAATGGCTGTAACGTCGCCGAGGAAGCGGTCCCGGACCAGTTCCTGAAGCGTAGCGTCGAAGGCCAGCGTGAACGGAGAGGGGACCAGTTGGGCGATCAGATGGGGATGGGCCCGGTCTGCCTCCCACATCGCGCGGGCCTCGGCGGCATTCATGGCCATCCGCGCCTCGCACAACACGTGCTTGCCGGCCCCCAGGGCGGCGCAGGTCACCGGTTGGTGCATGTTGGGCCAGGTACCGATGACCACGGCGTCGATGTCCGGGTCTTCGACCAGCTCACTCCAGGATGAACAGACCTTGTGAATGCCGAATTCGTCGGCGGCCCGTTGTCCAGATTCCACACTGCGGTTGCAGACGCTCGCAATCTCGACACCGGAGATGGCCTGTAAGTTAGGGATGTGCATCTTGCGGGTGTTGGCGCCGGCGCCGACGACGCCGATGCGGATGCTTGGACTGTTCATGGAATATTTACCCTGTGCGTACGGAAAGGTCGGCCTGGTTGTAAAACATCGACAGCGCCCGGTGCAAGTACTCGGCGTCCCGGACGCCGCAAAGCTCGCGTATCGAGTGCATGGCGAATTGCGGTATCCCCACATCCAGCGTGTTGACGCCCAGTTCACCGGCTGTGATCGGCCCGATCGTGCTGCCGCAGGACAGATCGGTGCGGGTGACGAAGGACTGCACCGGCACCTGGGCGGTTCGGCACAGATGCCGGAACAGGGCACTGGTCTCGCCACTGGTGGCGTAGCGCTGGTTGGCGTTGGTCTTGATGACCGGGCCTCGATTCAGCCGTGGGCCGTGGTTCTCGTCGTGCTTGTCGGTGAAGTTGGGATGGATGCCGTGGGCGTTGTCGACGGAGATGAGCAGCGAACGGCGCATCGATTTGTCCAGTCGCAGCCGGTCTCCGCACCAGCGTTGCAGGACAGACTGCAGGAACGGCCCCTGGGCGCCGACCGCGGATTGGCTGCCGACCTCCTCGTGGTCGTTGCAGACCAGCAGGTTGGCCGGCTCGGCATCACCGTCGATGAGACTCCGCGCCCCGACGTAACAACTCAACAGATTGTCGAGCCGGGCCCCGGCGATGAAATCCCGGTTCAGGCCCACCACGGTGGGTGGTTGCGCATCGTACAGGCTGAGGTCGTAGTCGAGCACCACCTCGGCCCGCGCCTCGGGGTGGCGCGCCCGCAGATGGTTAAGGAGCAGGGTGCGCAGATCGGGTTTCTCTTCGTCGGTCTGCAGCACGACGACGGGCAGATGCGTCTGCGGGTTGACCGCGCTTTGGTCGTTCGCCTCGCGGTTCAGGTGTATCGCCAGGCTCGGCAGGACCGCTACCGGATCGCGATAGTCGACCAGACCGCTGCAAACCCGGTCGCCGTCGGACCGGTACGTCACCCGGCCGGCGATGGACAGATCGCGGTCGAACCAAGGGTGCAGCAGCACGCCGCCATAGACCTCGACACCGAGTTGCAGATAACCGTGTTTGACCGTTTCCGGCTGCGGTTTGATCTTCAGGCACGGGCTGTCGGTGTGGGCGCCGACCATGCGTATCCCGGCATCCACAGGATCGCGGGTCCCGGCGCGGAAAGCGATGAGCGACGTGCCGCCGCGGGTGACGTAGTATCGTCCGCCGGGCTCGAGCGACCAGTCCTCCACCTCGTCAAGTCCCCGGAATCCTGCACGCTCCAGGATTGTTTCGAGATTTGCCACCGCATGAAACGGCGTCGGTGAAGCGCCGAGAAATTCCAAGAAGCCGTGGATGAATGCTGAGTCGTTCATAGGCCGGTCTGACGATTACGCATTATACTGACTTGCGAATAGCAGGTGAGCGATTCCTTTCCCGCCCGGGCTTGATTGTAATTTTGCCAAGCGATAGGTGTGTTGGTATAAGTCATCAAGGGCGCCAAGGTGTTTCCCCGGCCCACCGGTTTAACGGCACACTTGATAACCGACATGAAGCGATTCAACGAATTACTCGACGCGGTTCGCAACGAGGTCGCGGAGATATTTCCCTGGGACCTGGCCAACAAACTTGAGCAGGAGCCGGATTTGATGATTCTGGATGTGCGTGAACCGTATGAGTTCAAGGCCATGCATATTGACCGGTCCATCCATGTCCCGCGGGGCATACTGGAGACGTCGTGTGAATACGGGTACGAGGAAACCCTGCCGGAGCTGGTGGCGGCCCGCGATCGGGAAATCGTCATTGTCTGCCGTTCGGGCAACCGCAGTTTGCTCGCCGCTTACACCATGCAGCTGATGGGTTACGAACACGTACGGTCGTTGAAGACCGGTCTGCGGGGATGGAACGATTACGAACAGCGCTTGGTCGACGGGTCGGGGCAACCGGTCAGCATCGACAAGGCCGACCACTACTTCGCCCCGCGGTTGACCGCTGCCCAACTGGGTAAGTCGTGAAGCGAGGCGCGTGACGCCATCACCGTACGCCCGCATATTGCAGCTAGTGAAAGAACCAATAGCCGACGGCGATTGCGGTGGTAATGCCGGTCACGTCGGCGATCAAACCACAGGCGACGGCGTGGCGCACCCGGCGGATCCCAACGCTGCCGAAGTACACCGCCAGCACGTAGAACGTCGTTTCGGTGCTGCCCTGCACGATGGCGGCGACGGTGGCCGGAAACGAGTCCGTCCCATAGGTGTCCATGGTCTCCAACATCATTGCCCGCGCGCCGCTGCCGCTCAGCGGCTTCATGATGGCGGTGGGTAGCGCCGCGACGAAGTCCGTATTCACGCCCAGCCATTCGAACAGGTGCCGGAGGATCACCAGTAAGGATTCCAGTGCGCCGCTGGCGCGCAACACACCTATCGCCACCAGCATGCCGACAAGAAAGGGGATCAGCTTGACGCAGACATCGAAGCCCATTTTCGCGCCGTCGATGAACGACGCATAAACATCGACACCCTGTCGCCACGCCAGGATCAGAAAGGCAATGATGACGCCGAACAGCACGAGGTTTCCGATCAGGCTGGACCGCGCGCTCAGTGCGGCCGGGTCGAGCCCGCCGAGATAGGTCACCAGCGCAGCCAGCAAGACCGCGAAGCCGGCGAAGTATGCCAACACCACCGGATGCCAGAGCTTAAGCCGCTGTATCCAGGAGACCATCAACAAGCCGGCCAAGGTGGAGGCCGAGGTCGCCAGCAGGATTGGAATGAACACCGCAGTTGGGTCAGCCGAACCCTGCTGGGCGCGGTAGAGAAAAATCGTCACCGGCAGCAGCGTGACGGACGAGGTGTTGAGGACCAGAAACAGTATTTGGGGGTCGCTGGCGGTATCGGGTTGGGGATTCAAGGACTGCAGGTCCTGCATCGCCTTCAGTCCCAGAGGGGTCGCCGCATTGTCCAGGCCGAGCATATTGGCCGCCAGATTCATGGTCATCGAGCCGGCGGCCGGGTGATTCGGCGGCACATCGGGCATCAAGTGCCGGAACAGGGGCCCCAGGCCCTTGGCCAGCCAGCGAATGAGACCGCCACGCTCGGCGATATGAAAAAAACCCAGCCATAGGCACAGCACTCCAATCAGGCCGATGGCGATCTCGACGCTGAGACGGGCCATGTCGAAGGTCGCGTTGACGACTTGGGAGAAGATATCCGGATTACCGACGATCAGCCATTGATAGACCGCGCTCAAGAACGCGACAATAAAAAAGCCCAACCAGATACCTGACAGCATGTTTGAACCTAGTGACCGCTCGTCAAGACCTCATTACCGCGGCAGCGGTGCGTCTGTTGTGATTACCGATTAGATCACGTGTTCGATCTCCACCGATACAAACGCTCGTTTCCTCCCGTGATCGTGCTGACTGCATTGATCGGTGCCTCGCTCGGCGCGTGCAGCACGCTCCGGCTCGCCTACAACAACGCGGATCGTATCGTGTTCCGCTACATGGATGAATATCTGGATTTGACCACCGCCCAGAAAGAGTTCATCCGGCCCGAACTGCGGACGCGCTTGGACGAACACCGGCGTGAGGAGCTGCCCCGGTTGATTGAATTGCTGGATCGAGTCTACGAGTACGGGAGAGATGGCTTGAGCGCCCAGGAAACGGTGGCGATCCTCGATGCCATCGTCGACCTCTATGGTGCCACCACCCGTAAGACCGTGTCCGTATTGGCGCCGGTGCTGGGTCAGTTGAGCGTGGAGCAGCTCGCACATCTGGAGGCCAAGCTGCGCGAGGCCAATCAGATGTACTATGGGAAGTATCTCGTTTTCACTGCCGATCAGCGCAAATTTAACCGGGCCAAGCAAATCATTCGTCGAATCGAGCGGTGGACGGGTAAACTGTCTGCGAAGCAGGCGCGCCTGGTGACCCGGCTCAGCGACAGTTTTCCGGACACCTATCAGGACTGGTACGTCTACCGGCAGCGGCAGCAGCGGGTAATATTGACCAAGATCCGCAACCGCGCACCGGTATCGGAGTTGGAGCGATATCTGAACCTCTGGTGGGTTGAACAAACGGAAATGTCCCCGCAGTTAGACAGCAGGATTCGACAGATGTGGACAATCATTAACGAAATGGTGGTGTCGATCGACCGGTCTTTGACTGAAGAACAGCGGCAAAGCGTGTTGGGGCGTTTGACCGAACTCACGCGTCAATTGCGCAATATCGCAGGGTAACGATGGCCAAGGACGAACGTTTACCCGCCAAGTCCTCGGGCGATCAGGTCGCGGCGTTTCTCAACCAGGTGGCCAAGGCCCCGGTGGCAAAGAAAGCCGGCGAGCGAGGGCGCCTGATCATCGCCCTGGACGCCACCGCCAGCCGTCAACCGACCTGGGGCCGGGCGTCGCACATCCAAGCCGAGATGTTCGAGGAAACCGCATCCCTGGGCGGTCTCGAGATCCAATTGTGCTTCTATCGTGGCTATGGCGAATTCAGCCACAGTCCCTGGTACACCCGTTCGGAGCAGCTCCTAATGCGGATGAGGTCGGTGTTTTGTATCGGCGGATTGACGCAGATTCGCAAGGTGCTCAAACACACCATCCGGGAAAGCAGGCGGCAAAAACCCCATGCCTTGGTGTTTGTGGGAGACTGTGTCGAGGAAGACGTCGATCAATTGTGCCAGCTCGCCGGGGAACTGGGAGTGCGGGGCGTGCCCGCGTTCGTGTTTCACGAGGGCAATGACCCGCGCGCCGCTTTCGCCTTCACGCAGATTGCCCAATTGAGTGGCGGTGCCTGCTGTCCCTTCGATGCCGACAGCCCCCACCAGCTGCTGGAGCTGTTGAAAGCGGTGGCGGTCTACGCGGCGGGTGGCCGGCGCGCCTTGGCGGACTACAGCAAAGGAAAGACTGGTCCGGTGCTGCAGTTGACCCACCAGATTAACAAGCGAAGCTGACGCGTGATTATACGCTTGCTGCTGTTGTTTATCGTCGTCGTCGGGGTGCTGGCGCTGGTTCACTGGCTTTTGAAGGAGAACCCCAAAAAGGTCGCGCGCTACTTACGGCGGGGAGCGCTGTGGGCGGCGGTCATCGCGGTGGTCTTGCTTGCGGCAACCGGCCGCTTACATTGGCTGTATGCGCTGATCGCGTCGATGGTACCGTTCTTCACCCGTCTGCTCTCGCTGCTGCGATACGTCCCGATCCTCAGTCACCTCTACACCCTGGTTCAGAACGCACGCGCCGCGCGCGGTGCGCCGTCGAGCATCCCCGGGGACGCGACCGCCGGACGCAGATCGCAAGTCGAGACGCGTTATCTGAGGATGACGCTGGACCATGACAGCGGAGAGATGGAAGGCGAGGTGTTGCACGGGTCGTTCGAGGGTGTGCGTTTGTCCAGTCTCGGCATCAATGAACTGGTCAAATTGTTCGAAGAGTGTCGCCGCGAAGACGAAGAGTCCGCAGCCTTGCTGCAGGCTTATCTGGACCGTGTCCACGGCGAAGACTGGCGGCAACACGCCGGGGCCGCGGGCGCGCAGACTGAGACCGCTCCAGCCACCGGTACAATGTCCGAGGCGGAGGCCTGCGAGGTGCTCGGCGTCAAGCCGGGCGCTGCCCGCGACGAAGTGATTGACGCCCACCGGCGCCTGGTGCAAAAGCTGCATCCGGACCGCGGCGGGTCCACCTACCTGACCGCCAAGATCAATCAGGCCAAGGACGTTCTGCTGCAGGCCCGTTGAGGTGGATGCTCATCCGGCGATACGGTTGCGGATCGTTCCTACGCCGTCGACCATGCATTCGACGACATCACCCGGAGTCAGAAATTCCGCCGGCTGCCGAGTGAATCCGACGCCGCTGGGTGTACCGGTGGCGATGATGTCACCGGACCACAACACCATCCCAGTGGACAGGGTCTCAATAATGGTGGGGACATCAAAAATCATGTACCGGGTGTTCGAGCTCTGTTTGCAATCGCCGTTGACCAGACAGCTCAGATTCAGGTCCTGAGGATCCGCAATGTCGTCGGCCGTGGTGATCCATGGGCCCATCGGGCAGCAAGCGGTCAGGCTTTTCCCGATGAAGAACTGTTTGTGGCGGAACTGCAGATCACGCGCCGAGATGTCGTTGATGACGGTATACCCGAATACGTGAGCGAGAGCCTGGTTGCGGCTGACCTTGTGGGCCGGAACCCCGATGACCACGCCCAGCTCGACTTCCCAGTCGATCTCCTCCGACACCGCCGCGTCGTAGGGGATGTCCGAATAGGGTCCGTTGACGCTGGACACGGATTTTGTGAATACCACCGGATGGTCCGGCAGCTCCGCTTCGTCGACGGAGGCCTCGGCGGATTCCTGTATATGCTCGCGGTAGTTCCAGCCCAGACACATGATGTTCTGTCGCGGCATCGGGATGGGCGCCAGCAGCTCAACGTCTGACAACGCCACCCGGGTGTTGTCCTGGGCCCCGTCGAGCCAATCGCGAAGCCTATCCCAGGCCTCCGGCCCACCGTCGATGAGGGCCAGTACACTCTGGTACTCCGGCAGTCGGTGACTCGGGTCCAACATCGGCAGCAGCGCGGTCTGATTCTCGATCACACACAGGTACTCATCTTGTTGATAGCGGCAGGTTCCGATATTCATGTTGTCAGTGGTCCGCAGGGCTGGTTCCAGCATAGCTCGAGCCGGTATTGTGTTGCATTCGAAAGCGACAGGCCAGCCGATTACCGGCAATCAACAGACTCCATGTTCGTAGCCCGGACATGGCCGCAGGGGCGCGCATGTCGGCCGTTAAGAGTCTTGGGGCCAGAGTCCAGGCGTTGGGTATCAGTCCAGGTCTGGGAACGCCGGTAACGGATGCCAGCGGTAGCATGCGAGATCAACGCGGTCGCGAACAAACACCACCCCCTCCGCTTCGAGCAGCGCGCGCTGGCGGCCATATGCCTCACTATTGGGGGGAAACGATATGCGTCCCTGGGCGTTGATCACGCGGTGCCAGGGCAGCGTGAGGTGCCCCGGGCTGTGATGCAGAGCGTAGCCCACCAGTCGTGCACGCCGTCCCAATCCGGACAGCGCGGCGACCTGACCATAGGTGGCGACACGTCCGAACGGAATTTCGGCGACGACCCGATACGCGCGCTGGTAGCTGTTCAACATGTCACGTCTCAATGTGCCGTATGAATCATGCTGTGCAGCCGGCCGCGTGTTTGAGTTTAGCACTGGCTCAGTCTCGAACGCCTGAATTTGCGCCTCACTCAATGCATAGCTACGGCTATGCATTTCGTTCCAGCTCGGTGGCCTTACCGCTTGATCCCTTCGCTATCATCCGGGACCCTGGGTGCATTATGCTGGCTAGGCGTTGGGGTGCTCACTGCGCCCGTGTTCGCCCCGTTGTCGTCGTTTGCGGAGGATCTGGAATCGGCGGCTGTTTGCCCCGACCGGGCATCCGGTTTCGATGCCTTGTCCGCCGGCCCGGATGCCTCCTGGTCTTCACCGGTTTTCACGTTCCCGTCTACCTTGTCGTGGTTACTCGAATCCGCGAAGGTGGTTTCGGCTGGCACCGCACCATTTCCACCGCTATCGCGATGCGGCAGCATCTCCGGCTCCTCCATGCCCAGTGCCCCGCCGGTCGGAGTGGTCTCACACAGGGTCTGGGCGCCGCTGGACAGGTGCGTGTAGAGGTCCCGGTATTGCTGGGTCATCCCACGGAAAAGATCCGAGGTCTTATCGAAATGGGTCTGCACCTGTTCCCGGTAGTCCGCGAATTCAGATTGAACCTGACGGGCGGTTTTACCCCCACCTCTGGTTTTTTGCGTCAGGTATACGATTACGCCACCTAAAAGACAACCGGCGGCCAGGCCGATGGCCGCGCCCATCCACGGATCTATCATCGTTGTATTCTACCTTTCGTAATATAGGGTTCTACAGTATAAACGAGGTGCTACGCGACACCTGCCCGGTTTTCAATTTTTCACTTTGGCGGGAAGCGTCCCGTCAGTCGCGTGTCCGGCGTCAGCGGGCTTCAACACCGGTCCGCGGGCGCTATTGTCGCAGCACGCATTTCTCATACAAGCCGTACAGCCGGTCTCTGCTGTCCCACCGCTGTTTGAGTTCGTCATAGACCGATTTATCGTACAATGACCAGAATTCCTCACGGGTGTAATAAGAATCTGAGTAGAGTGACTTAATCCCACCCAGTTCCGTCACTTTTTTTTCCACTTTTCGATTCAAGTGGCCCGGAGGCCTGCGGGTGCGGCTGCGCACCACGTCCCAAAATCCGAAATTTACGTACAAGGTCTCTGGATCGGTGGGATAAAGCGGAAAACGCTGTTGGCTGCCGATGGATCGGAAAGGACAGATCCAAACCGGACGGATGCCGATCTCACGGTCGAAAAACTCCAGGAATTCGGCGGCGCGATCAATGGGTATATCAACGTCTTGAATCACCGATTCGATGTAGTTTCCAAGCACCCGGTTGACGGCTCTAGTCAGCCCCCAGCGGGTGTTCCAACGCATGACTTTAGTGTAAAACACCGAGTTAAGTCTACTGCGTCCGTAGATGCGACGGATGAGCGGATGCTGGGCAAACACGTTTTTCGAACACCAGAACCAATCGGTGTCCCAACGCCACAGATAGTCGTGGGTGGACAGGTAGTCTGCCTGTTTTGACTGGATCGAACGGTAATAAATGTGCTCATACCGGTAATCGCTGGTATAGGGTGCCTGGTCCGTAAATGTGCCCACCGTGAGGTACAGTTCATCCGGTGCAAAAGCGGTGCCGTCGAGGAAATCTATCTCACGCCGGCTCCACTGTTCCAGCGCCCGGAAATAATCCCGTGTGTCGCGGTGGCGTATGTGTTGCAGTTGAACGTAGCGTTTGACCGGAATCGTCCTGATTTTTAGTTTCGTGACATAGCCGAGGGTCCCGTAGGAATTGGGCAGACCGAAGAACAAGTCGCGGTTCTCGTTGTCCGGAGTACAGGTCACGATCTCTCCGTCACCGGTCAGCACATCCATTGCCAATATGCCCTCGTGGACCAGACCTTGCCTGAACGACGTTGATTCGATGCCGACGCCGGATACCGCCCCGCCGGCGGTAATGGACTGCAGCTGCGGAACGACACTCGGCATCACGCCGTCCGCCAGGGTTGCTTCGACCAGGTGCTTGTAGGTCGTCATGCCCTCGGCCTCCACCCAGCGATGGTGGATGTCGAGACCGATGACGCCGTCGAAACCGGATACATCGAGCCGGTGTATCGGTCCCGGTGCCCGGTCGCGAAACAAATTGGAGGTCCGCTTGTTGAGACGCACGCTGCCGTCGTGGGTGCGTAGCTGGGCGACCAGATCACGTTTTTTCTGCTCGTAGTCGGTCATGGTCTCTATTCCGCGTATTGTCGCAAGGCGTTCGGCCCCTATTCTTATTCACTTTGCTGTGCTGTTGAACACTGCACCGCCAGTTTTCCGCGTCGAGTCTTACGCTGTTGCAGCGGCGGCTGAAATCGGGCCGGGAGTGTGATCCTTGCTGCGGTACGCGGGCAATGGGTCGCAGCGGCATAGATAGCCCCCGCCTGGGACCCGTTTCCCGGATCGGGTGTTGCGTTTGTTGCGCGTGATCTGCCGACCAATTTTTCAATCATTTTCAGACAGTTGCATAGCAGGTGGCGGTTTGGGCAAAACGCCGAACTGGCGGTGTGCCGACGGTCTGGTCTATCATTGAATCCTCTTCGCCCGACGACCGGGCGGTTACCATAGTGGGCGTCTGTTATCCGCGAACGCTGAGCATGCGGACTCGAATTATAAACATCGTTATTGTTCTGTTGTTGACTTGGTGCCTGCCGGCTGGCGGCAAGGTTAATCCGGTTACTCTAGATAACTTGTTCGCGACGCCCGAGCAGAAGAAGGCGACCGAGCTGATCACGCATTTTATTCGCCGGTATCATTATCGTAATAAGCCCCTTGATGATGAGCTGTCGAAAGCGATATACGATCGTTATCTGGGGGCGTTGGATCCAAACCGAAGTTATTTTCTGGGCTCCGACATCAACCAGTTCGATAAGTACCGCTTTCGGCTGGATGACGCCATCCGGGACACGAAATTGAAGCCTGCGTTTATAATTTTCAAACGGCTCAGGCGCCGGCTTCAGGAACGTGTCGACTACGTGGGTGAGCTGCTCGAGGACGGATTCGATTTCCGGATCGACGAGAATTTTATGCTGGACCGGAGTAAAGCCCGGTGGGCGGACGGCCGCAGGGAGCTGAACGAAATCTGGCGCAAACGGATCAAGAACGATGTTTTGGGACTGCGTTTGACCGGCAAGTCCGAGGATGAAATCCAGGACACTCTGAAGCGGCGATACCAACACCTGCTGGATCGTATCGCTCAGTTTACCAGCGAAGACGTATATCAGACTTTTATCAATGCCTACACCGCATCGGTGGAGCCACACACCTCTTATTTTTCACGGCGTGCCTCGGAAAACTTCAAGATCCGTATGAGTCTCTCTCTCGAGGGTATCGGGGCGGCCCTGCAGTCCGAAAATGAATACACCATCGTCCGGCGCATCATCGCCGGTGGTCCGGCTGACCAGAGCGGGTTATTGCAGGTCGACGACCGCATCACTGGCGTCGCACAGGATGACGAATCGATCACCGATGTCATCGGTTGGCGGCTGGCTGATGTGGTGGACCTGATCCGGGGGCCCAAGGGAACGGTGGTGCGGCTGGAAATCCTGCCCAAGGGGACGCCGCCGGAGGGCCCCACCAAGACCATCGCGCTGGTCAGAAATAAAATAAAATTGGAAGAGCAGGCCGCTAAGAAAACCCTGGTCAATGTCGACACGTCCGGTGGGATCGCGGTGATCGGGGTGATTCGTGTGCCCGCCTTTTACACCGATTTTGAGGCCCGGGAGCAGGGCCAACGGGATTTTCGCAGCACGACCCGCGACGTGCGCCGCCTGCTGCAGGAATTGCTACACGAGAACGTCGACGGTGTCCTGGTCGATCTGCGTGGCAATGGCGGCGGATCACTGGCCGAGGCGACCGAACTGACTGGCCTGTTCATTCGTTCCGGTCCGATCGTCCAGGTCCGGGACTCCACGGGGCGAGTGAGTGTCAATGACGATCCGGATCCCGACATTGTCTATGCCGGACCACTGGCGGTGCTCGTAGACCGGCAAAGCGCGTCGGCATCGGAGATCTTTGCCGGCGCCATCCAGGACTATCGCCGCGGTATCGTGATCGGTGAACCGACTTATGGCAAGGGTACGGTGCAGCGACTGGTCAACCTGGATCGCTACGCCAAGTCCGGCGGTCTGGGCCAGTTGAAGTTCACGATCGCCCAGTTTTTCCGGATCAACGGCGCCAGTACTCAGCACCGTGGCGTAAACCCGGACATAGTCTTTCCGACCGCCATGGACATCGACACCCACGGTGAACGAGCACTGGACAACGCCTTGCCCTGGGCATCCGTGAGGCCCGCCCGATACATTCCCGGTAAGATCAACGAGAAGGTGATTGCCGACGCCCGTGCACGTCATCGATCGCGGATCGGGGAGAACCCCGGGTTTATGTACCTGATAGGCGAGGCCGAAGCGGGAAGACAGGCCCGGGCGAAAAAGACCGTCACGCTGGAGGAGGCAAAGCGCCGGGCGAACCGCGACCAAGTCGAGCAGAATCGGCTAACCCGGTTTAATCGCTACCGCCGGGCGCGCGGACTGCCACCGCTGAAGGAAGTTGCTGAGACACCCCGGGAGTCATCGGAGGACGACGACGTCTTGAGACAAGAGGCGGCGCAGGTTCTCAAAGACATGATCGAACTGTCTGGCCGGAAGCTGATCACCTTACGGCCCTAGGAACCTGCCCGAGTTTCAGCTACACCTACCGCAAAAGCGCATCAGCCCCAGCTTCTCATACCGAGGCGCTCCAGCGCCGCGTCGACACTGGACAGCAGTTTCTCGGATACCGTTTTCTTGGCGGTGTAGGTAAGCAAATAGATGTCGGTGGTTTTCGACTTTTCCAACAGGTAGTCGTCGCTGGTCTGCAGTTCGTCCACCAGATGCAATGCCAAGGCGCGCGCGCCATACCAATGTTCGCCCGTCGCCACACCGGCCAGATCGAGCTGTGGACGATGCTCGGCCACGAAATCTTTGAACATCTCGTGCATTTCCTCGATTTGCTCGCGGAGCTTGGCCCGCTCTTTCTCGGTGTTCTTGCCGAACATGGTAATGGTGCGTTTGAATTCGCCGGCGGTCTGCTGTTCGAATTCGATCCCGTGGCGGGTCAACAAGCCGTGGAAATTGGGCAGTTGGGCCAGTACGCCGATGGAGCCGATAACGGCAAACGGGGCGGCGATAATCTTATTGGCAACGCAGGCCATCATGTAGCCACCGCTGGCGGCTATTTTATCCACTGCCACCGTGAGTCCAATGCCGGCGTCACGCAGACGGCGCAGCTGTGACGCGGCGAGACCATGTTCATGCACAATGCCGCCGCTGTTTTCCAGCCGGATCAGCACTTCATCCTTGTCCGCGGCCATGGTCAGGATTGCGGTAATCTCTTCGCGCAGCGAGGCCGCCGCAGTGGCCTTGATGTCACCGTGGAAATTCAGGACGTATAAGCGGCTTTGAGCTCCGGCCTCTTTCTTTTTTTCAGCCGCCTTCTTTCTTGATTTGTTTTCCTTGACGACCTTTTTCCATTGTTTTTTTGCCAGTATCTGGCTCTGTAAGACCTGCTCCATGGTATCGAATTTATCGTTGAGATTCTTCACCTCAATTTTTTCCAGGCTGCGGGTTCGGCGCGACAGTACCACGCTCACGCCGACCACCAGCAGTATGGCCACGACGATAGTCAGCGTTTTGGCCAGGAATAATCCATAATCGAGAAAAAATTCCGACATTACGTCCTCCTGAGCTTGAAGTGAGTCAGCACAGCAACTCCGGCACCTCGGACAGGGATTGCACTTCCGCGTCGGGCCGGTAGTCGTGGTTCCAGACCTGCTGGCGCCGGTTTACCCAGATGGTTTTCATACCAACCTCAGCCGCGCCGATGATGTCCTGATCCGGGTGGTCGCCGACGTGTATGACGTGCTCAGGCAAGTGACCGACGCTTTCGCAACCGGCCAGGAAGACCTTGGGATGCGGTTTGGCCGCGCCCACGTCCCTGGCCGATATACAGGCAACAAAAAAACGCCCCAGTCCGATACGGCTGAGATCCGCGTTGCCGTTACTGAGGCTGACCAGCGGGAATCGTTTCGACAGGCGTTCCAATGTAGGCACCACCTCCGGATACAGGGAGACCCGGTTACGGGCGATGATAAATTCTTCAAATGCGGGTTCCGCCCATGCCGGGTCGCAGCCGCACTCCATGAGCACCCGCTCCAGGGTCAGCTTACGAAGCGCGGTCAGATCGTGGCCCAGGTGCGGATGTTCCCGCTGAACCTGGCGGCGCACATCCCGCAGCGCCTCGATACTGTAACGTTGCGTGACGCAGGGACAGCGCGCCGCCAGCCAGTTGTGCAGGCGCCTTTCCGCCTCGATGATAACCGGGGCGACCGCCCATAGGGTGTCGTCAAGGTCGATGGAGACGGCGCGGATTGCATGCATGCCGGAGAGTGTAAAGATTAACGTCCCAAGTCTAAAGGCCCGCCAACGGCGACGATCGGATCCGGGGGCCGGTGCGCCGCTTACTCCCCGCTGTGGGGCGCCGATTCATGCCTGCGCCGGACGTGTCCAAAACCATACACGGTGGGCGGTGGATCCGGCAGAACGCCTATTTTGAGGCGATTTCCTCGAGCCGCTTGGCGCGTATAATATTTCCGTCGAGTCCGGCCTGTTTGATGTCTCCGCCGTAAGCGACAGTAAGCAGCTGGCTGTAGTAGGTCACCGGGATATTGAATTTTGTGTTGTAGGTCTTGTTGATCTGCCCCTGATAGACCTCGACGTTCATCTGACAGACCGGGCACGGCGTCACGATCATGTCCGCGCCCTGATCGTATGCGGCTTCGATGATGTCCTTAATCTGCACCTGGCTCTTTTCCGGTTCCGAGAAGGCCAGGGCGCCGCCGCAGCAGGTCACCTTGCGTTCATAATTGGTAATGGCTTCTCCCCCCACCGTCTCGACCATCTTATCGAGGTACATGGGATTTTCGAAGGATTCACCGTCGACGCCGAATGGACGATTAGTCTGGCAGCCGACGTAGCCGGCAAACTTGATGCCTTCCAGGGGTTTGGCCATCGGCTCTTTGATGCCTTCATATCCGATGTCCTCGATCAAGACCTCCACCATGTGTCGGATCGGCGTTTCGTTTTTCAACTGGACATCCAGTCCGGCTTCTTTGAGCACCTCTTTGGTGTCGGCGAGCAATTGCTCCGACGCGCTCAATCGCTCGGAGGATTCTTTGGCGCCCAGCCAGCAGGCGGCGCAGGTGGCGACAATGTCCTGCTTTGGATTGTGCTGCTCGGAAAGCGCAATATTTCTCGCGTTCATAACGTGCCGTGGCAGCTCGCCGCCTTCGGCGTAACCGATGGATGCACCGCAGCAGTTCCAGTCCGGTATCTCATTGAGCTTGATGTTGAGTTTCTCGCACATCGCGTTTACCGAGACCATGTAATTGGCCGCCGAGGCTTTGCGCTCGGAAGTGCAACCCGGATAAAACGAATACTGTTTCTTGGCCATGTCTACCCCCGTTAGCTTGCCAGACCCTTACGCCGGTCTTCGATTTCCTTTGCCTTCTTGAGCATTGCCTGCAGCTGTTTCGGTTTCTCCACGCCCTTGTGCCTGAACAGGGTAAAAGGATTCAGGCGTTTGGTCTTCAACATGCCGAGGCCCACGCCGGCCATCGCTAATGATTTCTTTACACCGCTGGCGAAGCCGTCCATGAAGTACAGTTTCAAGGAAAGTGCCATTTCGTTGACCCGGCCGGTCTTGGCGATGTTGTTCCAGAATATTTTGGCAAAGCGCCGCGTCGGATTCATCTTTGGCGCCAGTCCCAGGCGGTGCGCATAGTTGGCCAGTCCGTGCATGATGTGTGTGATCGGCAGCTCGCGGGGACAACGAACGATACAGTTGTAGCACGATGTGCACATCCACATAGATTCGGTAGCCAGCACCTCATCCCGTTTGCCGGCCCGGATCATCATGAATATTTCCTGAGGTGGATGTTCCCAGTCCGGGCCGAATGGGCATGATCCCGAGCACACACCGCATTGCATGCACATCTTCACCCAGTGGCCCTCTTCAACGTTTTCCTCGACTTCCTTCAAAAAGTCATTGCGATATTTTTCCACCATCGCTGTGTTGAGCGTATTCATAGCCAGTTCTCCGGGCCGGATTGTCGCGGCGAAGGTTGCATAGCTTCGATGTGAATGAATATCCTGATTAGCGGTTCCACGATATCAAAAGCCCTTGAACGGATTCATGCCGATTTCGTCGATCTTAGCGGCGTACTCGTTGATCAGTTGCGGGACCCGGTGGATGTCGGTGATTTCTACTTCATGGGTCACCACACGCTCGGTTTCCAGTTGCAGTTGTTGCAAAGTGTCATCGATCTTGCCCATACGGTCGTAGGCCATCTCCGATCCCTTCACGAAATGGCATTGGTAATCGTCGCCCTTCTTACAACCCATCAGCATGATGCCGTCGTAACCGCTGTTGAGGGCGTCCGAGATCCAGATCGCATTGACCGAACCCAGGCATCGCACCGGCAAGATACGGACGAACGGGCTGTACACCAGCCCTTGCTGCGCCGCCATGTCCAGGGCGGGGTAGGCGTCGTTCTCGCACGCCAGCAGCAGGATCCTGGGTTTCTCATCGAATTCGTCTGGCATGTCCACGGCCTTGACCTGTTGGCCGACCGTATCCACGGAATAGTTCTCGAAGGAGATCACCCGCACCGGACAGGCGCCCATGCAGGTTCCGCAGCGCCGGCAGCGGGATTCGTTGAACACCGGATAACGCTCCTCGTCCTCGTCGATCGCACCGAACGGGCACTCCACCGTACAACGCTTGCATTGGGTGCAACCCTCCTTTCGGAAACTTGGAAAACTCAAGTCGCCGGAGCGCGGGTGGGCGGCGCGTCCCACCGACGCGTTCTCCACCGCCTGGATCGCCTTCAGCGCCGCACCGGTCGCATCGACCGCCGCCTGGGCAATGTCCATCGGACGCCGCACCGGACCGCAGGTGTAAATACCACTGCGGCGGGTTTCATAAGGAAAACAGATGAAATGAGAATCGCTGAACCCGTGGCGCAGGTGGGGAAGATCCGGTCCCTGCCGATAGTTAAGGTTGAGTATCGAATCCACCGGCACAGTAAGCTCTGCATTCTCGTTCTGAGTGTCTTCACTGTCGGAGGCCGCCGCAAGTTGTTCGATGTCCGCACCGGAATTGGGCACCTGACCAGTGGCGAGCACCACCAGGTCGGCCTTGGCGATGGCGTCTTCGTCCAAGATCATGTCGTGGAATTTGACTTCCAACTGTCCATTATTTTTGTTCACGCCCTGTGGTTTACCCTTGGTGAATATGACCCCCTTGCGTTGGGCCGAGCGGTAGAAATCCTCTCCATTCCCAGGTGTTCGCAGGTCGTCGAACATCACCACGGTGTCGACGCCCGGATTCGCGTCCTTGAAATACATGGCCTGTTTGATGCTGGTGTTGCAGCAATGGCCGGAGCAGTAAGGCAGGTGCCCCTCCGCATTGCTGCGCTGCCCCGCGCATTGGATGAACACCACACTGTTCACCTCCTTGCCGTCGGAGGGGCGTTGTATAGGCTTGCCGTTGGCCTGCTTCGCCAATTCCTCGAGGCCGGCTTGGTCGACAACGTCGGGACTCTGGCCGAAGCCCAATTCGGGCAGTTGACTCGCATCGTAGTTGCGGAAACCGCTGGCTTGAATGATGGCGCCGACGTTTTCCGTCGTAGTGGTCCCGCTCTCGGTGCCGATATCCACGCTGAACCGCCCGGGGGCACCGCTGGTCCGCACAATGGTGCTGTTCAGGAATACCTGCACATTCTGATCGTCGTTGATGGCTTTGATTAATTCGACAACCCCCGCGTCCTGGGGATCGGCAAAGGGCTCGCGGGTGGGCACGCGTCTGTGCAGCTTTGCCGCCCAGCCTCCAAGCTCGGCGGTTTTTTCCACCACCAACACCTCGTATCCCGCCTTCGACGATTCCAGTGCCGCAGTCATTCCACTGACCCCACCGCCAACCACAAGAATGCGTTTATTGGATCCCGCTTCCTGGTTGCCGGCGGGTTGGTGCATGTACTGGATTTCGGCGCACGCCATACGCACATAATCGTCCGCCATCTCCTGGGTCGTTTCCCGGGCTTCTTCGCTGTCGGGCCGAACCCATACCACGCCTTCGCGCAGATTGGCGCGCGTAAGTGCCACGTCGTCGAAGTTGAAGGCCTCGGTTTTGGCACGCCGCGAGCAGGCGGCGATGACTACGTGGGTGACGCCCTCATTGTCAATATCGTTGCGGATAGTGCCGACGCCGTCCTGGTTGCATAGAAAGTCGTGCTGGCGGGTAATCGCACACTTGCCTTCGCTCTCGGCGAGATTAGCCAGTTGTGCGGTGTCGAGACGTTCGCCCAGGCCGCACCCCTTACAAATATAGGCCGCAGTTTTTGTGTCAGACATATCGTTAGGCCTCCGCCCTTGCTACCTGATTGACGACTTGAATGGCGCGTAGCGACGCCGCGGTGGCACTCTGCACGGCCCGATTGACATCCAGGGCGTTGGTGGCGCAGCCCGCTCCGAATATCGCTCCGGTCGATTCGCCGGCGGCAATGAAGCCGCTGGCGTCGGACGCCACGCCGCCGTTGATCTGGCTGGCGTCGACGCTCGGTTCCATGCCGATGGCGAGCACGCACAACTCGTGGGGGTTGTCATAGCGATGGTAGCCCTCGGTGTCGACGCCGTGGAGGATGACGTCTCCATTGGCCCGGTCCTCGGTGATATTGGCGACCTTCGACTTGATGAAGTGTACCCGCTCGTCGGCGCGCACCTGCTCGTAAAAATCTTCGAAGCGATCGATGACCCGGATATCGATGTAATAGATCGAGGCCCTGGCATCGCTGTCATCGCCGTACTGTTCGCCGATGTAGGTCGCCTGCTTCAACGACGCCATGCAGCAAATACGCGAGCAGTGGGTGAGATGGTTGCGGTCTCGCGACCCCGCGCACTGGATGAAGGCGACGTTCTTCGCCTCTCTTCCGTCAGACGGACGCAGCAGCTTACCGCCGGTGGGACCGAAGGGATCCATCATCCGCTCGAACTCCACGCTGGTAATGACGTTCGCAAAACGATCGTAACCGTAAGGCTGAATCTTGGCCGCGTCGTACGGTTTCCAGCCGGTGGCCCAGATGATGGCGCCGGCTTGAATTTCGATGGATTGCGGTTGCATGTCCAGATCGATGGCGCCGTACCTGCATGCCGCCTTGGCCTTCTCCGCATCTTCGGTACCCAGAATCGAGGGGTCGATCACGTAGCGTTGTGGATACGCCATGTTGTGTGGCAGGTAGGCGGCTTTGATCTGCTTCAACTGGTAGTTGTAGGGATCATCGATTTCAGCTGTAACCGCCTCCGCGCAGGCCCCGCAAGCGGTGCAGTTTTCATTGACGTAGCGAGGCTGCAGTTGCACCGCAACCCGATAATCTCCCGGCTCGCCCTCGATGCCGGTCACCTCCGCCATCGTCAGCAGCTTGATGCGCGGGTTCGCCTTCAGACGGCGCAGGTTGATTTCCAGGCCGCAGCTGGGGCGGCATAACTTTGGGAAGTATTTGTAGAGTTGTGAAACCCGTCCGCCGACGGACGGATTTTTTTCGATCAGCACGACGTTTTTGCCGCACTCTGCCGACTCCAGCGCCGCGGTCAGTCCGCTAATGCCAGCGCCGACGACCAAGATCGTTTCATTTGTAGCGACCGTATTGGTCATGGGTTAGGTCCTCCGGTAGGAACAGATCACGAATTCTCGAACGCAAACAACCGGGATGGTTACGTCGAATAGGTGCGAGCCGGGTACTATATTCCTTCCGTTATTCGATGGCTACGCCGCTCGGGTGTGTGTAGATACAAATTTCATATGAACTGATAGACGAGGTGAATAAGCGGTGGCGGCCGCCGGAAGTGGCGAAAGCCCGTGGGCGACCTCGCGGTCGTTTGGTGGATTTGGCATACTTTCCGGCCGTCATCCTCAACTCTGCACTGCCGATGCAAGCAACAGCCCGCAACACCGATGACTACATGGTCACCGAAGAGCCCTACTACGCCGCCCAAGGACAAGAGATCGAATTGTTCGAGGCCGCCTACACCAATCGGATACCGGTCTTGGTCAAAGGTCCCACCGGCTGCGGTAAGACCCGTTTCATGGAGCATATGGCCTGGCGCCTGCGCCGGCCACTGATCACGGTGTCCTGTCACGATGACCTCACGGCGTCAGACCTGGTGGGCCGGTACCTGATTGTCGGTGGTGAAACGAAATGGGTGGACGGTCCATTGGCGCATGCCGTACGCGTGGGTGGTCTCTGTTACCTGGATGAAATCGTCGAGGCGCGGAAAGACACCACCGTCGTCATCCACCCCTTGGCGGACGACCGGCGGCTGCTGCCCATCGAGAAGACCGGTGAGCTGTTGTCCGCACCGCTCCAATTCTGCCTGGCGATTTCCTACAACCCGGGTTATCAGAGTGTCCTCAAAGACCTCAAACAGAGTACCCGGCAGCGGTTTGTGGCCCTCGAGTTCAGTTACCCGGCCGCCGATCTGGAACAGACCATCGTTGAGAAGGAATCGGGGCTGTCGGGGGACATCGCGGCTAAGCTGGTGCGATTCGCCGGCATGACGCGAAACCTGAAAGGCAGTGGGCTCGAGGAGGGCGCCAGCACCCGGCTGCTCGTGCATGCGGCCAAGCTCATGGCCTCCGGCGTGGCGCCGCGGACGGCGTGCCAGGCGGCGATCTCCGAAGCGCTGACCGACGACGCTGAGATGTTAACCGCAGCGAACGAGCTCTGCGCGTCGCTGTTCTAACCGGCCTGCCAGCCGCCCTGACCGGCAACGCACAAGTTGAGAGGCCGGCGCGCCGAATCCGGCGCGGTCCTCAAACCGCCAACACCGCTCACCAGCCATGCCCGACAGACCGCTGACAGCCGAAGAACTCGAGGAACGTCTGGAAGACGATCTGGATCCGGTGCTGTCCACACGCCGCACGGCCGAAGGACCGGCGCTGGCCTTGGCGCGGTTTACGCGTGCACAGCAGAACTTCGTGCTGCACTGGGTGAGCGTGATCGTCAAGACCAACTCGGAGATGGGGTTCCAGTTTGCCAGCCAGGTGCCGATTGCGCTTGATTTGATGGACATCGAGGAGGTCGAAAAGTGGATTATCCACGCCATGGATGTCTACGATAAACAGGGCCTCTACCCGGGCAGCCGCGCGTTTCAGGCCGTCGAGCAATACAGCTGCGCCCTCAGCGAACGGGTCGTCGGGATCGGTTTTGAGGAGGTCGAGGTCGTCTTGGAGCGATTCCTGCGGGGATTGTCGGGACGCCCGCTGAAGCTCATCGCGGGTGACAGGGTCTTCACCGATTCGGAGCGGATCTTCCTGCCGGCCTGTTTGGCCAGCTTGGGGTCGCCCGGCCGGAACTTCAGTCTCTACAAGGCCATGGCGTCTTTTTTGTGGGCGCAGACTCGTTACGGCACCTTTCGCCGCGGTGCGGAGGAGCCAACCGCCCTGAGTGCGCGGTGTGACGCGTATCCGCAGCCGGAACGCGCGCAACGGCTGTTTGAGGCTCTGGAGGCAATTCGATTGACTGCGTGTATCGAGCGTGATTTGAGCGGGTTATATCGGGAAATGATGAGCCTGCAACGCGAGTTGGGGCAGATCGTTCATCCGTCCAGCTGGTCCGGCGCGCTGCATCGACTGCGTCGCCGCAATGCCACGGTGCGTGACAGCTTTGAGTTCCTGTCCGAACTGTATTCGGCCACCGATCAAATCCCACAGCCTTATTGTTTCCAGGGGCGGATGCAGTTGGAGGCGGTGGAGTCCGCGATGCAGGAGCGGCAGCTGCGCGAAAAGGAAAAATTTCGCGTTGCCTTGAAGCGCCTCGTGGACGGACAGCCGGACACCCCGGTCGGCGTTGCGCAGCGGTCTCGACTCGAGATGGACCAGCGGCCGCTCGAGGTGTTGAACGAACAGGGTTCCAAGGTGCTCACCGTGGATGGACAGCCCCTCATTCCGCCGGCTGACATGCAAGCACTCATGCGTTCGATTTGGCAGGATTTTGGAGAGATACCCGAGGCATATCTGGTCCCGGCCGGAAGCGCCCCGTATTGGGTCGACAATGGCGGGGAAGGACGATTCCGCGAAGACTTGGTCGACGGTCCGCGGGACGACAACGCCTATGTCTACAACGAGTGGGATTACCGCCGCGGGCATTACCGCAAGGACTGGTGCGTGCTGCGTGAGACGGATGTTCATCCGTCGGACGAGTCGTTTGTGGAGGACACTCTAACGCGTTATTCGGCGCTGGTCGGCCAACTCAGAAGAACTTTTGAGGCACTGCGCGGCGAGGATCGTCTGCTGAAGCGGCAGATCGACGGCAGTGATATCGATCTGGACGCGGTCGTAGAAGCCAGCGCGGACATGCGCGCCGGGATGGAGATGTCGGAGCGTATCTTCACCAAATTCAATAAATCGGAGCGCAATATGGCAGCGGTCTTCATGGTGGACATGAGCGGCTCCACTAAGGGTTGGATCAACGATGCCGAACGCGAGGCGTTGGTGTTGTTGTGCGAGGCCTTGGAGGTGCTTGGCGACCGCTATGCCATTTACGGGTTCTCCGGGATAACGCGCAAGCAGTGCTGCCTGTACCGGATCAAACGGTTTGGCGAATCCTACGACAATGGAGTCAAACGCCGGATTACCGGAATTCGGCCCCACGATTACACTCGTATGGGCGTGATTATTCGCCATCTAACCGGCTTATTACGCCACATCGACGCGCGCACCAAGCTGCTGGTGACATTGTCCGACGGCAAACCGGACGATTACGACGGCTATCGCGGTGAATACGGTGTTGAGGACACCCGGCAGGCGCTGATCGAGGCCAAGTATGAAGGCGTCCATCCTTTCTGCATCACGATCGATACCGAAGCTCACGCCTATTTGCCGCGCATGTACGGTGCCGTGAACTACGTGGTGATCGACGAGGTCAGAAAACTGCCGCTCAAGGTTGCGGACATCTATCGCAGTCTCACCAGTTAATCGGGGAGTCCTCACCCGATGCCGTGCAGGTGCCCGGCGGAGCGCTGGATTCCGGCGTATCCAGTTGATCCAATGATGCGAGTTTTGGGTTCAGCTCTAATGTTGAATCTAATTCGCCGCATGTTGATGGTTTGCGAAACAGTGCCGGCAGGTGCGTCATTCGGGGGCGTTCACGCGCCGCAGATGTATTTTTAAGACGCGGATTGGCGTCATCAAGAAGCGCACCGAACTGGGCACTGCATGGCAGGAGTATGTAAGTTTTTTGCTGGAGTGTTTTCACTATGTGCTGTTCCAAATAAATCGGCCGCGCAACGGTGAAAAAAAGAATGTTGTAAAAAAAACAAAATTAAAAAATGTTTTGTTGTTTTTTTGCTTGACTTTTCAAGTTGCGTGAATATAGTTGCGCTTAACTTCGATGTGTAGTACCGAAGTTTAAGGTAGTAACTAAGTTTGAGTGTAGACTGAACTTCAGTAAGAGCTACCACTGTATCTGTGTTCACTAAGGTATCTTGGAGAAGTCGGACACGGACTAGGGAAGCAAAGTCTGAAGGCGGAATAATATTAATATATTGGCTACCTTATCAACAAGCAAGGTCCGGCCAACCGGGTTCAAGCATCGGTTGGGCGCGGGCGTTGATCCCAGCCAGCTCCATCCCGTATTCGATCTCTTTCTCTTTGCCTTGATTCCTCCTGTTTACTCAAGGTGTTGATGCGTGGTTTGGATATGTCTGGGTCGTTGATATTGTAATTAACTCAACAACAGGAGATGCGTCATGGCTGTAAAGAAACGAGCGAAAAAGAAGGCAACGAAGAAACGGGCCGCAAAGAAGGCCACATCAAAGAAAAAGGCCGCTAAGAAAAGGGCCACCAAGAAAAAGGTGAAGAAGAAGGCGACTAAGAAGAAGGCCGCTAAGAAAAGGGCTACCAAGAAAAAGGTGAAGAAGAAGGCGGCTAAGAAGAAGGCTGCTAAGAAAAAGGCCAGGAAGAAGGCGACCAAGAAGAAGGTGAAGAAAAAGGCCACTAAGAAAAAGGCTACAAAGAAAAAGGCTACAAAGAAAAAGGCCAGGAAGAAGGCTAAAAAAAAAAGTAAGTAAGCGGAAAAAAGCGGGCCTGAGGATTCCTCTGCCGTTCTAGAGGGCCTCTGTCCCGTGCTAGTGAATAAGCCGCTGGTCGACTTGTTGGCCAGCGGTTTTTTTTCGCCCAGGCGGCGCGGATGCCAGTCGCACCGGCCGTTCCGGCGTGGTTATCCGGTGACGGACCGTTCCGGATTCGATGCTCGCCAAGCGGCCGGACCGGACGATGGGATTGTGCTCAGACGCTAACCGAGCCGAATCCGCCACCCCCCGGTGTTTCAATGACCACGATATCATCCGGCGATACGGACAACTGTGCGCATGCGCCAAGCACCACCTCGGTGCCGTCCGCCCTGACCACATAGTTGTACCCGGCTCGTCCGGGATTTCCGCCGCACATACCGAAGGGCGGCACGGCCCGGCGGTTCGACAATATTGACATGGACATTGGCGCCCTGAAGCGAATCCGCCTCACGACGCCGTTGCCGCCGTTTAAGCGGCCACGGCCGCCGCTGTCACGGCGGATGTGGAAGCTTTCCAGAATGACCGGAAACCGCCATTCCAGCACCTCCGGATCGGTGAGCCGGGAATTGGTCATATGGGTGTGGACGGCGTCGGTGCCGGGAAAATGGTCCCCCGCTCCGGAACCGCCACAGATGGTCTCGTAGTACTGATACTGTTCATTACCGAAGGTGAAATTGTTCATGGTGCCCTGTGAAGCGGCACAGACGCCCAGGGCGCCGTACAAGGTGTCGACCACACACTGTGAGGTCTCGACGTTTCCCGCCACCACGGCGGCCGGATACTCCGGATTCAGTAAGCACTTGGCCGGTATTTCGATACGAAGCGGCTTGAGGCAGCCGGCGTTCAGCGGAATGTCCTCCTTGACCAGTGTGCGAAACACGTAAAGCACCGCCGCCTTGCAGACCGCGGCCGGCGCATTGAAGTTGGTTTCCTGCTGCGGTGAGGTGCCCGTAAAGTCGATCGTCGCGCTGCGGTCCGACGGGTTTATGGAGATGGACACGCAAATGATGCTGCCGTCATCCATGGGATAAGTGAACCGGCCGTCGTGCAATACATCGATAACCTTGCGCACCGATTCTTCTGCATAGTCCTGAACATGGCGCATGTATGCGTGCACGGTTTCTAGTCCGTAGAGCTTGGTAAGACGGCCCAGTTCCAAAACGCCTTTTTGATTGGCGGCGATCTGCGCTTTGATGTCTGCGAGGTTCTGATCCGGATTGCGCGCCGGATAGGCGATGTCTTTCAGCAGGGATAAAAAGGCCTGTTCACGCAGCTTTCCACGGCTCACCAGCAGAAAATTATCGATCAGCGCCCCCTCTTCCTCGACCGATCGGCTGTTGGGCGGCATCGAACCGGGTGTTATCCCGCCGATGTCCGCGTGATGACCACGTGACGCCACGTAGAAGAGAATGTCTTCCCCGCCTTCGTCAAACACCGGCGTGATCACGGTGATGTCGGGCAAGTGTGTCCCGCCGTTGTACGGAGCGTTCTGGACGAACACGTCGCCGGTGCGCATCTTGCTGCCCTGGGCGCGAATAACGCTGCGCACACTTTCCCCCATCGATCCCAAGTGGACAGGCATGTGAGGAGCGTTGCAGATCAGGTCGCCGTAGTGATCGAAGATTGCGCACGAAAAATCCAGTCGCTCCTTCATGTTCACCGAGTAACTGGTGTTCTGCAGCGTATACCCCATTTGTTCGGCAATGGACATGAACAGTTTATTGAAGATTTCCAGCATCACCGGGTCCACATCGGTACCCACCTCGCGATACCGGGGCCGCGGCGACACCCGCCTCAGGACGAGTTCATCCGGCATCGTGATTTCGGCGTCCCATCCCGGCTCCACCACGATCGTGCTGTTGGGTTCTACAATCAGCCCCGGTCCGGAAACAACTTGGTTGACGCTGAGTGTCTCGCGTCGGTACACGGGTGTACGAACATACCGGCCGTGGGTGAACATCTCGGTCCATTCCCGTGGTTGCGCGGCGTGCTGGCCGTCCTCCGGCGCACAGGCCCGTTCGGGCGCGGGTGAGTTGACCACCAACTCCACCGCAATGGATTCGATGACCTGGTCGCGGGACGGGTCGACAAACCCAAATCGCTGTCGATGGGCATCTGCGAATTCCCGCTGCATCCGCTCCGCCGCACCGAAGTCGACACTGAACGACGTATCGGTCCCCTGGTAACGAATCATCGCCGTGCGGAGCACGCTGTGTTGGTCGCGCACACCCTGACGCTGCAGGTCTCCCTCGCCACGCTCGACGAGCTCCTGATAGCGTTCGTGCAGCGTTGCCACGCTTGCCTCGCTGAGGGGGAGTTCCACGGTCCGGTCGTGCAGAACCCGGATGTCGGCCATACCCATGCCGTAAGCTGACAGCACGCTGGCGTGTCGGTGTATGAATACACGATTGATGCCGAGGGCGTCGGCGACCAGGCACGCGTGCTGTGCACCGGCGCCGCCGAAACAGCACAAGGTGTATTCGGTCACATTGTATCCGCGTTGCACCGAGATGCGCTTGATGGCCGCCACCATGTTTTCTACTGCGATGTCGATAAATCCTTCGGCAACCTGTTGCACCGTGCGGTTGCCGCTATCGGCGCGATTAATGGACTCCGTCAATTCGGCAAACTTGGTTTTGACAATCTCGGTGTCGATGAGATCGTCCCCCATGGGGCCGAACACACGCGGGAAGTTGTTCGGTATCAGCTTGCCTAGCGCGACGTTGCAGTCTGTAACGGTCAGCGGCCCTCCGCGCCGGTAGCAAGCGGGTCCGGGGGCGGCGCCGGCCGAGTCGGGCCCGACTTGGAAGCGGGCGCCGTCGAAATGCAGTATCGATCCGCCGCCGGCCGCGACGGTGTGAATATTCAACATCGGTGCACGCAGCCGTACGCCGGCGATTTCGGTTTCCAGAGTACGCTCGAATCCGCCGTCATAGTGGCAGACGTCGGTGGAGGTGCCGCCCATGTCGAACCCGATGATGCGATCGAATCCCGCGTCGAGTGCGGTGGCCACGGCGCCGACAACTCCTCCGGCGGGTCCCGACAAGATGCTGTCTTTGCCCCGGAACAGCCGCGCATCCGTCAACCCGCCGTTGGATTGCATGAACATTAAGCGGCTATCCTTGAGTTCTTCGGCGATGTCGGCGATGTAACGCCTGAGTATGGGTGACAAGTAGGCGTCCACCATAGTGGTGTCGCCGCGACTGACGAATTTCATTAACGCGATGACCTCGTGGGACACCGATATCTGTTTGAACCCGATCTGAGCGGCGACGTCGGCAACGGCACGTTCGTGTTGCGGGTAGCGATATCCGTGCATAAAGACCACGGCGATGGACCGAATACCCTGGTCATAAACCCCCTGTAACTGATCACGCACCACGGGCAAATCGACCGGGCAAAGGATGTCTCCCTGAGCACTGATCCGTTCATCGATTTCCACAACCTCGGTGTAGAGCATTTGTGGAAGCCGGATCTCCAGCGCAAAGATGTCCGGACGGTTCTGGTAACCGATGCGCAGGGCATCGTGAAACCCCCGGGTGGTGACCAGCACCGAGGGCTCGCCTTTGCGTTCCAGCAGGGCGTTGGTTGCAACGGTAGTCCCCATTTTCACCGATTCGATCCGGTTGGCCGGGATCGGGTCTTCCCGGGATAATCCCATGACATCGCGAATGCCCTGCAGCACCGCGTCCTGGTATTGCTCCGGATTTTCCGACAATAATTTGTGGGTGATGATTTTCCCGCCCGGTTGGTGCGCGATGATGTCTGTGAACGTGCCGCCACGATCTACCCAAAACTGCCACTGCAGACTGGTCATGGCCTGGATTTCCGCTTCATTTCGTCGTCATTCTCTGTACGGACGTCTGTAAACCGAGTCATTGCTGGACACAGCGCCGACCCTATAATAGCTTGGCCGGATTACCAGTTCTGAGTCAGCCGGATGGTGTCGGATTCAAAGCATAACGTACCTCTGCGCATACCTGGGTACCAACTTCGAGGTGAGATTGGTCGCGGCGGGATCGCCTCGGTGTATTTAGCTGTCCAGGAATCTCTCGACCGGCAGGTGGCGCTGAAGGTGATGTCGCCGATTCTGGTTGCGGAACCCAATTTCAGTGAGCGTTTTATACGCGAAGGTCGAACCATCGCCCAGCTCAACCATCCGGGTATCGTCACCATCTACGACATCGCGGCGGAGAACTACCATCACTACATTGCCATGGAGTATCTGCCCGGCGGTACCTTGAAAGAGAAAATGCGTCAGACGATGACGCAGACCGATGCGTTGACCATCGTTCGGCAGGTGGCGTTGGCCCTTGCCTACGCCCACGAGCAGGGAATAGTCCACCGCGACGTCAAACCTGAGAACATTTTGTTTCGCGGAAACGGCGCGCCAGTACTCACCGACTTTGGAATCGCCAAAACGGTTGGCGCCGATTCCAGCCTGACTCACACCGGCATCATAGTCGGCACGCCGCGATACATCAGTCCCGAGCAAGCCGACGGGAGGGGTACCGATGGGCGATCTGACATCTATGCGCTGGGTGTCATCCTGTTCGAAATACTCGCCGGTAAGCCGCCTTTCGATAATGGGGACAACATCGCGCTGCTGTACTCCCACGTTAACGATCCGATCCCAGCGCTCCCTGAGCAGCATGGTAACCTGCAACCGCTGGTCGAGGCGGCCATGGCAAAGGATCCGGACCGGCGGGTGTCCGATGGACGTCTGCTGGCCGACATGATCCGCGTCATCCAGCGCAAAACGCGGCATACGACGCGGCACTCGCTGACCCCGGTGTCCGCTGCCCCGGAGCGCAGCCTGAGCGGCACCGGCCAACGCCCCCCACTACCAAAGCAGCGGCAGGGACGCCGCCCTCGGTTGCTGCGACCATGGGTGGGAATCCTGGTGGTTGCCGTGTTTGCGGCGGTGTTGATGTGGCAGCGATTACCGGTGCCGGCGCCCGAACGTACAGTGGCGACCGCGCCCAGGCCCGCCGCCACCGCCGCGGCGCCGGAATCGGCTCCAGCGACGGCAACGACACCGGCAGCGCGCATGACGGCGGCACCGGAACCGGCTCCAGCGACGGCAGCGCGCACGACGGCGGCGCCGGAACCGGCAGCCGACACGTCCGATACCGAGCACGTCGGAAGAACGCAGGCGGGGCCCTCTGCGGCCGCTGCGGACCACGCCGGTGACACCAAGACGCCGCCGGCACCGTTATCCACCCCAAGCAGGCGTAACGGGACGGCAATGCAGACGTCGAGTGCAGCGGCGCGGCGGCGATCGAGTGCGCGCAGCGGCCCCTCGTCGGACGTGGAGTCGGTGTTACAGTTGGCTGAATCCCAGATGACGCTCGGGCAAATTGATGAACCCGAGGGTGAAAATGCCTTGGCCAGCTACCGCAACGCTCTGAGTTTGGTCCGGCAGCATCCCCAGGCTTTGGCTGGACTGGAACGCGTCGGCAACCACTTTTTGAGCCGTGGGCGGGAGTTGGCGGAATTGAGGGAATACGACCGGGCGGCGGAGATCATCGAGCGCGGACTGCGCGCGGTGCCGGAATACGAACCGCTGATCACGCTGAGGAGCAACGTCAGTTTGATGCGCACGGCCGAACGCGAGTTCGCCGAGGCTGAAAAACACTACTGGGGTCAGGACGGGACGACACCGGATACGGTGGTGGCGACCAAGTGGTACCGCAAAGCGGCGGAAAAGGGCCACTTAATGGCCCAGTACTTTTTCGGCATCGCCGTCGCGAATGGCGATGGTGTGCAAAAGGACGAAGCGGCGGGCCGGCGTTGGCTGCAGCGCGCGGCGACCCGTGGCAGCGAGGACGCCCAGTTCAATCTCGGTCTCGGGTTGATATTCGGACCCGAGCCGGATCCGGAGGCAGCGTCGCAGTGGGTCGTCAGTCTGGCCAACCGAAACTACGCGCCGGCCTACAAGCTATTGGGTTGGATGTACAATACCGGCACCGGCGTGGACAAGAGCATGCGTGAGGCAATTCGTTGGAATGTCAAACACGTGATGAGTAAGCCGCCCGCCGCCGGTTCTCCAGCTGCGCGAACGGTTGGCGTCTGGCAGGACCGGTTCAACGCCGCATTCCAAAAAATCAATCGCGAACAGCGGCCGCCGGAGCCCAACTAATGCGGAACTTGCACTGAGCATCCCGGACGATGGCGAGGATATCGGACGACTGAATGCCACACTGGAACGAAACGCACGGCCGGCTATGGGTTGCAAGAAACGCATATGCGGGCGTTCGAGTTCAACCCGGAGCCGGGATAGGCGATTGCCCGGACACAAGAGGGTGTCCGCCAAGGCATTGATCGCAGTTCTCATTGCGGACACCTTGCCAGCCTCTATGTTCGCCGCCTTGGCGTAATATCCAGGCTAAGAAGTCCGCGACCGAACAGCATTGGCGCCGGTGTCGAACTGCGGTTGCGGTGTCGCGTGCCTGCCGGTTGCGAGATCGGTGTGGACACGCTGCGGTCAGCGCAGTGATCGTCCATTGCGGCGGCGTGGTTCAAGCTCCGCGCAATAGACGCACGGTCACCAGGATGAGCAGTCCGATTGCGAGATTGGTGCCGACCAATATCCGGATCCGGTTGAGTTGAGCGCCCGCAGCGGGTACGTCGCCACCGGCAAGCGCCTGCCGCAGGCGCCGATATGGCAAAAAGAAGACATAGAGGTAAATAAGAATCATAACGATCCCCAAGGTGAGCTTGATGTGCACATACACCCCCACGGCACCGAACCCGCCCATCTGCGCGACCATCCACAAGCCCGTGACTGGCAGCGCGACTACGGCGCCCCACACCCAGGGGAAGAATCGCGACAGGGTCGTCGACCACAGCGACAATCGTGTTGGGGGCTCGAGCAGTTGGGCCGCCGCTGGGCGCAGGCACAGGTACGCGAAGAACATGCCACCGATCCAGATTACGGCGGCCGTTAAATGGACGAGCAACGCGTATTGCATGGTGAATGTCTTCTCCGGCATCCGGGTGAGGGCCGACAAGGATACAACAATTGCCGCGTGGCCCGGCGGTAGGGTATGACGACGCGCGCTTCCTGGCGCCGCTGAACGGCGTGGTTGACTTACGTGTATTGTCTACACTATCCTACATAGTGTAATGGAGACACTAACTGAACTCCGGTCGACCAAACCCTGGCTGTTGCACGTCTCGACGGACATCGTCGTCTTTGCCGTGGCCGAGGGCCAGCTGCAGGTGCTGCTGCGCGAACACCCCAGCGCGGCCGTTCCAGCGCGGCCGCTCGCGCTGCCCGGTGGTTATGTAAGCCCGGTCGAACACCTGGATCGCAGTGCGCAAGTAACGCTGGCCCGGCAGACCGGGGTCACCGACGTCTATCTCGAGCAGTTGTACACCTTTGGTCGGCCGGATCGGCACCCTCGCTCGCGCGTGATTACCGTTGCGTACTATGCCCTGGTGCCGCCCGATCGGGTGGCGCAGATCGGAGCCGAGCGGCACCGGCGGGTCGGGTGGTTCGCGGTGCCGCAATTGTCCGAACTGTACCTGGACCATGCCGAAATCGTGCGGCTGGCCCGCGCGCGCCTGGTGGCCAAACTCGACTACTCAACCATCGCGTTTCAATTGCTGTCGAAGACCTTCACGTTGAGCGAACTGCAGCGGATTTACGAAGCAATACTGGGCGGGACTCTGGACAAGCGCAACTTTCGAAAGCGTATTCTGGCCATGAACTATATCGAGGACACGGGCGAACAACGGCGTCACGGTTCGCATCGGCCGGCCCGTTTGTATCGCTACAAATCACCCGGTAAAGTGCACTACCTCAAGTGAGGAGACGATCTCATGACGGCCATGCAGACAGTCCCTGAGCGGCTGAAAGAACGCATAGACGTAACCGCCTTGCGGGCCCGCGGCGTTAAGCACGCGTCCTTGTCCAAGCGCGAACGCCAGGGCCTCAAAGAGCGCATCCGGCGCATGCTGGAGGAACAGGACGCGGTGCTGGTCGCCCATTACTACGTCGACAGCGAGCTGCAGGATCTGGCCGACGATACGGGTGGCTTCGTCTCGGACTCTTTGGAGATGGCCCGCTTCGGATATGAACACCCAGCCAGCACCGTGGTGGTCGCCGGGGTTCGTTTCATGGGCGAGACGGCAAAGATTCTGAGTCCGAACAAGCGGGTGCTGGTGGTCGAGCGGGAGGCCGAGTGCTCACTGGATCTCGGTTGCCCAGCCGACGAGTTCGCTAAATTTTGTGATGCGCATCCTGACCGGACGGTGGTGGTCTACGCCAACACCAGCGCCGCGGTCAAGGCGCGGGCGGACTGGGTGGTGACCTCATCCATCGCACTGCCGGTGGCCAAACACCTGCACGCCACAGGTGAAAAAATCCTCTGGGCTCCCGACAAGTATCTCGGGGATTACGTGCAGCGGATGACCGGTGCGGACATGCTGATGTGGGAAGGCTCCTGCGTGGTCCATGAGGAGTTCAAAGCGGATGCCCTGGCACAGGTGAAGTCTCTGTATCCCAACGCCGCGGTACTGGTCCATCCGGAGTCGCCCCCGGCGGTAATCGAACTGGCGGACCGCGTCGGGTCGACCAGCCAGATAATCCAGGCGGCCCGGGAGATGAACAACGAGCTGTTCATCGTGGCCACCGAGGACGGCATTTTTCACAAGATGCGCGAGGCCGCTCCGCGCAAGGTGTTCATTCCGGCACCGACCGCGGGCGCCGGGGCAAGCTGCAAGAGCTGTGGGCACTGCCCATGGATGAAGCTCAACGACTTGTCCCGCTTGGAACACGTGCTGGCCACCGGCGAGAACGAGGTCCTGATCGACGAAGACATCCGGGCCCGGGCGGAAAAGTCACTGCGGCGCATGGTGGCGTTTGCCCGTGAACACATCAACCCGAACATGCACGTCACCGGCAACGCCTGAGCGGTCCTGATTCCCGACCCATCGCCGGCGGGCCGGTGGAGCCGGAGTGTGCGGGACGGTATTCGCCAGGCCGCATTCCGGTCGCGGCCTGCCGATCGGTGTGAACATCCATGGTGGCGGCTTCGAGTATACTCACCGCGACTGAAACCAGAGGGCGGGGGATGAGCCGGTTTGTCGACGAAGTTGAATTTTCTCACCAAAGCGAATGCAGCATCGGTGTGTTGTTGGTCAATCTGGGCACGCCGGAGGCGCCCACCCCACGCAGTGTGCGTCGTTACCTCAGACAATTCCTGTCCGACCCGCGCGTGGTTGAGTTTCCGCGGCTTCCCTGGTGGTTGATTCTAAACCTGGTCATTTTGAATGTACGGCCGCGTCGCAGCGCCAAGGCTTACGAAAAAATATGGACGGACGACGGATCACCGTTGCTTGTCATCTCGAAGCGGCAGGCCGGCGCCGTGGGCCGGGCACTGGCGGAGGGGTGGGAAGGCCGGATGCATGTGGAGTTGGGGATGGCCTACGGCGAACCTTCGATTGGCGGGGCTCTCGAGCGCCTACGCGCTGGCGGCGTAAGACGGTTGTTGGTTTTGCCTCTGTACCCACAATACTCCGGAACCACGACGGGGTCGGTCTTCGACGCCGTCACGCGGACCCTGCAGCAGTGGCGCTGGGTTCCGGAACTCCGTTTTGTCAATGCGTACCATGACCATCCGCCGTACGTGCGGGCAGTCGCCGACAAGATTCGAGTGCAGTGGGGGCACGGGGAGCGTGGTGACCGCTTGTTGTTCTCTTTTCATGGGGTGCCGCAACGCTATTTGCTGGCCGGCGACCCGTACCACTGCCAGTGCCAAAAGAGCGCGCGCCTCATCGCCGAAGACCTCGACCTGGCGGACAATGAGTGGTCGGTCGTGTTCCAATCCCGTTTCGGGCGTGAGCCGTGGCTGAAGCCGTACTGCGATCAAACGCTCGAGGCGTTGCCAGACCAGAGGGTGAAATCCGTGGACATTGTTTGCCCGGGGTTCTCGGCCGATTGCCTGGAAACGCTGGAGGAAATCGCGCAACAGAATCGGGATCTGTTCCTATGCGCCGGTGGTGAGCGGTATCAATACATCCCATGCCTCAACGACGACCCGGCACACATCGACTTGCTGTCCGGTCTGGTATTAGCGCAGACACGGGAGTGGCGTGAGGGTGAGCCGGTGCCTGAGCGGCAGCGTCGCTTAACCCTGGCCCGTGCCCAGGCCATGGGGGCAGCCCGCTGAGATGGCCGATCAGCCGTCCCAGCAGAGCGTGTCGCTGGGGATCAGTAGCTGTCTGTTGGGCGATCACGTTCGCCACGACGGGGGGCACAAGCGAGACCGCTTCATCACCGGCACACGCTCCACCTACTTTCGATTCGTGCCCGTGTGCCCGGAGTTGGCCATTGGTCTCGGTGTGCCCAGGGATCCAATCCAACTGCGCGGCAGGCCCGGTGCGATTCGGGTGGTCGGTGTTATCGATCCGGACTTGGACGTCACTGAGCGGCTCCGCGAGTGTGGCGCACGCACCGCGCGCGCATTGACCGATATCAGCGGTTACATCTTCAAGAGCAGATCGCCGAGCTGCGGAATGGAGCGCGTCAAGCTCTTTACCGACAACGCTGCTGCCGCGCCGACCTGCGACGGGGTCGGTCAATACGCCCACGCCTTCATGCAACAGCAGCCGTTGTTGCCGGTCGAAGAGGACGGCCGCTTGAATGACCCAAGTCTGCGTGAAAACTTCATCGAACGTGTGTTCACCTATCGCCGATGGCAGGACCTGTGTCGGGCGGGCATTACGCCGCGTGCGTTGATTGAGTTCCACACCCGTCACAAGCTGGCCGTATTGGCACACAGCCAGTCGGGGTATGCCGAACTGGGCCGGCTCATTGCCGGGGCGGGTGATCGGTCGATTCGAGACCTGGCACACGAATACATCGCCACATTGATGGCGACGCTGCAACGCCCGGCGACCCGCAAGAACCACACGAACGTGCTGCAGCATGTACAGGGATACTTGAAGGCTCAACTCGATGCCGCCGACAAGGCGGAGTTGGTCGAACTCATTGACCGTTTCCGGCACGGCCAGGTGCCCCTGGTCGTGCCCGTCACGCTGCTCAATCACCATTTCCGGCGCCATCCGGATCCCTATATGGCAAAACAGATTTACCTGCGTCCTCACCCGCCCGAACTGATGTTGCGCAATCTGATTTAACCTTTCTTTGCAACGCCCCGCCGCCGCTTGGGCTATCCTGCCGTCGGCGTTGCGCCAAGCGCCCTCGCGATCCTCACCTACAAATATTAGATATTGCAAATATAAGAAAGTACTGATATAACACCGCGCTGCCTTGGAGGTACGACATGACATTATCAATGCAATACAAACTGGTTATGAGCATCCTGCTGTTCGTGTTCAGCAATTCCCCGGTCTGGGCTTAGCCTGGACCGTCCCGGCGCCGGCGCGCACTACGAGCTCCAACCATACGCCACGGACACGGCGCCGGACGCAAGTCGAGTGGCGCCGCTGACTAACTCCTGGCTGATTTCTGTGTATTAAAACGACGGTCCGGGAGTGTAAAACCAAGCCCGGATACTGGTGCACTATGCGGGCTAGCCCGCATTCCAAGAGACTCAGCCGCGCTCTTGGCCTTAGCCGGGACCAGCAGCGGTGAGGCGATACCCGATGCGCGGGAAGTGGACGATGACATCGCCGACGCGATCGTCGTTGCGGTGCACCGCCACGGTGTCCGTGGTCAACCGTATCAGCCGTCCGGTCACCGTCGGATCGCCGCCGTCACCCACCGGCGTGATGCCGACGGTGCGGCCCCGGGTCAGGCCAAGCGGATCGTCCGCGTCGACCCAAGCCTCCACCGCGGGAGTCGATGCGCGGGCAATCGCCAGTGCTTCGGCGGCCTCCAGCGGCTCAGGCCGGCCGTGTCCAATTTCCGCCACCCGGCGTTCCCACGCCTCCAGCCGCGGCAGTTGTTTCAACAACGAAGTGGCGGCGTTTACCCGCCCGCGGAAGAACCAGACCAGGTGGTAGCACAAAGCATCAATCAGGCCGGGCCGATCACCAGCCAGATAGGCGCGACCGTCTTCGAGGCTCCGGGCCAACCAGGTGAACTGCGTGCGCAGCTGGGCCAAGCCTTCGGGCAGCTCGGCGACGCACCGTTGTAACGTGAATTCGGGACCGAAGTACAATCGCCCCCGGTCGCTGATAAATTCCGCCGGCAGTGAATCCCCCTGTTCGCCGAACACGGCGGCGATGATCGAGGTAAACACCGGGCCATCGGTCCAGCTGCTGAGCCCCCAGATCAGTCCCTCGTTTCCGTCCGGGAACAAACTCGGCTCGGCGAACCGCTGTTCCAATTCTCGGATGATGCAACAGCTGTCACAGTACACGTTTGCACCGATCTGCATGACCGGCGTTCGCCGGTATCCCCCCGTCAGCGGCATCAATTCGGGCTTCGGCGGCAGGCGGGGTATGTGCACAGATCGCCAATCCAGACCCTTCATGCCGATGACCATGCGGACCTTTTCGGCGACCGGCGACTGCGGGTAATGATGCAAAATGACATCGGCCATGGCGGAATTCGTCTACTGCGACGTAATCCTTGCATCCTAACTCAGTCGTCGGACCAAAAGAACACTCGATACCGGAACCGTAGTCCCAGTGGCAGGTGAGTTGTTATGCTAGCCTGCATATTGCACCAAGACAGGCACTCACCCGGTCGCTAAGTGTTACACCAGACATTCATCGGTTTTGTGATATCGAACAAAAGACTCGGGCAGACTCCTCGCCACCGTCTCGCGATCGCTGACCGTGGTCAAGGCACGCGCGACCGGGCGGTGGTTACCATAGGCAGAGTTAGATTTCGGTATTGAACGCAATGAATGAACCGGTGGCTCCGAACACGGGCAGACGGTGGCCCCGCGGGCTGTTGCTGATGCTGGCCGGGTTGGGCGGTGCAATCGCCGTCGCGGTCTACGTCACGCGACCCGAGCCGGTGGCAGTCCGGGTCCGGGCTGTTGAGTTCGGCACCGTCCAGGCCAGTGTGGCGAACACCCGGGCGGGTACCCTGGACGCCTGCCGCCGGGCCCGTATTTCCCCGGCGGTGGGTGGCCAAGTGATGCGCATCAACACCCGGGCTGGAGACCGGGTCAAGACCGGACAAATCCTCCTGGAATTGTGGAACGAGGACGTCCTTGCCCAACTGGATCTTGCGGAGCGGGAGGCCGAGGCCTCTCAGGCCAGGGCGGAGGACGCTTGCGTGCGTGCGGTGGACGCGGCCCGCGAAGCGACGCGCTTGCACCGACTGCACAAGCGAGGTCTGGCGTCCGATGAACGCCGGGATCAAGCGGAAACCGAGGCCAAGGGGCGGGACGCGGCGTGCCGGGCGGCGCGGGCCAGCCTGCTGGTGAGTAATGCCCGGATTGCGGTGCGCCGGGCCACCCTGAACAAGACCGTTATAACGGCCCCTTTCGACGGCATTGTCGCCGAGTTGTCCCCGGAGGTCGGCGAGTACGTGACGCCGTCGCCGCCGGGCATCGCGACCCCGCCGGCGGTGGACGTCATCGACGACAGCTGCCTGTACGTGACCGCGCCCATCGATGAAGTAGACGCCGCGGCCATCCGGCCGCGGATGGCCGCGGCGATCACGCTGGACGCGCTGCCCGGACGGCGGTTCGCCGGCAGCGTGCGACGGGTCGCGCCATATGTGGTCGATCTGCTCAAGCAGGCGCGCACGGTTGACGTGGAACTGGACTTCGACGATCCGGGCGAAGCGGCCGCGCTGCTGACCGGTTACAGCGTGGACGTTGAAATCGTCTTAGAGGAGCGGGCGAATGTCTTGCGTGTGCCCACAGAGGCGGTGCTGGAGGGAAACCGCGTGCTGCTGCTTGATCAACGCAGCGGGCGTCTCATCGAACGTTCGATAACCCCGGGACTTTCCAACTGGCGCTACACAGAAGCCAGCGATGGGCTGGAGAAAGGCGACCTGTTGGTGATCTCGCTGGATCGCGACGGGGTGCGGGCCGGGGCAAAAGCGGTGCGCGAGAGGCCCAGCGGGTGATTCGGCTCGAGGGAATTTGCCGTGATTTTGCTGTCGGTGAACAGACCGTTCACGCGCTCCGTAGAATCAACTTATCGGTACACTCCGGGGAATACATTGCGGTCATGGGCCCCTCCGGATCGGGCAAGTCCACCCTGTTGAACATCATCGGTTTGTTGGACCGGCCCACCGCCGGTGTGTTCCTGTTGGCCGACCAGGACGTCACCGGACTCAGCGATAACGAGATTGCAAGCGTGCGCCGTGATCAAATTGGTTTCGTGTTTCAGTTTTTCCATCTCGTTCCGAGACTGTCTGCCGCCGAGAACATCGCCTTGCCCATGACCTTGGCTGGCGTGCAACCCACGGAACGGAAGCGGCGCGTGACGGCGGTTCTGGCAGAGATCGGTCTGGCAGAGCGGTCGCACCACCGTCCTGATCAGCTGTCCGGCGGACAGCGTCAGCGCGTCGCCATCGCCCGGGCCATGGTAATGGAGCCCTCGATCATCTTGGCCGATGAGCCGACCGGCAACCTCGACAGCAAATCGGGACAGGATGTCCTGCGTATACTGGAGCGGTTGAACGATCAAGGCATTATCCTGATCATCGTGACCCATAACGCGGAGATCGGTGATCGTGCCCGCAGGTCTATTCGTATCGTTGACGGCGCCATCGAGTCCGATGTCCAACAACGATGATCGTCACCGACGTCATCGCCTTCACCGTCCGATCGCTGCAGGGGTTCCGGCTGCGCACGGCATTGATGCTGGTCGCGATGGCGATCGGTGTCGCGGCGGTGATTGTTCTGACCGCCTTGGGCGAAGGCGCCCGGCGCTTCGTCGCCGATCAGTTTTCCGCCTTGGGCACGCACCTGCTGATTGTGCTGCCGGGCCGCTCGGAGACCACCGGTGGTCCGCCACCGTTGCTGGGCGAAACACCGCGGAACCTGACGCTGGATGACGCCCTGGCGTTGCGGCGGCTCGCCGGAGTGCGTCGCGTCGCACCGATTTCCCTGGGCAACGCGGACATCTCGGTGGGGCGGCGTCAGCGGGAAGTGTTGATCGTCGGCACCAACGAGGAGTATCAGCATGTACGCCAACTGCTTATCGGCCAGGGTCGTTTCCTGGCCACTCCGGACCCCCGGCGCTTGTCGCCCGAATGCGTCCTCGGCACCGAGGTGCGCCGCGAGTTGTTCGGCCCCACGCTCGCCCTCGGCCGATGGGTGCGCCTGGGCGAACGGCGCTGCCGGGTGGTGGGGGTGCTTGGCACGCAGCAGCACTCGCTGGGGGTGGCAATGGACGAAATCGTGCTGGTCCCGGTGGCGTTTGCGCTCACCTTGTTTAACAAAGAGTCGCTGTTCCGCGTGCTGGTGGAGGTGCGGTCGCGTGATCGGGTCAAACAGACCGAACAGGGCATTCGCGATCTGATTCGTGCCCGGCACGACGGAGAGGACGATGTCACGGTCATTGCACAGGACGCTGTGCTGGCGACCTTCGATAAAGTGCTGCGTGCGTTGACGTTTGCGGTGGCGGGCATTGCGGCGATCGCGCTGGCGGTGGCCGGGGTGTTGATTATGAATGTGATGTTGATCGCGGTGACCCAGCGCACCGCCGAGATCGGATTATTGAAGGCGCTCGGGGCGCCGGCCCGTCAAATCACGATGCTGTTCGTGAGCGAAGCGGCGGCGCTTTCCTTGACCGGTGCGGTAGTCGGTCTGGCGGTCGGTCAGCTAGGGTCGTGGATCATGGCACGGACCTACCCGGACGTGCCGATTGGCGCCCCGGCTTGGGCGGTCTGGGCCGCGCTCGGAGTCGCCCTGGCGACCGGGATTCTGTTCGGCATTCTGCCAGCGCGGCGGGCGGCTAGGCTCGACCCGGTTTCCGCCCTGTCCCGGCGCTGATCCGCGTGTTCCACGAAGGCGGTAAAAACGGGTTGGTCCAGATTTGAAACGAGTAATTCAATGCAACGCTGCAGTGACGTTTTGTGCCCGGGTGCGCGCTGGTCCCGGCCCGGTCTCGAACGACCGGGCTCGCGCTTTAATCGAACGGGCACGCCTGCCGCACAAGGGGTGGTTGTGAATACACCGACTCCAACGTCTTCACTATGCTTCGCTCCGGCATGGCGTCCAGCCACCCGGGCGCTTCACCATCATCCGGGACGCCTGCCGCAAGCAGTGCGCGGGCGGACACGATGATTCCGGCTGATGTCCTCAATCTGACCATGAGTTCGCTGCGGGCGCATCGGATGCGCAGCGGGCTGACCGCAGTAGGCATCGCGATCGGCATCGCTTCGGTGGTGTTGCTGACCAGTATTGGCAAGGGGGTACAGCGTTACGTGCTGACGGAATTTACCCAATTCGGCACCCACCTAGCCATGGTTACGCCGGGTAAAACGACCACCGCGGGGATCAGCGGTTCGGTGCTTGCAACGGTGAAACCGCTGACCATCGAAGACGGCGAATCATTGCGCGGGATCGAGCACGTGCGCGGCGTGGTGTCGGTGGTGCAGGGTAATGCGGAAGTGGAGCACGGGCGGCGCGGTCGCCGAACCATGGTCATCGGCACCGGGCACGAGGCGCCCATCATTTGGAATTTCAAGCCCGCAGTGGGCCGTTTCCTGCCGGCGGACGACCCGAGAACGGCGCGGCCATATGCTGTCCTCGGCGCCAAGGTCAAGCAGGAATTGTTCGGCGTGGCGAATCCGCTCGGCAGCCGAGTGCGCATCGGCGCCGAATCGTTCCGCGTCATTGGCATCATGGAGGTCAAGGGACAGCTACTGGGGTTCGATCTCGACGACGCGGTATACGTTCCGGTCGGCCGGGCCTTGGAAATGTTTGATCGGGAGAGTGTGATGGAGATCGACGTGCTCTACGGCGAGCACGCCGACGTCGAGCGTCTCAAGCAGAGCATCGCCAAACGCCTCACGGACAGGCACGGACGGGAAGACTTCACCATCATCACTCAAGAGCAGATGCTCGACATCCTCGGCTCGGTGCTGAATGTGCTGACCTTTGCGGTGGGGGCGCTGGGGAGTATTTCGTTGCTGGTCGGTGGGATTGGGATCCTGACCATCATGATCATTGCGGTGAACGAGCGGACTTCGGAAGTCGGCCTGCTGCGCGCCCTGGGTGCGAAGCGGTCGCAGGTGTTGACCTTGTTTTTGGGCGAGGCGGTTGGACTGGCCGGAGTCGGCGGGCTGTTGGGACTCGCGCTGGGATTCGGTGTCGCCCAGTTGCTGTCGTGGATTGTCCCGGGGCTGCCGGTGAAGACGACCTGGTCGTTTTCGCTGCTGGCCCTGGCCCTGGCCGCACTGATTGGTGTGCTGGCGGGAATTCTGCCTGCGCGTCGGGCCGCGCGGCTGGACCCGGTGGAGGCGCTGCGTGCGGAGTGAACCGGCATGAGGCCGCCGGGTGACCCGCGGCAGCAGCGGCCTTACCGAATGCTGCCCGTCGCCGCCCCAGCCGGAGTGCGGTGGTGACTTTTGACCTGACGCCGACGATGGCCTCCCGCTCGGTGCGCTTGCCAGATCGCCGGACACTGGCGGCGTTTCTCGCCGGCGGTGGCTTGGTGGTGACGCCGACCCGGCGGCTGCGCCGCCACGTGCTGGCGGAGTACGCGCGCACGCAACAAGAACAGGGGCGGACGGCCTGGTCAACCCCAGCAGTGCGGTCGTGGAACGAGTGGTTGACGGACAACTGGCGCCAGCTCGAAGTCCGCGTTGCGGCGCAGGGCCAGCCGCTGCCGATGCTGTTGACCGACGCGCAGGAAACCTGGCTGTGGGGCTCGGTGATACAGGACTCCCTGGGGTCCCGCCCGGATTACCAATTACTGCATCTGTCGGCCACCGCCGGTGCGGCCGCCGAGGCGTGGCGTCTGTTGTGGCAGTGGCAGATCGCGGCCGAAGGTCTCGACGACGGCAACAACGAAGACGTCCGCGCCTTCAACGCCTGGGTGCGCGATTTCCGCAGCCGCTGCGTGGCGCAGCAGTGGCAGAGTACGGCCGCGCTGACCGATACACTGGCCAGCGCGGTGGGGGGGTTGTGGCGCCCCATTGGCCCACTCTGGTGGTTGGGCTTCGACGACTTCACGCCGGCGCAAATCGATCTGTTCGAGCGCCTGACGGGTGCCGGTGTCGACGTACGCATCGCGGTGGTTGAACGCCCCCCCGGAGAGGCCGTAGTGGTGGCGTGTCGCGATCCCCGCGACGAAATGGAACGGGCGGCGGGATGGGCCCGCGCCCTGCTCGAACGAGGCGAGCCCGGACCCATCGGGGTGGTGTTCGATGACCTGCGTCCGATCTGGGACCGTGTTGAACGTGTGTTTCGAACTGTTTTGGCGACTGACGGCGATGACCGAGATGTGTTTCACCTATCGATGGGTAAACCGTTGGGTGACTACCCGATTATTGCCGATGCCCTCACTGTACTGCGCTATTTGGCCGGGCCCAGACCGATGCGGGAGATGTCCCGGCTACTGCGCTCACCGTTTCTTCGCGGCGGGGTCCACGAAACCGCTCAGCGAGGGGCGCTCGATTGGTGGTTACGGAGCACCGGGCGGGACCGCTTGGGCATCGATGGTCTCGGAGATATGTTGGCGACCACAGAACACGGGTGCCCGGTGCTGGCCGATGGCCTGGCCGGGGTGCGGCGTCTGGCGTCCGGGTTGGCGGCGGTGGCCGCCCCGTCAGTGTGGTCGGAGATCTTTACCCAATGGCTGCGGCGATTCGGATGGCCCGGCGACCGGGCCTTGGCGAATCCAGAGTACCAAGCGGTCGAGGCGTGGCGCGACACACTCGGTCGATTTGCCGCGTTGGGGGCTGTGGTGCCGGCGTTGACGCTCGGCGATGCCCTGGCCATCTGGTTGGGCCTCGTCCAACGGTGCATCTTTCAAGCGGATTCGACTCCGGCACCGGTGCAGGTCATGGGCTTGGTCGAGGCCGGCGGTGTGCAATTCACCCACCTGTGGCTGGCGGGGATGAGCGATGACCGTTGGCCGCCGCCGCTGCGGCCGAATCCGTTCCTGCCGCATCCTATGCAGCGGCGCCTGAAGCTGCCTGGGGCGAGTGCGCAGCAGACGCTCGACGCGGCGGAGCGGGCCACGGTCCGGCTGTTGCACAGCGCACCACGGATTGTGGTGAGCTATCCCTGCCGCCGCGATCAACAGCCCGTCGGTCTCAGTCCACTGTTTGGGCACCTAGCGCGCCGACGCGCGGCGACGCTGCAGATCAGTGACGTCAAGGGCTACGCCCGTCAGGTGCAAAACGCCTCGCCGGGCCTGGAAGCCTTCGCCGACCACTGCGGACCGCCGGTTACGGAGTCGGAGTCGTTTACAGGCGGCGTGGGGGTATTCCGTGATCAGGCGGCCTGCCCGTTTCGCGCCTTCGCGCGTCATCGCCTGCGTCTCTCACCGCCACCCAAAGATGAGCCGGGACTGAGTGCGGCGGAACGCGGCCAGCTCGTGCACCGCTGTCTGGCCGGAATCTGGGCAAGCCTGAGGGATCAGGGGATTCTGCTCGGTCTGTCCGCAGCGGATCAGGCCACACGGATAGACAAGGTGGTGTCGGAGGTGATGGCGCCGCCCCGGATCGGTGCCCGGGACCGGTTTCGCGCTGCATTTCTGGCCCTCGAGCGCCAGCGTTTGACCGCGTTGTTGGCCGAGTGGCTGGACGTGGAGCGGACGCGAGAGCCGTTCCAAGTAGTGGCCGTCGAGCACCCGGTCACGGTCGATCTGGCCGGGGTCGAGATGCGATTGAGGATCGATCGGGTGGACGAAACGGTGGCCGGTATACGTCTGGTCATCGATTACAAGACCGGCCGCGATGTCGGCGTGAAGCAGTGGTTCGGTGACCGGCCCGACGATCCGCAACTGCCGATTTACGCGGTGACGCTCACGCCGCCGCCCGGCGCGCTCGCTGTGGGCCAGGTACGGCGCGGCGCGTGCACGCTAACGGGCTTGGGCGTCAGCGCCTTGGCGCCGGCCATTGAGGCGTTTGATAAGAGCCGGTATTCCGGCGAATCGGACTGGAACGGACAAACACGCCGTTGGCAAGGGGTCCTCGAACGGCTTGGTGGGGAGTTTGTCGCGGGCGATGCGCGAGTCGACCCGAAGCGCCCGCAGGCTTGCCGATACTGCGAGGTTTGGGCGGTGTGCCGGGTATTCGAGGGGTCCGGCACGGTGGAACGTCGTGCCTAATCCGGTCGACCGCCAAACTCGGTCCCGTGCCCTGCATGCCGACCGTTCGTACATCGTGCAGGCGCCGGCGGGTTCGGGTAAGACGGAGTTGCTGGTTCGGCGCTGTCTGCGGATGTTGGCCGGCGTCCGGCACCCGGAAGAGGTCGTGGCGATCACCTTTACCCGCAAGGCGGCCGCGGAGATGCGGGAACGGATCCTCGCTGCACTTGAAGGCGGGCGATCTGAGACGCTGTCCACGGAGGTCGATCAGGAGTTGTGGCAACTGGCCCGCGCGGCCTGGCGGAACGATCAGGCCCACGACTGGCGGTTGGAACGCCACCCAGCCCGGCTGCGCATTCTAACCATTGACGCCTTGTGCGCGTCCTTGAATCGACAGATGCCCTGGTTGTCCAGGTGTGGCGCCCCCGTCGCCGTGGTGGAGGATGCGGCGGACCTCTACCGGGAGGCGGCGTTGCGCAGCTTGCGCCTGTTGGGGGACGACGTGCCCGAGTGGTCGGCGCCGGTGTCCACCTTGTTGGTGCATTTGGACAATGATCTGACGTGGGCCGTGAGCCTGTTGACGGACATGCTCAGTCACCGGGACCAGTGGCTGAGGCATTTGGGGGTGGGCTGGGACGTCGGCGTTACAGATTGGCGCGATGTCTTGGAGTCCGCCTGGGGGGAGATCGTGCACAGCGAACTGGATGGCTTGCAGAGATCGGTTCCTCACGGGCTGCGCGACGAGCTGCTTGTCTGCGCGCGTTACGCGGCCCAACGCCTCGCGGAATCCGGCGCCCACTCTCCGATCGTCGTGTGGCGGGATCGAGCCGATATGCCGGACACCGGGCCCGGGTCCTTGACCGCATGGTGCGGTCTGGCCGAACTGTTGTTGACACGTCACAACAGCCGATGGCGGGTGCGGGTGGACAAGAGCATCGGTTTTCCATCGGCGGGGAGTGGGGACGCGAATGTGATGCGGCAACGCTTGAAAATCCTGCTCAAGGGGCTTGCCGGCAACGATCATTTCCGCCGTCGCCTGGCCCGCGTTCGAAGCCTGCCGGCGCCGTGTTTTACGGAAGCTCAATGGCGGATCCTCGCGGCGGTCACGCGGGTGCTGCCGCTCGCGGCGGCGCAGTTGGAGCTGGTGTTCGCCGAGCAGGCACGGGTCGATTTCATGGAGGTAAGCCGGCGCGCAAACCTGGCGCTCGGCGATCTGCACGACCCAAGTGACCTGGCCCTGCGGCTGGACTATCGAATCCAGCACTTGCTGCTCGACGAGTTTCAGGACACGTCGCTGAGTCAATTTGAGTTGATTGAGAGCTTGACCGCGGGCTGGGAACCCGGGGATGGCCGCACGCTGTTTCTGGTCGGTGACCCCCTGCAGTCCATCTACCGATTCCGCGAGGCCGAAGTCGGCTTATTTCTACGCGTCGCCGAGCGGGGTTTGGGCAGTGTGCGGCCGGAGCTGTTGAAGCTGTCGGTCAATTTCCGCTCCGATCGCAGCCTGGTCGAATGGATCAATGGGTGTTTTCGCGGCCAGTTTCCTGCACAGTCCGACCCCGGATCCGGTGCGATCGCGTTTTCGCACTCCGAGCCGTTTGTCGACGCGATGCCCGACGCCGGGGTGGCCGTGCATCCACTGATCGATGCCGGACCCGCCGAACAGGCGCAACGTATCATCGACATTGTCCGGGCCAGCTGGAACCGGTCTCCGGAGGCCTCGATTGCCGTGCTGGTGCGCAGCCGGACGCAGCTTCGGGAATTGCTGCCCGCGCTGGATGCCGAGGGGCTGGATTATCTCGGCGTCGGTGTGCAACGCCTCGTGGATCAAGCAGTGGTTCAGGATCTGTTGTCATTGACCCTGGCGCTGTTGTACCCGGCGGATCGCGCCGCCTGGTTGGCGGTCCTGCGTGCACCCTGGTGTGGTCTGACGCTGGTGGATCTACACACCCTGGTCGCGGAGGCGCCGGAGGCCTGTGTCTGGGAACGGATGCGCAGTGGGGATATCCTGGGACGTTTGTCGGCCGATGGGCGCTGCCGGTTGACACGGATTGCCGCCGTTTTGGAGGTCTCACTCGCCAATCGCGGCCGCTGGGATCTGCGACGCTGGGTGGCCGACGCCTGGGAGCGCCTTGGCGGGCCGGCGTGTGTCGACGAACGCGCGCTCAACGACGCCGAACATTATTTCGACCTGCTGGCGGACCACGACGGCGGTGGCGACCTGGTCGATCTGCCGTGGTTCGAGCGGGTGGTGCGGACCGCCTGGACCCAGTCCGAGGCGGAGGCCGGGGCCCGGTTGCAGGTGATGACCGTGCACAAGGCCAAGGGCCTGGAGTTCGACACCGTGATCGTTCCCGGCCTGGAGACGGTCCCGCAGGCCGAAGCGAAAAAGCTTTTGCTGTGGGAGGAACAGGCGGTCGGGTCCGCACATCATCTGCTGCTGGCACCGATTGGCGGAACCGCGCCCAACCCGGATCCACACTACGAATACATTCGCCGCTTACACGCCGATAAGGGCGCCCTCGAGACTGGGCGTTTGCTGTACGTCGCATGCACCCGGGCGCGCCGCCGCCTGCACTTGGTCGGCGTGGTGCGGACGGACGACAGCGGTGCTTTGAAACCGCCCCCGGCGCGCAGTTTTCTGAGCCGGCTCTGGCCCACCGTGCGCGGACAATTCGAAACGCAAGCTGCCGCCCAGCTCACCTTGTTCCGGCCCCGGGTAGATCCAGGCACCGAGCGGATCCTGCGCCGGCTGCCCGGATCCTGGCGCCCACCCGTTGCGGCCACGCCGGCGGTAACGGGTCCTCCACCCCCCGCCGCGGCTCCGGGAGTCGAGTTCTCGTGGGTGGGCGAAAGCGCCCGGCTTGTCGGTATTTTGTTGCACCAATCATTGCAGGACCTGGCGGCCGTGGGTCTGCCGCCGCAGCCCGATGAATTCGTCTCTGCTTATCGCGAGAGGTGGCGCCGGGCACTGATTCGTAATGGGTCGCAGCCCCATGAGCTGGCGCCCCGTCTCGAGCGACTCGAGGAGGCGCTGCGCAATGTCCTCGACGACCCGCGGGCGCGGTGGCTGTTTGATCCAGAGCACAGCGACTGCGCGAGTGAACGCGCCCTGTCCGCGCTGATCGATGGCGTCGTGTACGACGTGCGGATCGATCGTCTGTTCGTGGACCGCGACGGGGTGCGGTGGATCGTTGACTTTAAGAGCGGCACTCATCTCGGTGGCAGTGCGGCCGAGTTCGTCGACCGTGAAGTCGAGCGCTATCGCCCGCAGCTGGAGACCTACGCCCGCATCGTCCAGTCGACGGAACAGCGGCCGATCCGGCTGGGTCTGTATTTCCCGCTGCTCAGGACTTGGCGCGAGTGGGCTTACCACCCAGACCGCCGCGCCCGGTAGCAATTTGCCGGGCGCCATGTGAGATACTAGGAGCCTGTTCGAGTATCTGCCCGTAGCGGGAACGGAAGAAAGTGAGTACAGGTTTTCGAAAATTCGAGGCGCATAGCGGGATATTTTGCGAGAAGTTTCGGAGCGTTGGGTCTTTTTCCCGCCTTGACAACCGGCGCAGCGAATACTTGGGCAGCCTGCTAACACCGACGAGCACTGTGGTGGCCGATATGGCAGCGGTTTCGTGTACTTGGCGGCGAAGCGTGAGGCCGCGAGGCCGGCCCGGTAGCAGGCCGTGACTGCGCAGCGGCTGGTGGTCGCAATTTCCTCGCGAGCGCTGTTCGACCTCGAGGAGAGCCATCAGGTGTTCGAAAACGGTGGTGTTGAGGCCTATTGCCGTTACCAGATCGAACACGAGAACGAGGTGCTGGAACCCGGGGTAGCCTTTCCACTGGTGCAAAAACTGCTGCGGCTGAACGGGCTTGACCAGCAGCGTGAGCGTGCCGAGGTCGTGTTGATCTCCCGCAACAGCGCCGACACCGGCTTGCGGGTCTTCAACTCGATCCAGCACTACCGTCTGGACATTCAACGTGCGGCGTTTACCGGTGGCGTGAGCCCTTATCGGTACGTCCGTCCTTTCAACGCGCATTTATTTTTGTCCGCCGATCCCCAGGATGTCGGGTCGGCGTTGGACGCCGGGTTTGCCGCCGCCACCATCCTGCCTTCCAAGGTCGGCATGAACGAAGGCGATGAACTGCGCATCGCCTTTGACGGCGATGCGGTGCTGTTTTCCGACGATGCGGAGCGGGTGTTCAAGCATGAAGGTCTGGAAGCCTTCACCGCTGCCGAATCTGCGGCGGCGAAGCAGCCGCTCCCCGGTGGACCGTTTAAAGACGTGCTCGCCGCTCTGCACCGCATTCAAGCGGAGTTTCCCCCCAACGATTCGCCCATTCGCACAGCGCTGTTCACCGCCCGCGCCGCGCCCGCGCATGAGCGGGTGATCCGCACCCTGCGGGCCTGGGACATCCGCATCGACGAGGCGGTATTCCTCGGCGGCATGGCCAAGGGTGAGTTTTTGCGCACCTTCGGCGCCGATATCTTCTTCGACGACCAGCAGGGTCATTGTGAATCTGCGCGTCGGCACGTACCCACTGGACACGTTCCGCACGGGGTGGCGAACGAGTGAATTAGCCAGAGGCCACCCGTGTTTGACATCAACGCCAGGCGACTCATTCTGTTTGTCACGCTGATTCTCGGCGTGGCACTGATGCTGCAGCAGTATTGGCAGCGCAAATCAGACAGCGAGAAATGGCTTTATTTCAATGAACGCGTAGCGCGGAGTTACGCCGGTGAGGTGCTGGGGCCTGGCCGGGGCACCCGAGTGCCGCTGCCCGAGGGTTTGACCGGTACGACCGTCACGACCTATGACAGTTATGTGACCTTTGCGCCGATGCAGAGTCCGGATCTGGTGCTGGCATTCTCTCCCGATGCCCGCCCGCCGAAGCCGCCTTCACCGGGCGGCGGCAGTGATTGGGTTGCGTTGGGGGATGGCTGGTACGAGTTGAGTCCGCTCAGTGCGACCGGCAGGAAATAGACGATATACTCAGCGGCTGATCATCGGATTGGCCGTAGAGGGGCGTATATGATGTTCGACAAAAGATTCAAGCCGCATTTGTTGCTCATCTGCTGCCTGGCGGCGGCCCCACCGGCACACGCCGCGCTGCCCGCCGCGGTCGATGGGCGGGAGTTGCCGACCCTGGCCCCGATGCTCGACAAGGTCATGCCGGCGGTGGTGAATATCTCGACGCAAAGCCACGTACGCATCCGTGAAAACCCGCTGCTTCAGGATCCCTTTTTCCGGCGTTTCTTTGACCTGCCCGACGCACGGCCGCGGCGCCGCCGCACCCAGAGCCTGGGGTCCGGTGTGGTGGTAGATGCCAGCCGCGGGTATGTGGTGACCAACGCCCACGTCATCGACAAGGCGGATGAGGTTACCGTGACCCTGCACGACGGGCGGGACTATTCCGCGGAGCTCATCGGCGCCGATCCGGAATCCGATGTCGCGGTCATCCGCATCCCGGCGCGGGACCTGACAGCGCTCGAACTCGGTGATTCCGACCGCTTGCGGGTTGGCGACTTTGTGGTGGCGATCGGCAATCCCTTCGGCCTCAACCAGACCGTGACCTCCGGGATTGTCAGCGCCCTGGGGCGCAGCGGCCTCGGAATCGAAGGGTACGAAGACTTCATTCAAACCGATGCCTCCATCAACCCCGGTAACTCCGGCGGTGCTTTGGTCAACCTGCGTGGGCAGCTGATCGGCGTCAACACCGCTATCCTCGCGCCCTCCGGGGGCAACGTCGGCATCGGATTCGCCATCCCCATTAACATGGTGCGCCGGCTCACCGAACAATTGGTGGAGTACGGTGAGATCCGCCGTGGCCGATTGGGTGTACACATCCAGGACCTCACGCTGGAACTCGCCCAGGCATTCAATATCCCCGACCGCCGGGGAGCGATCATCGCACAGATCGAACCGGGGTCGCCGGCCGCCCGGTCGGGTCTGCGTGACGGGGATGTAGTCGTGCGCGTCGACGACAAGCGCATCGACGATGCGGCGGATCTGCGCAACATGGTCGGCCTGCTGCGTGTCGGTGACACGGTCAGCCTGGGTGTCATTCGAGGTGGCCGAGAACACACCTTCCAAGTTCGGATCGAACAAGCGCCCCGGGCGCACATCGACGGTCATGAACTCAGTCCGCTGCTGGCGGGGGCCAGATTCAGCGAACTGGTGGATGATCTGGGCAGTCAGCGGGACGGTGGTGTGGTCATCGTCACGATCCAAGCCGGCAGCCCAGCCTGGAGCGCGGGTTTAAGAAAGGATGACATCATTGTGTCCGTAAACCGCCGCCCGGTGAACAGCATCGACGGAATGCGCGACGCCCTGACTGCGTCGCGGGGAGGGCTGTTGATGAACATTCGGCGCGGTGACAGCGCGTTGTACCTGGTCATCCGTTAGCCGGCCGGCTGCATAGGTCGGGTGCGCGCTGGGTCTGCGGACAATCGGTGCACCGCGACCCCTGTCCTCGGGTAAAATGAGCCGGCGCGGCCCAGGTTCCCTTGACTGCCGTCACGGCATCATCAATTTTCCAGTTTCAAACCGTCGCCGATTTGTTAATCTGCACCCGCTGGTCGAAACGACAACAAACGAAGCGAAGGAATCCCAATGACTGATTATGCGATTGCTCCCTCGATACTGTCTGCCGACTTCGCCCGTCTTGGTGAAGAGGTCGAGTCCGTACTGGCGGCGGGCGCAGATATCGTTCATTTCGATGTGATGGACAACCACTATGTGCCCAATTTGACCATCGGTCCCCTGGTCTGCGAAGCGCTCCGCAAGCGCGGTGTTACCGCGCCCATAGACGTTCACCTGATGGTAAAGCCGGTGGACCGGATCATCCCGGATTTTGCCGAGGCCGGGGCAAGCTACATCACTTTCCATCCCGAGGCCAGTGAGCACGTAGATCGATCGTTGCAATTGATCGACGAGTCCGGATGCAAGTGTGGTTTGGTTTTTAATCCGGCAACCCCCCTCGACTATCTGACCCATGTCATCGACAAATTGGACATGGTGTTGCTGATGTCCGTCAATCCGGGCTTTGGCGGCCAGAAATTCATCCCCTATGTGCTGGACAAGCTGCGTGAGACCCGTAAGCTGATCGACCAGAGCGGTCGCGACATCCGCCTCGAAATAGACGGTGGTGTCAAGGTCGACAACATCGGGGAGATTGCGGCCGCAGGCGCCGACACCTTTGTGGCGGGGTCCGCCATCTTCGGCGCCGATGACTACAAGAGGACGATCGATGCAATGCGGGCGGAGATCGCCAAGGCGGTGTGATTCAATGACCGTAGCACCAGATCAGCCCCTATCGACGAAACCAATCGAATTTTCCGCTGCCGTGGTGATCTTCGATCTCGACGGCACCTTGATTCACACCGCGCCGGATCTGGCCCGGGCGGTGAACCTCATGCGTGAGGATCTCGGCATGGCCGGATTCAGCGAGATTCAGATCATGGATTGGGTCGGCAATGGGGCGTCGCGATTGGTCAAGCGGGCGTTGACCGAGAGTTGGGACGGTGAACCGGATCCGGAGCTGTTTACCAAGGCTTACGCCTTGTTCCAGCAGCACTATCTGGACGGCGTCTGCGAGCACAGCCGGCCCTATCCGGATGTGCTCGAGGCTTTGGAAGAGCTGTCCCAGAGGGGTTTTCGATTGGCCTGTGTCACTAACAAACCGGAACGGTTCACCGGCCCGCTGTTGGACGCGCTGAAACTGACGCATTACTTCGAGGCGGTCGTTTGTGGAGATAGCCTGGCGGAGAAGAAACCGCACCCGCTGCCGTTGGTGCATTTGTGCAAACAAACCGGCGTGCGGGTCGAACAGGCGGTGTTAGTCGGCGATTCCGTGAACGACATCAAAGCCGCGAGGGCGGCCGGTATGCCGGTGATCTGTGTGAGCTACGGGTACAATCAGGGGGTCGACCTGGTCAAGCTCGAGCCGGACGCCATCATAGATTCGTTCAAAGAACTCAGTGGACTGCTCCAACAACCACTCGGCAGTCCGGGTCCTTGAGTCGTACTGTCTCCGGGCGGGCGGGCCCGCCGCCCTTCGAAGCTCCACAGTGGCCGGGCGACGCGCCGTCCAAGCGACGCGTGACGGCCGCCGGGCTGGTCCGTTAACGGTCCATGGCCACGCGACATTCCAATCTAAGTGACTACGCCGCACAAGGCTACAATCGCGTCCCCCTGGTGCGCGAGGTGCTGGCCGACCTGGATACGCCAGTCAGCACGTATCTGAAGCTTGCCAACGGACCCTATTCATACCTGCTCGAATCGGTGGAGGGCGGTGAGAAGTGGGGTCGTTATTCCATTATCGGCTTGCCGTGCCGGACCCTGCTGCGGGTCCGCGGCAACCAGATCGAAGTCGAGTTCGACGGGCGGGTGGTGCAGCGCGACACCGTCGATGACCCCCTGCGAACCGTGCGTGACTTCAGTCATCAATTTCGTGTTCCGGAGATTGACGGGATGCCCCGCTTTACCGGCGGCGTGGTGGGTTATTTCGGCTACGACAGCGTACGTTATATCGAGACGCATCTGGGGCCTTGCCCGAAGCCCGATCTCATCGGCGCCCCGGATATCGTGTTGATGGTCTCCGAAGACGTGCTGGTGTTCGACAATTTGTCCGGCCGCTTGCACGTCATCACACATGTCGATCCCAACGCCCCCAGCGCCGAGAGCGACGGGAACGAACGCCTGGATGAGCTGATTGCCGAGCTCCGCGCGATTCCCCCCGTCGTCTCCAGCCAGCGGGAGTCACGCCGTGTTGACGAATCCGATTTTGAATCCGGCTTCGAGCAGGCCGCCTTCGAAGCCGCCGTAGAGAGGTCCCGGGAGTACATCAGAAACGGCGACATCATGCAGGTGGTGTTGTCCCAGCGCCTTTCGATTCCCTTTGCTGCGGAACCCATCGACTTGTATCGGGCGCTGCGTACCGTCAATCCATCGCCCTACATGTATTTTCTAGACTTTGATGAATTTCAGATCGTCGGATCGTCCCCGGAGATTCTGGTGCGTCTGGAAGACGGCGTGGTGACGGTCCGGCCTATCGCCGGCACCCGGCGCCGGGGCCGGGATCCCGACGACGATCTGCGCCTGGAGCGGGAGCTGATGGTGGACCCCAAGGAGCTGGCCGAGCATTTGATGCTGGTCGACCTAGGTCGCAACGACGTCGGGCGGGTGGCCGAGACGGGTACGGTGCGGCTAACCGAGCGGATGCTCGTTGAACGCTATTCACACGTGATGCACATCGTGTCCAACGTCGAAGGTGTTCTCGAACCGGGCTTTGACGCCATTGACGTGTTGCGGGCCACGTTTCCGGCCGGTACGGTCAGTGGCGCTCCCAAGGTGCGTGCGATGGAGATCATCGACGAACTCGAACCCGACAAGCGGGGCATTTATTCCGGCGCCGTCGGATACATCGGTTGGAACGGAAATATGGACACGGCGATCGCCATCCGCACCGCCGTGATTCGCGACGGCACGCTGTACATCCAAGCCGGCGCCGGCATCGTGGCGGACTCCGTCCCCCACCTGGAATGGATGGAGACCATGAACAAAGGGCGCGCCATATTTCGAGCCGTCGCGATGGCCTGTGCCGGGCTCGACCGCGGCCTGCATTTGACGGAATAAGGTCCCGTGAGCTATCGCCGTTTAGAAGAGCGCGATCTCCCATGCTGTTGATGATCGACAACTACGATTCGTTCACCTACAACCTCGTTCAATACTTTGGCGAACTGGGCCAGGAGGTCCGGGTGTTTCGGAACGACCAAATAACACTGGAGGAGATCAGCGAAATGAGTCCGCGCTACGTTGTCATTTCGCCTGGCCCCTGCACACCCAATGAGGCGGGGGTGTCAGTAGACGTCATCGAACGTTTCAGCGGAGAGATACCGATCCTGGGTGTGTGCCTGGGTCATCAGAGCATCGGTCAGGCCTACGGCGGGCGCATCGTCCACGCCCAGCGGTTGATGCATGGAAAGACCTCTATGATCCACCACACCGGTGCGGGGGTGTTCCGCAACCTGGAGAGCCCGTTTCAGGCGACGCGCTATCACTCTTTGGTTGTCGAACGGCAGACCCTGCCGGATTGTTTTAAGATCACCGCCTGGACCGACGACAGCGAGATCATGGGTATCCGACACGAGTCCTTGCCGGTGGAGGGGGTGCAGTTCCACCCGGAATCGATACTCACCCAGCACGGGCACGATCTGCTGCGGAATTTCCTCGATATCGACGCCTGAGTAAGGTCGTCGAGTGGTTCAACGACGTGATGCCGTACACCGGCCACGGAGGAAACGGCTCGATCCCCGCGCCATCCTTGGTGCAATACGCCGATCAACGCCTTAAACTTCCGCTAAACATCAATCCAAAACGCACCATCATGGACATCCAGCAAGCAATCAAAGCCGTAACCGAGCGCCGCGATCTGACTCACGACGATATGCGCGCGGTGATGGAGGTCATCATGACCGGCGCCGCCACCCCCGCGCAGATCGGCGGGTTTCTGATTGGTTTACGCATGAAAGGTGAGACCATCGATGAGATCGCCGCCGCCGCAGAAGTCATGCGTTCCCTGGCCACCAGGGTGGCGGTCTCGGTGCCGAACCTGGTTGATACCTGCGGTACCGGGGGAGACGCGAGCGACACCTTCAACATCTCTACCGCCAGTGCATTTGTCGCCGCCGCCGCCGGCGCCCACGTCGCTAAACACGGCAACCGCTCTGTCTCTAGCCGATCCGGCAGCGCCGATGTGTTGGAGGCTGCGGGCGCCAGGCTCGACATCGACGCCGGGGCAGTGGCGCAGTGCATCGAGGAAGTCGGCATAGGTTTTATGTTTGCCCCGATGCATCACAGCGCTATGAAACACGCGATCGGGCCACGCCGGGAAATGGCGGTGCGCACGATTTTCAATGTCCTCGGTCCACTCACCAACCCGGCAGGCGCCCCGAATCAAGTGTTGGGCGTATTTGATCGCCGCTTGCTGGAGCCCCTGGCCCGGGTCCTGCAGCGACTCGGCAGCCACCATGTGTTGGTGGTCCATGCCGAAGATGGTATGGATGAAATCAGCATCGGCGCGTCGACACACGTAGCGGAGTTGGTCGATGGCCGGGTACAGACGCGGGTGATCCAGCCGCAGGACTTCGGCTTGCCGACGGCGGACATCGCGGCCTTGGCGGTGGACAGCGCTGCACAAAGCCTGGATTTGATGCGCCGCGCGCTCGCCAACGAGTCCGGCGCCGCCCGCGATATCGTTGCGCTCAACGCGGGTGCGGCGGTCTACGCATCCGGGGCGGCGGGTGACTTCGAGCAGGGCGTGGCGCGGGCTTTGGCGGCGATCGAGAGTGGGGCGGCGGCGCGCAAACTGGACCAGTTCGTCGAGTTTACCAACCGGTAACCCGGCATGCCCGACACCCCCGACATCCTGACCCGCATCGTCCGGCACAAAGCGCAGGAAGTGTACCAGCGGTCCCAGCAACTCCCGCTCTCCGAACTGCGCGCCGGGCTGGACGGTCTCCCCCACCCGCGGGGATTCTTGGACGCCGTCGAAACCCGCATCGGAACCGGGGCCCCGGTGGTGGTGGCGGAGATTAAAAAGGCCTCCCCCAGCCGTGGTGTCATTCGCGAGGATTTTCAGCCGGCGGCCATTGCCCGGAGTTATGAACGCGGTGGCGCCACCTGTTTGTCGGTGCTGACCGATGTGACCTTTTTTCAAGGTGCCGACGAGTATCTGCAGCAGGCGAAACAGTCCTGTACCCTGCCCGTCCTGCGCAAGGATTTCATTATTGATCCCTACCAGATCTGGGAGGCGCGGGCGATAGGCGCCGACTGCGTGTTGCTGATCGTGGCCGCGCTCGGGGACGCGCAGCTGGTCGAATTATCGGGGCTGGCCCTGGACATCGGGATGGACGTACTGCTTGAAGTCCACGACGCCGGGGAACTGGACCGCGCCCTGGATCTGAAGCTGCCGCTGATCGGCATCAATAACCGCGACCTGCGGACCTTTGAGACCCGCCTGAAGACCACCATCGACCTGCTCGACCGGATACCCGGGAACCGGATCGTGATTGCCGAGAGCGGCATCCATACCCCCGCCGATGTGACGCGCCTGCGCGAACTCGGGGTGCATGGGTTTCTGGTTGGCGAGGTGTTCATGCGCGCCGATGAACCCGGCGTCAAGCTGGCGGAATTGTTTGGCCCGGCGAACGCGCCGGATCGGATGACCATCGAGAGGCAGGCATGAAGGCAACGATCCGATTGATGGACGGCGTCACCTTCGAGGGTATATCGGGTAGTGGCCATAAGCTTATAGTCGATGGCCCCCCGGAACACGGCGGCCGCAATCAGGGCGCACGGCCCATGGAGTTGATGCTGATGGGTTTGGGAGCGTGCAGCGCCTTCGATGTCGTGCACATCCTGCGCAAAGCTCGTCAGGATGTCAGCGACTGCCGCGTCGAACTGGAAGCCGAACGTGCTGAAGACGTGCCCAAAGTGTTTACCCGCATTCACCTCAAATATTTGGTCAGCGGTCGAAACCTGCAGGAGCGAGCGGTCAAACGCGCGGTCGAGCTTTCTGCCGAGAAATACTGTTCTGCGTCTATCATGCTGAGCAAGACCGCAACCATTACTCATGAATTCGAAACTATCAACCTGGACTGAACGGACCGTTTACGGCAAACGCAATGCCCGACCAGGCGTTTGAACAACTTCGCGACCGCTACTATCAGGCCTGGTTTCGGTATCACCCCGAGGAGGCGGTGGAGGTTGGGGTGCCGGGTTACGCGGACCGTCTGCTCCCATTCTCCGACGACGATATCGGTGCACTGATCACCCTCGACGAAAAGCTCATCGACAGCCTGGAAGAGTTGGACCTGTCCGCGCTCGGAGAGCATCAGCGGGTCGACGCCAGGCTCATGTACCATGCCGCGTTCGTGGAACTGGAGGAGTTGCTCGAACACGACTGGAGACGCCGCGACCCGGAACGGTACTTGCCGCTGAACGCGATCTATCAGTTGACGATCCGCGATGTGGAGAATTTTTCGTCCGCCTTGTGCGGACGCCTGCGCGCCATACCCGGGCACCTGTTGGCGGCCCAGCGGTATCTGGACGACGAGCCGGATGCGGTTCCGCCGGTGTGGTTGGAATCGGCGATCACCGGTGCGGAAACGGGAACCCGTTATCTGCGGGAATTGATCGGTCACCCGAGGATGCAGGGACTCGAGCCAGGAGCTGGGAACGTGAAGGGACTGCTTAATCGCGCGATCGAGGCCCTCGAAGGATTTCTCCGCTTTCTGGAGGCCGACGTAGCGGCCAGGGCCGGCGGCCGCTTCGCTTGCGGCCGCCGGCGTTTTGAACACCTCTTGAGGTCTCGGCATTTTCTGGAGGTTACCGCCGATGAACTGCATGAATTTGGCCGGCTGCTGTTTGAGCGAACCCGTGCCGAATTGCAGCAGGCTTGTCTGTTACTCACCGGTAACCGCGATGTAGTGGCGCTGACCGAAAAGATCCAGAGCGAACATCCCGGCGCGGTGTCATTGCTCGACGCCTATCGTGGCGCGATGATCGAAGCCCGGAACTTCGTCGCCGACCGGCGCTTGGTGACGCTCCCCAAGCTGGAGAGTTTGGAGGTCGTGCACTCGCCGGTATTTCTGCGCCACGCGATTCCCTTCGCCGCGTATATGGAGCCGGCCGCGCAGGATCCGGCGCAACGCGGTTACTACTACGTGACACCGGCCACTGATCCGGACACGCTCGCTGAGCATAACTACGCCGGATTGATGCACACCTGTGTTCACGAGGCCTATCCCGGCCACCACCTGCAATTTGTGACCGCCAACCTGAACCCGACGGCGCGGACCTTGCCCCGTTTGTTGAACCGGTCTGCGACCCTTTACGAGGGATGGGCGTTGTACTGCGAACAGTTGATGCACGAGGAGGGCTTTCTGAACCGGCCGGAACAGGCGTTCATCCTGCTCAAAGACCGCATGTGGCGGGCATTGAGAGTCATGATCGACGTCGAGATACATATGCGGGACACCACGCTTAATGAGGCCAGCGAGCGGATGCAACAGCATCTCGGTTTTCCCGCTTCACAGGCCGAGGCGGACCTCACCTGGTATACGCGGGCACCCACGACGCCGATGGGTTACGCAACCGGTTGGTCGTTGATCAATGCGGCGCGGGACTGCCTGCAGATCGACAACGCCAAATTTGATTTGCGGGACTTTCACGATCGCTTGTTGTCCTGCGGCTCGATCGCCCTGCCACTCGTCCTGCGGCAGGCCTTTGGCGAAGCCTTGGCGCAGCAGGCGCAGCGGATGACTTTTGACCTTGTGCCGGACGCACCGGCCAACGCGGGTGAGCCCCAGTGACCGGTCCTTGTTACTTTGTGCTATAACTGGCGCGCCGATGAGCATCCGAGGGTGGGGTCCGCACGCCGGTGATGACTGCTGACTAGAGAATCATTGCAATGATTTGGATATTGCTCGTTATTGCCGCAGCGCTTGCGGTGGTGGCGCTGTTTATTGCGCTTGGCGCCCGCAAAGCGGTGATCACCATCCTGGCCATTGTGCTGGTCGGCATTGCCGGGTTGATCTGGTACGGTGAGGTGTACGACAAACAAAAGTCCAACGTCGTGGCGGCGCAGCAGGTGCAACTGAGCAACGTGCAAATGACACCGGTGTACCGCGGCAGCTATCAACTTACTGCGCGGGTGAGAAACAATTCGACCAGTCACGTGTTGACCGGATTCGGGTTGACCGTCACCGCCTCCGACTGTACGGATCAATCCACAACGGCGCGTTGCGAAGTCGTCGGCGAGCAGTCTAAAGAGATACGGGTTGAGATACCCACGCAGCAATCGCGGGACATCATCGATCAATTTGGTTTTGACAGTATCCGGCCGATCGGGCATCTGAGGTGGGGCCACCGCATTGATTATATTAAGACGAGGTAATCGTTTCGCTGCGGCGGCATGTTGTGTCTGGTGGACCCGTTGACGATCGGATCTCAAGGGCGGGGGCGGAGTCTGACGCGTAAAGACCTGGGAAGCGCAAGGTGAAGGCGTCCTGCCGAGTGCGATGATGCGGATCAGACTAGCTCGATGTCATTCTTGTCTGTGGGGATTCCTGCTGGTGCTGCCGATCGTGCCGGTGTCGGCCGGTTGGAAGGAATTGGCGCCCATGCCAACCCCGCGTTCGATGACGGCGGCCGCGCATTGGGACGACACCATTTACGTCCCGGGCGGGTTGGGCGGGCTGCGCAGCTTCGAGGCCTACCACGTCCCGACCGACACCTGGCGCCGCCTGACGCCGCTGCCATCGGGCCGGCACCATCTGATGTGCGCCGCCCATGCGGGAAAAATCTACGTCTTCGGCGGCGCCGACGAACAGTGGCGCGCGACCCGGACTGCCTGGGTCTACGATCCGGAGACCGAACGGTGGCGCACCCTCACGCCGATGCCGGAGCCACGTTACGCGGCGGTCGCGGTGTCCCTGGGCGCGTACATCTACGCCGTCGGAGGCGACGGGCCGACAGGCCGCCTGCTGCGCTACGATCCCGCCCAGGGCAGCTGGGCGTTGCTGGCGCCACCGGCGCAAAGGCGGGACCACACTGGTGTCGCCGCACAGGGCGGTCTCATCTACCTCATCGGTGGGCGCTTGCGTGATCTCGGTGACTTGCGTTCGGTCGAGATCTATGACGTGAAGCGGAACCGGTGGACCCCGGGCCCCAGATTGCGGAACCGGCGGGGAGGGGTGACTGCGTTGGTTTTGAACGACATCGTCTACGCCCTGGGCGGCGAGGTCGTCGCGCACCCAAGACGATTGCTCGACACGAGTGAGGTGCTTGATTTGGGCGGAGCGCGCTGGCGCGATGGTCCCGAGTTGCCCGTACCCCTGCAAAGTGCTGCGTCGATCGCGGTGCAGGGCAGTTTGTATCTCATCGGAGGCTCGGATCGTATCATTGGTGTTCGCAACCACGGTCGCGTGTTCCGTTATAATCCCAATGCCCTGAACGGCCGCTGATCGGCGACGCGTGGAAATTTGAGCGTATGCCTCGGTATTCACGCACACATACCTTCAAGGGGCGCGGCGCGATCAGCAACGACGACGGCCGGTTCGAGTCCCTTCGCCGCGAGGCGATCGACGACGCTCGGACCGCGCCGGGACCAGCGGCCGGGATGCGAACCACGGTCACCGTCGACCGTTCGAAGACGGTAATAGTCCGCAATCAGTCGCCGGACGTGCCGTTCGACCAATCGGTCAATCCGTACCGGGGCTGCGAGCATGGATGCATTTATTGTTTCGCTAGACCGAATCACGCCCACCTTGGCCTGTCTGCTGGACTCGATTTCGAAACCCGGCTGTCGGTAAAGGCCGATGCGGCGGAGTTGCTGCGCGGAGAGATCAGCCGTGCGGGCTACCGCTGCAAGGTGCTCGCGCTGGGGACTAACACCGATGCCCATCAACCGATCGAACGTCAGCGGCGGGTGACGCGGAGGGTGCTGGAGCTGATGGCAGAAACGCAGCACCCGATCTTAATCACGACGAAGTCCAGTCTGGTGGAGCGCGACCTCGATCTGCTCGTGCCGATGGCCACGCGGCGCCTGGCGAGTGTAAGTATCTCCCTGACCACGCTCGACCATGAGCTGGCGCGCCGCATGGAGCCCCGGGCGACGGCCCCGCGTCGGCGGCTGGAGACCGTTCGTCGCCTGGCTGCATCGGGCATACCGGTGCATGTCTCGGTGGCGCCCGTGGTGCCGGTCCTGACGGATCCGGAGATGGAGGAAATTCTGGACGCTGCCGCCGATGCGGGTGCGGTCTCCGCAAGCTATATCCTGCTGCGTCTGCCGGGCGAGGTGAAAAACCTGTTCCAGGAGTGGCTGGCCGAGCACTATCCGGCAAAGGCCGGTCACGTCATGAGCATCCTGCGCCAGTCCCGGGGCGGCAAGACCTACGACGCGCGCTTCGGCTGGCGCCGGCGTGGAACCGGTGTGTTCGCCGATATGATCGCGATGCGCTTCAAACTCGCCCTGCAGCGGTGCCGCCTGCAGCCATCCGTGCCAAGCCTCGACACCAGCTTATTCCGGCGACCCGGCGTCGATCGCCAGCTCAGCCTCATCTGAGCGGCAGACGCCGGCGAAGCGTCTGTCCGCGCGGGCGGCAGTCATTTTTTCACAGTGTAGGGTGGCGGTGTGCTAGGGTGCATAGTGCACCAAGGATCCCGGAAGCTGGCGAAGAGATCGGGCGTCTGTACGCCGCGCTGGAGCGAAACCCATAGCGAGCTATGGCTTGAGTGAAGCGCAAGTGCAGGCGTTCGAGATCGAGCCCGGGCCGGGATAGGCGAATGCAGAAGCACAAACTGTACGAATCAACTAAGACCGAATCATTGAACACAATCAACTTGATACACCATTATTTCGCCGCCTTGGTGCAATATGCAGGCTAAGGTGCGGGCATGCTCACCAAACTGCTGTTTACCGGCCTCGTGATCGCCGTGGTGTTCGCGCTCTACCGCGTGCGCTCGCGCGTCGGTACGGCGCGTCCTTCCGGCGACCGGGACACAGCGGTGGCCACCAGCAGTCGTCTCGGACGCGCGTTGAGCTACGCCCTGGTGGTTGTGCTGCTGATGATTTCTGGGGTCGCCTATTATTTTCACTGGCGCGCAGAGCAACAGCTCGTGTCCGTGCGGGTAATCGATACGGGCACCGGTCATGTCACCAGCTACCGGGCATACCAGCGTTCCATAGAAGGTAAGCGGTTTCGCGCCGCCGACGGGCGTACGGTCGTGATCGGCGATTCGGAACGGCTGGAGATCCTGGCCGCTGATTGACCTACGGCGTTGTCAGGTCCGTCGATTCGCTATAGGATAAGCTTGACGGCGAGTTCGAGCGATGAACACCAAAAGTAAGAATATTCCGCTTAACTTCGAGCGTGTGGACGAATGGGCAGCGACGTCCCGATCAGCCCATAGACTGGAGAAATGGCTTTTTACCAGATTGTTGAGGGCGATGGACGATCCGCCCATCGCGGTCAGGTTATGGGACGACGAAGAAATCCAGAACTGTCCGGGACCGCCCGAGGTGACTTTGCACATCAGGGAGCCGCGCGCCTTGTGGGGGACATTGATCGACCCTGAGCTGTATTTCGGTGACGCCTACAGCGACGGCACGATTACGGTGGAGGGCGATTTGAGCCGCCTGATCGAACTCGTTTCGGTCCATCGGCCGCCGATCTTTGCGGAGCAGGGATTGTTGGGACGGCTGACCCGACTGTTTGCGCCGGCGCCGCAGACCAACACTCTGAGTGGTTCCCGTCAGAATATTCACCACCACTACGACCTCAGCAATGACTTTTACCGGTTGTGGTTGGATCGGGAGTACATGCAGTACACCTGCGCCTATTTCCCGGACCCGGCGATCAGCCTGGAGGCCGCTCAGATTGCCAAAATGGAGCACGTCTGCCGCAAACTGCGCTTGAAGCCGGGCGATAAGGTCGTGGAGGCAGGCTGTGGATGGGGTGGTTTGGCCCGCTACATGGCGCAGCGCCACGGGGTCAACGTTCGCGCCTACAACATTTCTCACGAGCAGGTGTCTTACGCCACCGAACGGGCCGCTGAACTTGGACTGACGGGGCGGGTGGAATACATTGAGGACGACTACCGGAACATTGAAGGGGAGTACGATGCCTTCGTGTCGGTGGGGATGCTGGAACACGTGGGTACCGAGAATTATCCGAGCCTGGGGGCGGTCATTGACCGCTGTCTCAAGCCCGACGGCCGGGCGCTGATCCATTCCATTGGGCGCAATCAGCCGAAGTTAATGAACCGCTGGATCGAGAAACGGATCTTTCCGGGTGCTTACCCACCCACGCTCGGAGAAATGACGGCCATCTTCCAGCCGTACAATTTCTCGATTGTCGATGTCGAAAATCTGCGCCTGCACTACGCCTTGACGCTCCAGCATTGGTTGAAGCGATTCGAGAGTAATCGCGGCCGGGTGCTGGAGGCGTTCGACGAGCAGTTTTTTCGCGCCTGGCGGCTTTACTTGACCGGTTCCATCGTGGCGTTCCGGCTCGGTGACCTGCAGTTATTCCAGGTCAGCTTTAATAGATGCGAACTCCACGATCTGCCTTGGTCGCGGGGCCATCTGTACGCCGAACCCCAGCCCCCGGCGGCTGCTGTGCCTACCAGCCCCCGTGCGCCAGCCACTGTTCGACCTGCGGCAAACGATCCGCGCCCCAGAACGCTTCCCCATCGACCACAATAAAGGGTGAGCCGAATACGCCCAGGCTCAAGGCGCGATCGTTCTCTGTGCGAAACCGGTCCTTGACCGCCTGGGATTGGACAGCGTCGAGTAACTGGTCGGGAGGCAGCCCCAAAGCGAGCGCCAGGTCGGCGGGATACCGCTTACTGGCGATGTCCCGATTGTCCGCAAAATAATCCCGGTAGACCTGTTGGGCGAGGGTTTTGGCGTGAGCCGCATCCCGTTCCTCCAGCCAATAATAGGCGCGGCTGGCGGCGATCGCAGCGATCGGGAATCGGTCGGGGATCACGAAGGGCACATTCAGAAGGCGGGCGAAGCGTTCGATATCGTGACGCATATAATCACGGATCAACGGCACCTCGATCAGCGGTTTGCGCCCCGTGAGTTTGAAGGAGGCGCCCACCAGAAACGGGCGCCACAGTACTTCACGCTCGAACCGATTTCCCAGGGCATCGATTTGCGTGCTGGCGAGATATCCGTAAGGTGAGGCAAAGTCGAAGTAGAATTCAATCGGTGCAGTCATGAAATCGATCTCCCGGGGCCGGTTCGACGAGCAGGCCCGTAGACTTGGACCTTGATCCGCCACGCATGAAACGATTATACACAGCCGGGAATCTTCCCGAGGCCTACCTGCTGTTGCACACACTGAAGGCCGCCGGTATCGAAGCCAGGGTATTCAACGAGAACGCCCAGGGCGGAGTGGGTGAGTTGCCGTTTACCCATACCTACCCGGAGCTGTGGGTGGAGGACGCGGAATACGCGCGCGCCCGGACGGTGGTCGAACAATTCGAGCAGCCCGGGGAGTCGAGCGCTTGGCTGCGCTGTTCGCGCTGCGGAGAGCAAAACCCGGACAGCTTTGACTTTTGCTGGCACTGCAGTGAATCACTGACATGACCCCGCACGACAGAGTTTGCGATTGATCGATGCCTAAACGTCGACCACGATCGTCGTCGAGAGCTAAGCAACGGCCCGCCGCACGGCGCACCCGCCGCGGGTCCGCGTCCTGGCTGCGTTGGGCGGTCTCCCGGACGCTGGTTTTGTCGCTGGTGTCGTTCCTTGCCTATGTCGTCTATCTCGATATCACCATCCGCAATCGATTCGAGGGCGAGCGCTGGCCGGTGCCTGCCCATGTCTACACCCGGCCCCTGGAGCTGTATCAGGGGCTGCGCCTGGATCGGACACGCCTCGTCGGCGAACTCGATGAACTCGGCTACCGGCGGCGAGATCGCGCCGAGCAGACCGGCAGCTATGCGCTGGGCAAGGACCGCGTCGACGTGTACGCGCGCCCGTTCGTGTTCTGGGATACACCGCGCGCTGCACAGCGATTTACAGTGAGTTTCGAGGCCGGCCGCGTGCGGGGGTTGGCGGGTCGAGGAGGCCAGTTGGGGTTGGTTCGCCTCGAGCCCCGGTTGTTCGGCAGCGTTTCCCCGGCGCGTCATGAGGACCGCCATCTGGTTAGCCTGGATCGCGTGCCGAAGCACCTGATCGCGGCTCTTTTGGCGGTGGAGGATCGGCAGTTTTTTCAGCATCACGGTATCGATCCACGGGGGCTCGCGCGCGCCTTGTGGGCGAATTTGACCGCCGGCGAAGTCGTACAGGGCGGCAGCACCGTGACCCAGCAGTTGGTGAAGAATTTTTACCTCAACGCCGAACGAACCGTACGCCGCAAGCTGGTTGAGATGCTCATGGCGACGTTGCTCGAGATCCACTACGAGAAGCGAGAGATCCTCGAGGCCTATGTCAACGAAGTGTATCTTGGACAGGCCGGTCATCGCGCCATCCACGGCTTCGGGCTTGGCAGCGTGTTTTACTTCGGTCGGCCCCTGGCAGAGCTCAATCTCCCGGAGACCGCGATGCTGGTCGGTCTGGTCAAAGGGCCATCTCATTACCATCCCCGCCGTCATCCCCAGCGGGCCCGGCAGCGGCGTGATCTGGTGCTGGCGCAGATGCTGGAACTGGGGCTCATCGATGAATCCGCCGCGCAGCGGGCCACGCGGGCGACGTTGGGCGTCGCCGAGGCGGGGGCGCAGCCCGCCACCGCATATCCGGCGTTCCTGGACTTCGTGCGTTTGCAGCTGCGCCGCGATTATCGTGAGCGCGACCTGCGCGCCGAGGGACTGCGTGTCTTCACCACCCTCGATCCGCTGGTGCAGCAGGTCGCAGAAACCGCGGTCAGGACCCGATTGGCGGCCCTGGAGCGGGCGCGCCAGCTCGCCCCGGGACAGTTGGAGGCCGCGGCGGTGGTGGTGCGCCGTGACAGCGGGGAAGTGGTGGCCCTGGTCGGTGGTCGGCAACCCGGATTTGCCGGGTTCAACCGTGCCCTGGACGCACGGCGACCAGTGGGCTCGCTGATCAAACCCGCTGTGTACCTCGCCGCGTTGGAGCAACCTCGGCGCTTCACGCTGGCGACGCTGTTGGAAGACACGCCGCTGCGGGTCGAACAGCGGGGCAGTCCGGCGTGGACCCCGAGCAACTACGACCGTCGATTTCACGGCCCGACACCGCTCATTCACGCCCTGGCGCGCTCCTACAACGTGGCCACCGCGCGTCTAGGTCTCGAGGTGGGAGTGGACCGGGTCATCGGCGTGTTACGGCGACTCGGTGTTGACCGTGAGCTGCAGCCGCTGCCGTCGTTATTGCTGGGGGCCGTCGACATGGCCCCCGTCGAAGTGGCTCAACTGTACCTGACCCTGGCGGGTAACGGGTTCCGCACGCCGTTACGCTCGATAAGCTCCGTACTGTCCCAGGCCGAACAGCCGCTGGCGCGGTATCCACTGTCGGTCGAGCAGGTAGTCGAGCCGGGCCCGATGGCGCTGTTGGACTACGCCTTGCAGGAAGTGGTGCGGACCGGTACGGGGCGGACCCTGACCCGCCGGCTGAACGGCGGTGTACCGGTGTCGGGAAAGACGGGGACTACCGACGACTTTCGGGACAGCTGGTTCGCCGGTTACGCGGGGGATTACCTGACGGTGGTCTGGGTGGGCCGTGACGACAACCAGCCGACCGGTTTGAGCGGCGCGGCGGGTGCCATGACGATCTGGACCGAGATCATGGACAGGCTCGATCTGCAGGCGAGCGCAACGCCACGACCGGCCGATATCGAACAGGTGTTGATCGATCTCGAGACCGGCGGACTGGCGGATACTGGCTGCCGGGATGCGGTGTTGCTGCCATTTATTGCCGGATCGGCGCCGAGCAGACCGGCGCCTTGTGCGGCGGCCCCAGCAGCGAGTAAGGTACGCGGCAGGTTGCGCAACTGGATCAAGCGGCTGTTCGATCGGCCATGACTCGATGTCTTATTCCGCTACTTGTTCTGGCGATGTTCACCGGCTGCGCCACGGGGCCGCGTGCCCCGACGCTCGAGCGCGGCGGCCCCCCGGTGATCGATCGGTCGCAGCCGCCGCCGGCCGCGGTTCCGCGAGTGGACGGACGGACACCGCCGCCGACCGCGCCAGAGTCTTCGCCGGGCGCCAAGCGCCGGTTGCCGGCGGGAGTCGAGTCACCTCCGCCGCCGGTATCCGTACTCGCCAAACCGGCGGTGATTAACCTGGCGCGGGCCGCGGATCAGGCGTCGGCCGAGGGTCGCTATGCGACCGCCGCGTCCAGCCTGGAACGGGCCCTGCGTATCGAACCGCACAACGCCTCTTTGTGGCACAAGCTCGCCAGGGTGCGGTATCAGCAGGCGCAGTATGACCAGGCCGTTCAGCTCGCTAGCAAGGCGAACACGCTGACCCGCCAATCGTTGCTGCGCACCGCGAACTGGCAGTTGATCGCCGATGCCTACGATCGGCTGGGTGACGAGGGCAAGGCGCGCGCGGCGCGGGCCCAGGCGCTGGACCGGTAACACCGGCCACTGTTCAGATGATCCGCCGGCCCAGCTCGGCGCGTTGATCTGCGGATTGCTTATCGATTGTCGTGCGTTTAACCGGTACGTCCAGCCCGCGTTGTACTCCCGGACGCGCGCGCATCGAGCGCAGCCAGCGTTGCAGGTCAGGCAATTCGTCGATGCACACACCCGCCCAGTTGTGGCTGCGCACCCACGGATAGGTCGCGAAATCGGCGATGGAAAGCTCATCGGCGAGATACTCGTTATCCCGGAGGCGGTGGTTCAACACCTCGTAAAGACGCAAGGTCTCGGACTGATAGCGCTCGATGGCGTAGGGAATCCGCTCCGGTGCGTAACGGTAAAAGACATGGGCTTGTCCCTGCATCGGTCCGAGTCCACCCATCTGGAACATCAACCATTGAATCGCCTCGGAACGCCGCACGGCGTTGCCGGGCAGGAAGCGGCCAGTCTTCTCGGCAAGGTAGAGCAGAATCGCCCCGGACTCAAACACCGTGAATCCCCGATTGTCGTGATCGACGATGGTGGGGATACGGCCGTTCGGGTTGAGCGCAAGATACCACGCTTGTTTTTGCTCTAACTCCTCGAGTTTCAGGTGGCGCACCGTATACGGCAGCCCGGTCTCCTCCAACATGATGGAGACTTTGTAGCCGTTGGGGGTTGCGGCTGTGAACAGTTCGATCATGGATGGTGAATGTGGGATCGTGGTCCAATCCGGCGCTCGAAAGCCGTAGTCCGGTTCAGTGCTGTGTCAAGAGAACCGCCCGTTGCACCGGTCGGCTGGGCAGAACCGTCACCCCGGTGGCGCTCCCCGTCGAGCCTGTGCCCATACCCGTGCAGGTCACGACGTGCGGCGATTCGGTCGTTTTGACACCGCTGCCGCATACTGCGATCACCACTGCGTCCGTCACCGCCCAAGCGGACCTGTTTATTAACCTCGACATAGCTTACTGACGCACCGGGGGATATCCTCCGCCCGTTGAAATGGGAAAAAAGGCTGCGCACAGTAACGGATTCGCGCCTCTCCTGCAAACCGCGTACCGGGCGCACCTGGCCTCGGCGGGCAGGTTGCAGCGCTGGCGTGCAAAACAGTGGGTTAGCCGTTCTGTTCGCCGCGTCGGCGCAAGTTGCGGGCTATGGGGCAGGACGGGGCGGGGTCGGGGTGCCGGTGGCGTCCAAGGGGCCCGGGACCCGGTAGTCGGTGCCCGGCGGAAAGCGTTCTATCGGTATGACATTCGCGTCCGGGTCGATGTCCTTGACTTCGACCCGTCCGGCAAACCCTCTGCTTGGACGCTCATCCTGGTAGGTCACGGTCCCGTCGGGGTTGATGACTTTGTACAGTGTGGTGGCGTCTGCCGGCAGGGCCATGAAGCACACCACCGACAGCCAGCCCAGTAAACGCTGGTGCACGCGTAAGGCCTCGTTCTGGGAGTCGGATTGCTTATTGTAAACCTGCCGTTGACGGGTCAAAAGGATTTTCGAGGCCGTGACCCGACATCCTCGACACCGCGTGGCCGTCAGCCCGCGGTTTGCGTCACAGCAGTCCCGGCGATGCAGGATGGGTCGGTGAACCAGAACGCACGACCCGCATTTGTAGTGCGGCGTTCCAATCCGATGTTTAAATTTCTGTTCTATCGAAGGTTATAAACTAAAGAGCGCTGCAGTGAACAACTCCGAACCCGGTTGGTTGCATTGTCTGGGGTGTTAGCATGGCGGCCGGCACGCCCCATGCCTCTGCCATCATCCGGGACCCTTGATGCAATATTCGGGCTAACAGCTACAATACGCCGCCATGATCGAGCATCAATACAAACCCGCCGACATCGAGCGGGCGGTGCAGGCCCACTGGGAGGACAACTCGAGTTTTCGCGCCACCGAGGATCCCCGCCGCGAAAAATTCTACTGTCTTTCCATGTTTCCCTACCCGTCTGGGAATCTGCACATGGGACATGTGCGCAACTACACCATCGGTGACGTGATCAGCCGTTACCAGCGCATGCTGGGGAAAAACGTGCTGCAACCGATGGGATGGGACGCCTTCGGATTACCGGCCGAGAACGCGGCCATCCAAAATCGCGTGCCGCCGGCGCACTGGACATATGAGAACATCGAGACCATGCGCCGCCAATTAAAACGGCTGGGTTTCGCATACGATTGGAGTCGCGAGTTGGCGACCTGCAAACCTGATTACTATCGCTGGGAGCAATGGTTCTTCACCCAGTTGTTCGAGAAGGGGTTGGTCTACAAGAAACGGGCAGAGGTGAACTGGGATCCGGTCGATCAAACCGTCCTGGCCAACGAGCAGGTGATCGACGGCCGAGGATGGCGGTCGGGTGCGGTGGTCGAGCGCCGCGAGATCCCGCAATGGTTCGTAAAGATCACCGACTATGCCGAGGAACTGCTCAACGGGCTCGACACGCTGGAAGGATGGCCGGAGGCAGTGCGGACCATGCAACGCAACTGGATAGGCCGCTCGGAGGGCGTCGAGGCCGATTTTGACGTCGCCGGCGCTGATCAAACCCTGCGCATCTACACCACCCGTCCGGACACCATCATGGGAGTGACGTACATGGCGGTGGCCGCCGAACACCCCTTGGCCGTGGTGGCGGCGGCGCGGGACCCGGCGTTGGCGGCGTTTATCGGGGAATGCCGGCAGACCAGCACCTCCGAGGCCGATATCGAGACCATCGAAAAGCGGGGCATGCCGACACCCTATCATGCGATACACCCGATCTCCGGCCGCCGGCTGCCGATCTGGGTGGCGAACTTCGTACTGATGGCGTACGGCACCGGCGCGGTGATGGCGGTGCCCGCCCACGACCAGCGCGATTGGGAGTTTGCCAAAGCCTATGCGTTGCCTATCGAACCGGTCATCTTTCCCAGCGATGGCTCTGCCCTCGATATCGACGGCGGGGCGTTTGTCAACCCGGGGATATTGAAGCACTCCGGCCCCTTTGACGGGCTGACCTCCGCTGAGGCGTTCGACGCCGTCGCCGATGACCTTGCGCGCACCGACAAGGGCGCGCGCAAGGTCAACTATCGCTTACGCGACTGGGGAGTTTCACGGCAGCGGTACTGGGGTTGCCCCATTCCGGTGGTGCACTGCCCCGACGAAGGCGGCGCGGCCGTTCCCGTCCCAGCGGCGGAGCTCCCGGTAGTCTTGCCGGAAGAGGTGGCGTTCGAGGGGGTCGGATCGCCGATCCGGAATATGCCGGACTTCTACGAGACCCGATGTCCACAAGGCGGCGGACCGGCCAGGCGGGAAACCGACACCTTTGACACCTTTGTCGAGTCGTCCTGGTACTACGCCCGCTTCTGCTGCGCCGACGCCGATCGGGCCATGTTGGACGAACGGGCGAATTATTGGCTGCCGGTAGACCAATACGTGGGCGGCATCGAGCACGCGGTGCTGCATTTGTTGTACGCCAGATTCTTCCATAAGTTGATGCGAGACTTCGGCCTGGTCGACTCCGACGAACCGTTCACAAGGCTGCTGACGCAGGGCATGGTGCTCAAGGATGGCGCCAAGATGTCCAAGTCCAAGGGCAATACGGTGGACCCACAGGCCATGATCGATCGATACGGGGCAGATACGGTGCGTCTGTTCATGATGTTCGCGGCCCCTCCCGAACAAACTCTGGATTGGAACGACGACGCGGTGGCGGGTTCTTACCGGTATCTGCGACGGTTATGGAATCTGTTTCGTCAACATCAACCCGTATCGGCCAGAACGCGCACTGCGAACGTTGAGGCAAGCTCCGTATCCGATCCGGGATTAAAGGAAGTCCGTGCCCGGATTCACGCCATGTTGTCCAAGACACAGTCGGACTACGACCGTTGCCAATTCAACACCGTGGTGGCGGCCTGCATGGAACTGACCAACACCCTGACGGATTACCAGTGGCCAGAGGACAGCCCGCAGGGTGATGCGGTGCTGCTGGAGGGTCTGACGATTCTGGTTCGGGTGCTGGCGCCGATTGTCCCGCACATAACCCATGCGCTGTGGGCGGAGCTTGGTAACACCGAACCCCTGATCGATGCCCGTTGGCCGCTGGTCGACCAGCAGGCACTGACCCGGGACACCGTGGAGCTGGTGGTCCAGGTCAACGGTAAAAAGCGCGGTCAGGTCGTCGTCCCCAACGGTGCCAGCCGGGACGCCATCCGTGAGGCCGCCTGCGCCGACAACCGGATTTCCCGGCATCTCGACGGCAAAACGATCCGAAAAATCATAGTGGTACCGGGCAAGCTGGTGAATTTAGTGGTGAGTTGATCCGCTCACCGTTTATAATCTCATCGGGATCACCACCAAACGAGCCGGACGACAAATGTTCATGCGCCGTACGATTATCTGCTTGATCACTGCCTTGTTTATCGCCGGGTGCGGGTTTCATCTGCGGGGCCGGGTGCCGTTGTCCGCTACGCTGTCGGTCATTGCCGTTGAGACCGGTGATACCCGGTTGCGCACGCGAGTGGTGGAGGGTCTGGAAACCAGCGGTGCGTCGGTGGTGACCGATTCGACGCAGGCCAAGGCGGTGCTGAAGATCCACGACGTACAGTATGAGCGCAAGGTGCGGAGCATCGACAGCCGGGGCAAGGCCAACGGTTACACGCTGATTTATACGGTGCGTTACACCGTGACCCGGCAGGATGGGTCCGAGGTCCGCAAAGCCGTACCCATCCGGCTGGAACGGGACTTCAACTTCGACAGTGCGCAGGTGCTGCAGAAGGAGCGTGAGGAAACCGCCCTGCGCCGGGATATGGAGAAGGACATGGCACAGCGCATTCTGCGTCAACTGTCCACCATAGCCGGCCGCGGTGTCACGCGTCCCGTGGTCGCACAACAGCACTTGCCAACCGTGGTCTTGAGCGGTTGAGCTGCGGCCGCCGGGCCATCCTCGAACGCGGTTTTGCGAATTACTTCAGATCAATTACCGCAAAGGCTGTGTAAAGGCTTGCCGCCGGTCATGCTGCTGCATGGCGCAGAGCCGTTGCTGGTTGAGGAATCCTGCGATCGGGTGCGCCAGTGCGCCCGGGAGCAAGGCTACGACGAGCGAATCAATATGACCGTCATGCCCGGGTTTGAGTGGGAACAGCTCGGACGGCACTCCAGTTCGATGTCCTTGTTCGCGAACCGCCAACTGCTGGAGCTGCGGCTGCCGGGAGGACGGGCGGACAAGACTGGCGCGCAGGCGATCAAGGATTACTGCGCGCATGTCCATGCGGACACCGTGTTGATGGTCATTACCGGCCGGTTGGAAGCGCGGACGAAACAGAGCGCATGGGTCAAAGCGATCGGTCAACAAGGCCTGATCGTCGAGCACAACCCGGTGGAGGCGGAGCGCTTTCCGGCCTGGATCCGCGGCCGGTTGCGCGATCGAGGAATGCAGGCAGATTCCGAAGCGGTCGAACTGCTCAGCTACTCGCTGGAAGGACATCTGTTGGCCGCTGCGCAGGAGATCGATAAGTTGGCCCTGCTGTGTACGGACCGAATGGTCACGGTGGACCGGGTGCGTGCGACCATCGCGGATCACGCCCGTTTCAACGTCTACACCTTGGTGGATACCTGTTTGGCCGGCGATGCCAACAAGGCGCTGCGGATACTGACGACACTGCGAACCAGCGGCGCGGAAACGGTACTGGTGAACTGGGCCCTGGCGCGGGAGGTCCGCAGTCTGTCGCGGTTGTCCGCCGGCCTGCAACAGGGCCGGTCGCGCAGCGAGCTGTTCAAAACGCACCAAGTGTGGACGCGGCGGGCGCCACTGGTCGGCGGGGCTCTCAAGCGCCATTCGCTCGGCCGCTGGTGGGACATGCTGCGGGACATCTCCCGGCTCGACCGCATCCTGAAAGGGCGACAGGCCGGGGACGCGTGGTTCGAGTTGGAGCGCATCTGTCTGAAACTTTGCGGTGTTCCGACCTTGACCGAACGGCCGGCGGGTTGACCAGCGACGATGACCCAATCCCAGCACAGCCGCGATGTCGTCGCATATATGGAAGAGCTTGGGCAGCGCGCCCGTCATGCCGCCCAGGCTATGGCGAGTGCGGACACCCGATCGAAAAACACAGCATTGCTGGCCATCGCCGATGGCATTGAGGCGGCGCGGCAGACCTTGGCCCGCGCCAACCGGCGGGACCTGGACGCCGGCCGGCAACGAGGGCTGAGCGAGGCCTTGCTCGACCGGCTGCAACTCAGCGAGGCCCGCATCACCGCGATGGCCGAGGGGCTGCGGCAGATCCAGGCGTTGCCGGACCCGGTGGGGGAGGTCGCACAATTGAGTCAGCGGCCGTCCGGCATCGAGGTCGGGCGCATGCGGGTGCCGTTAGGGGTCATCGGCATCGTTTATGAGTCGCGACCCAACGTCACCGCAGATGCCGCGGGACTGTGTTTGAAGTCCGGCAACGCCACCATACTGCGCGGCGGCTCCGAGGCGATTCATTCCAATCTCGCCATCGCACACTGTATTCAAGCCGGCCTGGCGGCGGGTGACTTACCCGGCGACGCGGTCCAAGTCGTGGAAGTCACTGACCGCAGCGCGGTGGGCGCCCTGTTGTCCATGCCCGAGCACGTCGATGTGATTGTGCCGCGCGGCGGCAAGGGTCTGATCGAGCGTGTCAGCCGCGAGTCGATGGTCCCCGTGATCAAACACCTGGACGGCGTGTGTCACGTGTTTGTCGACAACGACGCGGACATTGCTAAGGCGGTCGCCATTGCCTACAACGCCAAGACCCAACGTTACGGCACCTGTAACACCATGGAAACGCTGCTGATCGCGGAGCCGGTAGCCGAGCGGGTGCTGGCGGACTTGGGACCAATGTACCGGGATGCGGGTGTGGAACTGCGTGGCTGCGCGCGCACCTGCGAGGTACTGTCCTCGGCCCTGCCCGCTACGGACGAGGATTGGAGTACCGAGTATCTCGCGCCGATCCTTTCGATTCGCGTGGTGCCGGACCTGACCGCCGCCATCGATCACATCCACCGCTACGGCTCGCGCCACACCGACGCCATTGTCACCGAAAATCTGGGCAAGGCGCGCCGTTTTCTGAGAGAAGTGGATTCCAGTTCGGTGATGGTTAACGCCTCCACGCGTTTTGCCGACGGCTTCGAGTATGGTCTCGGCGCGGAGATTGGTATCAGCACCGACAAACTTCACGCCCGTGGACCGGTCGGCTTGGAGGGATTGACCACGCAAAAATTCATCGTCCTCGGAGACGGTCATATTCGCGACTAAGCAAAACACGCCACCGGATGCGGACCGTTGCGGACGGTCCGAGGCGGACGCTTGAGGCCGATTGCAGTCTTCGGTGGAACCTTCGACCCGGTGCATCGCGGACATTTGGAGACCGCTAGCTATCTGGTGGAGACGCTCGATCTCGATCATGTGCGCTTTATCGTGAGCGTGCGTCCTCCCCACCGCCGACCGCCGGTCGCATCGTCCGCGCACCGCCGGCGTATGCTCCAACTGTCGCTGGCGGGGCGGCGGGGGCTCTGCGAGGACGACCGGGAGACCCGCCGGCGTGGCCCTTCGTACACGGTGTGGACGCTGCGGTCGCTGCGGGCCGACTGGCCGGCACGCCCACTGGCGTGGGTGGTCGGGGCTGATGCCTTTCTGGAGATCCCGTCCTGGTTTCATGCCGAGGAAATTCTCACCCTGGCGCACTTGATCGTGCTGTCGCGGCCCGGTTGGGAGTTACCCGCCCCCGGGCCGGTATGGTGCCGCCACTGGATCACGACCGATCGCTCGGTATTGACGCACACAACCGCAGGCCGGGTGTACCTGAGCGCCGCACCCCTGATCGACGTGTCAGCCTCGGCCGTTCGGGACCGGATCCGCACCGGACCGCGGGACTGTCCCGAGTTGCCGGGTGTGGTGTGGACATATATTAAAGACAACGGTTTATACGGCTATCCCGGGGGGGTGACTCAATCTCATGCAATCTGAGCAGACCAGAGACATCATTGTCAGCGTCCTCGAGGACATGAAGGGCATCGACATCCGCGCACTGGACGTGCGTGAGCTCACGAGCATCACCGATTACATGGTGATCGGCGGTGGCAGCTCGGACCGGCATGTTAAAGCGATCGCACGTGCCCTGCTGGATCGTCTCCGCGAACGAAAGGTGCGCCCCCTTGGCGTGGAGGGACTGGACACGGGCAGTTGGGTGCTGCTCGATTTTGGCGACGTAGTCGCCCACGTCATGCATCCTGAGGCCCGGGCGTTCTACGACCTGGAGGGATTGTGGGGGGAAGACGTTAAACAATTGATACTCGCCCAGCGCGACCGGCGCAACGAATAGTCCGGCGCCGATGAAGATTCATCTGGTTGCCGTCGGCAACCGCATGCCCCGGTGGGTGAGCGACGCCTTCGGCGACTATGCCAAGCGCTTCCCGCCGCAATGCAGGCTGCAGCTGATCGAGGTATCGGCGGGCAAGCGAACCAAGGGCGCCGACATTCCGCGGTTAGTCGAGGACGAATCGCGGTCGCTCCTGGGCGCGGTGCCGGCGGGCAGCCATTGTGTGGCCCTGGAGCGCACCGGCCGTGAGATTTCCACCGGGCAACTGGCCGAACGGCTGCAGGCGTGGCTGCAGCATCACAAAGATGTAGCGCTGCTGGTCGGTGGGCCCGATGGCTTGTCGGCGCACGCACTCGCGCAGGTGACGGAACACTGGTCCTTGTCGCGACTTACCCTCGCACATCCGCTGGTCCGCATTGTTGTCGCCGAACAACTCTATCGCGCGTGGAGTATCGTCGCGGGTCATCCGTACCACAGGGGGTGCGCGTGACTCCGCATCGGGCGCCGCACATACCGGCCAATACCGACTTGCCACTGGACCCTCAGCTCTATCTAGCGTCGGCGTCGCCGCGTCGGCGGGAGCTGCTGGCCTCGGTGGGCCTGCGTTTCGCGGTGCTCACCGCGGCGGTCGACGAGCGCCCCCGCAGCGGTGAGGCGCCGGACCAATTGGTCGTCCGGTTGGCGTCGGCCAAAGCCGGCTCGGTTGCCGCCGAGGTTGACCGCCGTCGGTACCCCAGGCGGCCGGTGCTGGGGGCGGACACCTGTGTGATCATCGACGACGAACTGCTTGGCAAACCGGCCGACGCGGCGCAGGCCGCGGCGATGATCGGGCGGCTGTCCGGCCGCCGGCATGAGGTGTTGACCGCCATTGCGCTGCATCACAACGGCGCGGAGTTGACCGATGTGAGCCGCAGTCACGTGCGATTCAAGGCGTTGACGGACAACGAAATCGCGCGCTACTGCGCCACCCCGGAACCCCTGGACAAGGCCGGGGCCTATGCAATCCAGGGTTTGGCCAGCGGGTTCGTGGAGCATCTCGAGGGCAGTTACACCGGCGTCGTTGGTTTACCCATGTTCGAACTTCGCACATTATTACGGCAGGTGAGCATCGATTGGTTATGAGCGAAGAAGTCCTCATCAATGTAACGCCCCAGGAGACCCGGGTTGCCTTGGTGGAAAATGGGGTGCTGCAGGAAGTATACGTCGAACGCACCCAGGCGCGCGTCATGGTCGGCAATGTCTACAAAGGCCGGGTAGTTCGGATCCTGCCCGGCATGCAGGCGGCCTTTGTCGACATCGGGTTGGAGCGGACCGCGTTTCTGCACGCCTCGGATATCGTTAATCGCCAGGACGATGAACTCGGGACAGCCATCAATGGTTTGGATCAGTCGATCCACAAGCTGCTGGCGGATGGCCAGGAGATCGTGGTCCAAGTGCTCAAGGACCCACTCGGCACTAAAGGCGCGCGTTTGACCACGCAGATTAGTATCCCCGCCCGCTTTCTGGTGTATTTGCCCTACAGCCAACACATCGGCGTGTCTCAAAAGATCGACACTGCTGAAGACCGTGACCGCCTGCGTGGAATCATCGCCGGCATACTCCGCGATGACGAAAAAGACGGTGGCTTCATCGTGCGCACGGTCGCCGAATTTGTCAGTGAAGAAGAACTGCACCTCGACATCCAGTTTCTGCGCAAGGTTTGGCAGCGCATCCAGCGCAATGTATCAATGGTAGCGGCGCCGGGCCTGCTGCACGAGGACATTCCACTGGCCATGCGCACAATGCGTGACGTGGTACGCGACACCGTGGAAAAGATCCGTATCGACTCCCGGGAGACCTATGAGAAGGCCTTGAGTTTTGCGAGAGAACTCATTCCGGAAGTGGTAGACCGGATCGAGTACTATCCCGGCGAGCGTCCGATCTTTGAATTGTATTCCGCCGAAGAAGAGATCAAGCGCGCGCTGGATCACAAGGTGTCGCTGAAATCGGGCGGCTATCTAATCATCGATCAGACGGAGGCGATGACCACCATTGATGTCAATACCGGCGCGTATATTGGCCGGCGGAATCTGGAAGAAACCCTATACAAAACCAATTTGGAGGCCGCCCAGGCCCTCGCCCGCCAGCTGCGTCTGCGCAACATCGGCGGCATTATCATCATCGATTTTATCGATATGGCTGATCCCGAACATCGACGGCAGGTGATGCGGGCGATGGACAAGGCCCTGGCCAAGGATCGGGTCAAGACCTTTGTCACCCAGATGTCGCCGTTGGGGCTGGTCGAGGTCACGCGTAAACGCACCCGCGAGAGCCTAGAACACATACTTTGCGAACCCTGTGCGGTGTGTAACGGGCGCGGAATATTAAAGACCGCGCAGACGGTCTGCTACGAGATATTCCGCGAGATTCTCCGTGAGGCCAGGCAGTTCGATGCGGACGAGTATTTGGTGCTGGCGGCGCAGTGCGTCATCGACTTGTTGCTCGACGAGGAGGCGACGAGCCTCGCTGAACTGCAGGGGTTCATCAACAAACCGATTCACCTACAGGTCGAAACGGCCTACCACCAGGAGGAATACGATGTGGTGTTGTTGTGAACCGCTCAGCAGGCGTAAAGCGCCGCGCCCAAGGGGCGTCGAGTGCGATCCGCACCATTCAGCTTGACGGGGTTCGCGCTCCCACGCATGGCACTCACACGAATATGTTCCAACTCTACCTCGAGTTGTTTCGATATCTCTACGCTGGCGGCCAACTCGCACAGGACCTGTGCAAAGGGATCGTTCTCGGGCATCATCTGTATCATGTTTTCGTGCGATTGAGTCATGTCGTTGTGCTTAAAGCTTAGATCGGGTGTTGGCATTGTAAACAACGACCTGATGGACGCCGGACCTGGCCGGATAAGTGGTTGGCCGCCGGAGGATCGTCGCGCGTTGTGACGGGTTCGCTTGCCCACCGCAGGCCACACAGGACCGGGCAGTGCCAAACCGCTGCGCCGTTGCCGTGACCGGTAAGACATGATCCACATCACGCTGCGTCTCGCTCGTTACGTGTTGTACGCGATTGGGACAGGCGTCCTGCTGCTCGCAGCGGCTGCCCTGTTTCTGTGGGTCTGGTGGCCCAACCTGCCGGAACACCGATTGCGCATCGAGAGCTACCTTACCGAGAAGATCGGTCGTCCAGTGAGCATATTACAGCTCGACACACGCTGGGAGGGTCTGTCCCCCGTGTTCCGGGCCAATGGGCTCAGGGTCCGGCGACAGGACGGCACGCAGACCTCTCTGCGGCTGGGTGGAATCGAATTCCAGGTCAGTCCCCGCAGCCTGGTGACCGGGGATTTGCTGTTCGAGCGATTCAGCTTGATCTCTCCGACCCTGGAGATCACTCGGCTGCGTGAAGGCGGTGTACGGGTCGGTGACATCATTGCCGAACCCGGCCCGCCGGGGCAGAGACTGGCGGCTGCGCACTGGTTGTTTCATCAGCGGGAGATTCGCTTGGTGGACGGGACGCTGATCTGGCGGGATGAACGCGATCCCGGCGCCGCCATGCGTTTATCGGAGATCGAGATGCACTTTGTCAACAACGGTGACGTTCATCAATTCGCAGGCACCGCGCGTTGCCTGGCGCCGGTCTGCCGGCGCCTGAGTGTCTCCGCAAAGTTGCGCGGAGCGCTGTCGGAGTCGGACTGGGGGGGGCGCGTCGATCTGTCCCTGCAAGGTGTCAACATGGGTAACATACCGTTATTGATCGCGGAGCGAATACCTCAGCTGGTGGGCGGCGAACTGGACGCCCGGGTGTCGACGACTTGGGACCGAGGTACGCTGAACCAATCGATGGCGCGGATCTCACTGTCCGATGCCGACGTTTTTGTGCGTCAAGACGATCGTTTGCGGCGCATGGAGAAACTCGAACTTGAGCTGTCCTGGTTGCGGCAGGCGCCGGGGTGGCGGCTGACGGTCTCCAATCCGGCGATGACCGTCGAGGGCACCCCCCTGGCCTGGAACCGTGTGGAGGTGGTTCGCGAACAGGCCGGAACCAGGATGAGTACCGCAGAACTCGAGTTGGAGACGGTGGCCCGGGCGGCGGATTTGCTGGTGGCCGATGAGACGCTGCGGCAGCGGATCCGCGAGGCCGATCCCGGCGGTAGGGCCCGCGACGTCTCGCTGACGGTCTACGGCGCGCTGACCGAGCCGACCGGCTGGCGGCTCGACATGGCGCTGGCAGACTTGTCGATCGAGGCGGTCGATCCGTGGCCGGGTGTGACAGGATTGAGTGCACGGCTCTCGATCGAACCCGACAATGTGTGGGCCAGCTTGAGCGGTGGGCCGGTAACGTTTGTGCTGCCGCGGTGGTATACGCGCTCGCTGACCATGGACCTGACCGGTGAGCTGAGTTGGTCCAAGGTGGGTGCGGAATCGACGATCACCGTGCGCAAGCTCCATGCCCATAACCGCGATCTGGAGTTCGCAGGCATCGACGGCACCGTTGTCATCACGGGCGGGAGTCCGGTTGTGGACCTGCGTGCGGAGTTGCCCCGCGCCGACGTCGCACGCGTTCCGGATTACCTGCCGATACAGACGCCGCCGAAGACCGCCGCCTGGTTGACCAGGAGTTTGAAGGCGGGGCGCTTGTCAGGCGGCCGGATACGCTGGCGGGGGGCGGTCAATCGATTTCCGTTCGCCGACGGAGGTGGTGAATTCGACGCCCGCTTCAACTTGACCGGCGGCACCCTCGATTTCGCCAAACGCTGGCCGGTCCTTTCGAATCTCGACGCACAAGTGGCCTTTCACAATACCGCGCTGGACGTCATCGCACAACGCGGCGACATCATGCGGTCGACGATTCGCCAGGCCACGGCGAGGGGCGAAAACCTGTACGACCGATCGCGGATGCTGACCGTTCGGACGATGACCGAGACGCCGGTCAGCGACGTGGTGGCGTTTCTGCGCGAGGGGCCGCTGCACAAGGGCGCCAGGCCCACCGCCCCGGAGTTGACCGGGGCCGGCCAAGGCGAGCTGCATCTGGACATCGAACTGCCGTTGTCGAAGCTGAAACAAACCCGCGTGAAGGGCCGCTACGAGACCGCGAACGGCCGCATCCAGTGGCCGAACGGCTTGGCCGTCGAAGCGATCCGTGGCACGGTTCGGTTCACCGAGCAAACGGTCTCCGCGCAGGGCATGACCGCCCACGTTATGGACGGACCGGCGACACTGGCGGTGAGCACGCTGCAACCGCGCCAACCGCCGGTGTTCGCCGTCGACGGCCGCGGCCGTGCGGACGTCAAGATGCTGCGCACGATACTGGGGGACCGCCTGGTTGAACCATTCAGCGGGGAGACCGAATGGACGGCGCGGTTGACCGTAGACCGGAGCGACGTCCAATTGGCGGTCACCTCCGAATTGCTCGGCGTAGAGGTGGAGTTACCGCCACCGCTGACCAAAGCTGCCGATCAGCCCGCACCCGGCTCCGTCGACGTGCATTTCGCGGGCCGACGCGACCGGCGCGTTCAATTCAGCATGGGCGACACCTTGCAGGCTGACTTGGCGTTCCAGACCGACAACGACGATTGGCAATTCGTGCGCGGCGGCATCGTGCTGGGTCCCGGCACGCCACAACTGCCCGGTGAGGATCACCTGCAAGTCGATGCGAGCGGCGCGGCACTGGATGCTGACGCCTGGCTCGACGTGTTGTGGCGGCCCGGCCCTGCTGTTGGGGCCGATCGCAACACCCTGGTGGACACGTTGCGCCGCGTGTCCATCAATACCAATTCATTGACCTGGTTGCGCCGCGACTTTGGACCGGTGGAGCTGCGGGCCGGGTCGGAAGACGGCCGGGTGTGGCGCGCAGAGCTGGCCGGCAACGCGGTGCATGGGCACGCACGGGTGGACTTCGACGCGCAAGGTCCCCGCTATGAGTTTGAACTCGACCGGCTACGGTGGCCCCGTTTGGATTCCACTGTCCCGGCGCTGACCGGCACTCCGGAACGGTTGCCCTATGTCACCCTTACAGCAGACAGCTTTCATTACGGTAACATGTCGCTGGGCACGCTGCGGTTTGCGGCCGAACCACATACCGACGGTTGGCGGATCGCTACGTTCCACGCCCAGCAGGCGCAGCTGCGGATCACCGCCAGCGGGATGTGGCGGCATTCCGGGGACCTCACCCAAACGGAGCTCGATATCGACATGCACAGCGATGACCTTGGCAAGGCCATGGACGCTTTGGACCTGTCCGAGCAAATCGCCGACGGCACCGCGGAACTGCAGGCATCGGTACATTGGGCGGGCGGCCCCGGTGCCTTCGCCTTCGATAAGCTGAACGGCGAGTACACGTTCTCGGCCGCCAAGGGCCGCTTCCTGAGCGTCGAGCCGGGATCCGGTCGCTTGTTTGGCTTGCTGAACGTAGAGGCACTGATGCGCCGCTTGACGCTGGATTTCACCGATGTGTTCGCCAAAGGTCTGGCGTTTGACCGGATCACCGCCAAGGGCGCGTTGAACAGCGGCGACTTGCTCAGCGAAGGGTTCTACGTGATCGGTCCGGCGGCGCTCATCGACGTGCATGGGCGTGCCGGGTTGGCGGCAGAGGATTACGACATGGAGATCGTCATCGCGCCCCAGGTCGGTGCCAACCTGAGCCTGCTGGGGGCCATCGCAAATCCGGCGGCCGGCGCGGTGATCTTCGTAGTCCAGAAGCTGCTCAAGACGCAGATCGCCAAACTGGTCAATTACCGGTATCGCGTGACGGGCCCATGGGAATCGCCGACCATCGAGCGCGTCAAACAAGAACCCCAAGAGCCGGGCGGCCCGCCGTCATGAACGGACCCGTCCGGATGGCGTTCGTGGTGGGTGTCTGGTGGTTGGTGAATCCGCCCCCGGTGGCGGCTGCGGAGACTTTGTTCCGGGCCGATTGGCCGGCGGTAAACAGCGGTGCGGCCGTAACCCGGATCCCGGCCCTGCAGCGCGTGATGCGCAAGTTTGAGCGCCTGCGCGAGGGTGTCATCGTGATTCGCCATCCAGGCGGTGACCACGGTGCGGCGTGGGCGGAGGAACTGCGCGATTGGCTGGTGGCGCTGGGTGTGGCGTCGGCGCAGATCCGCCTCGAACCGGGGTCCGGCGTACCGGGCGCGATCGTCGTTGACGCGGTGGAACATCGGGTGCGCTGACTTGCGGGTCGCCGTAGTACAAATGAATTCCGGCCCCGAGGTCGACGCCAATCTGGAGACCGCCGACCGGCTGTTGACGGAGGCGGTCAACGCGGGCACCACGCTCGCGGTGTTGCCGGAGAACTTCAGCGTGATGCCGGCCGATGACTGCGATCGACTGCAGGCGGCGGAACCGCCGGGCATGGGTCCCGTCCAACAATTCCTGAGCGAGCGGGCCGCGCGCCTTGGGGTGTGGATCGTCGGCGGTACGGTACCGATGGTCGCCGCGGTGGCCGACAAGGTGCGTGCCGTGTGTCTGATCTACGACGATCATGGTGTACCCGTGGCCCGCTACGACAAAATGCATTTGTTCGACGTCGAGGTCAGCGACCAGGAGGGCTACCGGGAGTCCGACTACATCGAGCCGGGTCCGGTGGACGGCAACACAGTGACGGTCGACACACCCGTCGGGCGTCTTGGGTTGACGGTGTGCTACGACCTGCGGTTTCCGGAACTGTACCGCGCTTTGTCCGTCGCCGGCGCGCAGATCTACGCGGTTCCCTCGGCGTTCACCGAGACCACCGGCAAGGCGCACTGGGAGGTGCTGCTGCGGGCACGGGCGGTCGAGAATCAGGCCTATGTGGTGGCGGCCGCGCAGGTCGGCGTGCACGCCAACGGCCGGCGTACCCATGGACACTCCATGTTGGTGGGTCCCTCGGGGGAGGTGCTGGACAGGGTCGACGAGGGCGCCGGCTGGGCGGTGGCCGACGTCGACGTAACGGGCCTGCAGCGCCTGCGGGCGCGGTTCCCCGCTTTGACGCATCGGCGATTGTGAGCCGGTGGGACGCCGGCATCCGGGATTCCCGGTGCAAAACGCAGCTTGAGCGGGTCGCCGTTGACAAAACCAGGTAAGATAGTCGGATGAAAGAACCGCTGGAAACTGCCAAAACCGCCCTACTCGACCCCGGGGGACTGGACGAACGTGACCTTGACTCGGTGTTTGCCAAGATAGTCGGCCCCAAGGTCGACTATGCGGATCTTTATTTCCAGTACGTACGCCAGGAATCGTGGATGCTCGAAGAGGGCCGAGTGAAATCGGCTAACCACAATATCGAACAAGGTGTCGGTGTGCGCGCCGTGGCGGGGGAGAAGTCCGGTTTCGCCTACTCCGACGAGATTGTGTTGCCAGCCCTGAGCGACGCCGCCACCGCCGCCCGAGCGATCACCCAATCAGGCGGCGACACCAAACCGCTGCCCATCATTTGGACCGGTGAACGGGTCCCGCGTCTGTACACCGCGGCGGATCCCCTGGCAACCCTCGCCGACGAGGACAAGGTCGCGTTGCTCGAGCGCATCGACCGGGCGGCACGGCGCCAGGACCCGCGAGTCACGGAGGTGATCGTGAGTCTGTCCGGGGTCCACGAGGTGATCTTGATCGCGCGCAACGACGGCGCGCTCGGCGCCGACATCCGCCCTCTGGTCCGGCTCAACGTGACGGTCATCGCCGAGCACAACGGCCGCCGCGAACAAGGCAGCATGGGTGGCGGCGGCCGGTACGGTTACGAATACTTCAGCGATGACATCGCCGATGGATATGCCGAAGAGGCGGTGCGGCAGGTCTTGGTCAACCTTGAGGCCGAGGACTCGCCGGCCGGCAGCTTCACGGTGGTGCTCGGTCCCGGCTGGCCCGGGATCCTGCTGCACGAGGCCATCGGCCACGGCCTGGAGGGTGACTTCAACCGCAAGGGCACGTCGGCGTTCGCAGGTCGAATCGGCGAGCGCGTCGCCACCGCCGCGTGCACGGTGGTCGATGACGGCACGCTGGCCAACCGGCGCGGGTCCTTGAGCATTGACGACGAGGGCAATCCGACCCAGCGCACGGTGTTGATCGAAAACGGTCTGCTCAACGGTTACATGCAGGACTCGTTGAACGCCCGTCTAATGGGTGTGGCGGCGACCGGCAACGGTCGTCGGGAGTCCTTCGCGCACTTGCCGATGCCGAGAATGACCAACACCTACATGATGGCTGGCGGGCACGACCCGCAGGAAATCATCGCGTCGGTCGACAAGGGGCTGTACGCGGTGAACTTCGGCGGCGGACAGGTGGACATCACCTCGGGAAAATTCGTATTTTCCGCCAGCGAGGCCTACCTGATTGAAAACGGCCGGGTGGGGCGGCCGGTCAAGGGTGCGACCTTGATCGGCAACGGCCCGGATGTGCTCACCCGTGTGGGCATGGTCGGTAACGATCTGCAACTCGATCCAGGGGTCGGCACCTGCGGCAAGGATGGACAGAGCGTGCCGGTCGGTGTGGGTCAGCCGACCTTGCGGATCGACGGCATCACCGTCGGCGGGGTGCAGGTTTAACACCGTGCGCCGCTGGCGCAATCCGCTCGTGTAACGAGTAGATGTTCATCTGGTGCCGAGCTGCCGTTACACCCAGCGGGGCACAACTGCGCCCCGGATCCGGCGACACAGGAGTCCTATGACGACTAATCGAGCACAGACGCAGGAAACCGCCAAGCAAGCGCTCGCGGACATTGCCCAGCGCGTCATCGACGAGGCTGGCCGGCGCGGCGCGACGGCGGCGGAGGCTGCGGTGAATCGCAGCGAAGGGCTGTCGGTCACCGTGCGTATGGGCGACATCGAAACGGTGGAGCACCACCGCGACAAGAACCTCGTCGTCGGCGTTTATTTCGGGCAGAAAACCGGCTCCGCCAGCACCTCGGACTTCGCGCCACAGGCGATACAGGACACCGTCCGCGCGGCCTGCAGTATCGCCAAACACGTTGCCGAGGACGACTGCGCCGGACTGGCAGATCCGGAGTGCCTGGCCCGCGACATACCCGATCTGGATCTCGATCATCCATGGGCGCTGGACGTCGACGGTGCCAT
>CAMYJT010000007.1 GCA_947258785.1 uncultured Gammaproteobacteria bacterium
CCTCAACCGCCGATGTAGTGCCGACCTTTGCAAGTCAGGTGCAATGAAATCAATGCCTTAAGATAATTCTACCTCGCGAGTTGCGAAAGACGGGTTAGCTCTTCTGTTCGCCGCCTTGGTGCAAGATACGGCTTAGGTCAGTCCGCGTATCCACTCGTCGTAGATTACATCGGCGATCTCATGCAGGCGCTGCAACCGCCGGCCGAGGTCGCGCGTCAATTCCTCCAGATCCTGCACGGTGGCCGAAGCGGTCGCGATCTCATCGGCATACTGCTCGGCCCAAGTCTCCACCATGCCGGGCAGCATCTCGATATGGAATTGCAACGCGAGACAATTTCCGGCCACAAAACCTTGGTACCGGCTGTTATCGTTCTCGAATAAATGTGCCGCGCCGGAAGGCAATGTAAACGATTCTCCGTGCCAGTGGAACGCCTCGAACTCCGTGGGAAGGGTGCCGAACGGCGTACGCGCGCGGACTGGAAACCACCCGATCTCCTTTTCTGGGTGCAGACGCACGTCCGCCCCCAGCGCTTTGGCGATCAGTTGTCCGCCCAAGCAATGGCCCAGAACCGGTATCGAACGTGTTCTGGCTTCACAAATCAAGCGGAGCGCTGGACCGATCCATGGAAGGTCATCGTTGACGCTCATGGGTCCTCCCATGAACACAAGCCCCCTGACGCGGTCTATACTGGTGGGCACCAGGTCTCCGGCGTCCAGCCTGACGACCCGTTGGGTATAGCCGCGTGCCCGAAGGTAGCGACCCAAATAACCGGGGCCCTCGCAGGCAATATACTGAAAGATGAGAATGTCTGACATGTTGGCGATTCAATTCAATCGGACCAGCCCGTCTCGCCTGGTTTCGCGGATTGCACTGTTTGCCTGCCTGGTGGTATCCGCCCTGACGACCGAGGCCATCGACAGCGTTCGTCTGCTGGCGCTATTCCAAGGCAAGGCGATTTTACACATAGACGGCCAACGCCGCGTGCTGCAGGCCGGGCAGACCGGGATGGATGGGGTGACACTGATCAGCGCGGATTCAGATCAAGCGGTCATCGAGGTCGACGGTAAGCGGGAAACGTTGACCCTGGGTGGAGCAGCGGTGTTTCCGGGTGCCGCAGCCGCCGTGGAAGACGCGGCAGATGGCGATGCAACAGTATCCTTATGGGCCGACAACCGCGGTTTTTTCCATGCTGACGGGACCATTGACGGGTATCCGGTCCGCTTTCTCGTTGATACGGGCGCCACCACAGTCGCCATCAGCGGTGCACTGGCCCGGCGCATCGGAATAGATTTTGCGGATCAGCAACAATGGCTGGCGAGCACGGCCGGTGGAATTGCAAGGATGGTCCGTGTGACCTTGGACAGTGTCAGTGTGGGTGATATAACACTGCGTGATGTCCAAGCCGGTATCATACTCGGTGCCTTTCCGGAAACCCCACTGCTCGGGATGTCGTTTTTGGGTCAACTGGATATGGTGAGATCCGGTGACCACATGGAGCTGCGCAGACGCTATTGAGGGTGACTGCCCCCGGATCTCATAGTTTGCGCCGTTTATCGCGGCTTATCATAGCGTAGGCCGAATGATTGTGAATCGACTCGAAATTCTCCGACTCGACGGTGTAGGCGTCGATACGTTCGTCCCCGTTGAGCTGCATTGCTACATCGCGGACCATATCTTCGACAAACTTTGGATTGTCGTAGGCCCGTTCGGTGACATATTTTTCATCCGGACGTTTCAGCAATCCGAATAATTCGCAGCTCGCTTCCTGCTCGGCGATGTCTATAAGTTCCTCAATCCAGATAAATGCGTTGGTTATGACGCTCATGGTGACGTGGGACCGTTGATTGTGTGCGCCGTAATCCGAGATCTGTTTCGAGCATGGACACAGACTTGTCACCGGCACCACGACTTTGATCTGGGTTTGTGATCGGCCGCGGTCGATTTCCCCCACCAGGGTTACTTCGTAATCAATCATGCTCTCAACACCGCTGATAGGTGCCTGCTTGTTCACGAAATATGGGAAAGCCATCTCGATGTGCCCCTTGTCCGCCTCCAGTAATTCGGTCATTTCCTTCAACATGCTCTTGAAGGACTTCACCGAGATCTCCTTTTCATGGCGGTTTAGAATCTCGACGAATCGGGACATGTGAGTTCCCTTGAAGTTGTGCAGCAGTTCGACATACATGTTGAAATTGGCAACGGTATGTTGTTCACCCCCGCTGCGATCGCGTACCCGAACCGGGTGGCGGATATCTTTGATGCCGACTTTGTCGATTGCCAGTTCGCGAGTGTCAGGGCTGCCCTGGACATCGTCGATTGGCATGGCTGTGAACTGGGAACTGCTGGGAGAACTCATCGTGTCAAGTGTCCGGTGGCTGTGGGAATTCCGTCCGCGCGGTGGCGCTGGCAGAGGAGCAAGTTTAGGCAGATTCTAAAATCCGGGCAAGCGGCACCGGGGCGGCCTGGACAATGGACTGTTTGATGCCGACGGTATCAAGGCCGCAATCCGCCAGCATTTGTATGGGATTGCCGTGTTCAATATGGCGGTCCGGTAGTCCCAGATTGAGGATTTGGACATCGACCCCGGCGGCCGTCAGCCATTCATTGACCCCCGATCCTGCGCCGCCCATTAGTGTATTTTCCTCCACCGTCACCAGCAACTCGTGATCGGCGGCCAGCCGCGTTAACAAAGCCTCGTCCAGGGGCTTTATGAAACGCATATTAATCACCGTCGCGTCGAGTTCCGCACCCACCCCCAGGCAGGGTGCAACCATGCTACCGAAGGCGAGTATTGCGACCCGGTGTCCGCGCCTCCGGACCTCGGCCTGGCCGATTGGCAGCGCCTGCATGGTGGCACGCTCGGGAACACCGGGCCCGGTACCACGCGGATAACGGACGGCGGTGGGACCGGGATGTCGATGCGCGGTATACAACATGTCCCGGCATTCGGCCTCGTCGGCGGGTGCCATAATCACCATATTGGGGAGGCAGCGCAAGAAGCTCAAGTCGAACGCCCCCGCGTGCGTCGGGCCGTCCGCACCCACCAGGCCCGCGCGGTCGATGGCTAACGTCACGTCCAGATTCTGGATGGTGATGTCATGCACGAGCTGGTCGTAAGCGCGCTGGAGAAACGTCGAGTAAATCGCCACGACCGGTTTCAGTCCCTCGCAACTGAGACCGGCGGCAAAGGTCAAGGCGTGCTGTTCGGCGATGCCGACATCGAAATAGCGGTCTGGATACTGTTCGGAAAACTTAACCAGACCGGAACCCTCACGCATGGCTGGCGTAATGCCGACCAGCTTCTCGTCCACGGCAGCCATGTCACACAGCCAATCGCCAAATACCTGGGTGTAGGTGCGCCGGCGGGGTTTCTGCTCGAGTTTGCCGGTCTGCGGATCGAATGGGGAGACACCGTGGTAGATGACCGGGGCGCCTTCGGCGGGTTTGAATCCCTTGCCTTTCTGGGTCACGACGTGCAGAAACCGGGGGCCTTTGAGCGCCTTCATATTCTTCAGGGTCTTGATCAATGTCTTGATGTCATGCCCGTCAATCGGTCCGATGTAGTAAAACCCCAATTCCTCAAACAGCGAGCCGGGCATAACCATGCCTTTGGTGTGCTCTTCCCAACGCCTGGCAAGGTTTTTTACCTGGGGGAGAGTGCTCAACACGACTTTGCTGCCCTCACGGACACTGGTGTAGGCGCGTCCCGACAGAATACGCGCCAGGTAATTCGAAATGGCCCCCACATTGGGGGAAATAGACATGTCGTTGTCATTGAGGACGACTAGCAAGTCGGCGTCCAGCGCACCGGCGTTGTTCAGCGCTTCGAACGCCATACCCGCCGTGAGCGCTCCATCGCCGATTATCGCTACTACCTGGCGATCCACGTCCTCCATTGCGGTGGCGACCGCCATCCCCAGCGCTGCGCTGATGGAGGTGCTCGAGTGTCCGGCACCGAAGCTGTCGAATTCGCTTTCGCTACGTTTGAGGAACCCAGAGATCCCGTTTGGCTGGCGTATGGTTCGCAGCAGGTCGCGGCGACCGGTGAGGATTTTGTGTGGATAGGCTTGATGGCCGATGTCCCAGATCAAGCGATCGTTGGGTGTCTCGAATATATAGTGCAGGGCGATCGCGAGCTCCACCGTGCCCAGGCCCGCGGCCAAGTGTCCCCCCGTTTTGGAAACCGTTTCGATGAGAAATCGACGCAGCTCGTCGCACAGCTGTGGAAGCTGATTCTCCCGCCGGGCGCGCAGGTCCGCGGGGCAATCGATCTGGGTCAACAACGGGAAACGGGTTTCCGACATATCTAAAAGTTCCGATGTACCAACATCTCAGCCAGGCGCCGTAATGTATACGCATTTTCACCCCAGATGTCGAGGCAATCGAGGGCCTGCTGATACAAATCCTCCGCCATTTGTTGAGACCTGCCTAAACCCCAGACAGATGGAAAGGTCGGTTTATTGCGTTCCCGGTCCGCACCGCTCTGTTTGCCCAGCGTCCCGGTGTTCTCAGTCTCGTCGAGGACGTCGTCGACGATCTGGAAGGCCAGCCCGAGATATCGGGCGTACCGGTCCAAGGCATCCAGGACGCAGTCATCGGCCTCACCGGCCAATGCCCCCAATTGCACCGACGCGCGGATCATTGCGCCGGTCTTTCGATGATGAATATCCTCCAGTTTCTGGGGGGTCAGGTTTTTGCCGACGGCATTCAGGTCCAGGGCTTGACCCCCGGTCATGCCGGCCGTCCCGGCGGCCTGGGCCAGCACGCCGACCATTCTCAGCCGACACTCACCGCCCGCCTGGTCCGGCGGGACACCTGCAAGCACGCTGAAGGCCAAGGTGAGCAGGGAGTCGCCAACCAGGATCGCAGTCGCTTCATCGTAGGCCGTGTGGCAGCTTGGTAGACCCCGGCGTAAATCGTCGTCGTCCATAGCCGGCAGATCATCGTGCACCAATGAGTAGCTGTGAATGAGCTCGACCGCACATGCTGCTGCATCCAGATCCGGGGCTTTGGCGCCGAGCAGTTCTCCGGTGGCGTAAGCAAGCATGGGGCGCAGGCGTTTGCCGCCGCTGAGACATACGTAACGCATCGCCTCGTGCAGTCGCTGCGGCTCAATGTTCGATTGTGGAAGGCAGTGATCCAGTGCGTTATTAATGCGGTCCAGGTACCTGCGCCGCACGATATCGAATTCCGTGTTGATCACTCCTCCGGCGAGAATACTTTGACGGTGAACTCGCCGTTTTGCTCGACCAGTTTCTCCACCCGCTGCTCTGCCTTTTTCAGTGTGGATTGGCAAGCCTTGGCGAGCTCCATACCGCGTTCGAAATCTTTCAGGGATTCATCGAGAGTCTGGTCACCGCGTTCCATGCGCTCGACCAAGCGCTCGAGTTCGCGCAGCGCCGTTTCAAAATTTGCTGACTCTTTAGAGCCGGGAGTGGAACTGGATTTGGCCACGGTGCTATCGATTTCCAAGGTCCGGTTGATTTGCGTCATTGTACCCGCGTTTGGGTCGGAGAATCATTTGACAAGGGCGGTCGGAGCGTTTTAGAATCATTCTAAATCAGAGCACGGATTTCCGATGCACCTTTGTCACAAACTCGAGACACAACCGGAGAACACTTATGGAGCTGAAAGGTAGTAAGACCGAACAAAATCTCAAAGACGCCTTTGCCGGAGAATCGCAGGCCAACCGCCGCTATCTGTATTTCGCGGCCAAGGCGGATGTCGAGGGATTCAATGACGTGTCCGCGGTATTCCGATCCACCGCCGAGGGCGAAACCGGACACGCTCATGGCCACCTCGAATACCTGGAGCAGGTGGGCGATCCGGCTACCGGACTTCCGATCGGTGGAACGGCGGACAACTTGAAGGCTGCAATCGCCGGTGAGACTCATGAATACACCGACATGTATCCGGGTATGGCCAGGTCCGCCCGGGACGAGGGGTTCGACGAGATCGCGGACTGGTTCGAAACGCTGGCGAAAGCAGAGCGTTCGCACGCCAACCGGTTCCAGAAGGCTCTCGATAACATGGAGTAGTCGTTAAGTTCGGTTGAACCAGGCAGCAACCGATAGGGCCGGGGCACCGGCCCTATCACCATAAACGCGGTACTAAGACTGGAGCGAAACGATGTCCTCACCCATCGACCAGAGACTTCGCGAGGGCAGCCTGGAGGCGCCCACGCGTCATCCCTTGGACTGGCAGGATCCTGGTTTCTACAACCGGAAGTCGCTGCTCACGGAGATGGAGCGCGTGTTCGACATCTGTCACGGCTGCCGCCGCTGCTTCAGTTTGTGCCAGGCGTTTCCCGGCTTGTTCGACGCAATTGATGAGTCGGACACCATGGAGATCGACGGGATTACGGAGCAGGTCTACTGGGACGTGACCGATCACTGTTATCTGTGTGATATGTGTTTTATGACCAAGTGCCCCTATGTCCCGCCACATGAGTGGAATGTCGATTTCCCGCACTTGATGCTGCGCGCCAAAGCGGTGAAATTCCGGGAACGGCGAGTGCGCCGCAGGGACAAGATACTGACTAGCACGGACACCGTTGGCAGATTGGCCGGTATCCCGGTCGTGGTCGATGTGGTCAATGCGGTCAATCGCAGCCGGGCTGGACGCAAGGTGTTGCAGAAGACACTGGGTGTACATCCGGGCGCCAAACTGCCGCAGTACCACAACCCTTCGTTCCGTAAGAGTTTTCGTCCCGGGTCGGTGGCGGACGCCGAGGCCACCACCGCCACGCGTGGCAAGGCTGCGCTGTTCGCCACCTGTTATGGGAACTTCAACAATCCGCAGACTTTAAAGGATCTGGTTGCTGTGTTGGAGCATAACAAGATTCCCGTGACTCTGGTCGGGAAAGAGGTCTGCTGTGGCATGCCGAAACTGGAATTGGGTGATCTCGCCGCGGTGGAAAAGGCGAAACAGGTCAACGTTCCGGCACTGCTTAATATGGTGAACGACGGGTGGGACATCGTGGCGCCGATTCCATCGTGTGTATTGATGTTCAAGCAGGAATTACCCCTCATGTATCCAGACGATGCGTCGGTGCAGAAGCTTGGCCAGGCCATATTTGATCCGTTCGAGTATCTGGCCCTGCGCCACAAGGACGGGAAGCTGAACACTCAATTCAAGAACACCCTGGGCACGGTGGCGTATCATGTACCGTGCCACCTGCGTGTCCAGAATATCGGCTTGAAGACACGCGATATCTTGAGTTTGGTCCCCGACACCAAGCTCGAGGTCATCGAGCGGTGTTCGGGGCATGACGGTACATATGCGGTGAAGCAGGAGTATCACGAGGCCTCGATGAAGATCTGCCGGCCGGTGGTCAACCGGGTCCGGCAAGCCAAGCCTGACCACTATGCCAGTGATTGCCCGATGGCCGGAGATCAGATTGCCAGCGGGCTGAACGACGGCAGTGAAGCGACAGCGCCGATCACGCTGTTAAGGCACGCGTATGGGGTCTAATTGCGGACGTTTGTGCAACACATAGGGAGACGACATGGAAAAACTCACTCGTGATGATCTATTGTCGCTGGAGGATTACAGCCGAATTCGCCCGGAGTTTCGCGATGGTATTCGCGATCACAAGCGGAATCGGATGGTACCTCTTGGTGAACACGCGACACTTTATTTCGAAGACCGTCAGACCATGCGTTACCAGGTTCAGGAGATGCTGAGGGTCGAGCGTATTTTCGAGGACCGGGAGATCGAGGAGGAACTGGCTGCATACAACCCTTTGATCCCGGACGGCAGCAACCTCAAGGCGACCTTCATGATCGAATATGAAGATGTCAGCGAACGCCAACGCGAGTTGGCCAAGCTCATCGGTATCGAGGACTCAATCTGGATCAGGGTCAACGGATTTGACAGATGTTACGCAATCGCGGACGAGGATCTCGACAGAGACACCGAGAACAAGACGTCGGCTGTACATTTTCTGCGCTTCGAGCTGACCACCGAGATGATTGACGCGGCGAAACGAGGCGTCCCGCTCAGTGCCGGCATAGACCATGAACATCGCCAGGTAACGGTTGCTCCGGTTCCCGACGCGGTGCGGAATTCCCTCGTCCGAGATTTTGACTGATGATCGGCAGCGCTGAGCGCTGCGTGTAACGGTCTACCGCAATGCCGAGTTCAACGAGGGGTGGTAAACCTCTGGTTCCCAGCCCCTGGGACCTGTATTATTAGCGTCCCAAGGAATGGGCCTCCCGCCTGCCAGTTTTATTTGTTCTGTCGACGAACACGCGCTGCTATTCATTCATATGGGTGGAGTTTACGACTCATCAGCGATCGAGGTGCTTACGGGTTTGGAGCCGGTACGCAAACGGCCCGGCATGTACACTCAGACCGAACGCCCGAATCATATGGCCCAGGAGGTCATAGACAACAGCATCGATGAGGTAATCGCTGGTTACGCGGACACCGTTCAAGTCGTGATACATGATGACGGTTCGGTATCGGTTGCGGATAACGGTCGTGGAATACCCATCGATCGGCACCAGGAGGAAGGAGTTTCTGGAGTCGAGGTGATCCTCACGCGCCTGCATGCCGGCGGCAAATTCTCCCATAAAACCTATCGGTTCTCCGGGGGCCTGCATGGAGTCGGTGTATCCGTGGTAAACGCCCTGTCAAAGCGGTTCGAGGTTTGGGTCCGCCGCGACGGCAGGGAATACTACATGCGATTTACCAACGGTCATAAACGCACCGAGCTGAAAGTCGCCGGAAAGGTTGCACGGCGGGTCACCGGCACCGTAATCCGGTTCTGGCCGGATCCTGCATTCTTCGACTCGTTAAACATCCATGTCGGGCGTTTGAAGCGCCTGTTGCGGGCCAAGGCGGTGTTGTGTCCGGATCTGACCATCAGCTTCCGCGACGAATGCCATCCGGATAACGATGAGGATTGGCGCTATGAAGACGGACTGAAGGCTTATCTGAGCCAGGAATTGGGCGATAACGAGCTGATTCCTACTGAGCCTTTCATCGGCCGATTTCACGGCGAGGACGAACAGGTGGACTGGGCCGTGTTGTGGTCGCCGGATGCCGATGACCAGATTGCCGAGAGTTACGTCAACCTCATTCCCACTGTCCAGGGCGGTACCCACGTCACCGGGTTCCGTACCGGACTCACGGATGCGATCCGCGAGTTCTGCGAATTTCGCGATTTGCTGCCCCGAGGTATTCGGCTGACTCCGGAAGACGTGTGGGGCAGGTGCCATTATGTGTTGTCGGTGCGGCTGAAAGACCCGCAATTTACCGGACAGACCAAAGAGCGACTGACTTCCAGGAGTACCGCGGTGTTTGTTGCCGGCGTTACCAAGGACGCATTCAGTTTGTGGTTGAATCAACACGTGGCGGACGCCGAACGCATCGTGCAGCTGGCGATCGATAGCGCTCAAGCCCGGTTGCGAGCGGGAAAGCGAGTCGAACGCAAAAAGATCACCACCGGGCCCGCGCTGCCGGGTAAGTTGGCCGATTGCAGCAGTCAGGAGTTGGAATTGACCGAACTTTTTCTGGTGGAGGGAGACTCTGCGGGCGGGTCCGCGAAGCAGGCTCGTAATCGAGAGTTTCAGGCGATCATGCCCCTGCGGGGAAAGATACTGAACACCTGGGAAGTCGATTCGGCCGAGGTCTTGGCCTCTCAGGAAGTCCACGACATCGCCGTCGCACTGGGTGTAGACCCCGGTTCCAACAACTTGAACGGGCTGCGCTACGGCCGGGTGTGCATACTCGCCGACGCCGATTCCGACGGCGCGCATATCGCAACCCTGCTCTGCGCTCTGTTTGTGCGGCATTTCCGTGCCTTGGTGCTTGCCGGGCGGGTCTGTGTCGCCATGCCACCTCTTTACCGAATCGATGTTGGCAAGGAGGTGTTCTACGCGCTGGACGATGACGAGAAGAGCGGTGTCTTGGAACTGATCAAGGCCGAGAAGCTGCGCGGTAAAATTAACATACAACGGTTCAAGGGTCTGGGTGAAATGAATCCGCTGCAACTGCGTGAAACTGTCATGGAGGCCACGACACGTCGTCTCGTACAGCTGGAAGTGGTCGCCGGCGACACGACGCAGAAAGTGTTGGACATGCTGTTGTCGAAGCGACGAGCTGCCGATCGCAGGTTGTGGCTGGGAAAGAAGGGCGATCAAGTCGAGGTGACTTGAGGACAGGCTCCATGCATCAACGATGACCGGATGTGCGTTGATGGTGACACGAGCAATTATTGTTGACCGGTACTGATCATGGCTAGGAAATCGACTCGCAAGGCTAACCCACAGCAAGGTTCGTTGTTGACGCCGGTCCTTGCTTCTCCGGTAGACGTCGAACGCCTGCCGTTGGCCATGTTCGCGGAGCGGGCTTATCTGCATTATTCGATGTATGTGATTCTCGACCGGGCGCTGCCGTTTATCGGCGACGGCCTGAAACCGGTTCAGCGGCGTATTGTTTACGCCATGTCCGAGTTGGGGTTGCACGCCGCCGCGAAGTTCAAAAAATCTGCTCGCACCGTTGGTGATGTGATTGGAAAATTCCACCCCCATGGTGACGCGGCCTGCTATGAAGCCATGGTATTGATGGCGCAAGCCTTCAGCTATCGTTATCCGCTCATTGATGGACAGGGTAATTGGGGATCTACGGATGACCCGAAATCCTTTGCGGCCATGCGTTACACCGAATCGAGGCTGACCAGATACGCGCAATCTCTGCTGTCGGAACTCGATCAAGGCACGGTGAGCTGGATACCGAATTTCGACGGTACCCTGCAGGAACCGCGAGTGCTGCCCGCGCGGCTGCCGAACGTATTGTTAAACGGCAGTTCCGGTATAGCCGTGGGTATGGCCACCGATATACCACCACACAACGTTCGGGAAATTGCCGCAGCCTGCGTGCGGCTGTTGGATTCCCCCCGCACGTCCATCGAAGAACTCTGTACGCAGATCAGTGGTCCGGATTTTCCTACCGAGGCAGAAATCGTGACTGCGCCGCAGGAAATTGTTGAGATTTATACCACCGGTGCCGGTTCGATTCGCCAACGTGCGACCTGGGACAAAGAAAACGGCAATGTAATTATTACCGCTTTGCCGTACCAGGTATCGGGCGGCAAGGTCATGGAGCAAATCGCGACTCAGATGCAGAACAAGAAGCTGCCGATGGTCGTGGATATGAGGGATGAATCAGACCACGAAAATCCCGTGCGTCTGGTGATCGAACCACGTTCCAATCGCGTCAATACCGATACTCTTATGAGTCATTTATTTGCGACCACGGATCTGGAACGTATCTATCGTGTCAATCTCAACTTGATCGGATTGGACGGCCGGCCCAAGGTCTACAACTTACGTGAACTGCTTCTGGATTGGTTGAAGTTTCGCACCGAGACCGTTCGGCAGCGGCTGCAGTTTCGGCTCAACCGGGTGACACGCAGACTGCATGTACTCGATGGTCTGCTCGTCGCCTACCTCAATATCGACGAAGTCATCCGCATTATTCGCCAACAGGACGAGCCGAAGCCGGTGCTGATGAAGCGGTTTGCGCTGACCGAAGCACAGACCGAGGCGGTCCTGGAACTGAAACTCAGAAATCTGGCGAAACTTGAGGAAATCAAGATCCGGGGTGAGCAAGGAGAGCTCAGCAAAGAAAAAGCAATCCTGGACAAGACGTTGAAATCAAAGACGCGGCTGAAGCGCAAGGTACGTGCGGAGTTGATCGCGGACGCGGAAGAGTTTGGAGATCCCCGGCGCTCGCCGATCAAGGTGCGCCCGGCCGCAACAGTGATGAGCGACAGCGACCTGATTCCGTCCGAACCGGTCACCGTGGTGCTGTCTAGAAAAGGTTGGGTTCGGGCCGCCAAGGGACATGATCTCGATCCCAATTCGCTGAGCTACAAATCCGGCGACGGGTATCTGCATTCAGCCCAGGGGCGGTCCAATCAACTGCTTGTCTGCCTGGATTCCGGGGGACGGACGTATACGCTACCGGCGCATGGACTGCCGTCGGCACGTAGCCAGGGGGAGCCGCTCAGCAGCGGCCTGAGCCCGCCCGCCGGTGCCACCTTCAGCGGAGTAATGTTAGGTGACGAAGACCTGTGCCACGTATTGGCGACCGATATGGGCTACGCTTTTATCGCCCGATTGGGTGATCTCTATACCAAGAACAAAAAGGGTAAGACGACGTTGCGGTTACCGACAGGTGCCCGGGCGCTGCCACCGCAACCGGTATTCGATGTGGACACAGCACTTGTTGCGGTGGCGACGACAAGCGGGTATTTGTTGGTCTATCCGGTCAAGGAGTTGCCGAAACTGTCCAAAGGTAAGGGTATAAAAATGCTCGGTATTCCAGGGGCGCGGCTCAAGAGCGGTGACGAGCGGGTGATGGGCTACGTCGTGTTTGCTCCAGGACAACACCTGACCGTGTACGCGGGCCGGCGTCTACTGCGGTTGCGGCCTGCCGATATCGACCGTTATAGAGGTGATCGGGGACGCCGGGGACGGAAGCTCCCGCGCGGGTTCCAGCAAGTGTGTGGAATGATGGCCGAATGAGATCGAGGTGGTTATGACTCAGGGTTTAAACTCGACCAGGTTGTCTTCTTCGTCTTGGTCGTCATCTGCTATCGCGAAGTAGTCCTCGGAGAATAGCGGCTCGTTGGGGCGTATTTCGATGCCCATTCGGCGGATGTCCTCCCAGATCGCTCCGTCGGGGTCGACGATCGCCGAGCGCGTCAACTTGGCCTGTCGAACGAATTCGTCTCCTTCACCCAGAATACGCAATACCCGCAGCAGTTGCATCCGATACTCGATTTTGTTCGGTTCTTTGTCGGTCAGGCGGAGTAATAGGTTCTTGGCGTCATTGTAATACCCACCGTTGATGTAGCTGTCCAATTCGTCTTGGACACTGGTTTCACTTACCCGCATTCCAGCCTCTGAATCGCGCAACTCGCCGGTCAGAAACTCGGTGCCCACCGGTAGCGGTTCGATCTCTAAATCCATCGCCGGTTCCGGATTATCGGCAGTGCTTGCGTAGTCCGCCGGTGGCGGTGCGGCTAATGTCTCGAAGGACGATTCGTCGATTGCCGATTCCCTCATCGATGCGGCCGGCCGCGAGTAAGTCCTTTCGCGTACTACGTCATCACGGAGCTCCGACGTTTGCCGGCGCCGTTGGGCCAACAGCCATCCGAGCATGAGGGTGACGACGAGCACCAACAGTCCCAACAGTATGTTGAGCGGGGAGAGCAGCGTGGTGCCTTTGTTGATCTGCGAAACCGCGCGCTTCATCGACGCGTTTATGTCCGCCAGTTTCTGTTCGAAGCTGCTGATTTGCTCGTCGCGGTCGGCGAGTTGGTCCTGCAGAGTTGTGATTTGCCGTTCCAAGCGCCGTATCTCCAACAGTTGATCCACCCGTTGGGTATCGCCTCTGTCCGCTTGCTCGGAGACGGTCGCGGCGCCGGTGTTGGTCTCGGCTTCACCGCTGAGCTGCTCGTCGGGGCCGGGACTGTCCGTTGCCAGCGCCAGTTTAGCCGTGGGGTCCAGGAGTTGACCCAACTGGGTGCCCGGCACAGGTTCCGGTGTTTCGCCTTCCGACCATGATCGGCTGAATTGGAAGCGTGGTGCCAGATCAAATTCCAGGTCCGAGCTTATCGACTGTGATATGACTGGGCGGTCGGTGGCGGGTGCGGCGTCAATGGACGGTGCCTCGGCCTCTTGCGTAGGAACCGGGACCGTGCGCTCTGTCAACCGCTGTGCGGCGGCCTGATCGGGAACGCGGGCCATCACTTTTGGTTCAGGGATGACCAGTTCGACGCCGGTTTTCAGTGCATTGGCGTTGTTGTCAAAGAACGCATCGGGATTTGCCTGAAACAAACTCCACATCATCTGTGAAATGGTCACCCCGTATTGGCCATGCAACCGCCGGGCGATACGCCACAGCGATTGACCTTCGACCACCGGACCGTAAACCCCCGCCTGATCGCTTGGGGTGCGCGGCGGCGCGACGGTCACCGGGCTCGGGCGTGTGATCGGTATTGGTTGAGGAGGCAATGGAATGGCCCGTGTCCGCGCCAAACGGTCGGGGTATTCAAGCGGGTCAAGCAGTATGGTAAATCCGCGGACGAGTTGGGCCGAGTCGTACCGTATACTCAGCATGAACGCAAGAAACGGTTCGCTGACCGGATCTTTGGTGGTGATGCGCAGCGTTGCTGAGCGGGCCGAGCCGGCCAGTACCGCAAACCGGAACTTCTGCAGCGCCGGTGTGAATTCGTAGCCGAAACTTGCAAACGCCGATTCGGGTGCAAGCTGGACCTTGAGTTGGTCGGCCGCCTTGGCCGACACACCTGTCAACGGGATATCAATCTGGAGGGGTTGGTCCAGATGTGAGCGGACCTGCGGATTCCCGATTACCACCGCAGTTCCGGTGACCGGCCAGGTCAGGAACAGACACAGCCCAGCCAGCATCGAAAATCGATGACAAATCCAGCGCTCTTGCATCCGTTTCATCAATGTCTGTTATCACCCCCGGCTTTGTTTAAGTCTAATATACTCTGATAATTTCAGCCAGATCAAAGAATTGGAAAAGAATTTTCAGGCGATTCGTGATTTCATCCCGGACGGCCGAATCGGGCCACATCCTATTGAAATATAAATATATACCATTGCCTGGTGGGGTCCGGGTCGTGCCGCGCCCGTTGAGAGCGGTGGTCCTGATCCCGCGCTGATGAACCGCGCAGGGCGACCACGCGGTAACTGCGGTGGTTTGTGGCAGACCACAGCAAAACGCTACAAGCCAATTGTCACACCGACACCGATGTGGGGGACGAAGCCGCGCGGCGACCGTCGCCGCGGCCACAGGTGCACCTGCCGGGCCGAGATGACGGGCAGCCGGTAGTCGGCGTCACCGATGCGGGTGTGGTCCAGTCCGCTGAGTTCTCCCACGATGGTGATGTAACGTCCAGAGGCGTAATCGACCGGCTCCAGGTATCCCGGATACCGGGTCAGGAACCGCCCAGTCGCGCTACGCCGCTCGTCAGGATCGCCGCTGTGGCGCAGTGGATACGACAACACCTCGATGACCGTCATGGTTTTCTCATTGCGGACGGCGATAATTTGTCCGCCCCATTGAACGATGGTGCCGGAGGGCGCGGACACCCCGGCACTGGCACCTGCGGGAGTAAGCTGGCTGTTCACCGCACTGGTATCGAGCTTAGGGGACGCGGCGCAAGCGCTCAGTAACATGCCGGCGATGAGACCGGCAATACAATGAGCTGCTACACCCTTGAATTGACACATGTTTAATAATGACGATAGCGGTAATAGGGGTAGCGGTAGTAAGGCCACCACGGATAGTAAAACGGATCCCAGTAGTATGGAAAGTCGTAGAGAGGCTCGTAGACTGGTGCGGTCTCCCAGAGGTAATGGGCGGCTACAGCCACTACGGGAAATCGATAGGGATACTCGCCGATAGCGCGAGTTAGGCTGTCGGTCAGCTTGCCAACGACGGTGATGTCCCGACCGCGTTGGTAAAGCTCCGGTTCCAAGAATCCGGGCACTTTGGCAATGAAGCGTCCGGGCGTCCCACCGGTCGCCAGAGGGCGGCCATTGCGCTCTAGCCGCCGGGCAACTATCTCGAGCCACGTTTCGGTCTTGCGATTCTCGGTTTCGACGATGGTACCTCCCCAGCGCACCAATGCAGCGGCATAGCGTTCCGGATTCTGCAGCACCATCGCCACCGTTGGACCGCCCACGGGAGTCCGAATCGGTTCGGGTGCTGTAACGCAGGCCGCGAGTATTGCTGAGCAAGACGACCACAGCCAGACATGACGCATGAATGGCCTTAAGCCACGGCGGACGGGGACTCGGTTGCTCGCAGAAACAGCCATGGTTTATGTGCCTGTTTGGCGTTTAACGACGTCTATAATACTCTGAAGAATTGGTATTTAAACCCGCGATCGAATTGATAAGGGCTGCTCCTTGGGTAAGCTCAAAATACACCCCCGGCAATCGGCCACGCTGGCGGCCAACGAACCGCTGCACAGGCGGGTCCCCACCCGCGATGAGGATGGACGGTTGCTAAGCGACTTTATGGTCTTGATCCCTGGCCTGAGGGACTGGCCTAAGCTGCGGTTTGCCCGGTGCGTTGCGGCCATTCAGGCCGCTCTGGGCGAATTCAAGGAAGTGGTGTTTGCCGATTTGAACGTACCGCTCAACCTTTTGTGGGTCTCGGTAAAGGCAGAGCCGGGAATAATCTCCGAGGTGGTGGGGGCTCTTCAGCTTCGAGTGCCCGAGGCTCGAGTAGTGAGCCCGCACAGGCAAGTGTAAGTTACGGTTAGAACGGCATCTCGATTCCGGGCCGTGCTTGTTGGATGAGGTTGCGGAACCGGTGTTGTATGCTTTCCAGGGACGCCTGGGTATCGCCCTCAAACCGCAGCACTAGTATGGGTGTGGTGTTGGAGGGACGGACCAGACCGAAACCGTCTTCGAAATCAACCCGCAGGCCGTCGATCGTGCTGACGACACCGTCTGGAAACTCAGCGTTGTCGACGAGTTCCTGCATGAGTTTGAAGTGTTCTCCTTCCCGCATCTCGATCCTCAGCTCTGGTGTATTAACACTGTCCGGCAGCTCGGCGAACACGTGTGCGGGAGGGCGCGGGTCTTTCGACAGCAGTTCAATAAGTCGCGCACCTGCATACAACCCGTCGTCAAAACCGTACCATCGCTCTTTGAAGAAGAAGTGACCGCTCATTTCTCCGGCCAGGGCGGCATTCTTGCTGTGCCGCAACTTGGCTTTGATGAACGAGTGCCCGGTGCGCCACATGGTCGCGGTTCCGTCGGCGGCGGCAATCGCTGCGGGAAGATTTCGGGAGCATTTCACATCGTAAATGATCTCCGCACCGGGTTGACGCGTTAGCACGTCTCTGGCGTACAAAATCATCTGCCGATCGGGCCAAACGACCTTTCCATCGGCTGTTACCACGCCCAAGCGGTCGCCGTCGCCATCGAAGGCCAGCCCAAGGTCGGCGTGTTCCGCGTTGACTGTACGTATCAAGTCCGCCAAATTATCAGGCTGGCTCGGATCCGGATGGTGATTGGGAAAATCTCCGTCTACCTCGCAGAACAGTTCAATCACCTCGCAGCCCAGGCTGCGAAATAATCTCGGGGCCACCGCGCCGGCGATTCCATTGCCGCAATCGATCACCACCCGCAGGCGGCGCTGCACGCGGATGTCACCGTTGATGCGCGCCAAGTAGGTGTCGACGACATTGCGCTCGGTGCGCCGACCGGACCCCCGTGACAGGTCTTCGTTCACGATTCGGTCGCGCAGCCCGGCGATGCGTTCGCCGGACAGGGTGGTGCCGGCAACGACGATCTTGAACCCATTGTAGTTGGGCGGATTATGGCTGCCGGTGACGGCGACAGCGGAGCTTGTATCCAGACAGTGACCGGCGAAATACACGACTGGTGTCGGCACCGCGCCGATATCCACGACGTCGCAGCCGGCTGCAAGAATTCCATCGGTCAAGGCGGCGCCGAGGTACGGTCCGGACTTGCGGCCGTCGCGTCCTATTACGACCGAGGTTTCGCCCTCGTTGCGCGCCTCACTGCCGATGGCTTGACCGATCGATCGGGCGTTGTCGGCGGTCAGAGTATCTCCAGCGACACCGCGGATGTCGTAGGCCTTGAAAATCTCTGATGGCGGAGCCTTGTTCATGACGTTGGTTAGCACGCGTCTGCGATTCGAAGGTTTAATTCGCTCGGTGAATCGCCCGTTTGTGAACCGATAGCGCGGCCTCGTGCACCGCTTCGGACAATGTCGGATGAGCGTGTACGGTTCGCGCAATATCTTCGGCACTGGCGGAGAACTCCATGGCCACCACTACCTCGGCGATCAACTCGGAGGCCTGAGAGCCGAGGATGTGCACGCTCAGCACCTGATCGGTTTGCTCGTGGGCAAGCATCTTGACTCGTCCTGCCGTATTATCAATGGCCAAAGCCCGGCCAGTGGCGGCGAAAGGAAACATACCGGCCCGGTAGGGGATCCCCTGCCGCTTGAGCTGTTGCTCAGTGGGTCCGATCCAGGCGATCTCCGGGTCAGTGTAGATAACCCAGGGAATGACCTCGTAATTGACGTGAGCGGAATGACCAGCGATCAGATCCGCCACGCACAGTCCCTCCTCGGACCCCTTGTGCGCGAGCATTGGACCGCGGACGACGTCGCCGATCGCGTAGACGCCTGGCACACTGGTCCGGCACTCATCGTCAACCTTTATATAACCTCGATCATCGAGCTCGATTCCTACACGGTCGTCAAACAGCGCCTCCGTGTAAGGCCTCCGGCCCACGGCGACCACGAGGCGGTCGACCTTGAGTTGGTGATCGCCCCCGTTATCGCTATAGGAGACGCTGACCGATTTTCCGCTCTGCTGCGCGCCGGTCACATTGGCGCCGAGCCGTATGTCCAAACCTTGCTGCCGGAACAGCCGCTCGGCATCAGTGGCGATCTGTCTGTCGACCGCCGGCAAAAACGTCGTGAGTGCCTCAAGAATGACTACTTGCGATCCCAGCCGCTGCCAGACGCTGCCCAGTTCCAGGCCAATGACCCCGGCCCCGATCACACCGAGCCGTTTGGGGATTCTTTGAAATTCCAAAGCACCGGACGAGTCCACAATGCGCGTGCCGTCAAACGGGACGATGGGCAACTCAATGGGCCGGGATCCGGTCGCGAGGACGATACTGGCGGCTTGGGCCGTGCGTTTCTGCTTGCCGTCGGTGATTTCTATCGTTTCCTTCCCAATGACACGCGCGTGGCCATGCAGGTTGATAACGCCGTTGTGCTTGAATAGACCTTGAATTCCCTGAGTCAGGGTAGCGACGATTTTGTCCTTGCGGGCAAGCATCTTTTTGATGTCCATACTCGCGTCTTTAATTTGTATACCGTGGTTCTGGAACTCATGGCTGACACGGTGGAAATGTTCGGATGAATCCAACAGCGCCTTGGAAGGGATACAGCCCACATTCAGGCAGGTTCCGCCCAGTGATGGTTTTCCGTGATCGTCCGTCCATTCGTCGATACACGCCGTTGATAATCCCAGCTGCGCACAGCGTATAGCGGCCACATAACCGGCCGGACCGGCGCCGATGACTACAACATCATATTTTTCCGACATGATAATCAGCCCGATTTGCAAAATAGATTGTATAAACCGTGGATATGTCCATAACTTGTTTGTAGTCACCAGGCCCGATTGTGAGCGACGCCGGCTTCCCATATATCGCCGGACCATGCGGTGAACGCGGGCGCTTACTCGACCGGTATACCGGTTGTGCCCGGCGATCAATGCAAACCGACACGACTTCCAATCCGGCGCGTTTACGTGTCAACGGCGCCGTAGTGTACCGCGCCCGCTGTCCTGCTACCTGAAACGAACCACGTCAGCCCTGGTGATTTCGACTGGGGTATCCAAAGCCCGATCACAGTTCCAACAGCATGCGGGTTGGGTCCTCGAGCGATTCCTTGATTGACACCAAACAGCGGACTGCCTCAGCGCCGTCGATAATCCGGTGGTCGTAAGTCAGCGCCAGGTACATCATCGGGCGAATTACCACCTCTCCCTGCTCCGCCACCGGCCGCTGCTCGATTCGGTGCATCCCGAGTATCGCGCTTTGTGGTGGATTCAGAATCGGCGTGGACAACATCGATCCGAATACGCCGCCGTTAGTGATGGTGAAGGTGCCGCCGGTCAGGTCATCCATCTTGAGGGTGCTGGACCTCGCCTTCTGCGCCAGCTCGGCGATCTCCTGCTCTAACTCGGCGAAGCCTTTTTGATCGGCATCCCGCACGATCGGTACCACCAGCCCACGTGGAGAAGACGCCGCGATTCCGATGTCATAGAAATCGTGATAGACAATGTCGTTGCCCTCGACATACGCATTTAACACGGGAAACCGCTTCAGCGCCTCGACACTGGCCCTAACGAAGAAGGACATGAAGCCCAGGCGGACCCCGTGTTTCTCCTCAAACGCCTCTTTGTATATTTTTCGCAGATTCATCACCGACTGTAAGTTGACGTCGTTGAACGTCGTGAGCATGGCCGCTGTCTGCTGAGCAGTTACCAACCTTTGTGCAATGGTGGTGCGTAGGCGGGTCATGGTCTCCCGTCGCTCACCCCGTGGGCCGGCGGCCTTCGTCGCATCCGGTGTCGGGGGGGCGGCCTCCGAAACGGTTTCCATTGCCGGTTCTTCGCTCGGTTCGCGCTGATCGAGATATCTCACGATGTCTGCCTTGGTCAACCGACCGCCCTTGCCGGTCCCGGCGATCTCGGACACATCGAGTTGATGCTCCGCCACCAGCCGGCGAACCGCTGGGCTCAATGGAAGTCCGGCCGGCGGTGTGTCGGTCAGCGGCGGCGTTGGCGGGGTTTCCCCGCCGGTGGCCGGGCTGGCCGCTTGTTCCGCCTGATTCTCCCCCAGTGAGGGTGCAGCGTGCGCACCGGGTTCGAGTACGGCAATGAGCTCCCCGGCGGTGACCACGTCGCCGTTACTTCGCATTAGTTGCTTAACAACGCCGTCCTCGGGAGCGGGGACTTCGAGAACGACTTTTTCGGTCTCGATGTCAACCAGATTCTCATCTTGTCGGACCGCATCACCAACATTTTTGTGCCAAGTCAGCACTGTTGCTTCAGTTACGGACTCGGGAAGCATCGGCACCTTCACTTCAACCGACACGGCGGTTTTCCTTCACTGGATTATTCTCTTCAACAAGCGGTGACAAGGCGGTGTTTACGAGTTGTTTTTGCTGTTCAATGTGGATTGCGTAATAACCCTCGGCTGGCGCCGGTGACGGCTTACGTCCCGCATACAACAGGCCCTGGTCGGAGCGGACGCAGGCCCGCAAATGATGCTGGATCTGATACCAGGCGCCCTGATTGCGCGGCTCCTCCTGGCACCAGAACACTTCGTGAGCGTTCTTGTATCGTTCGAGATATGCGCGTACACGGTCACGCGGGAACGGGTACAACTGCTCGACTCGGATAATCGCGATGTTGATCAGCTCCCGTTTACGCCGCTCTTGAAGTAAATCGAAATACACTTTACCGCTGCACAGAACAACGCGATCGATGTTATCCACGGTATGAGGATCGACCTCATCGATGGTGATCTGAAAGGTGCCGCTTTGCAGCTCTTCCAAAGTAGATGTGGACAGTTTGTGCCGCAACAGGCTCTTTGGAGTCATCACGATTAATGGCCGCCGATAGGGCCGGATCGCCTGGCGGCGCAGCAGGTGAAACATCTGCGCCGGATTGGTTGGTACACAAACCTGGATATTCGCGTTTGCGCACAATTGTAAGTAGCGTTCCAAGCGGGCTGAGGAGTGTTCCGGCCCTTGTCCTTCGTAGCCGTGCGGCAACAGCATTACCAGCCCGCACAACCGGTTCCATTTCGCCTGACCGCTGCTGATAAACTGATCAATTACGACCTGGGCGCCATTGGCGAAATCTCCAAACTGTGCCTCCCAGATCACCATGGTGCGCGGCTCTGCGGTCGCATAGCCATATTCGAAGGCCAGCACGGCTTCTTCCGACAGCAACGAGTTAATGCACAAAAACCGCGGCTGCCCGTCGAACAAGTTGCGCATCGGAACATACACGTCAGTATCGAGTTGATTGTGCAACACAGCATGACGGTGGAAAAAGGTACCGCGTGCGGAATCTTGCCCGGACAGTCGGATGGAATAACCGTCTTTCAACAGAGAGGCATATGCCAGCGTCTCTGCCATGCCCCAATCCAGCGGCAAAGTGTTGTCCATCATCTTGCGTCTGTCGGCCATGATCTTGGCGACCCGCGGGTTCAGTTCGAAGTCCTTGGGCAGCACCTGTAATCGGTTCGCCAGATCCCTCAGATCTCGCAAGTCAACCTGGGTTGTCACCTCGGTCTTCGATGTCGTTTTCAAATAAGGTGCCCAATCCACGGCGTATTCATTCTTGATGTTGTCGAGAAATTCTTCAACAACGACGCGGCCATCGTCGAGCGAAGACCGATAAATCTCCACCATTCGATCGACATCCCGCTGGGAGGCGATGCCGAGTTCCATCAGTTTGTCCGCGTACCACTCCCGCGTGGTCGGCAGGGACTTAATTCGCTTGTACATGTACGGCTGCGTAACCGTGGGCTCGTCGGCCTCATTATGTCCATGCCGGCGGTAACAGACCAGATCGACGACCACGTCCTTGTTGAATTCCATGCGATAATCCAACGCGAGTTGAGTGACGAACACAACCGCTTCCGGATCGTCCCCGTTCACGTGAAAAATGGGCGCCTGCACCATCTTGGCGACTTCGCTGCAGTACCAGGTTGATCGGGCATCCAAGGGGTTGCTGGTTGTAAAGCCGATCTGATTGTTGACGATGACATGTACCGTGCCCCCGGTACGGTAACCCCGTGTCTTCGACATGTTCAGGGTTTCCATTACGACGCCCTGACCCGCAAAAGCGGCGTCACCATGGACGATGACCGGCAGTACGGTGTTGCCTTCACGATCACCGCGGCGCAGCTGCCTGGCCTTGACCGAGCCCTCGACCACCGGGCCCACAATCTCGAGGTGAGACGGGTTGAAGGCCAGCGTAATGTGAACGGGACCGCCCGGTGTCTGAATGTCGGATGAAAATCCCTGGTGATACTTGACATCACCGGTGCCGGTGATTTTCTCGAGATCGAGCTTGCCCTCGAACTCAAGAAACAGCTCCTGAGGATTTTTACCCAGGATGTTGACGAGTACGTTCAGACGCCCGCGGTGCGCCATGCCAATAACGGTTTCCTTGATGCCGGTGGCGCCGCCGCGCTGAATCAACTCGTCGAGCAGCGGAATCAGGCTCTCACCACCCTCTAAAGAGAATCGTTTTTGCCCGACATACTTGGTGTGCAGGTATCTCTCGATCCCTTCGGCGGCCGTCAGGCGTTCCAGAATCTCGAGTCGCTGAGGCGAATCAAAATGGTATTGACCGCGCACCGATTCCAGCCGCTCTTGAATCCAACGCTTCTCCCTCGTATCCGTGATATACATGTACTCGGAGCCAACGGTACCGACGTAGGTGTCCCGGACCGTGTCCAGAATGTCGCTGAGCCTCATCCGGTCCGGGGCCATGAGCGAGCCGGTGTTGAAATCCTCGTCCAGATCAGCTTCGGTTATGCCGTGAAATGCGGGATCCAGGTCTTCGACTGGCTCGCGTTCCAGCAGGTGCAGGGGGTCGATATCCGCCTGCTGATGGCCTCGCACGCGATAGGCATTGATGATGCGCAGCACGATCCCCTGCTTTTCTGCGTCAACTGCGGACAAGCCGGGTGATTCTGGCGCCGGATAGTGTACGGCAGTTGCCAGAGGGGGTCCTTGGTCGAGCCGTTTGAAATAACTGCGCCACTGCTCGTCCACCGATTGCGGATTTTCGAGATACAGCGCGTACAGATCGTCCAGGTACGGTGCATTGGCACCGCTGAGGTGCGTATCGCCGGCCGGCGGTGGAAATGGTTTTAACGGACCGATCATAGGTGCATGGTGCTGCTGGTTTAATGGTTGATTGGCCGGTGTCAGGCCGTCAGTACCTGTCGGGTAGGAAAATTATAAAACATCAAGTCCCAAAGGTTTAGCTGGAAATTACCCAAATTAAAAACACATGGTCCGCCGTGGTCAGCGCTCCTCGAGTGGAACAAAGTCGCGTTCCTCGGCGCCGGTGTATATCTGTCGGGGCCGGGCGATTCGCGTGTCCTCGTCTTCGATCATTTCCAGCCATTGCGCAATCCAACCCGCCGTCCGAGGTATCGCGAACAGCACGGTAAATATGTCGGTGGGAAATTCCATCGCTTCATAAATGATGCCGGAGTAAAAATCCACGTTTGGATAGAGCTTCCGGTCGACGAAATAATCGTCCTCCAAGGCAATCCTCTCGAGTTCCAGGGCTATGTCAATGAGCGGATTCTTACCGGTGGTCTCGAAGACTTGGTGGGCAGTTTCTTTGATTATTTTCGCGCGCGGGTCATAGTTCTTGTACACGCGGTGACCGAAGCCCATCAGTCGCATCTCGCCCTTTTTTACGCGTTTGACATAGTCCGGAACCTTGTTAATGGATTCGATCTCATTCAGCATCCGCAATACCGATTCGTTGGCGCCACCGTGAAGTGGTCCGTAAAGCGCCGCCGCGGCACCCGCACATGACACGTAGGGGTCGGCGTTTGAACTACCGATATTGCGCATGGCGTTGGTGCTGCAATTTTGTTCGTGATCGGCATGAAGAATAAACAACACATCCAGTGCGCGTTCCAGGATAGGGTCCGGCTGGTACTTCGGCTCGGCCATACGGTACATCATGTTAAGGAAGTTTCCGATGTAGCTGAGCGTGTTATCCGGATACACATAAGGCAGTCCCAGGCTGTTGCGATAGGCGTACGAGGCAACCGTGGGCGTCTTGGCGATCAAGCGAAATGCCTGCAGCATGCGGGTCTCACGGTCCTGCAGGTTTTTGGCATCCCGGTAGAAGGTCGACAAGGCGCCGATAGTGCTGACAAACATGCCCATCGGATGCGCGTCATAGTGGAAACCTTCCATAAATTTTTTCGCGTTTTCATGCAACATGGTGTGATGCATGATGTTGTGCGTCCACGATGTCAGCTGTACTTTGGTCGGCAGCTCTCCGTACAGCAGCAGATAAGCAACCTCGAGGAAAGTGCTGCGTTCGGCGAGTTGCTCGATCGGATAACCGCGGTATCGCAGTATGCCTTTTTCCCCATCCAGATAGGTAATAGCACTCGTGCACGAAGCGGTATTGGAAAACGCCGGATCGTAGCTCATCAATCCGAAATCATCCTCCGACAGTTTTATTTGACGAAGGTCGCTGGCTCTTATTGACCCACTGGAGATCTCCAGTTCGTATTGTTTCGTGGTTCGGTTGTCTATCACAGTTAATGTGTCAGGCATGTGCAACTCCCTCGGTAGTCTCCGATAATGTCGTAATTGAGACCATCATAGTGCGCGCGGGCACCGGCTCAGTGCAGCACCGACTTGGAAGTACCGGCTGGTTCTACAGGGTTGGCGGAGTCATAGATCTTCGTTTGATTACGGCCCTGTTTTTTCGCTTCGAGCAGAGCAAGGTCAGCTCGCTTGAGGACTTGTGTGTGATCCATATCGAGAGGGCTGGTGACACTCAGGCCGCCTGTCCAGGAGATGGACTGATAAACTCCGTTGCTGATCTGAATGGTCACCGGTAGTTGTACTCGTAAACGCGTAGCCAGTGCCAGAGCGACGGATAATCGGGTTTGTGGAAACACCACGCAAAATTCGTCACCACCCATGCGGGCGATCAAATCACACTCGCGAATCCTGCGCTTCAACTCGGCAACGAACCGCTTGATCACTTCGTCGCCGACGTGGTGTCCGTATTGATCGTTGACTTCCTTGAAACGATCCAAATCGATCAACAGCACGGACACCGGCGTCCGTGTTTCCGGTTGGCTGTACAAGCGATGGAGCCAATGCTCCAGAGCGCGTCGGTTGCCGATGTCACACAATGGGTCAGTGAGACCCAGCACCAGCAATTTCTTGCGTTCCACGCGGACCAACTTCGATAACGGTCTGAGTTCCTCGGTATAGAGCTCCGTGCCCAGATGCAGGCCTGCCCTTCGGCCGACCATGTTCGCCAGCAGTGTCGCATCGTGGCTGAGTGCCCGCAGCCATTGTTTTCGGGCCCTCAAATTCAGCCACAGCAGTAGTGCGAGCACCGCCACTGCGGCAAAGGCTGGTACAACCAGCTGGACACCGGATACCCCTGCCGAGTGCAGAGTCACCAAGCAGGTCACAACCACTCCCCACACCGCGAACATGGTGATGGCCAGGGTCTGCAAGGAAGATTTTCTTAAGTTTGTGTTCAACGCGAGGCCAGTGGGCGTGGATTCTGGTGTCGATACTCTCTACATGTCTTCCGCCGGCTCAGCGGTGCCCGGTATGCCCAAACCCGCCATCGGATCTCGGCGAAGTATCAAAATCGTCGACTACGTCGAACTGAACCCGCATGACCGGAACGAATACCATCTGTGCAATGCGGTCGCCAGGTTCGATGACGAATTTGTGGGCGCCCCGGTTCCAGGCCGAAACCAACACTTGACCTTGGTAGTCTGAATCGATCAGACCCACCAAGTTTCCAAGCACCAGCCCATGCCTGTGTCCCAATCCCGATCTCGGTATGATTACCGCGGCCGTGTTCGGGTCGGCGATGTGGATCGCGATTCCGGTGGGAACAAGCTGTGATTCGCCCGGCTCGATTCGCACGTGCTCGTCCAGACACGCGCGCAGGTCCAAGCCAGCGGAGCCATCGGTGGCGTATCGGGGCAGGGGAAAATCACTACCGATGCGCGAGTCCAGGATTTTTAGTTGTACATTTTGCACGGTATCTAAGCGCTATTTCATCGACCAGTGCTCGCGCGAGGCGCAATTTCGACATCCGGGGCAGAGGCTTCGTTTGTTCACGATCGATGACCGTCAAGGCGTTGTTATTAGTGTCAAAACCACCGTCCGCGGTACCGACGTGGTTTGCAGCGATCATGTCCACGCCTTTTTGCAGCAGTTTTTCTCGGGCATGGGTCTCGACGTTGTGGGTCTCCGCCGCAAATCCGACCGTATAGGGGGCATTGATCCGCGCTGCTACCGAAGCAAGTATATCCGGGTTTTTGATTAACTCAATGGTAAGCCGCTCGGCACTTTTTTTCACCTTTTTCGCGCTCGGGTCCAGTGGTCGATAGTCGGCAACCGCAGCCACGCCGATGAAAATATCCACGTCCCCTACCGCGCACATGACCTCCTCGTGCATCTCCAGTGCGGAGTTAACCGATACCCGCGCAACACCGCGCGGCGCCGGCAGGTGGGTCGGACCGGAGATCAGCAGCACTTCCGCCCCAACTTCGGCCGCGGCCTGAGCCACCGCGTAACCCATCTTCCCGGAGCTGCGGTTGGTGAGGCTCCGCACCGGGTCAATTGCCTCGCGGGTCGGTCCGGCGGTGATCATAACTTTCACGCCGGCCAGGGCGTCGGACTGAAACAGATCCCCCAACAGAGAAGTCAGCTCAGCCGGTTCCAGCATACGGCCCGGGCCGGTTTCACCGCAGGCCTGGCTACCCTTGGCGGGGCCGAACACGTGCACGCCACGTTCGATCAATAGATCCACGTTGTGCCGTGTGGCCGCATGTTGCCACATCTGTTGGTTCATGGCGGGTGCTACGGCGATCGGCGCCTGGGTGGCCAGGCACACAGTTGTCAGCAGGTCGTCGGCCAGGCCATGGGCAAGGCGGGCGAGCAAATTGGCACTCGCCGGTGCAATCAAGACCACGTCGGTCCAACGAGCCAGCTCAATGTGGCTCATGCCCGATTCCGCTTCCGCGTCCAGAAACCGCACAGCGACCGGTCGGCCGCTCACCGCCTGCATCGTCAAGGGCGTGATGAAGGCCTCGGCGCCACCGGTCATCGCCACCCGCACGTCCGCACCGGCATCGCGCAGACGACGAACCAGATCGGCGCTTTTATACGCCGCGATTCCGCCGGACACGCCGACCAGGACCTGTTTTGAATTCACACTCGACATCGCGGTCCGCCAAGTGTACTGTGCGCACGCGTGCTTGGAAACGCCCCAGCGCGCGTTTCATAGACGATTTCACGACTAAGGAGGGTCGTCATGGCGATTACCCATTGGCCGCGCGAGGAACGTCCGCGCGAGAAACTGATCGCCCAGGGAGCGCAGGCGTTGTCCGATGCCGAGCTGCTCGCTGTCTTTCTGCGTTCTGGTGTTTCCGGTTGTACCGCCGTCGACGTGGCGCGCAGGCTCCTGCAGCGCTTTGGCGGTGTCCGCCAGCTTCTCAATGCGGAGCTACGGGAGCTGTGTACCGAGCCTGGGGTGGGGCCGGTGAAATACGTGCAGCTACAGGCCGCCATTGAATTGGGACGGCGGTATCTGGCCCAGCGCCTGGCTCGGGGTACCACGCTGACCTCACCGTCGCAGGCCCGCGACTATCTGCACGCGCAGCTGCGCGACCGGCCGTATGAGGCCTTCTGCTGTCTCTATCTCGATACCCGCCACCGCGTGCTGGGTTTCGAGGAGTTGTTCCGCGGTACGCTGGATGGCGCCTCGGTCCACCCACGGGAGTTGATCCGCGTCGCATTGACACGCTGCGCTGCCGCCGTCATCGTTGCCCACAATCACCCTTCCGGTGTGGCGGAGCCCAGTTCTGCAGATGAGGCCTTGACCCTGCGGTTGAAGCAGGCCCTGGCACTGGTCGATATTCGGCTCCTCGATCACATCGTGATCGGCGATGGAGACAGCGTCTCCTTCAGCGAGCGGGGGCTGTTGTGAGAGTGCTCGAAGCGCGGCGTCATCGTTCGAGATCTTGGCGGAACGGGTTGCTCGCCCCTAATTAAGCAACTAGCCCGGATATTGCACCCAGTTGCCCCCCGCCTCTATACCAGAGGACGCGTTTCTGGTATAAACGCCACGTTTTTCGACTAAGCGGATATCAGAGATGTCACGAGTCTGCCAAGTGACCGGCAAACGAACCATGCGCGGGAACAATGTTTCTCACGCCAACAACCGGACCCGACGAAGCTTTGTGCCGAATCTGCACTACCGCCGATTCTGGGTGGAAAGCCAGAATCGGTGGGTACGTCTGCGGGTGTCCAAACAGGGCCTGCGGATCATCGACAAAAAGGGCATCGACGCTGTGATCGAGGATCTACGGACGCAGGGAATCAGGGTCTAGGGGGAGAATACGGTGCGCGACAAGATCAAGTTGGTATCCAGCGCTGGTACCGGTCATTTTTACACCACGACCAAGAACAAGCGCACAACGACCGGTAAACTCGAACTCAAGAAATACGACCCGGTCGTGCGTAAGCACGTCATCTACAAAGAAGCTAAAATCAAGTAGCGACCTCCCGGTCGCTAATCCAGACCGCCGCCGGTGGCACCCGTCACTTCAAGCTGTTTTTGATTTCCATCAATTCCTGAACCCGGGGTGTAAGGATGAGTTCCATCGCCAGACCCATTTTCCCGCCTGGGACGACGATAGAATTGGGCCGCGACATGTACGAACCTTGAAGCATTTGCAGTAGATACGGGAAATTTTGACTGCCATGCTCTCGAAACCGGATGACCGCAGCACTTTCGTCTGGGGTGGGGATGTCCCGGGCGATGAACGGATTTGAGGTGTCCACCAGGGGTACACGTTGGAAATTGATGTCGGTGCGGGAGAATTGAGGGGTGATGAAATGGACGTAGTCGTACATACGGCGGAGAATGGTGTCCGTGACTTGGGCCGCGGCATAGCCCCGTTCAGCCGTGTCCCGATGAATCTTCTGTATCCACTCCAGATTGACCACCGGAACTACCCCGATTAGCAGATCCACCTGTGCGGCCACATCGATGTCCCCGGCTACTACACCGCCGTGCAGGCCTTCGTAAAACAGCAGATCCGTAGCCTCCGGAATGGGGGTCCATTCGGTGAAGGTGCCCGGTTCCTGGTTATACGGCTCCGCCTCCTCTTCGTTGTGCAGATAAAGCCGTATCTCTCCACGCCCGGACTCCCCGTAAGTCTGGAACAGATCCTCGAGTTTATCGAAGATATTGGCTTCCGGCCCAAAATGGCTCAGATTACGGCCCTGTTTTTCGCCCTCCTGGATTGCCTGTTTGATCTCCATACGGTTGTAGCGGTGGAAACTATCGCCTTCGACGATCACCGGATTAATGTGTTCGCGATGAAAGATATGCTCCATCGCGGTCTTGACGGTCGATGTGCCGGCGCCTGACGAACCGGTGATCGCAATAATGGGGTGTCTCTCCGACATGTCTGACTCTCGGTTGATACGGTTGACTGTTTGTGTCCGCAACGAATCGCGACAGAAGTTAGGTTATCCCAGGGTAGTCCTGAAAGCCAGAGACTTACCGCGCTAAAAAAATCGTGGTGTTAAGCGATCTTCTTTGGTTTAATTCGTTTAATTGGATCTAGAGTGTTATTTTGCAAAGGCTTTTTAGATGGGATTTTGATGCCCGTCAAGGGTTGAGCAAATAAGTGTATTAAAAAGTTGGGTATGCCGTATGTATTCGCTCGATCACCAAGTATTACGCGCTGACGTCGCCGGTATGCCACTCGATTGGATTGACTACCGCGAGGCGGTGCGTCTGTATCATCTCGGTCAAGTCAACTACTCGCTCGGAGTGCTTTTGTACCAGATTCGAGGCGGTTACAACGCCATCACGGGCATGCGCAGCATCATCGAGGTGAATTCAATCATTGCCACACGGGGCGATAGCTTTGCCTCGAAGAAGGCGGCCAAAGAGTACATTCCGCCCTTGAACAACGAAACGCTGTTTGCCCGGGACGCCAACATATGCATGTACTGCGGGGGACGTTTCGCATCGCAGGATCTCTCCCGCGACCACGTTACCCCGCTCAGTATGGGTGGCACCGATGATTGGAACAACGTCGTCGCCGCCTGTAAACGATGTAACAACCACAAGGCCGGATCGACGCCGGAACGGGCCGGTATGAGCCTGTTGGCGGTGCCGTTCACTCCAAACCATGCTGAGTACGTCTACCTGCGCGGCCGTCGCGTTTTGGCAGACCAGATGGAATTTCTGCTGGCTCATTTCCCGCGAACAAGTCCTTTGCATCAACGGGTTCAACGCGGATTGGTGGAGTAACTGCGGCCGCTTGTCACGCTTATCCGGTCGTCACCAACTCGTAACCGCGCAGTCGGCGCGATGGTTTGCGCTTGATCCCGGGCGCGTCCGGCCAGTACTATCTCCGTCTACATCGCTACTACAGGGTTAGGGTATGTTTCAGGGCAGCATGGTGGCGCTGGTGACGCCGATGCGGGACGACGAGTCGGTCGATTTCACCGCTCTGGAGCGACTGATTGATTTCCACATCGGGAATGGGACCAACGCCATCATTTCGGTGGGCACCACGGGCGAGTCTGCAACTCTGGATTTCGACGAGCACCGGCAGGTGGTGGCACACACCGTCAACTACGTCAGTAAACGGATCCCGGTGATTGCCGGTACCGGCGCCAATGCCACCAACGAGGCGATTGAACTGACTCGGCACGCTCAGGAATTGGGTGCCGACGCGTGTTTACTGGTTACTCCGTATTACAACAAACCGACCCAGGAAGGCTTGTATCGGCATTTCAAGGCCATTGCTGAAGCCGCTTCGATTCCCCAGATCCTGTACAACGTACCGGGGCGCACCGCTTGCGATATGCTCACCGATACAGTAAATCGACTGGCAGACGTCGAGAACATCATCGGGATCAAGGATGCAACGGGTGACCTGGGCCGAGCTCGGGAGTTGATCGACACCTGTTCTGATCGAATCGCGGTCTACTCTGGTGATGATGCCACCGCTCTGGAGCACATGCTGTTGGGAGGCAAAGGTGACATCTCGGTTACCGCCAATGTCGCACCGGCCGCCATGAGTCGGATGTGTGACGCGGCTCTATCCGGCGATGAACCGACCGCTAGGGCCTTGAATGGACGCCTCGCGGACCTGCACCGGGCGTTGTTCGTGGAGTCCAATCCCATCCCGGTCAAGTGGGCGGTACATCAACTCGGCCTGATTGGATCCGCAATACGCCTGCCGCTCACACCCTTGTCGGTAAGCTTCGAAGATACGGTGCGCGCGGCAATGCGTAATGCGAGTATAATTTAATGCGTGTCGATGCCGCATTCCAGGGCGTATACATCCGATTTGGCCTGGCTGGTTGACAACTGACATGCGAAAAGTCCTGCAGCGAAGCATAACGATCGCCGCCGCCGGGGTGATGTTGTCCGGGTGCGGGGGCTCCGCGACCAGACAACCCGACTTTCGATCGGTGCAGACATTGCCGCCGCTGGTCGTACCGCCGGATCTGGTCTCGGCGACCAACAGTGCTGCGATGACGTTACCGGAGCCGTCCACCGCCGGGCAACCGACCGGTGAGGCTCCTGCAGTCGCGCTACCGACGTCGGCGCCAGGTCCCGCCGAGTCGTCGGAAAGCCGGCGGGCCGTGTTGTTGAACGAGGCCAACGGCAGACTGGTTCTGTCGGTCAAAGACGAGTACGAGCGGGTGTGGCGGGACGTGAGCGGCTCTTTGGATGAACTCGGTGTCAAGGTGGAGGGAGAGGATCGCGACCAGGGGATATTTTCCGTCCGCTACATAGACCCAGAATCGAGTCAGCAACAGGGTTGGTTCAAACGCACGTTCCGAAAGAATCGGTTTGGAAAGTACCGGTTGAAACTGACGGCTGACGGCGCCAGTACAACGGTTGCCCTGCTCGATAACAAGGGCAAGCCGGATGACTCCGCGGACGGTGAGAAATTGCTGGCCCGGTTGCTCGACCGGTTGAAGTAAGCGCAATCAATACAGTATCCCATCAGACGGCTCCGGCGCCGCCTGATGCGGTTTGGTGTTTACCAGAGTCATGAGACATGAAACGCGGCGACCAACTCTATTCCGGTAAGGCGAAAACGGTTTTTCTAACCGACGAACCGAATCGTTTGATTCTGCATTTTCGCAACGACACTTCAGCGTTTGACGGTGAAAAAACCGCCCAATTGGACCGCAAAGGCCTGGTCAACAATAAATTCAACGCCTTCATCATGAGCAAGCTGGAGCAGGCCGGGATAAAGACGCACTTCGATCGTTTGAAGTCCGATACGGAATCGGTGGTCAAGCGTTTGGATATGGTGCCGATTGAGTGCGTGGTGAGAAACATTGCCGCGGGTTCAATATGTAAACGCTACGGCGTCGTGGAGGGAATCGATCTGCACCCACCGACGTTCGAGTTTTTTCTCAAGGACGATGCCCGGCATGATCCGATGGTGAATGAGTATCACATACGCGCTTTCGGTTGGGCTTCAGAAGAGGAAGTCGCGCAAATGAAGGCGAGCACATTCCAGGTCAACACGGTGCTCTCGGAATTGTTCGCCAGTGGGGGTATGTTGCTGGTCGATTTCAAGCTCGAATTCGGGCGTTACGGTGGTGAGTTGTTGCTAGGCGACGAATTTACCCCCGATGGCTGCCGGATATGGGACGCAGAAACCCGCGAAAAACTGGATAAAGACCGGTTCCGGCGCGACCTGGGCGGAGTCGTCGAGGCCTATGAGCAGGTGGCGGCCCGCTTGGGGGTGCCGCTGGAGTGAGTCCCAGTCCGTGAACAAGCAGCCGACCGGGCAGGCCGCCCCATCCCAGTCGGATCGAGGCGTCCTATGCCTGCGAGGCGCGCCGGCCTGTTCGGCATTTCGACTCGCCAAGCGGCTGGATGAGCTGCGCGCCCAACACCCTTCGATTGAGTCGGTGGCGGCCGAACATTGGCATTTCGTCGAAGGCGCCGGAGCCTTGACTCGAACTCAGACCGTGGTTTTGAACCACCTGCTGGCGTATGGGCCGCGGCCGCAGTCGCCGGTTCAGACCGGAACGATGTTTCTCGTGGTGCCGCGTATCGGCACTATTTCGCCCTGGTCAACCAAGGCCACGGATATCGCTCATCGCTGCGGCCTCGATTCGATATCGCGTATTGAGCGTGGTGTTGCCTGGTATGTTGAGTTGCGCGGCGCCGGACCCATCGACAAACGATTGTGGCGGCAATTGGCCGAGCGTTTACACGATCCGATGACTGACTCGGTACTGGCGTCACTGGATCATGCCGACGCAATGTTCAGGCACTGCGATCCCCAACCGCTTTCGGTTGTCGATGTATTGACCGGCGGCGCTGCGGCGCTGGCCGCAGCCAACACCGAATTCGGCCTGGCGTTGTCAGACATAGAGATCCACTACCTGGTCGAACAGTTCACCCGCCTGGGGCGTAATCCCACCGATGTCGAGTTGATGATGTTTGCGCAGGTCAATTCCGAACATTGTCGGCACAAGATTTTCAACGCGGAGTGGGTCATTGACGGCCAGCGCCAGGACTTTTCCCTGTTCGACATGATCCGACAGACGCATCGCTTGAACCAGCACGGTACGATAGTAGCCTATGAGGATAACGCCGCTGTGCTGAATGGCGCGCCGGCGGAGCGCTTTTTTGCCGCCGCTGTCACTCACACCTACACGGCCGTGAAAGAGCCCGCGCACATCGTTTGTAAGGTCGAGACGCACAATCACCCCACCGCCATCTCGCCGTTTCCAGGAGCGGCGACCGGCTCGGGCGGCGAGATCCGTGACGAGGGAGCTACCGGTAGCGGCGCTAAACCCAAAGCCGGTATCACCGGATTTTCGGTTTCTCATTTGCGGTTCCCCGGTGCCGGACAGCCTTGGGAGGACGACGAACACGCGCCGGAACGCATCGCCAGCCCGTTGGAAATCATGATCGAGGGGCCCATCGGCGCCGCGTCGTTCAACAACGAGTTCGGCCGCCCTAACATCGGCGGGTATTTCCGCACCTTCGAGCAGTGGGCGCCGGGAGCCGACGGCCGGGAGAAACGGGGCTACCACAAGCCGATCATGCTGGCCGGGGGTGTGGGCAATATCCGGCCCGACCACATATATAAACACGCCATTCCTGTGGGGTCCTACATCATCGTCCTTGGCGGTCCCGCAATGCTGATCGGGCTGGGTGGCGGCGCCGCCTCCAGCGTTGCCACCGGCACCAGCAGCGAGGCGTTGGATTTTGCATCGGTCCAACGGGGCAATGCCGAGATGCAACGACGCTGTCAGGAGGTTATCGATCGCTGCTGCGCCATGGGTACTGCCAGCCCCATTCTTTCGATTCACGATATCGGTGCCGGCGGCTTGTCGAACGCATTGCCGGAATTGGTGTACGCCTCCGATCGAGGGGGGCATTTTCAATTACGGGACGTATTGAACGACGATACGGGCATGACGCCCATGCAGATCTGGTGCAACGAGGCGCAGGAACGTTACGTAATTGCCGTGGCGGCGGAGAGCTTGGACGAGTTCGTCAGAATCTGCGAGCGGGAACGATGTCTGTTCAGTGTAGTTGGCCGCGCCACCGACCGGCGACGGCTGCTGCTGGAGGACCGACATTTCGCGGCCCAGAGCGACCCACAGGCAGTGCCCATCGATATGGAGACCAGCGTGTTGTTTGCAACCCCGCCAAGAATGCATCTAGATGTCGAACGCGCCCAAAGCGAATCGCCGGCGCTGGATCTGATTGCGGTCAGCTTAGAGGATGCCATCGAGCGCGTATTGCGGTTTCCCACCACTGCGGACAAGACATTTCTGATCACCATAAGTGATCGGAGCGTGACCGGATTGGTCTGCCGGGACCAAATGGTGGGGCCGTGGCAGGTTCCGGCCGCCGACGTGGCGGTGACGGCGTCAGGATTTCAGGGTTTCACCGGGGAAGCCATGGCTTTGGGTGAGCGTACGCCGCTGGCTACCATTGATGCAGCTGCCAGCGGCCGCATTGCCGTAGGGGAGGCGTTGACGAATCTGGCTGCTGCCAGCGTAAGCGATCTCCGAGAAGTCAAACTGTCAGCGAACTGGATGGCGTCGGCGAATCATGCCGGTGATGACGCGGCGTTGTTCGATACCGTCAAAGCCGTTGCTCTGGAGCTATGCCCGGTTTTGGGAATCTCCATCCCGGTTGGTAAAGATTCGATGTCCATGAAAACCGTGTGGGACGACGCTGATGGTAAAAGGCACCAAGTCACCTCGCCGGTCTCTCTCGTGGTGAGCGCATTCGCTCCCGTCGACGATGTTCGCAGGACACTTACTCCGGTGCTGACCCGCAGCGAGGACACGGTTTTGTTGCTGCTGGATTTGGGAAATGGACGCAACCGGCTCGGTGGATCCGTGCTTGCACAGTGCTACGGCCAGCTTGGCAACCAGTGTCCCGATGTCGACGATCCGGAATCCTTGCGCCGTTTATTCTTGGCAATACAACAACTCAATCGGTCGGATTTATTGCTCGCCTATCATGACCGTTCGGATGGTGGACTGTGGGCGGTACTGTGTGAGATGGCCTTCGCCGGTCGGGTGGGACTGAAAGTCGAGCTGGACGCGGTGCCGGGCGGTCCGCTGTCGATTCTATTCAATGAAGAATTGGGTGCGGTGATACAAGTCCGAATTGATGACGAGAGCCAGGTGCGCGCCGTCTTGGACGATTTCCGGCTTAACGATCACTGCCATCGAATTGCGAGACCGATTGCTGAACCTGTCATTGTTATCGATGGCGATCGTCGTTCTTTGTACCGGCGCCCACGTGTGGAATTGCACCGCATCTGGTCCGAGACGTCCTGGCGAATACAAGCGCTGCGCGACAACCCGGATTGTGCGCAACAGGAATACGATCGCCTGTTGGACACAGAGGACCCCGGATTAAATGCCGTGTTAACGTTTGATCCGGAGTCTAACCCAGTTGCCCCGCACGTCCATACCGGCAAACCGCCTCAGTTGGCGATTCTCCGCGAACAAGGTGTCAACGGACAGATCGAGATGGCGGCCGCGTTTCACAGTGCCGGATTTGTCACCGTTGATGTTACGATGAACGATCTAGCCCAAGGGCACTTGTCACTCGAATCTTTTCGGGGAATCGTGGCCTGTGGTGGATTTTCGTTTGGCGATGTTCTGGGCGCCGGACAAGGCTGGGCGAAATCTATACTGTTCAGTCCTTTGTTGCGCGATCAATTCGAGCAGTTCTTCCAGCGCGAAGACGTCTTCGCGCTGGGCGTGTGCAACGGTTGCCAGATGTTTTCAAGTCTACGCGAACTGATCCCGGGCGCAGAGCACTGGCCCCAATTCGTGCGCAATGCATCCGAACAGTTCGAGGCGCGTTTGGTTATGGTCGAGGTGGTTGACAATCCGTCGATTCTGCTTGAAGGGATGTGTGGATCGCGTATGCCCTTGGTGGTCGCCCATGGAGAGGGACGGGTGGACTTTGTCCCGGCGGACCGGCCGCTGCCGGTTGTTGATCCGGGATTAGTGGCGTTGCGTTTTGTCGACAATCGGGGTGTGGTCACCGAGGCCTACCCATACAATCCCAATGGCTCGCCCGGTGGGGTGACCGGTTTGACCAATTCCGATGGCAGGGTGACCGTGATGATGCCCCATCCTGAGCGCGTATTTCGAACCGTGACCCACTCTTGGGCGCCCCGCGATTGGAGTGAATACGGGCCGTGGATGCGCTTGTTTCGCAACGCGCGGGCCTGGGTCCGCTAGTGGCTAGATCAATGCCTCACCGGCGGCGGCTTGCCGCTTTACCGCCCGAACTGGACCGGGAGAATATCAATTGCTGAGACACTGGCACGGGTCCAGTGGGGAGTCCGACTTTTTGTTAGGGCAACGATTATGACGAAATTCAGCTGGAGTAACTATCTACTGCGTCTGCTGAGTGCGATGGGATTGGTGTTCGTCACCTACAATCCGGAACAGATATCCTTCTTCCACTGGGTCAGCCCGGTCCTCGGAGACTTCAGCAGGTTTGAAGTGTTGATGGCCTTTGCCGGTGTGGCGTTGCTCATCGGGTGGGTGATTTTTCTCCGCGCCACCATAAGATCCCTGGGCGCCTTCGGCACAGTTTTGGCTATTGCATTCTTCGCAACCCTAATCTGGGTCCTCGTCACTTACACGCCGATCCCCGCGGAGAACCTCAAGGTCGTGACCTATCTGGTGCTTGCCGGTCTGGCAGGTGTGCTGTCGATTGGCCTTTCGTGGTCCCATGTGCGTCGGCGGATCACCGGACAACTGGATGTTGATGAGACAGACGTTTAGGCCATGCAACAATATTTGGATCTGATGCGGTACGTACGTGACCATGGTAACCGCAAAGATGATCGGACCGGCACGGGTACGGTCAGCGTGTTTGGATACCAGATGCGTTTCGACCTGGCCCGGGGGTTTCCAATTCTGACTACCAAGAAACTGCACATGCGTTCGATCATCCACGAGTTATTGTGGTTTTTGAAGGGGGATACCAACACCAGATACCTACATGACAACGGTGTGACGATATGGGACGAGTGGGCGGATGAAAACGGGGATCTGGGGCCGATTTACGGCTATCAGTGGCGATTCTGGCCGGATTCCCGAGGCGGGCATATTGATCAGATCCGCCGCGTCGTCCAGCAGATCAAAAATTCGCCGGACTCACGACGCATGCTTATCAGCGCATGGAACGTTGCCGATATCGACAAGATGGCGCTTCCCCCATGCCATCTTTTGTTCCAGTTCTACGTCGCTGATGGCAGGCTTTCGTGCCAACTCTACCAGCGCAGCGCGGATCTCTTCCTGGGCGTTCCATTCAATATCGTGTCCTATGCGCTGCTGACCATGATGGTGGCCCAGGTGACCGGACTGCGACCCGGTGAGTTCGTGCACACGTTCGGTGACGTCCACCTGTACTTGAATCATATGAAACAGGTCGAACTGCAGCTTTCCCGCGATCCCCACTCACTGCCCGAAATGCGACTGAATCCGGAAATCAAGAATTTATTTGACTTCCGCTACGAAGACTTTGAGCTGGTGGGCTACCATTGTCATCCCCATATCAAGGCGGCTGTGTCGGTGTGACCGGGCTGATTGGCGGCGGACGGCAAATCCTTTGATGGTCTGCTTCTACCGTTCAAACGGGCATGCATAATGACCTGCGAACGGCCGATAAACGCGCGGGTAATCGCGGTCCACCGCCGACTGGCTCCGGTCCTCGTGTTCCGGGAATTAGTTAAACCCGGCAGACCAATCGGCAACCGGGGGGCACGTTGAAGATCTCCATCGTGGTCGCCATGGATCGAAACCGTGTCATCGGTCGCGGCAAGCGATTACCCTGGCATCTCCCGGATGATCTGAAACGGTTCAAGGCCGTCACCATGGGTCATCCGGTCATCATGGGTCGGCGTACTCACGAATCCATTGGCAAGCCGCTCCCAGGACGTACTAATATTGTGTTGACCGCTGATCCGCAGTACACGGCGGAGGGATGCGTTGTGGCAGGTTCTCTGGACGAGGGGTTCCGGGCCGCAGCCGACGTGAAGGAGGTCATGATTATCGGCGGTGCCGCGGTATATCGAGAAGCGTTACCGTTGGCGGATCGAATTTACCTGACCACAGTGCACGCGGAGCTCGAAGGCGACGCCTGGTTTCCGATCATTGATTGGAGTGAGTGGGACGTACGGGACGAGGCGATGCACGGTGCGGATGACCGCCATACGTATGCGTTCTCCTTCTTCATCTTGGATCGTTGCCGGCATTAACACCAGTGGCTGGGTGAGCAGTCTGGCGATCACCTTCAACGCTGGAAGTGTGCCGATTCGTGTAGAATTCCATACCGCTGGTGGATGCCGCCGTACCTCGGTTGCCGCAGTTATTTCTGATCGGGGACCGGTGTCGCCAGCAATCTGCCGGACTTAGTGGATCGAAGCGAGATGGGCGTAACGCTAATATTTCGGCTCGTTACCGACATGTGAAAGTGATGTCAGACCAGTCGGGGCCAGTTACTGAGAATCATCGGGAGAATGACTTATGGCAAATGAGGGTTATCACGAACCAATCGAAGAGCTTTCTATTGAAACCCGTGACATGCATCGGGCTATAACTTCGCTGATGGAGGAATTGGAAGCGGTCGATTGGTACAACCAGCGGACTGATGCGTGTAATGACGACGCGCTGCGGGCTATTCTTGCGCATAACAGGGACGAGGAGAAAGAGCACGCGGCCATGTTGTTGGAATGGATTCGTCGGCAAGACCCGGCGTTCAGCAAGGAACTGAAGGATTTTCTGTTTTCCGACGGCGCCATCACGCACCCCTGAAGTCTGGCAGTGGTGGATCACACGATGCGTCAACGAGCGATGCCAGGGTGGCAGCTTCGGCAGTATCCCCGGGCCACACTAGAATTCGGGGTTGGGTGCTATGGATTGAGACGACAACGTTGTTTACGAGGAGCACGTTAGTGGTAAAAGAACGCTGGACTTGTCCTTACTGCGATCGTGATAACGTACTGGACGACGAGAATACTAAAATCTGTCAAGGTGAGACCAATCTGTCCGACGATCTCGGGACGGTGCGTGGCATATACAAATTCACAATCTGTCCCAATCCGAATTGCCGCAAAACCACCATAAAGGGGCAGATACATCGCTTGGACAGAACTGAAGAGTCTGATCCAGAAAAGCTGTACGAATGGCAGTTGGTGCCGGAATCTAACGCGAAACAGTTTCCCGAGTACATTCCCCAGAAGCTGAGAGAGGATTATTACGAGGCATGTCTGCTGCGGGAAAAAAGTCCCAAGGCGTCGGCCACCCTGTCCCGGCGGTGTCTGCGGGGCACCATACATGACTACTGGAGAATAACGAAGACCACACTGGCGGATGAAATGGCCGAACTGCAGACGGTGGTGGATAAAACTACATGGGATGCGATCGATTCGGTTCGGTCTCTGGGTAACATTGGCGTCCACATGCACTTGGATGTTAACGCGATTGTCGAAGTGGATGCCGATGAACCGGACTTGTTGATCTATTTGATCGAAAAATTTTTTACGGAGTGGTACATGAAGGATGAGGACGACTATTAACCTGCCGTATCAGTGCAAAGCCCAGGCCGATCGTCGCGGTGCCGGTTCGAGCCGCCCTCCGTCAGGTGGGCTTTTTGACTGCTCGTGCGCGCCGGGCACGCCCACCCGGAACGGCGTTGAACCAGGGACCGTGAACCCTGATGAATCCAAGTTGTTGGCGGTGGTTCACGCGGCCCCAGCCGCATCGTGTGCCGCTGCGATGCCCGAGCGCTGTCTGTCGCCTGCCGCGTATCATGGCCGGTTTGGTCTCAATCGCCTTTAACACTGCTCCGCGCTTGCAGCTGGCGCGTTGCAGCGTGACCGACAATGGTGTCGAGCGACCGTTGAGAATTCAACACTGGGGTTCCACGCCGTGCACAAGGTAATAATTGTCACGGGAGGCAGTCGCGGTATTGGGGCGGCTACAGCGCAGTTGGCCGCGCAACGCGGCTATGCCGTATGTGTCAACTATCTCAATAATGCGGCAGCCGCGAATGCCGTAACAAAGTTAATCAGGCAGAACGGCGGCGAGGCCATCGCCGTTGCCGCAGACGTGGCATCGGAGGTTGACGTATCGCGAATGTTTGATCTGGTGGACAACGCCTTCGGTACCGTTACCGCGCTGGTCAATAATGCGGGTATTTTGGAACGGCAAATGCGGGTGGAAGACATGGATGCGGGGAGGTTGCAACGGGTCCTGAGGACCAATGTCATCGGTTGTTTTCTGTGCGCCCGGGAAGCGGTTCGCCGCATGTCCACCAGACTCGGAGGCGCCGGCGGGGCGATTGTCAACGTATCTTCCGGTGCATCGCGTCTGGGTTCGCCCGGCGAATATGTGGATTATGCGGCATCCAAAGGCGCCATCGACACGCTGACGATCGGTCTGGCCAAAGAAGTTGCCAGCGACGGAATCCGTGTCAACGCTGTGCGGCCCGGTTTTATCTATACTGATATTCATGCCGACGGTGGCGAACCGCATCGCGTGGATCGGCTCAAGGAACGGGTACCCATGAAGCGGGGCGGTGAGGCCATGGAGGTGGCTGCCGCGATTCTCTGGTTGTTGTCGGAAGAGGCCTCGTATTCGACAGGAACGTTCGTGGACGTAACCGGAGGTAAATAGCAATGACCAGGGTTGCGATGAGGCGACAGCCCGGTAGCCACTTGCAGGGCCGACCACGCGAGCAGTCGTTGCGGAGGCAACGAGTATCAAGCGGTTGCCCGACCAGGCACGCTGAGTGACTGACGAATTGTAGATTGATTGCGGATGGAATTTGTCGTAAACGGGCTGATCGTTCTGGGCGCTGGATTTCTCCTCGCCGCGTTGCTCACGCTGTGGCGGTTGATTAAGCAACTCCCTCTCGGAGAAATTCGTCGCGATTGGTACCTCGTCGCCGGCGCGGTGCTGTTCGTCATGGTCTACTTCGTCCATGCTCTCGCCAACGGAAACCGCTTCGGGGACTTGACCGATGTACTCATTTCATTGCTGCTTTTTGTCGCGGCCAGCATGCTGTGGATCATCATCACATTGTCCTTGAATACCGCCATCGATGTGCGGCGCTTTACCATGTTGGAACGAGATCGTATCAATGATCCACTGATGGGCATCTACAATCGTCGTTACCTGGACCGCAGACTGGAAGAAGAGATCGCACGGGCCAACAGATACGACCTGCCCTTGTCCGTGTTGTTGATTGTTATCGACCAGTTCACGGCTATCAATAAAGCCCACGGCCGCCAGGTCGGCGATCTTGTTCTTAAGCGCCTGGGAGCTTTGTTGGTGGAGGCCGTTCGCACGTCTGATGTCGTGGCTCGATACAGTGACGAGGAGGTCCTGATCATCGCTCCGAACACGTCCGCCCCCTCCGCCGCCATCTTGGCGGAGCGGCTGCGCAAGAAGGTGGAGACTTCGGTGTTGTTGCCACCAAACGTAAGAAATCAGCGAAGTGCTATTTCCGCCACCGTCAGTATCGGGGTCTCTACCTTCGGGCAGACGAACGAGGGCACGCGGGCGTTGGTGGACGATGCCGGAGACGCTTTACGGCAAGCTACGGTCGTTGGATTGAATCAGGTGTCGTTGGGTGACAGCGCTAAACCACCGAATTGATGCCGGTAATCAATAGACAGACACTCTCCGGGGCGCTGCATCGTATAGATAACCCGTTGCGAATGCCTGTGTTAACGCTTAACGCAAAAAGACAAGCGGGTTGGAGTGCTTGCTCCGAAAGCACTGTGCTTCGCTCAAGCGCAGGGAATCGAAGTCTGTGTTGGATTTTGATCCAATTTCCCATTCCAGTGCGGTATCCAGCCAGTCAATCCGTTCGCCATTCTCCGGTATTCTTGGTCCAATATGCCGGTTAGAGGTTTGTCGGGATACTGTTTGCGGGCATGATGATTAAAATATTTACCACCGGCGGTACAATCGATAAGGTCTATTTCGACGCGAACAGTGAATTTCAGGTTGGAGATCCGCAGATCGTTGAGTTTCTGAAAGAGGCCAATGTCACTTTCACTTTCGCCGTCGAATCGATATTCCGAAAGGACAGCCTCGAGTTGACGGATGCCGACAGACGACTGATACGGGAGCGCATCAGCGGTGAAGCCGGCGATAGGATATTGGTGACTCATGGTACCGATACGATGGTCGAAACCGCCAGACAGCTGACGGACATTCCGGCTAAGACAATAGTCCTCACCGGATCTATACAACCAGCCAGACTCAGACATAGCGATGCCGAGTTTAATATTGGCTTTGCGGTTGCGGCGGTACAGCTGCTGCCGTCCGGCGTATACATTGCGATGAATGGTTGTATATTCCATCCACTTGCAGCGATCAAGAATCGATCACGAAATCGATTCGAACGGCTTGCTCGGTGATAGGCATTGGAATAATTATGCCTCGTATCGATTTGTGTTCGATGGCGCAACGGCGATAGCGGTGGATTACCACCGCTGATGCTTGGCCAAGCTGGACATATCTGTTTATTAATTGAAACACTTCGTACATCTCAATCATGGCAACACTAATTCAGTCTCCGACACGAATTGACACCTGTGGCAACAAGCCCAAATTGATCGAAGAATTTATCGGCCGGGTGAACTCAGGGACCGGTCAGTTGAGTATCGCCAGGATGCGCAGCGTAGAGGGGTGGGTAGAGCCCGGACAGACGCCGGAATTCGACGAATATACCGTGGTCATCGCCGGTACGCTGCACGTGGAGACGCGGCAGACTAAGATGGATGTGGCAGCCGGTCAGGCTGTCCTCGCGCCGAAAGGGGAATGGGTCCGGTACAGTACCCCAACGGCCGATGGCGCCGAGTACATTGCCGTGTGTGTCCCGGCATTCAGCCCGCAGATTGTGCACAGGGATGACGTATGACTACCCCGGAAAGTGATGTGGGCAGCATGTTGACGCTGGAGCATGCCAACCGGATCATCCACGCGGCCTTGGTCAAGGCGCGGGAGATGGCGCTTGCTCCCATCGGTGTGGCCGTGCTCGACGCCGGAGGCCACCTCAAGGCGCTGCAGGCGGAAGATGGCCTGACGTTTCTCCGGGTACGGATCTGCCAGGCCAAGGCCTGGGGCGCGCTGGGGTTTGGCGTTGATTCGGCCCAGATTGCCCAACGCTATGCAGAAGGGGGTGTGCAGGCGGGCTTTGTCGAGGCCGTCAACGCGTTGTCGGGTGGTCGAGTCGTTCCCCTGCCGGGCGGCATCCTGATCCGCAACGGCGCGGGAGAGGTCGTGGGCGCCGTGGGGGTTGCCGGCGCGGCATCAGACGACGACGCGGCCTGCGCCAGGGCGGGCATCGCCGCCGCCGGATTCGTGTGAACTCCGCGGGCGGTTCGGTTGGACTCCTCGCACATGGGCTTGGCCCGCGGGCATCGGCCTGTCGGCGGCCGTCGACAATGCCATGGCTGTGTATCTGACTCGGGATGTCGCAAAGTTGGTTGGCCTGACTCCACGACAGGTTCGTAGCTACGCTCGCGCAGGGGTGTTGACGGCGATCCGTGATCGGCGCGGTTGGTACCGTTACACGCTGCAGGATGTCGTATTGCTGCGTACCGCGGTTGGTCTGAGTGCGGCGCATGTCGGTCCGCGTAAGATCTGGGCGATGCTGCGCAAGCTGAAGCGTAATTTGTCGCAAGGCCGACCACTGTCCACAGTTCGCGTCCTGGTCCAGGACTCAACTGTACTGGTGAAGGATCGTGATGCGCTTTGGCATCCCGAGTCCGGCCAACTGCAACTCGACTTTTCGGTACACGAACTTGCCAAGGAAATTACACCGCTGATCAGGAAGGCGGTGGCGGCGGCGAATGAGCGTAAGGATATGACGGCCGAGGAATGGTTTGGGCTTGGTGTCGATCTGGAGATGGTGAGTGAAAACAAGCAGGCGGAGCAGGCCTATCGGGAAGCCTTATCCATGAATCCAACATATGTCGATGCCCACGTCCGTCTGGGCCGCTTGGTGCAACTCAGCGGAGATGTCACGGCAGCAGAGGTCCACTACCGGGCGGCGTTGAAAGTGGCGCCTGAACACGTCATTGCTTTAACAAATCTGGCGAGCAGCTTGGAAGCCCGGAACCGCTTCGCCGACGCCATCGCAACCTACAACAATGCCTTGCGGATCGATCCCGAGTTGACTGATGCGCATTACCATCTCGCGCGCCTGTACGAGCAGGATGGCAAGTCCCAGGCGGCTTTACACCACATTTCCCGATACAATGCATTGACCGGTAACAAGCAAAAAGAAACATGACATCTCGCAACCGGATTGATGAGTCTGCAAGCCGCGAGCCCTTCCACACTTACCATTGACGCCAATTTGCTGAGCGACTGCGTATGCCATGGAATTGAGTTTAACACCAGAAATCGCCGAACTTCGGGACCGCTATAGACAGTTCATCGACGACGACATCATGCCCCTCGAACGGGATCCGTCTGTCTATGATGAGCATGAGAATCTCGACATCGGCCACCTGGAGGGCGTGCGCCGGAAGGCGAAGGCGGCGGAACTGTGGGCCCCCCAAATGCCCCGCAAGCGCGGCGGGCTGGGGCTTTCGATTGCCGAAATTGCTCCCTGTTACGAGGAGATGAACCGTTCCATCTTCGGCCCCGCCGTTTTCAATTGTGCGGCGCCGGATGACGGCAACATGCTCGCATTGAATAAGATCGCTTCCCAAGCGCAACAGGAACGTTGGTTGCAGCCCATCATCGACGGTCGCGTGCGTTCCGCGTTCGTGATGACGGAACCCGCGCCCGGGGCCGGTTCTGATCCGCATTTGATGCGTACCAATGCCGTCAAACATGGCGATGTCTGGATCGTACATGGTGAAAAGTGGTTTATCACCGGTGCCGATGTTGCTCAGCACTTTATTCTCATCGCGCGCACCTCGGAGGACAAGCGAAAGGGCTTGACAGCGTTTCTGTTCGACCGTGACCAGTCCGGTTGGGAAATCGTCCGCCGAATACCGACCATGGGGCCGGAAGAACACGGTGGGCACTGTGAACTGCGCTTCGAGGGTTTGGAGATTCCTGACCAAAATCGCCTGCTGGAGGTCGGCGACGGACTCAAAGTCACACAGATACGCCTGGGTACCGCACGGTTGACGCACTGCATGCGTTGGTTGGGTCTGGCAAAGCGTGCGGTAGAAATCGCCTGCGGGTATGTGGGGCAGCGGGACAGCTTCGAGATCAAGTTGTCACAGCACGAAGGTGTACAGTGGATGCTGGGCGAGGTGGCCATGGCCATAGAGATCGGTCGATTACTGACCATGAAGGCGGCGTACCGGCTGGATCAGGGGGATTTTGCCCGCAAAGAGGTGTCGATGGCGAAAATTCAGGTGGCCGATACCCTACACAAAGCGGTGGACACCTCGATTCAATTGTGCGGTGCACTTGGTTATTCGAAGGACACGGTTCTGGAGTGGATATACCGCTATGCCCGACAGGCAAAATTGGTGGACGGTGCGTCGGAAGTGCACAAGATGGTGCTGTCCAGATTTCTGCTCGAGGAGGGTGACGCTTTCTGGCATTGGTCGTGATTGAGGCCGACAAGAAACGAAACCTGGAACGATTCCTGGCGAATTCGGCGCGGGCTCGTAGTGTCGCGATACAGTCACTTGTACAACTACAAGGCGGTGCAATTCAAGAAAACTATTTTTGCGAAGCGGTGTATTCCGACGGTCCTCTGGCCGGTAGCCAGCGATTAGTCGTGCGCATGTCGGCGCCCGCCGACGTCGCGGTCAGTCATTCACGCAGCCGGGAGTTCGCGGTACTCAGTGCAGCGTTTCGTGCGGGGGTCAGAGTGCCGGAGCCGATCAGTTTGTGCACCGATCCAGCGGTACTTGGACGGGACTTCTTTGTCATGCAATCAGTGGAAGGGGTGGCATTGGGTGCTAAGGTGGTCAAGGGACCGCTGCCGGGTGTCGATCGCGACACGCTGGCGCACGATTTGGGACGCGAATTGGCACGCATACACTCGATTGAACCCGGTATACCGGGACTGGATTTTCTGGAAATCCTCGATGATCGCCCCGCAATACACTTGATTAAACGCTACCGTCTGTACCTGGATGAAATGCAGCAATCCCATCCGGTATTGGAATGGGGATTGCGATGGCTGGAGCTGAACGCACCGGATTGCGAAGAAACGGTGCTTGTTCATCGTGATTTTCGTACCGGAAACTACCTGGTGGATGAGACTGGGCTGTCGGCAATCCTGGACTGGGAATTTGCAGGATGGGGAGATCCTTATGAAGACATCGGCTGGTTCTGCTCACGCTCGTGGCGATTTAGCGCGCCCCAGCGGGAGGCCGGTGGAATTGCCGATCGGATACCGTTCTACACGGGCTACCAGGCGCAGAGCGGTCGATCCATCGATACCGGCATCGTACGTTACTGGGAAGTTATGGCCAATGTGCGGTGGGCGATAATTGCGTTACAGCAGAATGCCCGCTACACCTCGGGTAGCAATCAGACACTGGAGTTGGCCTTGATTGGAAGGCGATCGGCTGAGATGGAACTGGAAATACTGACGCTCACCGAACGACAGGATTGAGGCCGATGCGACAGCCGCCGACTGCGATCGAGTTGCTGCGCTTTTCCCGCCAGCGCATACTCGAGACGTTGCTCGAGCAGTTACCGGATCCCGCCCGTTATGAGGCCCTGTTGGCGGCCAACGCGATCGCGATCGCGATCCGGGAGATCCTGGCGGGAGACCAACCGTTGCGCGACGAATTGGAGAACCTGCGACGGATCTGTGCCGGGCACGCACCGAAAGCGGCGCCGGGTCTGCTCGATGAATTGAGCGGCTTCAACAAGCGCCTGGCCCTGGATATCCGACGTGGGCGTTGTGACGAGGGCGGTGTTCTGCGGGAGGATATTCGAGCGCATTTGCTGTCTGTTGTGGTGGCGGTGTTGCGTGAGTGCAATCCCAAGTATCTGCAGTCCGCCGGCATTCAAGCGACCGGACAGGAATAAGGGCCAGTATTTTGCGATTCGCGGATGGTCTGCATCGCTCTGATCGATCACTGACCTTGAAGGGGATTAAGGTCAATGTGGTTCGCAGCCGTCCCAGCGGGCGCGGACTGGTGGTTGGTGGATTCGGCCGGTTTCCGGCCAGCTTGTACTGATCAAAAGGGGATGAATATGAGCGGCTCAGACTCCGGGAGGTGTGACGCCTATCTAGGTAGAAACGCGGCGAATTATGTTCCACTCTCGCCGCTCAGTTTTCTCGATCGAACCGCCAGCGTTTATCCCGAATTCACCGCGGTGATTCATGGCTCCCGCCGGTATTCCTGGGCCCAGATCTATGATCGCTGCAGGTGCCTGGCAAGCGCGTTGTTTCGGCGCGGTATCGGTTACGGCGATACCGTATCCATTATCGCCTCCAACGTACCCGAACTTCTGGAAGCCCATTTCGGTGTGCCTATGGTCGGCGCAGTGCTGCACGCCATCAATGTGCGTTTGGATCCGGCTTCAATCGCGTTCATGCTGGAACACAGCGGCGCCAAGTTGTTGATCGCCGACACCGAGTACTCGGATGTCATTGCGGCGGCGGCGGGTCGTATGCAGACCGCGCCGGAAATTATCGATATCCATGACCAAAACGGGTCTGGCGGCCGTAGGCTTGGCAGCCAGGATTATGAATCGCTGCTCCAGGAAGGCGACAATCAGTTCGCCTGGCGGCTCCCCGCAGACGAATGGGACGCGATTTCCTTGAACTACACGTCCGGCACCACCGGTAATCCGAAGGGTGTGGTCTACCACCATCGCGGTGCGTACCTGAACGCGCTCAGCAACGCCTTGGGTTGGAACATGGGTCTGCATCCTGTATATCTTTGGACCCTGCCCATGTTTCACTGCAACGGCTGGTGTTTTCCATGGACGGTTACCGCGATGGCGGGGACCCATGTTTGTATGCGCAAGGTCGAAGCCCAGGCGATCGTTGATTCGATCCGGGAACACCGGGTTACGCATTTCTGTGGCGCCCCCATTATTCTGAATATGCTGTTGAACGCGGCGGATGACATTAAGGTGGGTTTTGCGCCCCCTGTAAAGGCTGCAACTGGCGGCGCGGCACCGCCAGAGGCGGTAATCGAGGGCATGGAAAAATTGGGAGTCGAACTCACCCATCTCTACGGCCTGACGGAAACTTACGGCCCGGCGACCATCTGTTCGTGGCATGCAGACTGGGACATGCTGCCGCTGAGCGAGCGCGCGCGGTTGATGGCCCGGCAGGGGGTACGGGCGTTCCTGCAGGATGGATTGACGGTAGTAAAACCCGGCACCCTAAAGCCGGTCCCGGCGGACGCGCAAACCATCGGCGAGGTGCTGATCCGGGGCAACACGGTGATGAAGGGATATCTGCGCAACCCGGACGCCACCGGCGAGGCCTTCAACGGCGGATGGTTTCACAGCGGCGATCTCGCAGTTCGCCACCCCGACGGATACATCCAGGTCAAGGACCGCGCGAAGGATATCATCATCTCGGGCGGTGAAAACATTTCCACTATCGAGATCGAAAACGTTCTGTATCGCCATCCACAAGTCATGGAGGCTGCCGTGGTAGCGAGACCGGATGATTACTGGGGAGAGACGCCCTGTGCGTTCGTGCACCTCAAGGCCTCGGGGGCGGCGCTGAACACACAAGATGTCATTCACTACTGCCGTGAACGACTGGCCGGCTTCAAGGTTCCAAAGACAGTTGTTTTCGGTCCATTACCGAAGACGTCCACCGGTAAAATCCAAAAATATCTGTTGCGGGAGCGCGCCAAAGGATTGGAGGACGATGAATAATGGAGCACAAGCTTCATGTCATTCTGCATAAGGACGAGTTGGATCAGAGCCGGTTGGCCGGAAAAATCGTCGTGGTGCTGGATGTTTTGTTCGCTACCAGCACTATTGTCACGGCTTGCGACCAAGGCGTACTGGACGTCATTCCGGCGCTTGATGCAGCGGAAGCGCGCAGCTGCGCCGTGGAACTCGACAGTGGGTGCTATATTCTTGCCGGCGAACAGAATGGCGAATCCATCGAAGGATTCGCGCCATCCACACCGCTGCGACTGTCGCAAGAACGATTGCACGGCAATCACCTGATCTATGCCACCACCAACGGTACGGTGGCCTTGAGGTGTGCCTCGGCGGCAGCAACTGTCTACGCGGCGGCATTATTGAACGGGCCGGCCGTGGTTGAACACATCGTTGCCAATCACCACGCAACGGTACTGGTCATATGCGCTGGCACCTTCGGCAAATTCAATATGGAGGACTTTTATGGTGCCGGCTATCTGATCGAGGAATTCTTGAGCCACGACGACCGCCGTTGGGCCCTGTCCGACGCGGCGGTCAGCGCCAGGAGCATTTACCGGCATTGGGATTCAACCGAATGCCTGTTGTACTCCAGAGTCGGCCAGTTCTCCGCGATCTACGGACTCACGGATGAAGTGCGCTACGCCGCCCGGGAAGGAATCAGCGGTGTGGTTCCGTATCTCGAGGGCGGGCGTATTCGATACATCAATTACGATCCGCCGACAGGCTCCTAGCCTGCATATTGCACCAAGGCGGCGAAATAATGGTGTATCAACTTGATTGTGTTCAATGATTCGGTCTTGGTTGATTAGTACGGTTTGTGCTTCTGCAATCGCCTATCCCGGCCCTGGCGCGATCTCGAACGCCTGCACTTGCGCTTCACTCAACCCATAGCTTGCTATGGGTTTCGTTCCAGCGCGGCGTACAGACGCCCGATCTCTTCGCCATCTTCCGGGATCCTTGGTGCAATATGCAGGCTAGCGGGATCGCTCAACGATCCACGCCACCCAGGCAAAGGTATTTGATTTCCAGGTACTCCTCGATTCCGTATTTGGAACCTTCGCGACCAATGCCCGATTCCTTGACGCCGCCAAACGGGGCAACCTCCGTGGAAATAATGCCTTCGTTGATTCCCACGATGCCGTACTCTAGGGCCTCGGCGACGCGCCACAGACGACCTATGTCGCGACCATAGAAATACGCTGCTAAACCGAATTCCGTATCGTTGGCGATGCGAATTGCCTCCGCTTCATCGTGAAAGCGGACCAGTGGCGCGACGGGTCCGAATGTCTCTTCGTAATTGATCACCATGTCTTGAGTGACATTCACGAGCACCGTGGGCTCAAAAAAGGTGCCTCCGAGGGCGTGGCGGCTGCCACCGACCATTACATTCGCACCTTTGGCCAAGGCGTCTGCAATATGCGCTTCGACTTTTGTAACAGCATTGTCATCGATCAACGGACCCTGCTGGATACCCTGCTGCATGCCGTCACCGACCCTGAGTTCGCTGACCGCCGCCGCCAGACGTTTAGCGAATTCATCATACACCTCGTCTTGAACGAGAATGCGGTTTGCGCAGACGCAGGTTTGCCCCATGTTGCGGTATTTGGAAGCCATGGCCCCGTCTACGGCAGCGTCAAGATCCGCATCGTCAAATACGATGAATGGAGCGTTACCCCCCAGCTCCAGAGAAAGCTTTTTGACGTTGTCCGCGCACTGGGACATCAACAGCTTGCCGACGGCAGTAGAACCGGTAAAACTGAGCTTGCGGACTTTCGAATTGCTGGTGATTTCACCACCTATTTCGCGGGCGGGACCGGTGATCACGTTGAACACTCCGGCCGGCAGTTCGGCGCGTTCGGCGAGTTTGCCCAGCGCGAGTGCAGTGAGCGGTGTCACGATGGCCGGTTTAACCACCATAGGGCATCCCACCGCGAGGGCCGGTGCACATTTACGCGTGATCATGGCCGCAGGAAAATTCCATGGCGTAATTGCGGCGCAGACACCAATCGGTTGTTTCAACACGACGATGCGTCGGCCGCCTCCAAGCGGATGGTCAATGACATCGCCGTAAACCCGCTTCGCTTCCTCGGCAAACCACTCCACGAAAGATGCCGCGTACGCCACTTCGCCACGAGACTCGGGCAGCGGTTTACCTTGTTCGGCGGTCATCAGCAACGCCAGGTCTTCCTGATTTTCCATGATAAGCTCGAACCAGCGACGCAGCAGTATCGAGCGTTGTTTACCGGTCCGTGAACGCCAGTCCACCCACGCGCCTTCAGCGTCTTCGATGACTTGACGGGTTTCATCTTTGCCCATCATGGGGACGGTCCCCAACGCTTGGTGGTCGGCGGGGTTGAGGACCGTGGTGGTGCGGCCCGAGGGTGCGTTGACCCACTTGCCGCCGAGATAACAGCGGCTTTCGAGCAGTTCGGGGTCGGTTAGCTTTAGCGGTTGTACTGATGACGTGTGGGCGGCGGTACTCATGGCTAGTTTGCTCCTAACGTAGCGAGGTTGTCGCGCGCAATTTTATCTCCTTGTGCGGCAGCGAGGCGAAACCAACGGACTGCTTCAGTAACATCTTGTTTCACACCGGCTCCGGTGGCGTACATGACACCCAGGTTGGTCTGGGCCCCGGAGTATCCCTGCTCAGCGGCGAGTCGATACCAGCGCGCCGCCTCGACGGGATTTCTGGTGACAATCAATCCCTCTTCGTACAGGGACCCCAGATCCGCCTGTGCCCAGGCCTCGCCGGAGGTGGCGGCACTTTGCACAGACGGTAGCGCGCTGCGGATCCACTTTTCGGCGAGTTCCGGATTTTGTGCCACGCCACGGCCCAGATTGTACATTATGCCGACCCGAAACTGTGCCCTGGCGTCACTGCGTTGGGCGAGTGGATTCAACAACCGGAACGCCTGTTCATACGCGCCGCGGTAATACGCTTGAATGCCGGCGATCAGTTCAGCTCCGGCTGTTTGTTGTTGAGGCGGTTCGACCGACGGTTCGGGCCGCTCGGCTCTGGTTTGCGCTTGTTGGCGTTCGACAATCGCCCGGAGGTTGGATCGTCCAGTGTGTAATTGCTTACGTAGTAAGGACACCGTGTCGGCGTCGGCCTGCACCGCCTCAGCGGCTGTCAAATAGGCCTCGCCGCGATCGAAGTCTTCGTTAACGATGGCCTGGCCTGCCTTGTCGAGGTAGCGCCGGCCGATCTCTTTGATACCGTTCAGCGCTTTGGCGTTTTCGGTATCCAACCCCAATACCGCTCGGAAATGGAAAAAGGCGTTGTTACCCGCAGGAGCTGTATAGCGTTCGGTCTGCATCGCCTGCTCGGCGAGTCTTAGATGATTGGCGACCTTTTGTTTTCGCTCCTCGCGTTCCCGCTGGCGTTGCGCCTCGATTAATTGCCGCTGCTGGTCCAACTGGTCTCGATAATCGACGATGTCCCGGCGCAGTTCCGCCGCATCTTTCCGGTCGGGTTCAATCTGGTCCACCTGATCCAGTTTAGCCTCGGCTTGGCTGATGTCTTTCTCATTGAACAGCGTTCGGGCCCTGTCGATCATCGTGCTTAGAATGGCATCGATCCCGTCCCGCGCCTCAAAGTGCCCCGGTTCGATCTCCAGCACCTCTCGATAATCCGCTACGGCATTTTCACCCGGTGGAAACATGAGCCGGTCTGATTCGAGGTGCAGCTTCGCCGACGCCAAGAGTTGCTCGATGCGCTGTTCATTGCGAGCCAACTCTCGAAAGGTCTCGGCCCTCAGACTGTCGTCGTCGCGATCATAATTGACCTGCTCATCGGGCGCCGGGGTGGTCGCTGTCTGGTTGCCTTTCGAATCCTCGGTATCTGATCCGGTGGTGGCTTGATCGGTCATGGCGGAGGACTCATTAGAGACCGCAGCGGGGCCCGATTCCACTGGGCCGGATTCGATTCGCCATATCGTGAATCCGATCACTGCGGCCAGGACAGCAACCACGACGGTCCAGCCCCTCGTGGCCCGACGGGGCTTGGTGGCCGCTGTCGGGGATGTGATTTTGTCTTTGGGCTGCCGAAGCGACTGGTATGGTAGACGGTAGGATCTGGCTGCCGCCTGGGGTAAATGATCCGACTCAATCGGCAGATTCAACTCCCGCTGGCGCTCGTCGTCGTGACGCGCGGCTGGTGGTGACGATTGACCGTCCAGGAACAGCCCCAACACGACACCTGCCGAATCGGGACGATCGGTGGTTATCGGTGCCAGCATCCAGTCGATATTGCCCAGCAGGCCCGCGCTGTAATCGCCCCGCCCAATCTCCATCGCCGGAACCAGCGGATCCTCTGCACCCTGGGCGAAGGCCGATATCCGTTTGGTGGCGTCCACCGGGGCCGTTCCCGCGATACAGCGATACGCTGTCGCACCGAGCGCATAGAGATCGGTCCACGGTCCCAACTCACCACCGTCGTGATACTGCTCGATCGGGCTGTAACCCGGAGTGACCCGGCTGTCCAGGCTGTGGTGATCGTGTACTACAGCGCGGTCGGCGCTGCCGAAACCCATCAGTATCGGTGGCGCCGTATCGCACAGGAAGATACTGCTCGGCGTAATATCGCGATGGAGCAATCCCGCGGAGTGAATCACGCGCAGCCCCTTGAGCATCGGGATCAGGACCTGGTTCAATTCTTGCTCCTCCAGGCGCGGCTGTCGTTCGAGGTATGCCGCCAGTGTCTGTCCAGCCTGGCATTCCGTCAGCAGATAGGCAGTGCCGTTGTCTTCGGTGTATTCGATCAATCGCGCTACGTAGGGATCGTGAATCTGCGCCAGGACACGGGCCTCTTGCAGAAACCGCGCCAGACCGTCTTCGTACACCGATTGTTTTCCGGGCAAGGGCCGCACTCTGACTCCGTCCGTCTCGCGTTCGGCGAACTCGACCGGCAGGTATTCCTGAATCGCCACCTCTCGCTGGTGTCTGGGGTCCCAGGCACAATAGGTGATGCCATGGGTGCTGACACCCAGAGTTTGTCTGACTTCGAAACGGCCGATTTTCGTTCCGATGGAAAGGGCTTGCGGGGCGGACATTAACGTGCTGCAGATTGAATCGTGAAGGAATTATTTTGCAACGAGTGAGCCATAGCGTCCAGTCCGCCGGATGAGGGGTCTCGCGGCGCGCGGACGGTAGCCCGGCCGCCGCATCTCAGATCGCAATGGCCTTCTTTGAGACGGCCATATACCGCTTTATTCCAAAGGTTCAATCGGTTCATAGTCGGTCGGTGATCAGTTTGACAACCCGCTTGGCGTTACCGGGCGCGAGTGTCCAGCCGAGAGTCCCATGTCCGGTATTCAGCCACAGGTTGTCGTAGACCGTAGCACCGAGATAAGGCAGGTTGGACGGCGTGGCCGGACGCAGACCGGCCCAGAATTGCGCTTTGTTGAAGTCACCGGCCATAGGAAACAGACCTCTCACGTTTTCGACGATGCGGTCGCAACGCCGATAATCAATTTGGCGGCCATAGCCGCTCAATTCGGCTGTTCCGGCCACTCTGAGGCGGTCGCCGAGGTTACTGTAGACCAGCTTGTGCTCATCGTCCGTGAGGCTGGTGGTCGGGCAGGAATGCGATGAATCCGTCGGGATCGTCACAGAATATCCCTTGGCCGGATAGATGTTCAAGCGTATTCCATAAGGCCGCAGGAAGGGCGCCGAGTAGCTGCCCAGGCACACGACGACATCGCGTCCGGAAAGGGTGCGGAAGCCGTCTGGAGATGCGATCTCCACACCAAGGATCCGCTTACCGGCCGGATCGCGATGCAGGGCCACGGCCTCGGAACCGAACAGGAATTTCACCGTGCGCGATTCGCAGACACGCGCCAGGGCGCGCGTAAATTTGAAGGCGTCTCCGCTCTCGTCCGCAGCGGAATAGGTGCCACCGACGACAGATTTTTTACAGTGCACGAACGCCGGATCGATGTCGGTGAGCCGGTCCTGATCAATGATCTCGAGCTGGCAACCGTGCCTGCGCATGATGTCTGCTGTATGCAGCGCGGCCTCGAACTCACGGGCGTTACGATAGAAGTGCAGTATCCCTGCCGTCCGCTGGTCGTATTCAAGCGTTTCCCGTTGCCGGATGTCCTGCAGCAGGTCACGACTTTCGAGGCCGAGGCGAACCAGCTTGGCGATGTTGTCGGCCGTTCTGCGTGGCGTGCAGTTGGTCAGAAACGCGGCAATCCACCACCATTGCGTCCAGTCGAGACGCGGCCTGAACAGCAGCGGCGCCTCGCGGTCGAACAACCACTTCAAGATCTTTTGCGGCGCGGCGGGGTTCGCCCATGGCTCGGCGTGACTCACCGCTACCTGGCCGCCGTTGGCGTAGCTCGTTTCGAGTCCCGTATCCGGCTGCCGATCGACAACCACCACCGACAAACCCGCTTGCTGTGCCCAGTAGGCCGTGGTCACGCCCACTACACCGGCGCCCAGCACGACGACATCGAATTGCTTGCGGGTGTCTGTCATGGGGGAGGGATACTAGACGGCCACCGAGTGGACTGCATCGGCGAAGCCCCGATCAAGCGGTCACGACGTGCTTGGTGTACCGCCGGTGGGCGCCAAGACAATATCGAAGGTCGCCGCACGCGCAGCGCCGGACGCCTTGCCGATGTGCGCGAATTCCACGATTAGCGCGGCCCGTTGATCTGTGGGCAGGCGGTTGAGAATGAAGTCCCACTGATTCTCGGGGGAGTCCGCGGCGTACATCTGCGTCACCAGCGCGCGCGCCCGCGGCGGCGTGACGCTAAAGTGAATGTGTGGCGCGCGCCCCGGATACGGGACCGGTTTGATCGTGCGAAAACGATACCGACCCAACTCGTCGGTGACCACGCGACCGTAACCCTGAAAACTGGGATCGATCGGCCGCGCACTGCGCTCGAGAGGGTGCCGGTAACGCCCGTTGGCGTCGCATTGCCAGATTTTCACTTCGGCCCCAGCGATCGGTACGCCGTTGACGTCGACAACACGTCCCAGTACGTCTGCGATGACCCCCCGCGCCGTGCCGATTCGCCCCCGCACCCGGGTGAGGTCATTGTCGTCATCGAGCGGTGGAACGCTGGGATAGAACGGGCCTGCGGTCTGCCGCGGCGTTGGCGTCAGCGCCCGCAGTGGGGCCGCCCCTGCCAGTGACAGGCCGGCCGCCGCAAACCAGCGGATCAGGCGCCGTCGGCCGGCCGCCGCCGTGGATCGGGGGTCGCCGGTTCGATCGGTTTCAACATTCGGCATTGTTCATTCGTATGCGTATTCGAGCATTTACCATATCGCCATCACGGCTATCGGCGCAAGCACCGCCCGCGGGGCATGGCCGGCTCAACCGCAACTTACAGCATGGATCCCGGATGTTGGCGACGGGATCGGACGCGGAGGCTGCCGTGCCGGTACACAGGAAAGCGGGACCCCAGCCCAACACCAAGACCTCGGTTTGTCTTACGAGTGAAGCGCAGATCCAGGTGATCGAGAAGGGGTCTGGGGCGGGCCAACCGCAAAGCTCCGGGTCATCATGCCGGGCCAGCACTTGGGCGAAGGTCCCCGCGGCCGCCAAGCCAGAAACGGTATGCGTATGGCGGGCAAAAGGGAAATTCGATCAAGTGAGTTATGCAGGAACGATTTTCAGTGCGACCGACTCGGGGTATATTGGCATTTGAGGCGTGTCCCGTTCAGCGGCAGCGCGCAGAGGAGGGCTGATGTGACAATTGATAACGGGTGGTCGTGACCATTAACGGGAGTTTGCGTAGTGGCCCGGGGCGGGCATCGGGGCCGGAGTTTGCGGTGGACTCCAGGCGTCTGCTCATTGTGGTCTTTTTCAGCTGCGTGGCCATCGAGATCGCGCTGTTCGTGCTGGATTGGAAGGTCAATCACGAGCGTGGCAGCTCGATCGGCGCCATTCGCCGGCTCTTCAACACTACCCGGGAAGACAGTTTGGCGTCTTGGTTCGGGGTGACGCAGACTTTTGTCGTCGCCCTGGTACTGTGGTTGACCACGGCGATCGCCGCCAAGACCCAACCCAGCAGATGGAAGCGGGTCGGATGGATCGTCTTGGCCGTGTTCTTTACCTATATGGCGATTGATGATGGCGCGAAAATCCATGAACGGCTGGGCACGGCGTCGAAGTCTTTCGCGGTCACCAAGGACGCAGTGGGGATTTATCCCAGTTATGCATGGCAAGTGGTCTTCATGCCTCTGTTCGCCGCCATGGGACTGTTCATGTTGATTTTTCTCTGGCAGGAGTTGCCTCGTACCAAGGATCGCGTGCGGGTGTTCCTCGCACTGTCTTGTTTCGGTGTGGCGGTGGTATTCGATTTTTTCGAAGGCTTGGATGACGGTTACGCGTGGCTCATCGAAGAACTGGATGTTAAAAAACGGACGATCCGGCATTATTCCAAATCCATCGAAGAAACCATAGAAATGCTCGGCATGACCATATTACTGGTTACCTTTCTCGACAATCTTATGCAACGGGCGCGAGTACTCACGGTCCGGTTTCGGTAACCCGTACAACCCGAGGCGGTTCGCTCGGGCGACCAGCTAATTCAGGGTGCCTGACGCCGCTTATCCGACGCAGATCAGATCTCTTCGGCGATCATTTTAATGGCGCCACACGGACATTCCGCAACGCACAGCCCGCAGCCTTTGCAGTAGTCGTACTTGAACTCGAATCGCTTGCCCGGCCCGAGTTTGGTGATGGCATTGTCCGGACACACCCCGTAACAGTTGTCGCACTCGAAGCAGTTGCCGCACGACAGACATCGGCGGGCCTCGAACAGCGCGTTAGTTTCATCCAAGCCGCCGAGTACTTCCTCGAAGGTCGTCTGGCGCCGAATCTCATCGAGCATCGGTTGGACGGTTTGTTCCGCATCGGAGTAATACCAGGAATTCAACAAGTCGAATCCCGCCAACTCATGTTTGGGTGGGGCAGTATAAGTCTTGCCGCGTAGGTAGGCGTCGATATGGCGCGCCGCTTTTTTACCGTGTCCCACCGCCACCGTGATGGTGCGTTCCGCGGGCACCATATCACCCCCCGCGAACACGCCTCGATAACCGGTCATCATGTCCGGCCCCACCTCAACCACACCGCTTCGATCTATGGTCACGCCGGGTAGATTTTCGAGTATGCTGGTATCGACATTCTGGCCCAGCGCCAGAACGAGAGTGTCCGCTTTGATGGTCTCGAACTCACCAGTAGGTTGCGGCCAGCCGTCGTCGTCTAACTCCATTTTTTCGATCGTAAAACTCTCTTCGTCGGCCGCTGTGATGGTGCGCAGCCAATTCACCACCACCCCTTCTTCGAGCGCCTCGTCGATCTCGAAATCGTGCGCGGGCATTTGTTCACGGGTCCGTCGGTACACGATCACCGCCTCGTCGGCGCCCAGCCGTTTCGCGGTACGGGCGACGTCGACGGCGGTATTGCCGCCACCATATACCACCACGCGGCGTCCTAGCCTCGGTGGTTCGGCGTCGGTCTCCATACCGCGCAGGACGCTTACCGCGTCCAATATACGTCCGGCGTCTGGAGTCGGTATGTTCACCCGCTTTGCCAAATGCGCCCCGATGGCCACGAAACAGGCGTCGTAGCCGCCTTCGTTCATGACTGCCGGTATATCGTTCACGCGGGTGTTGAGTTGCATGTCCACACCCAAATCGAGGATGCGCTGGATCTCAGCTTCCACGATGTCGCGCGGCAACCGGTACTTGGGAATGCCGAAGCGCATCATACCGCCCGCCAACGGCCCGGCCTCGTGGATCGTCACCTGATGACCCGCCAGGGCCAGGTGATAAGCGGCCGCGAGTCCGCTGGGTCCGGCCCCGACGACCAGCGCCTTTTTGCCAGTAGCCGCTTGGGTGATCTCGATACGCCATCCCTCCCGAATCGCCTGATCGCCGAGAAACCGCTCAACGGCATGGATATTGATCGCGCTGTCGAGCTGAGCGCGATTGCACGAGGACTCGCAGGGGTGGTAGCAGGCCCTGCCCATGATCGCGGGGAGGGGATTGTTGCGCATGATCTCTTGCCAGGCCCGGTTGTAGTCCCCTTCCTCGGCGTAATAGAGCCACTGCTGAATATTTTCCCCGGCTGGACAGGCGTGGTTACATGGCGGCAAGCGGTCCAGATACACCGGCCGTTCGTTGCGCCAGGAGCCGGTTTTGTTCAGCAGGCTGCTGCCGACGTCGAGGGTGATTGCAAATGGTGTTTTCATTGTCCATTCCCCACCGTACTCAGGAGCTCGAATCTCTGGATATTGGCATCGGCGATGGCTTGAATCTTTGCCAACTGATCCGGATTTTTGAAGACATGGGCAAAGCGCCGCTGAATTTTCAGGTATTCCGTGACGTCTACCCGGCTGCGTATTTTGGTGGCGTTGGTGATTTCACCGTGTTCAGCCTCGAACAACGGATACAGACCGCACTCTACCGCCATGCGGGCGATCTTGATGGTGTCCTGAGGATGCGCACCCCAACCGAGTGGACACGGTACGAAGATCTGGACATAGCGCGACCCGTGCAGCGCCATCGCCTTGATAATTTTCGCCTCCAAATCATGCAGGTCGTGGACGCTGGCGGTGGCCACATAGGGGATGTCGTGGGCCATGGCGATGAGTGGAACATTCTTGCCCTGGCCGAAATCCGCACCGGGCTGATCGCCGATCGGTTGCGTCGTCGCTGTGCGGGCGGCCCCCGGGGTCGCGCTCGAACGTTGCACGCCCGTGTTCATGTAGGCCTGGTTGTCGTAACAGATGTAGAGGACGTCATCGTTGCGTTCGAACATGCCGGACAGACAACCGAAGCCGATATCGGTGGTGCCACCGTCACCGCCCTGAGCGATCACGCGCACCTCTGAGCGTCCTTTGACGCGCATGGCCGCGGCGACGCCGGTCGCCACCGACGCAGCGTTTCCGAACAAGGAATGAATCCAGGGAATACGCCAGGCCGACTCCGGAGAAGGGGTGGTGAAGACCTCCAGGCAACCGGTGGCGTTAGTGGCGATCAGCTGGTTGTCCGTAGCGCGCATCGCCGCGTCAATGGCAAATCGCGCGCCGAGCGCCTCGCCGCACCCCTGGCAGGCTCGATGGCCGGAATCGAGTGAATTCGAGCGATCGGCCGTAGCCTGGACGGTGCGCAGTTGCTGGTCCAGAAGGCGGTTGCCTACCGTAAATGTTCCGGTTTGATAGAACTTGATCTGTTGATGCGCCATGGTGAGGTACCTCTACGTGGTCTTTGCAGCGGCGACTAAACCGATGTCGCGCAAAATATTTTCGGCGATCGATCCCGATCGCCGGATACTCTCTTCCCGCTCGAGTGCCCGGTTGACGACGTCTTTGTTGAGATCGAGGAAATGCAGGCCTTCCAGGTCGTCGTTGCTGGCCTTGGTAAATAGCCGCCGCAGCGAGGATTGGGTAATGGGGCGCCCTCCCAGCCCACCGATCACCGAGTAGACCGGCATCGCCCGACCACGCAACGCCATTCTCACGTTACTGGCGAGTATCCCACCCAAGCCGACGGCCAGGCATTTTTCGAACACCACCACCCGCTTCGCGTTCTCCAGCGTAGGCTGTAATGCGGCCAGCGGAAACGGCCGAAAAGCGCGTATAGACACGGCGCCGATCCGCAGGCCCTCGCTGCGCATGTCGTCGATCACTTCCTGCATCGTGCCGATCACGGAACCCAGTGTTACTACTACCGTTTCCGCATCGTCGATGGCGTAGGTGGCGACCAGACCGCCTGCTTCGCGGCCAAACACAGCTTTGAATTCCTCGGCAATCTCGGGTATGAATGACAGCGCCTGCATCTGCTTGTGATGGGCCAGATAGCGCACTTCGGTGAACGCCTCGGGTCCGACCATCGCACCGATGGATTTTGGTGCGGCGGGATCGAGAACCTGGCGCGGTTCAAAGGCCGGGAGGAATTTATCGGTCTGCTCTTGGTTTGGGACGTCCACGCGTTCGTAGGCGTGCGTCAGAATGAAACCGTCCATACACACCATTACGGGCAGGCTGATCGCCTCGGCGATGCGAAAAGCCTGGATGTGTAGGTCGACCGCTTCCTGATTGGATTCCGCATACAGTTGGATCCACCCCGCGTCGCGCATGGACATGGAGTCGGTCTGGTCATTCCAGATGTTTATGGGTGCGCCGATCGCGCGGTTGCCGACGGTCATGACAATCGGCAGTCCTAGTCCGGAAGCGTTGTACACCGCTTCGGCCATGTACAGCAGTCCCTGACTGGCCGTCGCGGTATAACTCCTCGCCCCCGCCGCCGCCGAGCCAATGGCCACACTGAGCGCGGCGAACTCCGATTCCACGTTGATGAACTCACAGGGTTGCAAGCGGCCGCTTTTCACCCGTACGCCAAGGTCCTCGACGATGTGGGTCTGTGGGGTGATCGGATACGCGCAGATCACCTCCGGTCGGCACAGTGCGACCGCCTCGGCGACTGCTCGAGATCCTTCGATCTGTTTCAACATGAGTGACGTCTCCTTTAATTGGAGTTTGCGCTTTCATACGCCGCTTCGGCGGCGCGTATATTCGCTTCACCGATGCTGCCGGGAAATTTTCGTCCTATGGCCTTGGCAACGGAGGCAAACTTAACGGCGCCGGTCACCGCAGCCAGGGCGCCCAGCAAAGCCGCATTCGGGACCGCGCGTTTGACGTGCTGCATCGCCAGTTCGGTTGCGGGAACGCAGCGCACATGGTCCGCTGGAAGCTCCTGCACTGCCTCGGTGATGCCGAGCTCCTCGATTGTCCGGCCTGTATTGATGAGCACGTAACCTGTCGACGACAACCCGGCGAACACATCGATGGCGTAAAACAACGTGGGATCCTGGATCACCAGCGCGTCGGGCTCCATAACCGGCTCGCGCAGGCGGATCTCGCGATCGTCGATGCGGCAAAACGACACCACCGGCGCACCCATGCGCTCGGAACCGAAGCTGGGCACCGCCTGGGCGTGTTTGTCCTCGAGAAATGCCGCCACCGACAACATTTCTGCGGCCGAGACTACGCCCTGGCCGCCACGCCCATGAATCCGAATTTGGAACATTGCTCAGCCTCCTCTTGATTAGTGCTCGAACGAGTCAAGGTGGGGTTTCCACGCGGGGTGCTGCTGAAACGCTCCTGCCCCCCGGTGCAAAGCACGCCCCGGTGTGACCGGTGTGCGCGCAGACCTAGTCCAGCGCCAATCGTTGTAGTGCCTGCCCCGGACGTTTAACGGCATATATGGACCAAACGGCTTTTCAAGACGTCGGCGCCGTGGTCTGGATCTGTGCCTCAACCGCGGTCATCGCCGTCATATTGATCAGCCCCCGCACGGTGATGGTCTGCGTCACGACATGGGCCGGCTTTGCGGCGCCGACCAGAATCGGGCCGACGGATACACCGCCCGCCAGCACCTTGAGTAAGGTGTATGAAATATGGGCGGCGTCCACATTGGGCATCACCAAGAGATTGGCGGAGCCTGTGATGCGGGCGTCCGGGAACGTGAGATCGCGGATTTTCTGGTCGATCGCCGCTGCGGCGTGCATCTCGCCATCGACTTCGAGCTCCGGAGCGCGTTCGCGAAGTATCTCAACCGCCCGCCGCATCTTTTCTGCCGACGGTGTGTCGTAGGCCCCAAAGTTGGAGTGCGACAACAGTGCAACCTTCGGTTTTATCCCGAAGCGGCTCACCTCTTCGGCAGACAGTAGCGTCATCTCCGCTAGGTCCTCGGCAGTGGGATCCGGGGTAACGTGCGTGTCGCAGATAAAATAGGTCCCCGCCGGCAGGATCAACGCGACCAGCGTGGAATATTCGTGGACACCGGGTGCCTTGCCGATGATGTCGTCCACCCGCTCCAGGTGATTGCGGAACGCTCCCACCGTCCCGCATAACATGGCGTCAGCATCGCCGTGGCGGACCATCAGCGCGGCGAACGTGCTGCTGCGGCTGCGGACGAGATGCTGCGCACGCGCGGGAGACACGCCGCGCCGACCCATCACGGCGTAGTACTCCTGCCAGTAGGTTTGGTAGCGGGCGTCTATGCCGGGTTCGACCAACTCAAAATCCTGTCCCGGTCTCAGGCGCAGGCCAAGTTCCTTGATCTGCTGTTCAATCACCGCGGGGCGGCCGACGAGGATAGGGAATGCCAAGCCGGCATCGACGACCTGTTGGGCGGCCTGCAGCACGCGTTCCTCTTCACCCTCTGCATAACAGATTCTCTGCGTTTTCTCCCTTGCGCGTTCATATATGGGTTCCATCACCGCGCTGGACTTGTAGACGTAGTGGGTCAGGTCATGGGCGTAGCGCTCCAGGTCCTCAATGGGGCGTGTCGCCACGCCGGACTCCATCGCGGCCTTGGCGACCGCCGGCGACACCACGCTGATCAGCCGCGGATCAAACGGCTTGGGAATCAGGTAGTCGGGGCCAAAGGTCAGCGGTTGCCCGGCGTACGCGGTTTTCACGACATCGGACGGTTCGGCCATCGCGAGTTCGGACAGCGCGTTGACACAGGCGATCTTCATGTCTTCGTTGATGGTTGTCGCGCCGACATCCAGTGCGCCGCGGAAGATGAACGGAAAACACAGGACATTGTTCACCTGATTGGGGTAATCGGACCGGCCGGTGGCAATCACGGCGTCTGAGCGGACCGCCCTGATCTCGTCGGGCATAATTTCGGGAACCGGATTGGCGAGCGCCAGGATCAGGGGGCGGTTGGCCATGGTCTTCACATACTCCGGCCGCAGAACCCGTGGTGCCGAGAGACCCAGAAACACATCCGCGCCGCCGATCACATCGCCAAGCGACCGCGCATCCGTGTCCTGGGCATAGCGCTCCTTGTACGCATCCATCAGTTCGCTACGCCCCTGATAGACGACGCCGGCGATGTCGACGACGGTAATATTTTCCCTCCGCAGCCCGATTTTGACCAACAGGTCCAGGCAGGCAAGGGCCGCCGCGCCGGCGCCGGAGGCCACCAACCGCACTTTATCAATGTCCTTACCGACTACTTTTAGTCCGCTGACGATGGCCGCCGATACGATGATGGCGGTTCCGTGTTGATCGTCATGGAAGACCGGGATCCGCATCCGCTTGCGCAGCGCCTCTTCGATGTAAAAGCACTCCGGCGCCTTGATGTCTTCGAGGTTAATGGCGCCGAAAGTAGCCTCCAGTCCGGCGACGATTTCAATAAATTTGTCCGGATCGCGCTCCTCGATTTCTATGTCGAATACGTCGAGCCCGGAAAATTTCTTGAACAATACCGCCTTGCCTTCCATCACCGGCTTTGCCGCGAGTGCGCCGATCGATCCCAGTCCGAGCACTGCCGTACCGTTAGTAACCACCGCCACCAGATTGCCGCGCGCGGTGAGCGTTGCCGCTTCACTCGGGTCTCGGGCGATTTCGTTGCACGCTGCGGCAACGCCGGGAGAATACGCCAGTGTCAGGTCGTGCTGCGTCGCCATCGGTTTGGTGGCGACAATGGCCAGCTTCCCCGGGGGCTCGGTGCGGTGATAGGCGAGAGCGGCCTCGGTAAGTTTATCTGCCATGGATTGACTAATTTGCGGTTTGGTCAACCCGGCCCGGCGTGGTCAACGGGACCGGTTAGCGCTCATTGCTTGTTCGATGATGTCTGTTCCGATCTCATGCTCAAACTGCTTCCATATCGGTGTGAGCAACTTTCGCCACTCCTCGAGCTGTGTGTCCGTCAAGGTGGTTACTTCGGCTTTTCGGGAGTCAATGACCCGTTGGCGATCTTGCTCTGCCTTCTCGCGGGCGTTTTGGTTGACTTTCTCGGTCACCTCACCAACGATCTTATCCAATTCAACTCGAATCTCCGGCGGTAGGCCGGCCCAAAACTCCGCACTGGTGACCAACATATAGCCCAGAAAGCTGTGCCGGGCCTCCGTGAAATAACGTTGATAGTCGTGAAAGCCATTGGAATAGATGTTCGACCAGGCGTTTTCCTGCCCCTTTACCAATCCCATCTTCAAGGCCTCTCTGACCTGTTTGAACGGCATCGGTACGGTGGCGACACCCAGGGCCCGATACTGGGCCTGCATGACCGCCGACGGTTCAATCCGAAACCGCAGACGTTTCAGATCCTTGGGTGTCCGCAAGGGCCGGTTCGCGGACATCACACGCATGCCGTTGTCCCAGTAGGCGAGCCCCTTGATTCCCTGCGACAGCATGGAGTCGAGCAGGCCGCGGCCAGCCTCGCTCTTTTGGAATCGGTGCACCGCATCGACATCCGAAAACAAAAACGGCAGATCAAAGACCTGTATCTTTCGCGAAAAACTGCGGAATTTGGAAAATGACGGCGCGGCGAGCTCGATATCGCCGAACAGCAGGGCCAGCAGCGCCTGGTCGTCATTGAACTTCAATGCGCGCGGATAGATCTCCACCCGAACCTTACCGGCCAGTCGTTCCTCGGCCAGTTTCTTGAACAGCGCGGCACCGTGCCCCTTGGGGGTGGCCTCGCTGGTGACGTGTGAGAAACGTATCAGAACCGGTTCCGCGGCACGGGCGGCGACCGATACGAACGAGACCAGGCAGATGAAGGCGATCCAGCGTGCGCAACATCTTGCCCTGGACGGATAAACAGCCGGATGTTTCGTGATCCCCATCTACTTATAGCCTTTCAGGTAGTCGATGTACTCGGGCAGGAACAGCGAGACCTGCGGTATGTAGGTGATGATAATCAAGAAGAACAACAGCAGTCCCAACCAGGGCAGTGCGGCCTTGATCGCCCATTGCAGATTCTCGCCGGTGATGCCGGCGGTTACGAACAAATTCAGGCCTACCGGCGGGGTGATCATCCCGATTTCCATATTGACCACCATAATGATGCCGAGGTGGATCGGGTCGATGCCCAACTGCGTGGCGATGGGAAACAGGATCGGGGCCATGATCAGGATGATCGCCGACGGCTCCATAAAGTTGCCGGCGGCGAGCAGCAACAGATTCACGACGATCAGGAAACCCCAGGCCGGCAGTCCCCACGCAACAATCGTTTCAGCAATGGAGTGGGGAATTCGCTCGGTGGTTAGTACATGGGCGAACAGCATCGCATTGGCGATGATGAACAGCAGCATGATGCTGACTTTGGCTGCGTCCATGACCGTCTTCCGGACCTCATCATCGAAAATGCATTTCGGCAACGACCAGAGAAACTGGCCCAGATTCCTGGTTACGATGCCCACAACCCCTTCGCCTTCCTTGCGCCACGGCACAGTTTTCATCGGACCGATATCCCGGTAGCCGAAACAGGCCACCAGGAACGCGTAGACCGCCGACACCGCCGCCGCCTCGGTGGGACTGGCGACACCGCCGTAAATTGCGCCCAGTACGATGACGATTAACAATAAGCCACCGGAAGCGGAGAATCCGCTGGCCGCCAGCTCCCGAAACGAAGCGCGCGATTGGGCGGGTAAACCCTTGATGCGGGCGACGATGTAGATGGCCACCATCAGCAGGAGACCCATCCCGATCCCCGGAATAAATCCCGCCATGAACATGCGTGCCGCCGAGACTTCGGTGGCGGCGGAATACACGAGCATGACGATGGACGGCGGAATCAGAATTCCCAGAGTCCCCGCATTACAGATGACGCCGGCGCCAAACTCCTTGGGGTAACCGGCCTTCACCATGCCGACAATCACAATGCTGCCGATGGCGGCCACGGTAGCCGGCGAAGATCCGGACACGGCGGCGAACAGCATGCAGGCGAGCACCGAGGCCATCGCCAAGCCGCCGCGGATGTGTCCGACCGCGTCGATCGCAAACCGAATCAGCCGTCTTGCAACCCCGCCGCCGGACAAGAACGCGGAGGAGAGGATAAAGAAGGGGATTGCCAGTAGCGTGTAATGTTCCGATACGTTCTCGAAGAACTTGAGCGCCACCGACGCCAGGGAGTCGTCGGAAAACAGCAGAATAGTGGCGACACTGGACAGGCCGAGCGAAATCGCCACCGGCATGCCCATGAACATGCACGCGAAGAGGATGATGAACAAGGCCGCCGTGGTCATGACCCATCCCCCCCTGCGGATTCTTTGCCGACCTCCTCCAGGACCTCTTCGGCCTCGTCGGCGTGGCGGAACCCTATCTCCGTACCGCGGATGATCGCCCACAGTAACTGCACCAAGCGCAGGCCGAGCAATACGAGACCGATTACCAGTATCGAATGCGCCGTCCATTTCGGGATAGGTATGTCTTCCAGCTCGATGCCGATCTGGAGCAGTTTTCGCAGATACACCCAGCCGCCGTAGATCAACAATGCGCAGTAAATCACGCTGCCGGTCACTGCAATGATCCCGAACACCCGTTGCACCGGGCTCGAAAACAGCTTCACAAAGGCGTCGACACCGATGTGTGCGCCCTGCTTGAGCACCCAGGAGGCGCCGAACAGGACCATCCAGGCCGAGAGGTGGAGGGTCAGTTCCTCCATCCACAAGATTCCCTGACCGAGCACGAACCGGTCGAAGACCTCGATGAACACGAGTAGCGTCATGCCGACCAGGAGGAGGGCGATGACGCCCTCCTCAATGCTGTTCAAGATGCGGATGAATGCCTTCACCGGTATCCCTCCACGTGGTTGAATCGCGCCACGAGAAAACAGTGTTTGTTTAGTTCTGGTTGGCCTTGAGCGCGGCGTCGATGAGGTCCTTACCGATGTCGTCTTCGAATTTTTTCCACACCGGCTTCATGGCTTCCACCCACTGGGCGCGTTGCTCGGAGCTCAACTCTATGATCGTGCTGCGACCGGAGTCCATGATCGCCTTTTTATCGCTTACCGCCTTTTCGTTCGCGACCTGATTGCCGTAGGTGATGGCGTCTGCCAGCGCCTTCTCAAGCTCACCGCGGATGTTGTCCGGCAGGTCATTCCAGAATTCCGTAGAGGTCACGACCATGTAGCCGAGGTAGCCATGATCCGAGTGGGTGATGTGGTCCTGGACCTCGAAGAACTTCTTGGAGAAGATGTTGGACCAGGTGTTTTCCTGGCCGTCGATGGCCTTGGTCTGGAGCAGTGTGAACACCTCGGAAAACGGTTTTTTCTGGGGCGATGCCTTCACCGCTTGAAACTGGGCCGCCAGCACATCCGAGGTCATGATCCGGAATTTCATGCCGGCCGCATCAGCGGGCACCGTGAGCGGGGAGCTGGCCGACAACTGTTTCATCCCGTTGTGCAGAAAACCGAGGCCCAACAGGCCCTTTTTCTCGGTGGAGCGCAACAGCTTCTTGCTGCCGTCGGTGGCCATGAAGCGGTCCACCGCGCCGATGTTCTGGAACAAGAACGGCAGGTCGAACAGTTGCAGGCTCTTAGTGTACTTCTGAAACTTGGACAGTGATGGCGCAGCCAGTTGAACGTCACCGAGGAGCAGGGCCTCGAGCACCTTGTTGTCACCGAACAACTGGGCGTTGGGGAACACGTTGACCTCGACCTTACCGGCCAGCCGTTGCTCTACGAGTTCTTTGAATTTTTCCGCCATCTGCCCTTTCGGTGTGTTGACTGCCACGACGTGGGAAAACTTGATTTTTATCGGGCCGGCCTGTGCCGCGGGTCCCGTAAGCAGCAAGACAAAGACTGACAGTGCACTGATAAGAATACGCATTCGTTTGATCCTCCATCGTTAGTATGTACGGTATTAGAGAGACATCGACCGGAAAAGGCAAATGAGGCGGCTTAGTGAATTAGCCGTTGTAGCGAATCCTATCCGTGCGGGCTCTCCGACCGTTGAGTGTGCGAAGATTTATGCAAAAACGAGGCCACCCTAGGAGTCGACGGACGCGCTTGGCTCCGGCGGCAGCAGTTTGCCGGGGTGTAATTGCCTTTCTAACCCGCGGCGGGGTGGCTTGGGCGGGACCTATCCGGCGGAAAACCGCCCAATAGGGATTACAACCGGCGGAAAATCGCCCATAATCGACCGGCGTGTCGGGGCGAAAGGCGCACGGCGCGGGCGACCCGTTGGTCCAGGCTGGCAGGGATTTTGCTACGCAAGTCCGGCATGGCGGCGCGTTCTCGCAGGCGGGTCGGTGGGACAACTTAGCAGAGAGCAGGAAGGCGGCATGACTGAGGCACGAACGGGTGCGTCCGAACCCCGTCGAGGCAGTGTCATCCTGGTGGATGATGAAATGCACATACGCCGAGCCGGGCAACAGGCCCTTAATCTCGCGGGTTATGATGTCCACTGTTTCGAATCTGCGGAGTCGGCGGCGCGGCTGCTGGCCACCGACTGGCCGGGTGTGCTGATCACGGACGTGAAACTGCCCGGAATGAGTGGATTGGAGCTCATGCATCGCAGTTTGGACATCGACCCCGATCTGCCGGTGGTGTTGATTACCGGACACGGCGATATATCAATGGCGGTGCAAGCGATACGCGATGGCGCTTACGATTTCATCGAGAAACCCTTCGGCGCAGAACGGCTGGTGGAAGTCGCCAAGCGATCCATAGAAAAACGCCTGCTGGTTCTCGAAAACCGTGCTCTGCGAAACGAACTGCGTGACCAGATCAGTCGGTTCGACATCATCGGCCAGTCGGCGGAGATAGAACTAGTCAGGCAGCAGATCGCGAAGGTGGCGGAGGTTGATGCGGATGTGCTGATATACGGCGAAACCGGGACCGGTAAGGAACTGGTTGCGCGCACACTGCACAGACAAAGCCGGCGCAGTCACAAGCCCTTTGTTGCCGTGAACTGTGGCGCGATCCCGGACACCATCATCGAAAACGAGCTGTTTGGCCATGAACCCGGCGCCTTCACCGGCGCGAACACCCGCCAGATCGGTAAATTCGAGCATGCCCACGGCGGTACGCTGCTCCTCGACGAGATCGAGAGTATGCCGCTTCCGCTCGGAGTCAAGCTGCTCAGAGTTCTGCAGGAGCGATCGATCGAGCGCCTGGGCTCCACAAAACTTATTCCGATCGACGTGCGTATCGTTGCGGCCACCAAGACTGACTTGAGGCATGCCAGCAGTCAGGGTGCGTTCAGGGAGGACCTGTATTACCGCTTGGCGGTCATTCAACTCAACCTGCCGCCGTTGCGTGAGCGGCGCGAAGACGTGCCGATGTTGTTTCAGCACTTTATGGACAACGCTGCACGCCGTTACGAGAGCCCGATGCCGGTTGTCCAACCCGATGTCATCGCCGAGCTGATGGCCCACGATTGGCCGGGCAACGTCCGCGAGCTGCAGAACACCGCGGACCGGTACGTGCTCGGTTGTTTCAATGATCAGAGCGGGCCGATTCGGCTGACCGGAAGGCTGGGCTCCGGTGACCCGCCCACGCTCACGGAACTGGTCTCCTGCTACGAGCGGCGGATCATTGAACAACAATTGATGCAGCACAAAGGCGACGCGCGGGCGACCTACACGGCGCTCGGCCTGCCGCGCAAGACCTTTGAAGACAAGCTGCGCAAATTCGGGCTGAACCGCCGGGATTACCGGTCGTGAAAGGCCTCGGTCACCGATGGCGCCGTGTTCTCCACGCGCGGCGCGTTTTCTCGGTGCCAATAACGGTATAGACTGCTTGACGGGTCTCCCGGTCTCGAGATCTGGAATCCGGGACGACGCCGGCAGTTCGCGGCGTGGCGGTGTCGTCAGTCTATGGACGGCGGTGCAGTGGCCGGATAACCGTGACCTGATCCGAGTTACGCGATTGAGCCCACGGTGAAGGTTTCCAGACAACAAATACTGTACGCAACGATTTTCCTGGCGGCGCTGTCGGTGGTCGTGTGGCTGACGGCGACGCTCACCCGTGAGACTGCCGTCGAAGAGCTGCGGCGCACAGGTGCCGGAAGATTGAAGCTCTTCGTGTCCAATCTCACCAGCGAACTCGAGAAGTACGAGTTTCTCCCGCAGATTCTTGCTAAGGACGAAAGGATCATTCGGCTGCTCATACAGCCCGGGGACCGCGCCCATGTCACGCTGGTAAACCGTTATCTGGAACAAGCCAATACGATATCCGGGGCATCAGACATCTATGTAATCGACCAGGACGGATTGACGCTGGTCGCCAGCAACTGGAATTCACCGAAACCCTTCGTGGGCAAGAACTTCGGATTCCGGCCTTACTTTCAGGCCGCGATACGCGGCGAAACCGGAAGGTATCCCGCCCTGGGCATGACGTCCAATAGACGCGGCTACTATTACGCGTCCCCGGTCGAGGCGAACGGCAGGATCCTCGGCGTCGCGGTGGTGAAAGTGAGCCCGGAAGCGGTCGAGGCGGCGTGGGCGGGCGCGCCCGAAAAGGTGATCGTGACGGACTACAATGGAGTGATTTTTATCACCAACGAACCCGCGTGGCGATTCAAAACGCTGCGCCCGCTCCCGGCGGCGGTGGTGGATGAGATTAAGCTGAGCCGCCAGTATGCGGACTCGGTCCTCGCGCCGCTGCCGGTGGTCGAGGAACGGCCCTACGATCACGGCGGGAGCTTCTTAACGATCCAGGAGTCAAGCGCGGTTAGGTATCTGATTCAGAGTCAAGAGATGCCCACTCACCAATGGCGTGTGCATCTGCTCTCCGACACCCGGAAGGTAGACGTGCAGATCGCGTATTTCTCGGGTTATGCCGCGGTTTCAGTGATTACCATCTTTCTCATCCTGATGTATCTCTTGCAGCGGCGGCGCAACCTGATTCAGCGTCTGCAACACCAAACGCAGATTGAGGAGACCCTGTTGCACGCCCACCGTGACCTCGAAGTCCAAGTCAGGCAAAGAACCGAGGAACTGACCGAGGCCAACCGCCAGTTGGATCACAAGGTCAGGGAACAACAGCGCACCGCAGAGGATTTGCGTAATACTCAGGAGGAGCTACTGCAGTCGGCGAAACTGGCGGCCCTGGGACAAATGTCGGCCGGCATCACCCACGAATTGAATCAACCCCTCACCGCCATCCAGACCTATCTCGGCATCGCACAGCAGCTGCTGGAGCACCGACAGTATGATGAACTCAATGGGAATTTATCCGACATCTTGTCGTTGACCGATCGCATGGCGCGGTTTACCGGTCAATTGAAGACTTTTTCGAGAAAATCGACGACCAGCATCTCCGAGTTACCGTTAAAGCAGACCATCGAAGATGCACTGGTGTTAATTACCCACACGCACAAACAAGCGGTAAAGATTCTTAAATCATTTCCAGACTACGATGTTCTGGTCCTCGCCGACGCGTTGAGGCTGGAGCAGGTTTTCGTGAACCTGTTCAAAAACGCCATGGAAGCGATGAGGGATTGTAAAGACGCCAAGCTTTACGTGTCGATCGAGCCCGACGGCGGCTCGATTAGGGTTCAGGTCCGGGATACCGGTCCGGGGGTGCCGGCGGAGGACTTGAGCAGACTGTTCGAACCCTTTTTCACCGACAAGGAAGCCGGTATTGGACTTGGGTTGGGACTGTCGATCTCTCAGGACATCGTGAACAGTTTCGGTGGCACCATTAAGGTGACCAATCACCCGGCCGGCGGTGCCGAGTTCACGGTAACGCTCCAGGCGGCGGAATCCGGCGAATTCCGCGCGTCGAACACCACACCTGCAGGTAGATCGTGAAGGCTTGGCGACTCGACGCGGCTGGCCGGTGCCTCCCGCACTCGCATTACTGGTGCAGGCCGGCCGATGATCCACGCCGCCGTCGTGTGAGTTAGACAGATGTTGAGCGTGACCGCCATTGACACAAAGCTCCAGCCCGTGGGGATGCTGTCGTTTGGCGCCTTTCACCCCGTGGTGGCCGACGGCGTGCCGTCCAACTCCGACGGCGGCGCGGGAACGGTGGTGCTGGTCGGCAATGCCGGTCCGTCGATGTGGGCGGCCTTTCAATACGCCCGGTCCGCTGCACAACGGCCCCATCCCTTGAACGGTTGGACCCGCGAGGTGCTGTCGGCAATCGCATCCGAACTCAACGCCGAGGTGGTGTTTCCGTTCGGCGGCCCGCCCCATTATCCGTTTCAGCGCTGGGCGCTTAAGGCCCGGGCCGCGACCACCTCGCCGATCGGTTTGCTGATCCATGACGAATACGGGCTGTGGCACGCTTATCGGGGGGCGTTCGTCTTCGGGGCCCGGATGATCCTGCCGCCGGTCCCGCCGGGCCCCGGCCCGTGCGCGACGTGTGAGGACAAGCCTTGTCTATCGTCCTGCCCGGTACATGCACTCGACCCGGGGAAATTGGATTTGGCGGTGTGCCTGGGGCATCTCCGTCACCAGCGCGGGGCGGACTGCCTGCAGCTTGGGTGCTACGCCCGGCGGGCCTGTCCGGTCGGCCGTTTGTATCAGTACGATGAGGAACAAGCGCACTTTCATATGGAGGCTTTTGTCTGCAGCGCCGGCGCCGTTGACGCCGCTGATCACGAGAAATCCGAACCCGATTCGAACTGTCACCGGCAGACATGGTAGAATAGATGCCAGAAGCAGCCAACGGGTCGTTGTGGGTAGTAAAGTTCTGTTTACTAAAAGCCGTGAGTCTTGCCAATGGGCGCCCGGAACGCCCGCCGTGACAGTCGATTTTTTGGTTCCTTTCGAGATGTGTTTACGTTGCCACGAGTATTCCTGTCGCCGGCTGTACACCCCAGCACCATTGATTCCAAAACATGGATACGAGTGAGCACCATGGGATATTCGATACTGTACAAATCTGATCATGAAACAAAGTTCCACCACGGTTTCCCGCACTACCGCATGGCATGGTGCTGCGGCGCGGGCATCAGGGCGGTATAGCAACGATGTCTGTTAAAAATAAGGCGCAGGCGGAGATGTTGCCGCCGTACCGGGTCTCCTCGGTCGAGAAGATCGAGGTCCCAACCGACGGCTCCGGCGACCGCTGGTGTCACTATATTCTGGAGAACGGCTTGTCCACCATCAGCGGACGTCGCACCGGCACCGTCAAGCAGGTCACCAAATATGCGATTGACTTTGCGAAGGAATTGAACGGCAGGCGCAAGTCCGCTTCTTACTACTCAATGTCATCGCGCCGGAAAAAGTAACGGCCGCGTCCCGGCCGGGACCGTCTCGGCCCAGCACCACGCATCAAGTGCGTTTCGTTTTACCCTTCAACAGTCTGAGCAGGGCGCCCCGGTGCCGCGTTGTGATGGATTCGCCCCGGTGCCCGGCGAGCCGCTGGTCCAGGGCGGCCAGTTCGGCTTGCCGTTGGCGGATCTGCTCGGCCAGTATGCTGTCCACGCGTTCGAAGACGCGGCGTATCTGCAGACACTGTTCGGTCACCGGCCAACTTGCCTCGAACTCGACGCTCAGCGCCGCATCACCGCGGGTCTCCGGCGCCGGTAGCGGTATGTGAATTTGGGGATCTGCCGAGCTGATCGTGAATATCAACTGCCCACCGGCCTCGATGGGGATGAGCCCATGAACCCGACACCCGGTGGCGATCTGATCACCGGTCCAGCTGGCCAGAGTGGTCTCCCCGTCGTCTTCGCTGGCAAGGACCGCGAGTCGACGAATGTTGATCAGTGCGTCGACCGGCGCCAATCGGTGATCGGCGGGATCGATGCGCAGCCAGGCCGCGTCGGTGACGGATGCCGGGAGGGGGATGCGCAGCCGTTGCGGTGTGGCGGACAGCGCCCACGTCACCTGGACGGATCGTTCCTCGGAGTATGCATCGTCTTGGTCCGCCCAGTACACCTGTACAACGCTGGACGGAGGCGCCCGCAACGCCTGCCCGAGCAGTGCTGTGTCAAGGAGTTCCGCGACGGGTCGGCGCGCCAGCTCGAGCAGAATCGTCTGTTGAAAGCGATCCTCCAATTCGACGTAGTCGTTCAGCGGCGCAGCAAGGTCGAGGCCGGCGAGTGAGAAGCCCAGAGCGACGAAATCGGCCACTTTCCGCAGGCCATGGGCAACGGCGAGTTCGTGTACGGCGCTACGCTGTACATAGGCGAAGTACATGAGCGCGCGGAACAGCACGTACTCGGGGGGTACACCGCTGCGGATGTGCCACTCCCGATCGATCAACTGACAGTGCCCGTCTCGGTCTACCACCACGTTGCGGGGCACGGCATCGATCAGGACCGGCGCTGAGGCTGGATCCTTGGCCAGACCACGCAGATAGTCGAGATATTTCAGGGTCAGGCTCTTCAGCACCGGCGTCCCGCCGTTGGATGCCAGAGCCCTTTGCCAGACGTCCTCCAGCAGATGTCCCGGCACATAGCGCACGGCCTCCAGGGCGTGCCGGACCAGTCCAGAGTCCTGGTCCGGCAGAGCGTGGACAAGCCGCTTGCAGACCGTGTCCCCGCCGCGCTGTTTCTCAGTCAGGGTGCGGAATGCATGCCTGCGGTTCGGGTTGTGGTAATGGACAAAGTCGAACTGAAGCACGCCGCCAACCGCGCGCGCGTCTCGCCCAATCACCATGCCGAAGGAGTTGGAAGTGGTGCTCAGCGTACCGGTCTGCGCGGCAGCGTTCCAATATAGGTACTCGTTCAGCGGCGGAGTCCACGGCCGCACATAGTCCCGCGACGCCACCCGTGCCAGATGGGCATAACAATAGGGGTTGTTCGTTACATAGGCCTCACCCAACAGCAGCTCGGGCAGCTTGTAGTCGGGAAATGGAAAATAAAACTCGGCGTGTAAATCCCCAGCATCGTCAATGATTGTGCGCCACTCCCTCAGGTCATAGGTGCGGATATCGCGCTTGCGGCGGTGGCGCTCGATGTCGGTGTTTGGATAGCCGTAGACCCCGACATAAGGCAGATGATAGTGGTCTTCGGTGGCGCCAAACAGGTATTTGAACCCCAGCCGGTTTTCAATGGCCACCACGACGACGCCGGTGGAAGCGAGGCAGTCGCGCGCGGTCCGGAGCATGGCAATGACGTCTTCCCGGGGTGTGCGCGGCTGCGGCGAGTAGGTCGACGCGTACTCCATCACGCCGATATACAGCACCAGATCGTACGCCGATGTCGGTAGCTCGAGGCTGTAATAGTTAGCGTTCATGACATTGACATTGGACAAATCACGGCAACGGGCACGAGCGATCTCGGCGCGCCGTGGGCTGCCCTCAATGGCGTCGACTTGGAGGCCCTGTTCGCCCAGATACCGGGTGATGGCCCCACATCCGCAGCCCACTTCGAGCACCCGGTGGACCCCGCTCAAATTCAGGGCACGTATGATGTTGGCGCGCTTCGGGGAGAGGTGATATTCCAGCCCCCAGTTGTCCCAGTCGCGGTCCAGTTCCCGCGAGTCGGTCGAAGGATCCCGCAGACGTTCCACGGCCTCGCGAACGGCGTTTTCGGAGGCGTCCCCATCGCTGTAAGTGCACGTGACCCCGTCGCTCGTCGCCGCCGACACCGTTGTCCAGACACCCGACACCTGACGCACGAACCGGTTACAGTCGAACAGGGGGCCTGCGCTCACGGTGTCCGTCTGCCGGCGTGTTTGAGGCGTAGTCGGATCAGCGCGCCCAGGGTGATCTCCGGCCAGTCCGGGGCGAACAGGGCGTCGACATCACGATCTGTCGCACGGCGCAGAGCGACAACGGTCTTGCGGCGCCGATGCATGGCCGACAGGTGTTTGAAGAAAGCCAGTGTACCCCGCAGATACATGGGTGACCCACTGTGTGCCAGGAAATAGAACAGCCAACCATAGGCGAGGGCCGGCCCAAAGCGCAACAGCCGGTGCCAGGGCAGATTCTTGTACAGGAGGAACAGGCGGTTACGGGCGGTCAGGAATACATACTGGGGCGTCGGCATACCGCTGCCGTGACCGGTGTGGTGTACCACGGCGGTCGGTACGAACCAGCACCGATATCCGGCCATGCGCAGTCGGACGCCCAAATCGACGTCTTCCAGATATGTGAAAAACAGCTCATCGAAACTTCCCACTTTCTCAAACACAGAGCGGCGATACAAGGCCGCACCGGCGCACGGGAACGGCACTTCTTCGCACTCGGTGAACTCAGCGATGGGCCGGCCGTGACCGCGCTTGAACGCGCAACCCCGCCGAGTCATGAAATCGCCCGCGTCATCGATCAATTCCGGGTGATGCATTTGCACCATTTTGGACGCCAGGCAAGCGACCTCGGGAGGCGCCTCCCCGATGGTGTTGACGAGCGCCGCCGCCCACCCGGGTTCGGCCTGGGTGTCGTTGTTCAATAACGCCACGTAAAGGGCCCCGGACCGACCGATTCCGGCATTGCAGGCCGCGGCAAACCCCCGATTCTCGGGAAACCGGACCAGCCGAACTTCGGGATGATGCTCGGTCAGGTACTCCGCCGATCCATCCGTAGATCCGTTGTCCACCACGGTCACCTCGAAGTCGTCGAGGGTCTGAACGGCCAGGGCGCCCAAACAGCGCCGCAGCATGCCGAGACCGTTCCAATTTGGAATTACCACCGTGAGTGTACGCGAGTCTTGGATCATCTGGACGCGGACGCCGTATCGGCGATTGGGCCGGTACGGCCGGCAAGACCGTCCCGGATGCCGCGCAGCACGAAACTGGCGGTGTCGACGCGCTGTGCGACACCCGCCTGCATCGCGTGGACGAGGTGCCTGGTCAGCCAGTACGGGTAGAGTACCGGGATGAGCCACGGCAGATGCCAGTGAACGTATAAATAGCGGTTGCGCACGGTGTAATAGGCGTAGACGGTTTCTCGGAGCAGACCAGCTGCCGCCGGCCGGTGACCAGCACGGGCCTTGGGCTGAACCAGTACTCGCCAAGCGCACCGGCCGTGGCGGCGCAAGCGCCGGCACAGGTCGGCCGCTTCACCGCTGAAGAAATAGCGTTCGTCGAACAAGCCGACAGCCTCCAGGGCTCGCGCTCGCAATACGCAGACGGTGCCGGAGACGTAGTCGACCGCATACGGATTATCGGTGTCGACAACTTGCCTGAGGTGGGTGACGTAGTGCCAAGCGATCTCGCGGCCGCCGGCGTTCAACAACTCACCAGACCCGGGGTCATAAATCAGCGGGCCGACCGCGGCAATGTCGGGCCGGGAGGCAAGCGTGTTGAGCAGTCGTGCCGCATCCGCTTCCTCGATGACGGCGTCGTTGTTAAGCATCAAAATGGCCTGTGCGCCGTCTTTCAAGGCGGCGCGCAGACCGAGATTGTTACCGCCGGCGAATCCCGCATTGACGGGGCTGTCTATGAGGTGCACGGAGGCACTGGCGATCCTGTCGAGCTGTGCCCGGTCATCGGGTCGGGAGGCATTGTCCACCAGATATACCGTCGCCTTGAGATCGCGCCACTCGCGGATCGCCGTGACACAGCTCAGGGTGGCGGGTGCGGCGTTCCAATTCAGCACGACGACAGCAAGTTCCATGGTCTGAGTCACCGCGGCATCATGGCTGCCGGCGTCAGCGTTTGGCGGCGAGCACAATGTCCTGGCCGCCAACAGCGCCGTTGCGTCCGCTCCAACTGCCGTAATGAATCGGGGACTGCAGCTCCAGATTCGCTTGCCGATACATGTCCCGGATGAGATTCTCGTCGAAGGCGATGGCGGCCTCTGGGTTGTCGGGGACCATGGTCCAGAATTGCCCGTTGGTGGGTTGGAAATCAAAAGCGCTCGCTGGCATGTGGCGTCGGGATTCGGAGTTGATCACAAAGAAAGTCACCAGGCTGCGACCGCCAGGCTCGAGGACCCTGGAGATTTCCTTCAGGTAATTCAAGGCTGCGCCGGGCAGCAGATGGGTCAACACCGAGGTGGCGAACACCAGCGAAAAGCAGGCGTCCTCATAGGGAAACTTGAAGGTCGCGGCATCCAGCTGGCCGCTGGGGTTGTATTCCGCATTGTATAGATCGACGTAACGGAACCTGAAGTTGTGACGGCGGCGCGCAATGCGGCGGTTACACCAATCGACACCCAGAGCTACGATATCGAATCCGTCGTAACGACCGGCGCTGTTGAGATAGTCCATAAAGTGAACCGCGACGCGACCGATTCCGCAACCGACGTCGAGCACGCGATCGTCGGCCACGGCGCCGGCGATTCCACACAGATTTCTAAAGTGGCCCAGACCCAGCTCGTGGTATTGTTCTCCGCCGACGAAATTGAACAGTTGCGGCGGCCGGGGATTGGTGCCGAGGCGGCAGAAGAGCTTGAACAGAATTCGGTAGACTCTTGGGTGCCTGACTGCGAAATCTCTAATCTCGACTCGGGCGTTGGGGATCACCATTGTGTTGTTGAGTGACGTAAAAGATTCGTGTTTAGAGCGCGGAACCCTGGCAAGCCGCGTGACGTGCATGATGCAATCGAAATGGAGGTGTTGCAAGACGGTGTTGATGGGCGGTGGCCGGGGCCCGCTGCTGCCGACCTGTTCGGGCCGGTCGGCGTCGGCCAAGCTTGGCGACCCGGAGGCCGTGAGTTCCCAGGGTTTTAAAAACTCGGTAAAGTCATGCTGTCACGCTGGGGCGTCAATTGTTAAAGGGGTTCTTTAGCTTGAATTACGTCATTCCCGCCCCGCCCTTGCCCACCTTGGGGGTACGCGGCACCACGGGCTTATTTCCCATCCATCGCATCTACTGCGTGGGACGCAATTACGCGGCGCACGCACGGGAGATGGGCCATGTCCCGGAGCGTGAACCCCCTTTCTTTTTTCAGAAAAACCCGGACTCGATTGTGCCAAGCGGTGGGCGGTTTCCCTATCCCGGCCACAGTCAGGATGTCCATCACGAATTGGAGATGGTTGTCGCGCTGGGCGGAGGTGGCCGGGATCTGGCGGTGGATCAGGCCCTGGACTGTGTGTTTGGATATGCGGTGGGCCTGGACATGACCCGGCGGGATCTCCAGGCGCAGATGAAGCAGATGGGGCGTCCCTGGGAGATCGGTAAGGCGTTCGAGTTTGCCGCTCCCTGTTCGGACATTGTCCCGGCCACCGAATGCGGCCATCCCCGGTCGGGGGCGGTGTGGTTGAAGGTGAACGGGGAATTGCGGCAGCGGGGCGATCTGAGGCAGATGATCTGGTCGGTGCCGGAGATGATCTCGTATCTGTCGGCGTTGTTCACGCTGGCCCCCGGCGACTTGATCTTTTCCGGAACCCCGGCGGGTGTGGCGGCTGTCCGGCGCGGTGACGTCCTGCACGGCGGTGTCGACGGAATCGGGGAGTTGAAGATCAGCGTAGTTTGAATTGCCGCGGTCGCGCGCCACGGGCAAGCGGTTCGCCACCGGAGGGCGCGGGGAGATTGGTGTGTGAGTCCGGCCGGCGCGGGATCCCGCAGTGCTATTTCTTCAATGTCTTATCGACATAGCGACGGACGGCGTCGATGACTGCGCTGGAGTTCCACGCGCGGCCGACCTGCTCATCGATCTGTCGGGTCGACTCCCGCTGGAGCGCATGCAGCGACGGTTGACGTAAGAGCGACTTGGTCAGTTCAAAAGATGACGCGGGAATGGCGGCGAGTTGGGTTGCCTGCTTGACGGCGCGATCCATAACGGCATCATCCTCGGCAAGTTCGTTCACCAGACCCTGCTCGAGGGCCTGTGCAGGGGAATGTGTGGAGCCCTCGAATACCATTGGCCCCAGGCGCTGGCAAGGGGTGACAAAACGCATGATCTCGACCGCAGCGGCCGGCAACGGTACGCCGACCAGCAGTTCGGGGACACCGATCCGTGCGCCCGCGTTCCGCATGACACGAAAATCCGCGGCGCATGCCAGTATGCATCCACCAGCGATGGCGTGACCGTTGACCGCTGCAACCACAGGCTTGGGACAGAAAAACACCGAGCGAAATGCCCGCGACAGCGACTCGACGAGGGCGAGTCGGTAATCATCGTTTTCCCGCAGCAGCCGCACCAGATCGACACCGGCGGAGAAAATGTTCCTTGTACCGGTCAGGACGAGCGCGTCTGCGGAGTCGGCAACGGGGCTTTGTAGCGTATCGGTCAGCGCTTGGCACAGCTCCACGTCTAGGACGTTGGCCTTGCCGTGTCGCATGCGCACTGTGGCGATGCCGTGGTGTTCGGTGACCTCAATCATGCCCTGCCTCGCGGAAGACTGGTACCGGTGCGATTGAATTTGATCGATTGTAATGGTGTCGGTAATCGAGTGAAAGCGTCCCGACCCAAGGACGGAGATCGGTCGGTTCAACGCAAGCAGGGCCCGACCTGGCGGCGAAGCCCTCGCCCGCATTCCCCCGCACGCGCCGCCTCTCCAGCCTGCATTTTCCGACAAGGATCCCGAATGACGACGAAGGCGTCGAGCCGCTGGACGCCGTGCTGAAACGAAACTCATAGCGAGCTATGGGTTGAGTGAAGCGCAAGTGCAGGCGTTCGAGATCGAGCCAGGGCCGGGATAGGCGATTGCAGAAGCACAAACTGTACGAATCACCTAAGACCGAATCATTGAACACAATCGAGTTGATACACCATTATTTCGCCGCCTTGGTGCAATATGCAGGTTAGCCGTCCGAGATAATAACTGGCGGTGAAACCGCTTGGAGTCCAGCGGGCTTCATCGGTGGTGGTGGGACAGCTGCACGTCACGCGGTCAGAGCGGTATCTGAACAGACCTGACCGAAAAACTGTTGAAACGTCACCGCGCACCACTCATAGATCGATACGACGGTATATACGAACGTCGTCGCGTCGGTCGCGGTGCCGGTGTATGACAAACATCGCGGTTGGACCTGTCGAACGTAGTGCCGTACCCACACCGGTGTTTCCTGATAGAACAGATAGCGTACGAAGTGGTACACCAACCGTCGATCCGGCGCTGGCTGCTCGTACCAATCCAGATAGGCCCGTCTGAACACCTCGTATTCGCTGTGGTGTTGAGTGTACGCTACCAAGTTGACTAACTCCGAATCGTTGAGACACCGGCTGGCTGGTTTCATGAGATGACCACAATCGCTTATTTGCCAAAGAATTGCACACCGCTACCTACAGTATAGATCGATGTCGCCGACCCGACATCGGAGTGTCACACAGGCGGGGGATCCGGTCGTCTACCGAAGCTGTTGCCCCGGATCTCTTGCGGGGGCCAGGGGACGGGCCAGGCTGGGAGGCCGCTCGCACCACTGGGTGCCATCGACGACACCAGCCGGCGGAGATTGTACATGCAGCGAGATTGACGAATGATTCGGGCGCGGTCGGTGTGAATCGATTTTTTTGACGCGCGTCTCATGAATCCGTTAAATCCGCTGTCTACAACGCACTCGATCACGACAACAATATGATGCCCAATCAAGAAATGGACACCCAAAGCGTGGAGCAGCGGCTGCTCGAGTTCGAACAGACGGTGCGCATCGGCGATACCGGCAGGATCCGGGACATGGTGGGTGGGCTCCACCCGTCCGAGATCGCCGACCTGATCGAGGCCCTGCCTGCGGAGCTGCGGGCAGTCGTCTGGGACAGCACACCGGCGGACCAGCGTGGAGAGGTCCTGACCGAGACCCACGACGAGGTCCGCGACCAGTTGATCGCAGAGACCACTCCGGAAGACCTGGTCGCGGCCCTGGAGCATCTCGACATGGATGAACTGGCGGACCTTGACGAATACGTGCCGACTCGGGTGCTCGACGCCCTGGTTCAGGCCATGGACATGCAGCGGAGGAAACGCTATCAAGCCGTCCGCAACTACGCCGATGACACAGCCGGTGGCTTGATGGATGCGGACGCCGCAGCGGTGCGTACCGATGTGACCCTCGATGTGGTGCTGCGATACGTGCGGGCACTGTGGAAGCGGGACCACAACCTCCCCGAGCACTTCGACAGCATGGTGGTGGTGGACCGGTCGAACCGCTATCAGGGCATGTTGCGGCTCGGTGACTTGATTTCTCGCAGTCCCGACCTGCGGGTTGCAGATGTTATGGACGTCGATGCCGCCCCGTTCCCGGCGGACACGCCGGCGACAAAGGTGGCACGCTTGTTTGAGGATCGCGACCTGATCTCGGCAGCGGTGGTCGACTCCGACGGTCGCTTGCTGGGTCGAATCACCATCGACGACGTGGTCGATGTGATCCGTGAGGAGGCGGACCACACCCTGATGAGCCAGGCAGGCCTGCATGAGGAGACGGACATCTTTGCGCCGGTGATGAACTCAGTGAGACAGCGCGCGGTGTGGCTGGGCGTCAATTTGATTAACGCTTTCTTAGCAGCCTGGGTGATCGGGCTGTTCGACCAGTCGATCGAGAAACTGGTGGCGCTGGCGGTGCTCATGCCGGTTGTCGCGAGCATGGGCGGTGTCGCTGGCAATCAGACCCTCATCCTGGTGATCCGCGGCATCGCCCTCGAGCAAATCGGCCGCGCCAACGCGTGGCGTTTGTTGATCAACGAGTTGGGCGTTGGGCTGGCCAACGGCTTGCTTTGGGCTTTGGTGGTGGCGACAGCGGCGATGCTCTGGTTCGGCAGTGTACAGTTGGGCATCGTTTTTGCGATGGCATTGGTCATCAACCTCATCAACGGTGCGGTGGCCGGCACCCTGGTCCCCCTCGGTCTGCAGCGGATCGGCATTGATCCCGCGCTCGCCGGTGGTGTTTTGCTCACCGCAGCGACCGACGTGGTGGGATTCTTCTCCTTTCTCGGCCTCGCCACACTGATTCTAATCTGACGGAATACTGATGATCGATCGAACGCAAAACAACTTGTTGACCGGCACCGATGTGGTCCTTTCCAGCGCAACGCGAATGGTGATCTGGTCGTGATTTGGATTCAGTTCCTGGTATGTCTGGCCCTGATCGCTTACGCCGGTATCAAGCTGGCGCACTACGGCGATGCGATCGCCGACAAGACCGGGCTGGGCGGGACGTGGATCGGACTGATCCTGCTGGCATCGGTGACGTCCTTGCCTGAATTGGTGACCGGCGTGAGTTCGGTCACGATCGCCGGTGTCCCCGAGATCGCGGTCGGCGACGTGCTGGGCAGCTGTGTCTTCAATCTTTTGATAATTGTGGTTCTAGACTTTCTGTACCGGGGTGCGTCGTTGTACAGCACCGCCAGCCAGGGACACATACTGTCCGCGGGTTTCGGGGTAATGCTGATCGGCTTGACCGGTTTTACCATACTACTGTCGTCATCGGGCTTCATACCAGCGATAGGCCATGTCGGTGTCTCAAGCGTGGTGATCGTGGGCCTGTATGCGGTAGCGATGAGCACCGTCTTCCGTTACGAACAAAATCAAGTGCAGGCATTTCTGGACGCGGAGTCGGACCGCTACCCCGGTGTCACACTGGGCCAGCTGGCATGGCGCTACACGCTGGCCGCCCTGGTTGTCGTGACCGCGGGCACCTGGCTGCCGTTCGTAGGCAGGGACCTGGCCGAACTGATGGGTTGGTACGAGAGTTTCGTGGGGACTCTGCTGGTCGCCTTCGTGACCTCGGTGCCGGAACTGGTCGTGACGATTGCGGCGCTGCGTCTGGGCGCCTTGGACATGGCCATTGCGAATCTATTGGGCAGCAACCTGTTTAATATACTCATCCTCACCGTCGACGATGCTTTGTACACGGCAGGCCCCTTGCTGGCCCAGGTCTCGCCCAGCCATGCCGTATCCGCCCTATCGGCGATCATGATGACCGGTGTGGCCATTGTGGCGCTGCTGTACCGATCCCAAAAGCGTGTCCTGAAGACCGTTGGTTGGGCGAGCATCTTCCTGGTTACGGTTTATCTGGTCAACGCTTATATCCTTTATACCTATGGCGGCTAGGGGCCTAAGCCATGCCACGCCCGGTTCCTTGACCTGAGTCATAGTGGCTCGCCGCCGCCAGCGCTACGCTTCCCCGGTTGCTGATCATCACTTACTAGACCCGGGCACCATTGGAATGATGATACCCATCGGCGAGCTGCTCAACCGTATCCTTTGGGATGACGAATTTGCCCAGGGAAAGTTTGAGATCGGGTATTACGACAGCGCCGAAAATCAGATCGTGCGCGTTGCCTTTGCCGATGTAGACTTCGACTCCGAGGTAACAGAGTTCATATCTGTTAACGACAGCGACGGCGGCGTGCTGCTGGTGCCCTGGCACCGCATACGGGATGTCTACCGGAATGGGGAGCGCATCTGGCACCGCGAGCACTGAAAACTAATTTACGGGCTAGCGGTGGGCTATACCCAGGACGGGCTCGCGAATCCAGGTTGATTTACAGTCCGGGCACTTGCCCGGCCGTCGAATCGTTTTCCGACGAAAGACAAAACCGCAGCCCCGGCAGCGCGCCGGTTCGACCGTGAGACGCAAATCGGAATGCCTTAAACTCCTCCTCAGATGCTCGATGTCCTCGGACACTTCGCGGACTGAGATCTCCATGAGTTCGGCGATGTCTCGCACTGACATAGCTTGCCGCGTCAACAGGTCGATCAGCTGCTTGCGGTACATTGGTTCAACGCCCGGATCGCACGCGTCGATTTAAACACAAACTGTGCGACAATGCCGTTCCTTAGCCGATGACGCGACACAGGCGGCGGTGCCCGGATGGTGTCCGTCGTTTTATACGGCCCGAGACCGACCGATAGTGATTGGATTAGAACATTTCGACGATGAGATGTGCGGGTCCGATGCCCGCATCGGGCGGCTCGCCATCGCCTGTGGGGTCGAACTCAGCCGCTGCGGAAACATCGCGGTCCAGATCAAGGGGAACCTCAGTGGCTGTCGGCACGGCGATAATGCGAAGCGACGCAAGCGGTGCGGGCTCCTCATGCTCAACTACTGCGTCGAACAACATCACGTCGCAACCCGCGGCACTCAGGAGTGCCTGCGGCTTGTCGAACAGGGGGAGTATCGATTGCGCCGCGTGGGATTTTGTGGTGCGGGCGGCCGCAGAACGGGGTGCGTGACCGTCTCGACATCCCGGACACCCGCCAACCCGTTGGGAACGGCGCCGTGACTGAGGAAACGAAGAACGGTCCGACACGCCGGGAGACCTGGATTCGCGCGCTGTTTGTGATCCTGTTTGCCCTGATCTACGGTGTTGCCGAGGTCGTGCTGGTGATGGTGGTCTTTATCCAATTTGGATTCGTCCTCGTCGCCGGCGAACGGAACCAGAAGCTGCTCGACTTCGGCGCCAGTCTAAGTACCTTCGTGTTTCAGATCCTCAGGTATGTCACGTTCAACTCGGACGATAAGCCGTTTCCATTCTCGGATTGGCCCGCGACGGGTTAGCCGGTGTCTTGTCCCGAAGAAATGCGGCCTCGGAGTGCATTACTCCAACCCGGTGTTCCCGAACCAGTCAAGGCGGTTTATCTGTCAAGAATTGCCGTCGGGCTTCTCCAACGCCATGTCGTTGCAGGTGTGGTTTTGGCAGTGGGTTTCGCGGCTCAGCAGGATAAGGGCGAAGCCGATCACCAGCCAAACCAGCATCAAGGAAAACCCTGCGCGATAGGCGGTCAGGTCGTGAAATAGGGGCGCTGTTCCGCCGACGGTCGCGGTGAAGCGGTCCAGAATGAATCCCACCCCCGGCTGCAGGATCATCGGCCCGAGCATTACGCCCATATTGCACACCCCGGACACCGTGCCGGAGAACTCGCGTGGTACCGACTCTTTGATAAAGGCGAAACCGATGATCATGCAGCCTGAGAGAAAGCCGATGATCACCAGCAGAGCGGCCAGCGCCGTGATGGAAAGATTGGGTGTGAATATCAACGCGCCCCACAACAGCACCAGCGTGCCGACGCTGCAGGCGTACAAGGGTTTGCGACGGCCGATGCGGTCCGACCAGACTCCGAGTATCGGTCCGCCGGCTGCCCACGCGATCAGTAATGCGGTCGTCATCGCTGCTGCAGAGGTCTTGGTCAGGCCGTAGTGGGCGGTCAGAAACGGGACCCCCCACAGCCCGCCGAAAGTCAGCACTGCGCCGACGATGCCACCCGGTAAGAGGGTCAAGATCCAGGTATTGCGGTAGCGGAGCACTTCCCGGAGCCCAGCGAAAACCGACCGATGCGGGGCGCCGACGGGCGAGACATGGCCGTGACTGCGATAGCCGCGCTCTGCCGGGTCGTCGCGGACCAGCCACCAGATCAGCGCAGCGACCACCAGGGGCACGACCGCCGAAACCAGCATGACGTCGCGCCAGCCGAAGGCGTCGATCGCCAGACGCAAGGGTACGCCTGCGAACACCGCGCCGACAATCCCGAGAAACAGGGCGGCGCCGGAGGCGAGTGCATAGTGTCTGGGTGCCAGCCAATGGTCCGCAAGCTTCAGCATGCACACGAAGGCCACCGCGACGCCGCCCCCGATCAACAGCCGTCCGAGCTCCGCCCAAGACACGGCGGTGGCGGAGGAAAACAGACAGGTCCCGAGTCCGGTGCACAGCGCGCCAAGGGTCAACAGCCAACGCGGACCGAGACGGTCAGCCAGCACCCCGGTGGGAATCTGCATGAAGACATAGCTGTAGAAATAAAACGCGGACAGGTTTCCCAGGGTGGTGGCGCTCAGGCCGAAATCGGTGGTGAGTTCATCAGTCATCACCGCAGGCGCTACCCGTTGGTAAAAACCCACGAGATACAACACACCGCCTAAACCCCACATCGACCAGGCCATGGCGGCTGGCGGATATCGGCTATTGTTCACGGTCTAGCCCGCAACCGTGGACCTGTCCCAAGTTGCCAGAGGGACTATTGGAGGATGCAAAAAGATGAAGTTCCACGCACACAGCGCAGTTAAAAGATAAGGGGGTTGGAGTTATTCACTCCGACTCCTTTGCTTTTGGTAATGAGCTCGTCCGGCTGTTCGAGACCGGCCCCGGACACCTTGGTGCATTGTGGCAGACAAGGGTGTCCTTGGAAAAAATGAAAAAATGGGGTCTAAATTCGATTCAGACCCCATTTCCTCAGAGCGCCGCGAGGGCGCCGAACGCCGGTGCTTACGTGGTCTTCAGATTGGCGGCGGCCTGCTTGCCGCGCTCCTCGACAATGTCGTAGCTTACGCGCTGGCCTTCTGAGAGGGTCGCGAGCCCGGAGCGCTCCACAGCGCTGATGTGTACGAACACGTCGCGCGAGCCATTCTCCGGCTGAATAAATCCAAAGCCCTTGGAAGGGTTGAACCACTTAACGGTACCTGTAGCCATTATGGCCTCCTCATAACATATTGAATTCGCGCGCAAATCGGGCGCGGGTCGAACAACCTGATTGTCGTGGATGTCTTGAAACGTCCGTCCGGGAACGGGCGGGTAGCTGAAGGCAGGCCATAACGTAGATTGCGGGTGCATCATGCCTCGTCTACCCACAGAATACAAGGACAAACGGCTCGATGGAGGAAGTGGTGGCTAGCGGTAAACGATCCCGCCGGCGCAGCCAGCCGATTCCAGGCGCACTGCGACCGCGCATTAGCGTAGTTTATCGGCGATGTACGGGATGGTTTTATCCATCGCTTTCCCAACTGGTAAGATGTGACCGTCGTGAATGAGAACTTACCGGTGGAGGAGACCGTGATGAAAGTCTTTATGCTGTTTACAGGCAGTGGGCCGATTGTGATTCTGACCTCACACGACTCTATCGACAATCCAGAACTGCTGGGCAAGCTAACGGCGAAGGGGATCGGGAAATTTCTGGCTTTCGAGATCTCCATCGATCTGGCGAAGGAGCGTTACGGCGCGCACTTCGATTTGGTGTGCCAGGACCTGTCGGAGACCGATGATCTCCGGATGTTGGACTACAACGGCGAGAGGGCCTGGCGCTTATTTCAGTTCAGCGAGTTGGGCGAAGAGAGCCGGCACGAGCCGCCGCCCGGGACATAAACGGCGCCGAACGACCGGTTCTCGTCCGCCGCTGCTGAACCCCATCGCTAGACTCAGGTTGGTGGATGGAGAAGCCATGGCTTAGCGAGTACCCGCCGGGGGTGCCGGCGGATATCGATCCGAACGAGTACAACTCCGTGCTGGAGGTGGTCGATGCCAGTGTCCGCCGCTACGGCGAGCGCCCGGCGTTTGCGAGTTTCTCCACCCGGCTGTCGTTCAAAGAGCTGGACGCTCTGGCCGCGCGCTTCGCCGCCTTTCTGCAGCAGGGACTGAACGTCGGCAAGCGCGATCGCGTGGCCATCATGGCGCCGAATATACTGGCCTACCCGGTGGCCCTGTTTGGCATCATGCGCACCGGTGCAATCACCGTCAACATCAATCCGCAGTATACGGCCCGGGAACTGGAGAGCCAGCTCGTCGATGCCGGGGTCCAAACCATTGTCATTGCCGCCGGTGCTACGCCGGTGTTGGCTGAGGTGATCGGGCGAACGGCGGTGCGGCACGTGATCGTCGTACAGACGGGCGATCTGCTGCATGAATCCATGCTGCCCCAATCACCGCCGGATCCGCGCTTGCCCGGGTGCGTGGATTTCCAGACAGCCCTCGATCGAGGTGCGTCGCTCAGCCTGCAGCCGGTGGCGGTGGGCGGCGACGACCTGCTGTTCCTGCAGTACACCGGTGGCACCACGGGTATCGCCAAGGGCGCGGCGTTGACCCATCGCAATCTGGTTGCCAACCTGGCACAGTACGCGAGCTGGCTGGCCGGCAAGCAAGTAATCGGCAAGGAAGTCATCGTGACCGCTTTGCCGCTTTATCATATCTTCGCGCTGATGGCCAACTGTCTGTCCGCGGTGCGCATGGGGGCTTTGAGCGTATTGATCGCCGATCCGCGTGACTTGCCCGGCCTGGTGGCCGCCTTCCGGTATTGGCGATTTACGATGATCACCGGAGTCAACACCCTTTTCAATCACCTCCTGAATACCGACGGGTTCGCCGGACTTGAGTTTGCCTTGCGGATATCCATCGGCGGCGGCGCAGCGGTGCAGCGGGCTGTCGCCGAGCGCTGGTTCGCGGTCACCGGGTCCCCGATACTTGAGGGTTACGGTCTGTCCGAGACCTCGCCGGTACTGACGATGAACCGGATCGATGAAACCGCCTACACCGGATCGATTGGTCTGCCCTGGCCGTCGACGGAGATATCTCTGCGCGACGAACGCGGAGATGAAGTTCCGCCGGGGGAACCCGGTGAGCTGTGTGCGCGGGGACCCCAAGTGATGCAGGGGTATTGGAATCGGCCCGACGCCACCCGGCTGGCGACGACGGCGGACGGATTTTTTCGCACCGGAGACATCGCCACCGTTGACGAGCACGGCTACTTCCGGATTGTCGATCGCAAGAAGGATATGATCCTGGTGTCCGGTTTCAACGTTTATCCGAATGAGATAGAGGGTGTGATTGCGACCCGGCGCGAGGTGGTGGAGTGCGCCTGTGTCGGCGTGCCCGACGAGCAGACCGGTGAGGCGGTGAAGGTGTATGTGGTTAAGCGGCCCGGGGCCGACATCCGCGCCGCAGAACTCGTTGCCTTGTGCCGCAAGCAACTGGCCGCGTACAAGGTCCCCAAGCAGGTCGAGTTCCTCGACGAGTTGCCGAAAACCAATGTCGGCAAGATCTTGCGCAGGGCGCTGAAGGCGCGGGATCCGTAACCGGACCGGCGAGCGCGAAACGTTCCAATCATGATCGAATCTTAAATATACCGGGGTCGCAGTAAACAACTCAGACCGCGTTTTCAACCGATTTCCTCCGTCGTACCGCGAAGGGTGGACGCTGATGTGTTGCGGCGCTGAGTCTATGCAGGGTCATTTCTGGATCGGACAGTGCACAGATCGGCGTGCTCCATGTCATACTCAACCAACCCACGCAAATCAACATGATCCACCGTCGCATTCTGCTTGGCCGTGTCCTAACCCAGTGGGCTGAAAAAATGAGACAGTGTGTGCAACAATTTGACAGTTCAAAACATATCAGCTCCTTTTTTACTGCCTCGGTGCACCATGCAGTTTAATGGCGGTCCCGGCTGCGGCATCCGTGATGGTACGGCCACCGACCATCGGCCGGAAAACCGGCAGGGCACGGCCGAAGGCGGCGTGTGACGCGTCGAGGCGGAAGAACCGGTGCTGCGGACCGGATGGACACGCTGCGTTTTGTCGGGCCACGCGCATGTACACAACATCAAGACCATGAGGCGGTAGTGAAATGGCCGAACGCACATTTTTTGGATGCCGGCGGGAAAACGGCCGGATCGGTATTCGTATGTACGTCAGATGCCTGAACCCATCGATCTCGGCGTCTCCGGTATCCTGAGGGGGGAGATGAACATGGACCAGGCGGGCGATGCCCTGATCGTTGTCATGCTGCGCACCTGTAACGGGCGGCTCACATGCGCCGAGGCCCTCAAGCATCGTGAGTATGTGATGACCAAACTCCCTCGAAGCGCGTAGGCGGAGCCGCTGGCGATACATCGAGCCGTACGGGCGCCATGGCCGATATCGTTATCTCTGAGTTCATGGACACCGCGGCGGTGGCGACGCTCGCCAAGAGCCACGACGTGCTGTATGACCCGAGCCTGGTCGATCGGACCGGTGAACTGTCGGCGGCCGTCGCTGGTGCGTCGGCCTTGGTGGTGCGCAACCGTACCCAGGTGCGCGGGCCAATGCTAACCGCCGCCCGCCGGCTGCGGGTGGTTGGTCGACTGGGGGTGGGGCTCGACAACATAGACCTGGAGGCCTGCGCACGGCGGGGTATCGAGGTCTGCCCCGCCACCGGCGCCAACGACATCGCAGTGGCCGAGTACGTGGTCGCCTCGGTGATGATGTTGTTCCGCGGGGCCTACCACTCCCGATCAGCGGTGATCGCCGGCGCCTGGCCGCGAACCGAATTGATAGGTCGCGAGACCGTCGGCAAGCGCCTGGGGCTGATTGGTTTTGGCGCAATCGCGCGCAAGACGGCGGTACGCGCGCTTGCCTTGGGCATGTCGGTGGGGGCGTACGACCCTTACGTGCCCACCGACGACTCGGCCTGGGATGCAGCGAGGAAATTCTCGTTCGAGGCCCTGCTCGCCTGGGCCGACGCCGTAAGTCTGCACGTTCCGCTGACCGATGAGACGCATCACCTGATCGATGCACGCGCGATCAGACGGATGCGGCCCGGTTCGATCCTCGTCAACGCGGCGCGGGGCGGCATCGTGGATGAAGACGCCCTCGCCGCAGCAGTGGGTGCAGGACATCTGGCGGGGGTCGCCTTGGACGTGTTCGAGCACGAACCGCTCATCCAGGAAGGCGCGGCGAAATTCGCGGGCTTGGACAATCTGGTGCTGACCCCCCACATCGCCGGCGTCACCCACGAGTCGAACGCCCGGGTCAGCGCGGTGACTGCGGCCAATGTGTTGCGCGTTCTGGGCACCGCGGGATGAATGGCGTGGTCCTCACCCTGGAGGAGGCCGAGCAGCTCGCCGTGGACGTCCTGGTCAAGCACCGGACCAGCCCGACGAACGCTGCGCAGGTCGCCCGGGCGCTGGTCGGCGCGGAGGCCGACGGCCAGACCGGGCATGGCTTGTCGCGCCTGCCGTCTTACACGGCACAATCTGCGACCGGAAAGGTCGACGGGTTCGCGACCCCGGAGGTCGAGTCTTTGACGCCGGCGCTGGCGCGGATCGACGCGCGTCGAGGTTTCGCCTACCCGGCACTCGCTAAGGCCGTCGATATGCTCTGTGATTCGACGCCCCGGACCCTGGTGGCCGCGGCCGCGGTGTGGAACTCGCACCACTGCGGCGTGCTCGGATACCACGTCGAGCGTCTGGCCCGCTGCGGGTTGGTGGCCCTTATGGTCGCCAACACCCCAAAGGCCATCGCTCCCTGGGGCGGACGCGACGCGCTGTTCGGGACCAACCCGATCGCGTTCGCCGCGCCACGTCCCGGCGCCGAGCCCATCGTGGTCGACATGAGCCTGAGTAAAGTGGCGCGCGGCAAGATCATGCTCGCCGCCCGTGAGGGCCGCGCCATCCCCGAGGGCTGGGCGGTGGACCCGGCGGGCCGACCGACCACCGATCCCGAGGCGGCGCTGGAAGGCAGTGTCCTGCCTTTCGGTGACCCCAAGGGGGCGGCGCTGGCGTTGGTGATCGAGGTCCTGGCGGCCGCGCTCACCGGAGCCCGGCTGGGCCTCGAGGCGTCGTCCTTCTTCACCGGTGTGGGCGACCCCCCTGCCGTCGGGCAACTGCTGATCGCGTTTTCGCCGCAGCCGGTATCCGGTGGGCGCTTTGACGATCGATTGCATACTCTGGTAACCGCCATCTCGGCGCAGCCGGGGGCCCGGCTGCCCGGGGCACACCGCGATGAACGCAGGGCCAGGGCACAGGCCGAGGGCATTGTCCTGAGTCCTGAGCTGCACCGCGAACTCGAGGCCTTGGCGGGCCGTTGACCATCCCGCTCGGGGCCGCGGTAGTCGAAGCTGTTAACGCTCGTCTTCGAGCGCCCCGATCTCCCGCTGGTCCTACGGACTGGTTAAAGATACCCGCGGTGTCCTGCTGGACCGCGGCGCCGGCGACGAAACCATTGACGCGATCAGGGTGGCCATCGAATCGGACTCGGACAGTCGGATTGCCGATCTGCACGTCTGGCAGGTGGGTTCGAACCGTTATGCGGCGATTATCGCCATGGTGACGCACTTTCCACAACCCGCGGAGCATTACAAGGACCTGTTGCGCGACTTCAGCTAGCTCGAGCATGTGTCCATCGAAGTCAACCACGCGCATGGTGAACCCTGCCTCACCGGCTAGGGCCTGGTCCGTGGCTTAGCGACCCTGGAGGCGGAGTGAAAGACTCCGACCCGTTTTCTCACGCTTCCTGACAGTTCACCCGCTTGATACCATGCAAACTTTAGGTGAACTTGGCAGGACTTGGTTTCGGCAACTGTACGGCCTTACCGGTGATTGGCATGGGGTATCATGGTGAGCAGCGAACATACGAAGACCGTGTCGCTCGTGCTCGGCAGCGGCGGCGCCCGAGGACTTGCGCACATCGGCATAATTGAATGGTTGGACGAACACGGATTCGAGATCGCGTCGATTTCAGGCGCCTCGATGGGGGCGTTGGTGGGCGGGATCTACGCGGCCGGGGAGCTCGAGGTTTACAAGAGTTGGGTTAAGGCCCTGAAGAAGACCGATGTCCTCCGGTTCCTGGACTTTTCGTTCAGCCCCGGTGGTTTGTTCAAAGGCGACCGCATCATGGACACGCTGAGAAACATGGTGGGGGAACGGTACATCGAGGACCTGCCGGTGTCTTTCACCGCCGTGGCCACGGACCTCGCTCGACAGCGGGAAGTCTGGCTGTCGGAAGGACCGTTGTTCGACGCGATACGTGCCTCGATCTCTATTCCTACCATCTTCACGCCACACGACTATCTGGGCATGAAGCTGTTGGACGGTGGATTGCTCAATCCGGTGCCGATCGCCCCGACATTCAAGGACCGGACCGACATGACCATCGCGGTGAATCTCAATTCCCCCCGAAAGCGCCGTGATGCAGGGATGAAGCACAAGGCTGAACCCAGGCAAACAGCGAGTGCCGAGAACTCCTACCGGGAAATGATCAATCGTTTTCTCGATAACCTCCAGGAGACCCTGAAGCCGCGTTCGGGGAGCGACGTCAGTCTGTTAAATCTGGTTAACAGCTCTTTCGAGACCATGCAACACGCCATATCCAGCGTCAAACTGGCGACTTACGCGCCGGATGTTATCATCAACATACCGCGAGACGTGTGCGCAACCTACGAATTCTTCCGCGCCGAAGAAATGTTCGAACTGGGTCATCGCGTTGCTGGTGACGTGATCCGGACCTGAGGGTGTCCGCGCGCATCGCGTCAGCGTCCGAGACGGCGACGCTCGTTTTTCGCAAATTTTGTCTCAATCGTCCGTCAGGCGTTTCCTGTTCGCCGCATCGAACAGATGCAGTGTCCCCTCAACGACGCGCAGGCTCAACTGGTCACCCTCCCTGATCCGGGCGTTGCCGGGGAGGCGTACGGCAATGTTGTTTTTCATGGTGTCCGGCGTCGTTCCGGCTTCACCCCAGCCTGCCGGGAATCCATGCGCCAGGGTGTCCGCCCCCAGTGTCTCTATGGCCACGACCTGCAGGGTCAGGTCCGCCGCGTCCGCGGCCACCGGCTGCAGGTTTTCGGGACGCACACCGATGGTCACCTTACGCCCTGCGTGGGGGGCGAGAGACCAGCCCTCGGCGCGCACCGCGGCGCCGGATTCGAAGGCCAGCTCACGCCCGTCCGGCGTCACGCGTCCAGCCATGAAGTTCATCGCCGGTGAGCCGATGAAGTCAGCGACGAACACACTGGCCGGGTGTTCGTACACCTGCATCGGGGTGTCAATCTGCTCCGCAAGGCCTTCGTTCATGACGATCAGCCGGTCCGCCAGGGTCATCGCCTCGACCTGGTCGTGGGTGACGTACAGCGACGTCGTGCCCAGCGACCGTTGCAGCTGCTTGATCTCGAGCCGCATCTGTACGCGCAGCTTGGCGTCCAGGTTCGACAGCGGTTCATCGAACAGAAATACCCGGGGGTCGCGCACGATCGCGCGTCCCATCGCCACCCGCTGGCGCTGCCCGCCTGACAGCTGGCGCGGTTTGCGCGGCAGGAACTCGGACAGTTCGAGCATCTTCGCGGCGCGCTGCACCCGTTCATCGATTTCCGTCGACGGCAGACCGGCGATTTTGAGCCCGTAGGCCATGTTGTTGTAGACCGTCATGTGCGGATACAGCGCGTAGGTCTGAAACACCATGGCGATATCACGGTCCTTGGGCTCCACGTCGTTGACCTGTTTCCCGTCGATGTGGATGGTCCCTGCGGTCACCGCTTCGAGTCCCGCGACCATGCGCAGGAACGTCGACTTGCCGCAGCCCGACGGACCCACGATGACGATGAACTCTCCGGTGTCGATTTCGACATCGATGCCGTGGATGACCTCCGTGGTCCCGTAACTTTTGCGCAACTGCTGGATCGCTATGGTGGCCATGGTGCGGTGCTACTTCTCGGTCTCGATAAGCCCTTTGACGAAGAGCCGTTGCATGAACACGACCACCGCAATCGGCGGCAGCATGGCCAGCACCGCAGTGGCCATGGTGACCGGCCAGTTTCCCCAGTCGTCCGCCGTTGGTAGCATCTGTTTGATGCCCATGACAATGGTGTTCATCTGCGGGTCCGTGGTCACCAACAGCGGCCACAGGAACTGGTTCCAGCCGTAGATGAACAGAATCACGAACAAGGCCGCGATATTCGTCACCGACAGTGGCAGCAGCACATCTTTGAAAAAACGCACGGGTCCCGCCCCGTCCATGCGCGCGGCTTCGAACAACTCATCGGGCACCGTCATGAAAAACTGCCGGAACAGGAACGTCGCCGTGGCCGAAGCGATCAGCGGCAGAGTCAACCCGGTGTAGCTGTTCAGCATGCCGAGCTGCGCCACCACCTCGTACGTGGGAACGATGCGCACCTCCACCGGCAGCATCAGGGTGATAAAGATGGTCCAGAAACACAGCATGCGGAACCGGAACCGGAAATACACAATCGCGTACGCGGATAACAGCGAGATCGCGATCTTGCCGACGGCGATTGCCGTTGCCATCACCAGGCTGTTGAACAGCATGCGGATGACCGGCACATTGATCCCCGAGAATAGGGCGTCGTAATAGTTGTCGATGAGGTGCGGACCGGGCACCAGCGGCAGCGGTGGGTGGACGATTTCCTCTTGGGTCACAGTTGACGCCACCAGCGTCAGGTAAATGGGAAAGCACATCACCGCGATGCCGATGATCAAAACGACATGGGGTAATGCCGAGGCCAGGCCGCGTTTTTCGATCACATTTCGCTCCTAATAGTGCACCCGCCGCTCGATGAAGCGGAACTGGACCACTGTCAACGCCGCCAACGGCGATTCCAGCCCTATCGTTACGGGTGTTGGAGGTTTTGTCTGCGGGTTACAGGCTTTATGCTTGGGGGACCGGAATCAGGTCTCAACGGGCAC
>CAMYJT010000008.1 GCA_947258785.1 uncultured Gammaproteobacteria bacterium
CCGGCGTTGGCGCCCTCCTCGAGCAGGCGTTTGGGCAGGGTGTCGTCGGCGGCGGTCAGCCCGGCGGCCAGATTGAATTCCCGCTCCAGGTTCCACACCCGCTCGCCCACCTCCAGCAGCTTGTCCGTCGTCCACTCGCCCTCGCAGGCCGCGTCGAGCTGCGGCGCCACGTCGTCCAGCGTCCAGGCAAACGATGTGAAGATACAGATGCCGGCAGAATCAAACGCCGCGGTGGCGTCCTGAAACGCCTTGACCAATTCCGGCTTGCCCTCGGTGGACAGCGGATCCGTCTTCTCCGGAATCCCCAGAATCTCCGAGGCCACCGTGTAACCGCGCAAGTGACACGCCCCCCGGTTGGCGGTGGCATAGGCCAGACCCATACCCTGAATCCCGCGCGGGTCGTAGGCCGGAAACTCCTGACCCTTGACCGTCATCGACAGCTCGGGACGCCCGTACTTCTCACACAGCCGTTTCGAGCCCAACCCCAGATCCTTGCCAAACCCCTCGCCCTTGGCCACCAGCTCGGCCGCGGTGGTCAGCGCCTCCGCCGAACCAAATTTGAAATCGAGACCGCCGGTGTGTTCCTGGGTGATCGCCCCCTGATCGTACAACTCCATCGCCGCCGCCACCGTGGCACCAAACGAAATCGGGTCAAACCCGTCCTCGTTGCACACAAAATTGGCGTAGGTCAGCGCGTCCAAATCGTCCACCCCAGTGTCCGATCCCAGCGCCCACGCCGCCTCGTATTCGAGCCCCCCGGAGTTGCCCCAGTATTCCGGCTTGTTCTGAATGGTGTAGTGCGCCTGGTCAACGGTCGAAATCCGCCCGCAGGCAATGGTGCACGCAAAACACGCCGCATTGGTGGTCAGATTCGGCTGCCCGTCCGACGGGCGCGGCTCGTGCATCGCCTCGCCGGAAATGTTCGACGCCCCCTCAAACTGGGTCTCCCGCATGTTCCGCGTCGGCATCGCCCCGGCCTCGTTGATCACGTTCATCAACACCTGGGTGCCGTACTGCGGCAGCCCCTGCCCGGTCACCGCGTTCTCCCGCAACACGCGCTTGCCTTCCTCCGTCGCCTGCATAAACCGCATCGGATCCTTGACGTTGCCAACCCCCTTGGTGCCCCGGCACACCAAAGCCTTGAGCCGCTTCGATGCCATCACCGTGCCTACCCCAGAACGCCCCGCCGCCCGGTGCAGATCGTTGATCACCGCCGCATACAAACACCCCTGCTCCGCCGAACGCCCCACACAGGAAATCCGGATCAGCGGGTCCTGGTGGGCCTGGTGCAGCAGCTTGTCCGCTTCCCACACCGATTTGCCCCAGATCTCGGTGGCGTCCAGCAGCTCGGCCTGATCATTGTGCACGTATAAATACACCGGCGTCGCCGACTGCCCCTCAACAATCACCATGTCCCAGCCCGCCATCTTCAGCTCCGCCCCGATGTACCCCCCCGAGTTGGAGCACGCCACCGCACCGGTCAACGGACTCTTGCACACCACCGAATAACGCCCACCGGTCGAGGCCATCGTCCCGGTCAGCGGCCCCGTGGTCAGAATCAGCTTGTTGTCCGGACCCAACGCCTCGCACCGCGGGTCAATCTCCTCACACAAATACTTCGTCGCCAAACCCCGCTGGCCCAAATACTGCTGCGCCCACTCCATGTTCAACGGCTCGTCGGTTATCGAACCCGTCGTCAAATTCACTCGTAACACTCTGTTTGCCCACGCCATCTCGTCCTCCTCCGGCCTATCGCGCCTGACCAAAACTCTGAACGTCCTTCGCCACCGGCGCGTTGAAACTCGCCGTCCCCGCCTGACTCTGCTGCGCCCACGCCCGCATCCGCTCCAAACCCGTGTGATCCATGTCCACGTACGTGATCGCCCCAGTCGGGCACGCCTTGGCGCACCACGGGTCTCCACCGCACAGATCACACTTGATCACCTTGCCAGTGGCCTCGTTCTCATACGAACAGGCCATTTCGCATTGTAAACAACCGGTACACTTCTCCGGCTCTAGCTGTAACGCTCGCAGCATGCTCTCCTCCTTTACGGTGATGTTGGCTCGTTGGGCGGCGGCCGATCCATCTTTCGCGCTTTATTCACCTTTGTAATCCGCCAGGTGATCCGCCGCCCAAATAACCCGAACTACAACTAATCTATCATATCTTGCCCCCGGTCCCGACGCCGCACACCTTACAATTCGGATCCTTCTTCATCCGGACGCAGTTCCACTCCATCGTGCGAGCATCCAACAGCAGCAATCGACCGCACAGGGTTTCCCCGAATCCCACCAGCAGCTTGATCACTTCGGTCGCCTGCACACAGCCGATGATACCGGCGACCGGGGCCAGCACGCCGGTTTCGGCACAATTTTCCCAGCTGGATCGCTGCGCGGGGTCGCCGGCGGTTTCGGCGATATCTCGGTATAAGCAGTTGTAGCAGGGGCTGTCCGGCTGGTCGTGGCGGTACACCGATATCTGTCCCTCCAGGCGTACGACGGCGCCCGACACCAACGGCTTCTCCGCCGCCCGGCACGCCCGATTAATCGCAAATCTGGCTTGAAAATTGTCGGTGCCGTCGACTACGACATCGACACCGCGCGCTTCGCGGACCAGGTCGGACTCGTCCAACAAGCGGTTGCAAACGGTGATCCGGACATCTGGATTCAACGCTTTGAGCGCCGCACGGGCGGAATCGACCTTCTCCTCGCCGACACTCTTCGATGTGTGTACGATCTGCCGCTGCAGATTCGACAGCTCAACGCGGTCCGGATCGACCAACACCAGGTGCCCCACCCCACTGGCGGCCAGATAAATCGACACCGGCGACCCGAGCCCGCCGAGTCCCAGGACCAGGACCCGTGAGTTCAGCAACCGCGACTGACCGCCGACGTCGATATCCGACAGAAATATCTGCCGGCTGTAGCGAAGCAGTTGATCGTCGTTGAGAGACAACGGGTCCGCGGTTCTCAAGCTGAAAACCTCGCTCGCGTCAGTCGGTGGCCTTTTGTTGCGACCGCTCGAACGCCGCCAGCTGTTCTGGCGTCGCCTCTTTGGAGTGTCGCTGCTTGTACTTGGAATACGGCATGCCATAGACGATCTCGCGGGCCTGATCGTAATCGATAACGATCCCCCGTTCGGCGGCCGCGGAACGATACCACTTGGACAGGCAATTGCGGCAAAAGTAGGCGAGGTTCATGAGGTCGATGTTCTGTACTTCGGGGTATTTGCGCAGGTGCTCGATGAGCTTGCGGTAGACAGCGGCCTCGATGTCCTCCCGCATCGCATCGACGATTTTCGGTGTGTCTGCCATGGGCGTATCCCTAAGCTCGGGGTAACCGTGAGAGGATTGTTTTACTCCCCGGGCTCAAGGAAGTCTAGCCCGAATGTTGCAGCAATGAGCCCGGATGATAGCGAGCGGCGCCGGAGGCTCAGGGTTTTTGACTCAGCCCCTGCTCGACCGCCATCACCGCGGCCTCGACCCGGGAATGCACCTCGAGTTTGCGTAAGATGGATTTCACGTGCAATTTGACGGTGCCGTCGGAAATACCCAGATGGCGGGCGATGACTTTGTTACTCTGCCCCTCCGACAGGTGGCACAGTATCTCCCGCTCCCGGGGCGTTAAGTCGTCGAACGGTGACGGCGAATGTTCGATGGCACCCATGTCTCCTTGTTGGATGACCCTGGCCAGGACACCGGTGAGACCTGGCGCTACGACGGTTTCTCCGTTCACGACCCCGCGCAAGGCGACCACCAAATCGTCCGGCTCCATTTCCTTCAACAGATAGCCCTGCGCCCCGCACCGCAGGGATTCCACCAGATCACGCTCATCGCTGCTGGTGGTCAGCATTACGACCGGAGTTTCCACGCCATGCTCGCGCAGTCGGCGCAGCACCTCCATACCGTTTAATTTCGGCATCCGCAAATCGAGCAGAATGATGTCCACGTCGACCTGTGTGGCAAGCCGGAGTCCCTCGTCACCATCACCGGTTTTCGCAGCTACCTCGATGCCTCGGCGTTCGAGCAACCCCTCCAGCCCGACCCTGAACAGCGCATGATCGTCGATTAACAGTACTTTCATGGATTAAAATGCCGCACTGTTCAGCGCCATCGAGTGTTCATTCTCGGGGACCTGAAAGGTCAACAAGACCCTTGTACCCTCATTGTATTCACTCTCAACCTTGAGCGTACCTCCCAACTGCGCCGCCCGTTCCTGCATGATTTTCAGGCCGAGCTGCTCACCCCGCGCCGCGGGTGGCGTGCGGTGTTTGCGGACGCCGATTCCATCGTCTTCAACCAGGACGCGATGGTTGCCGTCTGGACCGCTCCGCAACATGACCCGCACGGTATTCGCGCGACTGTGCTTGCGAATATTGGTCAACGCTTCCTGAACGATGCGGATTACTTCGCGTTCGTGTTCCTCGGAAAGTTTGACGCCTTCCCAATTGTTCTGCAGGAAAATCGCCATACCGGTTTCGAGTTTTAGCCGGTTGACCATTTTTTCCACCGCCGGTACCAGACCCTGCGACTCGACCGGTGCGCGGAACCGGAAGATCAACTCCCTCAGTTCGCTGTGCGCCTCATCGAGGCTGCTCTCGACCCGTTCCATTTCCTGCCAGATGGCTGACTCGTCGTTTTGATGCAGGGTCTCATCCAGGACCCGTACCTGGAACCGCAGACTCGCCAGGGTCTGGGCCAATGAATCGTGTAACTCGTTGGCAAGCCGCGTGCGCTCCTCCATCCGCGACAAACGCTCCCGCTCGGGATCGAGGCCATGCCGCTCCACTGCAATGCCAAGGTAGCGGCCGATGCTGGTTAACAATTTCTTGGTGTCCTCCGCTTCGACGAAGTTCTCGCTATCCATATACAGGTCGATGACGCCGTGGGTACGGTTTCGGTATTGTAATGGGACCGAAATCAGGTTCAGGTGCTTGAAAAACGCTACTTCTTCGAGGCCACCGTGCTCGCCGGTGTCGATGGTGTGTGCGCTGAGCGTGTATTGTTGCTTCAACTCAACGACGTCCTGGTCGGTGCCGATGTGCGCCACCAGCCGTAACTGACCGTCTTTGCCGACCAATCGGGCGCTGCCGGCGTGGGCCCCCATGGTCTCCTTGAGCACGCGGATAGACCGGGACAACAAATCGTCGAGGTCGTGGGCGACGTTAATGCTGGCGGCGAAATCATACAGCAGCTCGAGCGAGCGCGCCTGCTGCCTCAGACGCAGGTCGCTTTCCCGAGACAAGCGGGCCAATTGATCGACGAGATCATTCAGGTCCGCGGCAAGCCGGCCCCAGGTCCCACGCCCGAGTGTGTGCATAGGGGTGGCTGCCACGCCGGCCGCGCGCCGATCGTTCAACCACTGCCGGCAGGATTCCAGGGGCCGCAACAGGTCGTCGTCGATTCGACGGCCGGCAAGCCAGACGGCAGCCCCGGCCACGACCAGCAGCCCGGTCTGCACCAGCCAGAGCCAGCCGGCGTTACCGGGATCCCGGTACATCCAGTATCCACAACCCGCTGACGCCGCGAATACCGTGGCCAACACCGCCGACGCGCCGGTTATCCGCTTCCGGTAGTGATCACGCATGCACCGATGGGCTCCTTCGTACGAGCGGCGCCTTGTTGCACCGCAATAAATCAATGCTGATCGTGAGGATTATACCGTCGCGCCGAGTCGACGCGATACGTGGACTGCCGATTACTCGGTCGGCGGGATGTAGTGGGGGTCGTTCGGATTCAAAAAAATGAATTCTGACTGGCCGGATTGCAGTTCCACAAAATCCACGGTCATCCCATCCACCAGAGCGATGCTCGTCGGCGCCACGACGATACTGACGCCAAGGGCGTCGACCTGGCTGTCGGTGTCCTGCTCGTCGTCGAAACCCATGGCGTACTCAATGGAACCGTCCTGCTGCCGTTTCGCGGCCACGCGCAGCGCCATTCCTTCTGTACCGCTTTGTTTCGCGGCGGCCCGAATCTGGCCCGCCGCCGCTTCTGTGACCTTAATCTTCATCTTCTGCTCCGCTGCTTGATGACATCAGTGCGCGCATTGCGCCACAAACTCGACAAATCGCTGCGTCCAGAGCACCGGATCTATGCTGCGCAGGTGGGCATAGCTGGCGATCACGTTTCGATAGATCAAGCCGTCGTACTCACCGTCGATGCCGCTCCCCCGCCGCACCCGGTAGGCGTAGCGGCGGGGCGCATCGAGATTCTCGACGCGGGAATAGTGGAACTCGTGGGCGCGAATAGTCTCGTGACCCCCGGCAATTATTGAGCCCCACGGAGAATCACCGGTTTCGGCGAGTCTCACGTAGCCGCGACCCACCGGTTGCTCGTGCATGGTCACGTCCAATGGCAGCGCGCCGACCATTTCACACTCGCGCTGCCGCCAACGCAACCGCCGGCCCAGGTACATCAGCCCCCCGCATTCGGCGTACACCGGTCCGCCGTCCTTGACGAATCGTAACACGTCCCGGCGCAGCGACCGATTCGACTGCAGGCGCTCCATCTGGGTCTCCGGAAATCCACCGCCCAGGAACAAACCGTCGACATCGGGTAACCGTTCATCGTTCAGACTGTCAAAGAACACCAATGCGGCGCCGGCGTTCTCCAGGGCCTCCAGATCGTCGGGATAATAAAATCCGAACGCCGCATCCCGGGGAATACCGATGCGCACCGTGCACGTCTTGGGGGCCGCCGTGGACGGCGCGGCGGCCCGCGGCAAGACAGCGCCGTCGGCGATCCGCGTGACGTGGTCGAGGTCGACGCCGGCCGCGACGGCGCGCCGTATCCGCACAAGTTTGTCGGCAGCGTGACGGCTCTCGTTGCCCGGCACCAGACCCAGATGCCGCTCTTCGATGGTCAGCCGCCCGTCATTCGGTATCGCACCAACCACCGGCACGTCGGTGTATTCACTCAAGGCGGCACGCAATTTAGCCTCATGGCGGGACCCGCCCACTCGATTCAGTATGACCCCGGCCAGGTTGACTTTAGGGCCGAACGCCTGGTAGCCCAGCACCAGTGGGGCGATGCCCCGGGTCATCCCGCGGGTATCCAGCGTCAGCAACACCGGCGCCTGAAGCAGCCCGGCCAGCGCGGCGTTGCTGTCCCGCCCGTGCAGGTCGGTGCCGTCAAACAGACCCTTGTTGCCTTCGATGACGGCCAGCTGCGCGCCGGCGGTGCGGGCGTTCACCAAGGCGCTGATCTGGCCGTTGCTCATGGTGTGAAAATCGAGGTTGTAGCAGGTCCGGCCGGCGGCCAGCGACAACCAGATGGGATCGATGTAGTCGGGACCCTTTTTGAAGGGCTGGACCTGGCGGCCTGCGGACATCAGCGCCGCGCACAAACCGAGGGTAATGGTGGTTTTGCCGGACGACTTATGCGCCGCCGCAATGTAGAGTTGTGCCATCGTAGGACATGTGCGCTGCCCACTGGGGCTTCCCCGGTGGTTGAGCGATCGCGGCCTTAACGCGCTGTGCTGGCGGCTGCGGCGGTGGGTGCGTCTTCACCGTGCGGCGCGCTGTCCGGGAGCTGTTCCGGCAGAAACGGCAGAACACGCATGGCAATGACTGCAATGAGCAGAGACAGAGCGATGCCGCCGACGCCGAGCAATAGCTCCGGCAGACTCGGCACGTAGGCGTGCACGACCCCATCGAAGAACGTGCTCGTTTCCTCCATCCCCGGAAACAATACCAAGGGATAGGCTTGACCGCCGATGATGATCACGTACACCTGGGCCAGTCCGCCGACGATCACCAGCGAAGCCGCCAGTACGATCGCGGCGCGCGAGCGGCTGACCGTCGGAGAAAACAAAATGAGCAATGGAACAAGACCGCCGAGCACCACTTGAATCAGCCAGAACACCGCGGTATATACGCCGCCGTCCAGCAAAAGGAACCGCTCCACGCCGTGGTGCTCGGTGGCGTACAGATTGGTCAAGTGAAACGCAACGGTAAGGTACAGCACCGCGGCCACAAAAATAGCCAGCAGGTTTTTCAGGCGGCGCAGGATGTCGTCCCCGAGCGGGCGGCTGGTCCATTGAAAGGTAGCAACCAGTACCACGAGAAATATCGCCGTACCGAAAGACAAGGACATGACGATGAACATCGGCGCCATAATCGCCGCATCATAAGCCTGTCGGGCAACCAGAAAACCAAAGATCGATCCGGTACCGGTAGTGAGCACGAAGCGCCAGATAAACGCGACGATACCGGCGGGTTTGCTGTATTTGTTCATGCGCGGCTCGAACATCATCCACAGGTAGACGGCGACCACCAGCAAGAAACCCACATACAAAAAGATGTTCCAGGCAAATATGGATTTAAAATTGTAATAGGTCATCGCCACAACCAACCGTTCCGGCCGGCCCAGATCGAGCACCAACACGATCAGTCCGCCAACCAGCAAAGCGATGGACAGCAACCCGGATAAACGGGCCAGCGGTTTATATTCCGGCTTGCCGAACGCAGAGGAGATTGACGCAACGTTCAGAATCCCCGATGCGGCGACGATTAAGAACACCGCGAACACATGAGGTGTGCCCCAGACGATCTGATTTGTCATCCCGGTAACATAGTGCCCGTTGACTTCCATGTAATGTGCGGCGGCATAACCGATGGCGGTCACGGCAGCGAGAGCGATGAACAGCAACCAGTATCCGGCGCTCTTGCCAGCCAGAGTCTGATATCGGATCGGCACCATCAAGCAGTGACTCCTGTAGCTATATGCCGTGGTAGCGCACGCCGGTGTTCAGCCCCAGATCCGACCGAATCTGCCGATTCGTCAGTTCGCGGAGCTTTTGCGACAAAGCGCTGTTCGCGTTGCCCATGTCGCCGAAGACCAGCGCGCCGTGACGGGCCTCGGTGCAGGCCTCAACACACGCCGGTTCGCGATCCCGATCCACGCGGTGAACACAAAAATTGCAGCCCTCCACCGTGCCTTTACCGCGGGGAGACTCCGGCACTTGATCGGTGAGATCTTCGTGGATGAATGAACGCGCCTTGAAGGGACAGGCCATCATGCAGTAACGGCAACCAATGCAGATGTGTTTGTCAACCAGCACAATTCCGTCGGCCCGGCGGAACGACGCGCCAGTGGGGCAGACGTCCACACAAGGGGCCGTCTCGCAGTGCTGGCAGAGCACCGGCAGTGAATGGGTCTTGCCGGTGGTCTTGTCCCTTAGACCCACTTTGCGGATGTATTGGGCATCGGTTTCGGGCCGTCCCAGTCCGGTCAGTCCGTGTTCGTCATTGCAAGCATCCACACAGTCCGTACAGCCTTCCGAACACTTGGTGGCGTCCACCAGCAAGCCCCAGCGCATCTGCGCAGAAACCGGCTGATCTTCCGCACGCGCCAACACCAATTCGACCAATCGCACCCCAGGCGCCAATGACAACAGCATGGCGGCGGCACCGGCACGCTCCAGGAACTTGCGTCGTTCACCGTCCGGTCGGGTGTTTGGGGTCGCCGATTTCACGGCCGGTTACCGACTACCCGGGCAAGATTGGACAAATGGGCCGGTGACGTCCCGGACATCGCAGCGGACTTACTGTGAACCGATGCGGAATTCCGCGGTTTGGTGGCGTGGCACTCGAAGCAATCCATCTTCACCCCCGAATAGGCATGGCAGTCTTGGCAAAACTGACCGGGCGCGTTGATCGGTATGTAATGGCCCGCCGCATCGGTCTGTGTATGACAGGTCAAACACTCCACCAGACTGTGCTTCTTGGTCCGGATACCACGATGCACGGTCTCATCCCGCTGATGAAGCAGAAACTCCATGTGGTTGCGGCGCATGAGGTCGGTGGGTTCCACGCAGCGATCACCCTTGGCCTTGGGCGGCGCCGGTAAGGGAATGTCGGCCGGTGTGGATATGGACCATCCCGCACCCATGATAAACGCCAATCCCACTGCGGCGAGGCGTCGGCGCATCTTTTACTCTCCCATCCCCATGTCGATGTATCCGGTTGGACATACTTCCGCGCAGATGTGGCAACCGATGCAACGCGTGTAGTCGGTGTCAACATAGCGTCCGGTTGTCGACTTGTCCTTCTTGACCCTGAATACCGCGTCTTGAGGACAGAAAATCACACAATTGTCACACTCGAAGCACATACCGCAGCTCATACAACGTTTGGCCTCCGCGACCGCCTGCTCATCGTCGAGACTGTGATGTCGCTCCTCGAAATGGCCGAGAACCTCGTCCGCCTGGGGGACCGTAGCTGACCGTTTGTATCGCGGGGTGTACTCGAAATGCGCCAGGAACAGTTTGTCCGAAGCGGCAATCTCGTGTGCGGACCGATCCTCGTAATTGTGCACGGCAAACTCGGCAGATGCAGTCCCCCAGGTTTGCGTATGGTCGTAGTCGTTCGGCGACAGGCCCGCTTCGGTTAATTTCTCCAGCAGGTTGAAGTGGTGTACGTCGACCTTGGGACGCTTGCTCTGCTCCGCGCCGCTGAGATAGTGATCGATGCTGTCCGCGGCGATCGACGCCTGTCCGATGGCGGTGGTCAGCAGATGAGGCCGAATGATGTCGCCGGCCACGAAATGACCCGGCCGGTCCGGCACTTGATAAAACGTGTCGGCATCGATGAACTGCCGCTCGTTGCCGATCTCCTCGATGCCGGTCAGGTCGCCGCCCTGACCGATGGCGGAGACGATCAAATCGGCCTCCAGATCGAACTCGGTGTCTGCGATCACGGTCGGTATACCTTCGTTATTCACCGTACATTGGGCCAATCGGATGCCCACCGCGCGGCCGTCCTCGGCTTTGAGAACCTCCAGGGGCATGACGCCGTTGAGGATCCGCACGCCTTCCTGCAAGGCGTCCTCCACCTCGTGGGGCGAAGCGGTCATTTCCTCGCGTTTGAACAGGGCGGTTAAGGTCACGGCGGCCCCCTGCCGAGCGGCCGCGTAGGCCGCGTCGTGGGCCACGTATCCGCCGATGACCTCTTCAGGGCGATCCTTGGGGTTGATTGTGTCTATTTTGCCGAGACGGCGCGCCACCGAGACCACGTCGATAGAGGTGTCGCCGCCGCCGATGCAAATCACCTTTTCGGCGGTGACCTGCAGCATCCCTTTGTTGAAGGATTCCAAAAATTTCACTCCGTTGACGCAGTTGGGCGCGTCGCCGCCGGGAACCGGTAGACCGCGACCGCTCTGGCACCCGACGGCCCACAGTACTGCGTCGTACTCCCGTTCCACCTCGTCCATGCCAATATCCTTGCCGACCCGGGTGTTGGTGCGAATCTCGATGTCCCCCAGCTCAAGGATCCGTTCGATTTCACGGTCTAGGTAGTCCCGAGGTGTGCGGTAACCCGGAATTCCGTAGCGGAACATCCCGCCAAGCTGTTCCTGCATTTCGAATATGGTTGACGCGTGGCCACGCCGGCGCAGCTGATAGGCCGCGGCCAATCCGGCCGGACCACCGCCCACGATTGCGACCTGTTTGCCGGACAGAGGCGGCGGGGGGTCAAATTTGAATCCCTGCTCAAAGGCGGTGTCACCGATAAACTGTTCCACCGAGTTGATGCCGACGAAATCTTCGACGTTGTTGCGGTTGCAGCCGTCTTCGCACGGTGCGGGACACACGCGCCCCATCATCGACGGAAACGGATTGGCGTCGGTGGAGCGCTTGAAGGCGTATTCCTGCCAGCTCACTCCTGCGGGGGGGCGCTCCATTCCGCGCACGATCTGCAGCCAGCCGCGGATGTCTTCGCCGGAGGGGCAGCTGCCCTGACAGGGCGGCGTACGGTGAACGTAGGTGGGGCATTTGTGCGAATGTTCGCCTTCGAAAATGGCCTTCTGCCAATCCGAGGTTTGAAAATCACCGTCTTCGAACACTCGGAACGTCAAGCCTTTAACTTCATCTGCGGACGTTGACATGTAGCCTCTCCCGTATCGTTGTAATCATTCGCTGCCGTTTAAAATCAATGCTCGGCTCCCAGCACCAACGCATCGCCCACCAGTTGATGAACACTGATGATCATGTCCATGCCCATGCCGAAAAAGGGCAGGACCTTGGTGAATTGACTCTTGCATATCGCACAAATGGCCGCCATGTGCGTGACACCGTCTTCGTCGATCACCCTCTTGAGCGCCTCCATGCGCGGCACCGCGCCCTTGACGCGCAATTCCGTCAAATCGTCGGTCAACAACCCGCCGCCGCCACCGCAGCAGAAGGTATTTTCGTGTATGGTCTCCGCCGCCATGTCGACGTAGTGATTGCAGGAGGCCTTGATGATCTCGCGGGGAATGACGAACTGCCCGCCGGGGAAATCGCCCATGCGGGAGCCGCGTGACACGTTGCAGGAGTCGTGAAATGTGACGACCTTGTCGTCGTTGGCCGCCTTGTCCAGCTTGAGCGCCCCCTTCTGAAGCAGGTCGTAGGTGAACTCGCAGACATGCTGTGGGACCGGGTATTTGGGATCCAGAAAATCAAATGGTCCGATCAGTGTATTCCAGAAGCTGTACGCCACTCGCCATGCGTGGCCACACTCACCGACGACTATTCGCTTGACCCCTAAATCCAAGGCCGCCTGACGGATGCGCATGGCGACCTTCTGCATGTTTTCGTAGTTGCCGATAAAGATGCCGAAGTTCGCGGCCTCTGACGCGTAGGAACTCAAGGTCCAGCTGATACCGGCCTGATGAAATACCTTCCCGTAGCCGATCAGCCCATCGACGTGGGGTTCGGCAAAGAAATCCGCCGACGGCGTGACCAGCAGCACGTCCGCCCCCTTCTCGTCGACCGGATACCTGATCTTGACCCCGAGGTCTTCTTCCACTTCCTCTTCCAGCCCCTCCAGGGTGTCCTCCAGCGCCGGTCTCGGTAAACCCAGATTGTTACCGATCTTGTGGACCTTCCCGATGATTTCATTCGAGTATTTCTGGCCAATGCCGATGTGCGCCAAGATCTCGCGACCGGCCATCGTAATCTCGGCGGTGTCGATGCCGTAGGGGCAGTACACCGAGCAGCGGCGGCATTCTGAGCATTGGTGGTAATACCGATACCAGTCCTCGATGACCTCTTCGCTCAACTCTACGGCGCCGACCAATTTCGGGAAGTGTTTGCCGGCGAACGTGAAATAACGGCGGTACACCTTGCGCAGCAGATCCTGCCGCGCCACCGGCATGTTTTTAGGGTCGGCCGTACCCAGGTAATAGTGGCATTTGTCGGTGCACGCCCCGCACTTCACACAGGCGTCCAGAAACACCGGCAGCGCCCGGTACTTGGTAAGCAATTCGCCCATCTTGTCGATGGCCTTCGTCTTCCAGTCATCGACCAGCTCACCCGGGAATCCGAGGGGTTCCTGGTGCTCGGCCTTGGCCACGAACGGCCTGCTGTGGGCCATGGCGCCCGGCTGAAGGTGCGGGATAACAGGAATTCCTTTGAGCTGCGGTGTATCGAATTCGGCTTTGGCCATGGCGGTGCTCGCAGATGCTTACCAGAGATTCACTTGCTCGGCGCCCGGGTGGCATCCAGCTTCGACGCCCACGGTGCGACGTGGCGCCGTTCCCGCGGGTTGTCGATCTGATTGCGGGTGGGGCTGAAAAAGATCCCCGGTGCGTGCAGCAGCTTGCTGAACGGAAAAACCGCCATCAATACCACCACCAGGGTCAAATGAACGAGCAGCATGGCGTCTGCCGGCAAGGGCTGCCAGTCCGCCCGCATCAGTCCGAGAAAGAAGGCCTTGACCGCAACGATGTCCGTGTGTGTGATGTACTTCATTAACAGGCCCGTCCCGGCGATGGCGATGAGCAGCAGCAGCATGAGGTAATCCGAGGGCGCCGAGATGTAGCGCAGCCGGTCGACCAGTAAGCGTCGCCCCAACAACCCGATCAGCCCGGCGAGCATGGCCATGCCCAGGTACACACCGATGTCCTGAGCCAGCAGTGCTACAAACCAGATGGGTTCGGTGAAGTAGCGCAGGTGACGGACGAGCACGACCAGCATGCCGAAGTGAAACAGCCACCCAAACAACCAGCTCCATTTGCTGCCCTTGAACAGGCTCTCGAACAGCACCACTTCCCGGAACAACCGCGCCACCACACCGCCGCGAGTGATCGGCCCAGGGGTAGTCGGAATTTTAAACGGCGCCGGGGTACGAGCGTATTGACGGATCTTCACGGCCAGGCCCACCACCATCAACGCGGTGGCGGCATAAAACAATAACGCGTAGAACACCGTCAGGAACGACATGGATACTGACTTAGATCATTTACACATGACGTGGCGGGCGAGCGTCTGCCGCCCACCGTCGACGTAGCAGGATCAAACGCACCCGGTCGGTTTCGGCAGGCCGGCGTATTTACACGCCTGCTTGGCTGGGCCGTAGGGAAACAACTCGTACAGATATTTGCTGTTGCCCTTGTCCTTGCCGAGCTTTTTACCAATCGCCTTGGTCAGCACCCGCACCGCCGGTGCGATCTGATATTCCTCATAATACTCGCGGAGAAAGTTGATCACTTCCCAGTGCGGATCGGACAGGTCACAGTCGTCTTCCTTCGCCATGAACTCGGCGACTTCTGGATTCCAGTCACTTAAATTGGCCAAATATCCCTCTTCGTCGGTCTCGTACGTCTTGTCACTAATCTGAAACGACATCGTCTCGGTCTCCTGATAGATAGAGGTAGACAGTTACAGCCAGGCCTGAACACGTTCGTTACCGGCAGCGAGATCGACGAACTCACCGTATCCCACCACTTTCACTCCGTCAATCAGACGGGCTTCTTCGATACCCCGGGCTTTCAAATCCGGGCCCAGTGCGTAAAAGGTGTGATCGCTAACCGCTTCGCGAATTTTTTGCTCCACCGCAGTTCCCACTGCGGCGGCGTACACACCGTCCTCGATGAGCAGAATATCGCTGCCTGGTTTGGCAAGCCGCAGACAGGTGTCCAGACTACTCTTTTCGAACGGTGATTTATTGACTGTGTGTAGCATTATGATCGCTTCTAAAAATTTAGGATAACGTCTTGTTGTTCAAGCAGTTCAGCCATTTCTGCACGGCTGACGATATGGATGGATGATTTTTCCTTGTAGTCATCGTCCTCGTCTTCATAGGTCAAATCGAGCAGGTCATCCCTGGTCAGGCCGCGCTCCTGCAGAGATTCCTCCTCCACGTACAGCTTGGTGACGTCGTAATCACCCAAGGCCCGGTAGGTCGGAGAGAAATTTTTCATGTCTGAGTCACCGGTATCTTGGCCGGTTTTCAGTTGAAACACGCCATCGTCGATGAAGGCAACGCTCACGTACTGATCGAATGCGGCACCGATGAGGATCACCTCCAACCCCTCCAGCGCGTAGACTGTACCGTAGGGCGCACGCCGGTTCACATACATGAATTTCTTTACACCATCTTGCATCTTTATTTATACCCTCAGTCGCCAAACTCCACCAATCGGTCGGCCTTGATACCGGCGTCGATCAACTGACCCAAGCCTGAAATATTGAATCCCTCGGCCAGGTTGTCCGCGTCTTTCCCTTGCCGCTTCTTCTCTTCCTCATCAACGATGCCACGGCGCTGGGCCGCTGCAACGCAGACCACCATGTCTAAATCGTACTGTTTGGCAAGCTCGCTCCACCGATTGACGATATTGCGCTCGTCCTGGGGAGGCGTAGTTAGGCGGGTGCCGTTGTTCACGCCATCGTGATAGAAAAACACACGCACGACCTCATGACCCCTTTCGAGCGCCGCCTTTGTGAAGTGATACGCGGTGTCCGCAGCCTGATGCTGATACGGGCCTTCGTTTACCAGAATTCCGAATTTCATCGGTGACCTCGCTTACAGGCGGATATACGTTGAGGCATTGAGACTCTTCCGGGAGCCTCGCCAATTATCGATGTGATACTTGGTAAACGGCAGGCCAGTGAGTTCAAAGAACCGCGGCCATCCGATGCGGTCGATCCAGTCGTTCACCCGCTCCCAGTCCTTGGCGTCCTGTTCGTAGGACTTGAGAATCTGTTTGACCACCGCCGTAGCCTCCGGCCACCGCGGAGGATTGTTGGGGATTCCGGCCGCCACGAGCTTCTGGAAGCTCGGTTTACTGCGCGCGTTGGAATGGTTGCCGCCTACCCAGACCGCCAGCTTGGTGTGCTCCGGATCGTTGATCTGCATCGGCGGACATGGCGGATAACACGCCCCACAGCAAATGCACTTTTTTTCATCTACTTCCAAGGTCGGCTTGCCGTTGACCTGAGCCGGACGGATCGCCGCCACCGGACAGCGCGCGACGACCGACGGCCGCTCACAAACATTGGCCACTAGATCATGATTGATCTTCGGCGGCTTGGTGTGCTGCACGTTGATCGCAATATCACCCTGTCCACCGCAGTTGATTTGGCAGCAGGACGTGGTGATGTGCACTCGATTCGGCATTCTGCAATTCTTAAAATCTTCGATGAGTTCGTCCATCATCGCCTTGACCACACCTGATGCGTCGGTGCCCGGGATATCGCAGTGCAGCCATCCTTGAGTGTGAGAGATCATCGCCACCGAGTTTGCCGTACCACCAACGACAAAGCCGGCCTCTTCCAGGGCGTCGATCAGTGGTTGGACCTTGGCTTCGTCCTTGATCATGTATTCAATATTGCTGCGAATCGTGAAACGCACGTGACCATCGGCGTATTTGTCGCCGATCTCGCACAGTTTGCGCAGTGAAAACACGTCAAGAATCCGCTGGGTTCCGGCCTTTACCGTCCAAATCTCGTCCCCGCTGTGGGCAACATGACGTAACACACCCGGCTTCGGATGCTCGTGGTATTTCCACTGCCCGAAGTTCTTGATCATTACCGGATGCATGTACTGAAATCCGTCCGGACATCCGGATTCGATCGGAGTGCGCATTTCTTTTCGCGCCATGATGACCTCCAAGACTCTGCTTGTTAATCGTTTGTCGGTTTGACGCGCCGGAGTACGGCCGGCACAGTGCGTTTATCCCGCCGCGGCAATTCAGCCGGCGGCTGCGGCCTTCTCCTCCACTTTGCGTTGAAACCACTTCTCGGCTTCTTCGTCCCAACCGTCCATACGTACGTAGGAACTTTCCCGCGGGTGGAGGACCATGTTGGGATCGACCTCTACACCAATTCCTTCCAGAAAATTCACCAAGCCGATGCGTTCAATCATCTCGCCGCAGCGCTCGTGTTCGAGCCCGTTCTCGGCCCAGAAATCGATGGTTTCCTCCGCCAGCTCCACCAGACGCTCATAGTCCTCTTCGGTGTCCAGCTTCATGAACGGCACGATAACGGTGCCCATGAGGTCTCCGATCTTCAATGTCCGCTTGCCGCCGAGCAGCACGGTGACTCCGTGATCGTCGCCGGGAGACAGCGCCTTAACCATTACATTCAAGCAGTGCATGCACTTGACACAGTTACGGTCGTCGATTTCCAGGCTGTCATCATCTCGCAGGGACATGCAGTTGGTCGGGCAACGGGTGATGACGTTATCGATAACGTACTGCCGGCCTTTGTTCTCAATAAACGATTTGACCTCTGCTTGGTCAACCTTGATTTCATCCCGCCAGGTGCCGATCACGGCGAAGTCCGCCCGTTCAATGGAATTCACGCAGTCGTTAGGACAACCGGAGACTTTGAACTTGAATTTGTAAGGCAGGGCGGGGCGATGAACATCGTCGGTGAAGTTGTTGACCAGACTGCGATGAATCTTGTGCTCGTTGGCGCAGGACTGTTCGCAGCGGGCCGAGCCGACACAGGACATGGCGGTGCGTACGCAGGGGCCCGCGCCTCCCAAGTCCCAACCATAATCGTTGATTTCATCGAAGAAATGCTGGGTGTTTTCGGTGGTCGCACCGATAAACATAATGTTTCCCGTCTGGCCGTGAAACGTCACCAGACCGGAGCCCCATTTCTCCCAACTGTCCGCCAACTGGCGAAGCATGTCGGTGGTGTAAAAGTTACCGGCCGGGGGCTGCACGCGGAGTGTGTGGAATTCCTTCGATTCCGGAAACTGCTTAGCGACCTCCGAAAAACGAGGAATAATCCCGCCGCCGTAGCCGTAAACACTTACGGTGCCGCCCTTCCAATAACCCTTGCGGGTTTCATAGGAATGTTCTAACTGCCCCAACAGATCGTTCGCCAATCCATTGATCCGCTCATCGTCGTGCTGATCGCGCAAACGCTTTATGCCGGAAATGAAACTGGGCCATGGACCCTTCTCCAACTCATCGAGCATCGGGGTGTCATGCATCTTCTTCGTCATGCTGTAGCTCTCCTCATCTGTCTTGCAGACTTTCCGGTCAGAACGGGATGGTTGATGCGTTTGTTCGGACCTTCCGCGGAGCGAAGTTGCAGCGGCATTCTCGTCACCGGGCTCCGGGGCTAGACTCAAAATATTACCACGCGGATTTTATGTAGGTTTTCACCGCCACCGCACCCTCCTGTTGGGGTGACACGGTGGATCGGCACTATCTCTTAAGAGATAGTTCACGGCGCGCCCTACGGGCCATTCCGTATGATCGCGCGGACAATGCAGTTTATTAACAAGAGCGGACCGTCGATGCGGGTTAACCCAGCCGCTCGCGTCCTTTACAATTGCCGTCACTCCATCCACCGGCGCCATCAACGCCCATGAATGCATCGATACCGAACACCGTTACCCAACCGACGGCTAATGCCCTGGACCTGCGCGACGGCAACGCATACCGCGCGTGGCGCGAGAGAAAACTCGCCAATTATCCCCGCCCCGCAAAGCAGATCGTGCAGATCGCTGACCCGCACAAGCTTACCGGTGCAGAGACCGATGCCCTGCTGCGGTCATGCCTGGGCACCAATCTGGCCCTCTACGAATGCGCCGCGCCGGTGGATAAAACCACCGTCCGCCAACTCGCGCGGCAGCTGGGGCTGGTCCGGTTGGACGGTAACCTATGCGCGGACGAGGACCGCATAAGCTCCCTGAGGGTCACCGCGGAGGGCATCCAAGCCTCATACGTTCCATACTCCAACCGTGCCTTGGACTGGCACACCGATGGTTATTACAACCCACCGCATCGGCGCATACTGGCGTTTCTCATGCACTGCGTGCAGGACGCCGCACAAGGCGGGGTGAACGTCTATCTGGATCCCGAGATTGTCTACATCCTTTTGCGCGACCACAATCCGGAGTACGTGAGGGCCCTGATGCATCCCCAGACGATGACGATACCGGCCAATGCCGGACCCGGAGCGGCACGGCGGCAGGCACAGAGCGGGCCGGTGTTTTCCGTGCATCCGGAGAGCGGTTCCCTGCACATGCGGTTCACGGCGCGCACGCGCTCCGTAGTCTGGCGGGACGACCGCTTAACCAGGCAGGCCGTCGCCTTGCTGACGGACCTGATGGCGAACGATCGTACTTATCTAATCACACATCGCCTGCGACCCGGGCAGGGCTTGGTCTGCAATAATGTGCTGCACAACCGTTCCGCGTTTATCGATGAAGCGGGGCATAAGCGACTGATTTATCGCGCTCGGTTCTACGACCGGGTCCAAGCGCCCAAGCGGCGACATTGACGCACGCCGGACGGCACTGAACATCGATTATGCTTTGGCTGAGTGAAATCCTGTTGCAAAATCACGATTTGACCTCGTTCAAAGAACTCGTTGCTGAGGTCCAAGACAGCGCCCGCGGCGGGGAGCGCTTCTTTCGCATGGACGTGAAGCCGCCATTTCAAGATACCCCGGAGAATTGGGAGGACCGCCTGGAAGCGGCGTTCACGACGGCGTTGGATCAGACGCAGCAGACATAGTATGCGGTGAACCGGAGATCAGCGGGGATGAAGTATCTCGACATCAACCAAGTCGATCTCGGTGCCGAAACCGGTGAGGACGCGGCAACATCAACGGCGGCGCTGGAGGCACGGTTACGCGCCTTGGAGGAACGTTTGCGTGATGTCGAGCGCGACGGGGATCCCGTCGAGCAGGCGGAGCTGAATAAAAATATCGGTTATCTGATGATCGGCCTGGAACGCTTTGCGCAGGCGTGGCAAACGGTGCGACCGGCCGTCGATGTGTTCGTAAAGGCGCAACGTTGGCAGGATGCGGTGGAGGCGTGCGACATCCTGTACCGAGCCGAGCAAGCGGCGTCCATCAGCGCCCTGGGTCAAGGGGCATGGCTGGCCGTCACATTTCCCATTGAGCCCGAACTTACGGCTTCGATGCTGCAACACATCGTGAACGAGACCCCGGATGATTCCGATGGAGCCGCGGTCGCCGCCGCGACCTGTGCCTACATTATCGATCTACGGACCGACGGAAAAGCACACGACGACCTGGCTTTCTTCGCCACACAGTTACTGGGCAGCGTTGCCCGCCGGCACAGCGACGTGGCCAGTCAAGATGCATTCAACGCATGGGTCGATAGGCTCGAGCTCAACGACCCGACCAAGTTCCTGGTGCGGCTGCGCAACGTGATCGATGTCATGGTGCAGGACGACTGGTGGTTCGACCGCGAGATGCTCCAGGCCATGCTGCCGGTGAATTAACTATGCCGGCGACCTGGCAGGATCAAGTTCCGCGGGAACGGTATGTCGTACCCGACGACATCCAGGACTTGTCATTCCAGATGCGCGCCAAATGCCTGCCTCTCGACCATGCACACGCCTTGTCGTGCGCACTAATCGACGCGTTGCCGTGGCTGGAAGATGAACCGCGGGCCGGAATTCATCTCATTCATGTGGCGGAATCCGGTAACGGCTGGTTCAGACCGGAGGATCCGGACACCGAGTTGCTGCACGTCTCCCGGCGCACCCGGTTGCGGCTACGTTTGCCGAAGGATCGCTTGAACGACGCCCGCCGGATAACGGGCCGAACGCTGAGTCTGGGAGGTTACGATATCCGCGTCGGTGAATCGGCGATCAAGCCGTTGGCCGCGTTGACGACCCTGTACGCCCGTTATGTGATGGGACACAAAACCGACGACGAGAACGACTTCATCGACGCCAAGCTGGCCGAGCTCGACGAATTGGGTGTGCGCGTGCGTAAGCTTTTGTGTGGCAGACGGCACCGGTTTATTGTGCCCGATGGGTTCGTGTATGCGCGGAGTCTGCTGCTCGCGGATTTGGAACTCGAGGAGTCAATACTCCTGCAGCAGCAAGGACTCGGCGGTGGACGCAAGCTCGGATGCGGATTGTTCCTGCCGCACAAGGGCGTCAGACCCGTCAACAGCGAACTAAATCAATGACATTGTTCGACGACAGGCAGGCCGCGGTTGACGCCGAGGCGGCACCCGGCCGCCTGATCCCTTCAGCCCGTCTGGGGTCTCAGGTCCCACACGGCGGCCGGCGACTGATCACATACGGGACGCAGCCATGACTATTGAATACGACGGAAAAACCATTGAAACCACTGCAAACGGTTACCTCGTCAACCAGGAAGACTGGAGCGAGGCGCTCGCACGGCATCTTGCCGAGCAGGAGGAAATTTCGATGACCGACCGCCATTGGGACGTCATCAATTATTTGCGCGACGAGTATTTCAACAACAGCTTCAATCAACCCAATGAACGCACAATCCTGAAGGCAATGAACAAGCAATGGGGTGCTAAGTGCACCAGCAAGGACATGTACGAGTTGTTTCCCCAAATGCCGAGTAAGCAGGGCGGTCGAATTGCCGGCCTCCCCGAGTCGCGGCGCAAAGGCGGGTATTGATGACGTTGTCCCGTGCCGCAGCTGGGCGTGGGCCCTACCCCATATGGCGTATGCCTCCGCCGCTTGGACCTGTGCTAGCCTACACCCACAAATTTACCGCTGTTGAGGGACTCACCCATGACTCAGGCAAGCGCTGAGAAACGCAAGCTGATCGAGCAGATGCTCGAGATGCAGCGCGTTTTCATAGACTGCGAACACAACAACGGCGTCACCGCAGAACAGTATTGGGCCGGTGAGGAGGGCCACCCCCTTTACCAGTACAAAGACCGCTACGCGGAGCTGGCCCGCAAGGTCGTGGAGCTGGCCCACGAAGAGCAAGGATCGACCGGCTAGACCGGATGGCGTTCTGCCGACACGCCGGGATGTGCGACACCGTCACGCGGATCGTGGGTGAGGGTCAAGGTCTCTCAGCGCTTGGCGGTAATTGCAGGTAATAACCCCGTTCCCGCAGCGCGCGCAGCACCGATACCACATTCGCCCGGGCCAATTTCCGGTTGACCGTCAAATCGATATCCATCACGAATTCCAAGGCCCCCAACAACGCCAGCAAGGCATCCGGTACGCGTTCGAGGCCGGCGTCCTGGGATACGTACAGATAGTGATCGGCCTTGCGGCGGCCTTTGTATACGCTACACTTCAACCTTCAATCCCATTGTTCGTCGAGACGCGCCGGTGCAAACACCGGACCCGTGACCTCCCAATACCAATTCGTTGGCCGGCGCGGCGACCGGGCGCTTGACTCCGGCGCCATGATTCGGGATTCTCGGAAAGACGCAGATCGACACAACATTCGGTGAACCGACGTGTTCAGAGGACATGACGAGTTCGCACCATCCGCCGTCACCCGGAATGTGCACGAATCGGAGACTTCCCGGGCGGCGCGTCTGGTGTGCGTTGCGTGCCGGAATCCCATCACCACGGACGATCAGCGGATTAGCATGCTGGGCACACATCAACATACGTTTACCAACCCGCACCAGATCACTTTTCACATTGGTTGTTTCCGGGACGCCCCGGGCTGCAGTTACATCGGCCCGGACACCGATGAATTCACCTGGTTTCCGGGCCATCGGTGGCGGGTGGCGGTGTGCGCTCAGTGTCGGGCGCATCTGGGCTGGCGATTTCAACCGCCTGAGCATCGCGCCTTCCACGGCCTGATCCTGGCCAACCTCGAACTCGAACAATCCGCGCGGTGAGCAGACACGCGCAGATCGGGCCCGGCAGGACCGGCGGCTGCCCGGACTGCGCTCGATTCAATGCATCTCGGTGTTGGTCGCGTACAGACTACGTAGTCCTAACACTTTGCCCACATAGACCAGGGTTTCCGTGTACGGAGGTATACCGTCAAACCGCTTGACCGCATATTCACCCGCATTGTAGGCGGCCACCGCCAGCGACTCGTCACCGTCAAACTGCTCCAACAAATATTTCAGATGCCGCACTCCGGCGCGCAAGTTTTGATGTGGATCGTCCAGGTCCTGCACAGCGTACCGGGAAGCGGTGCCCGGCATCAATTGCATCAGGCCCCGCGCCCCATCCAGGGATGTCGCCTCGCTGACAAACGCCGACTCGGCGTGGACCACTGCCTTTACCAGTGCCGCGTCCACATCGTGGGCGTACGAGATCTCCCGGATCAGGGGATCGAATTCGGAGTTCACCGCGTACAGCCGCCCGATGAAGTAGGGCTCGCGGATAGTTGTTCGCGCCGCACCGACACGTCGCAGTTGACTGTCCAGAGTCGGTGAGGCTGTGATCGGTATCACTCGCTGACTGCCGTCTCTGTCCGGCACCGCCTCGCGCGGTGCGCCGGTATTGGTCAGCAGGCCTGCAATCGCCACCAACCAAGCTCCGACGCAGAGCGTTGGCACAATCCAGAAGGGCGAACGGTTTGGCGGCGTCACCGACATGATGTCCTCCTCGATCGACGCAGCCGACGGCTACTTTTGGTGGTTGAGTTCCGCAACATCCCGATCCGGTACCGAAGCTCGATACGGTCTGAGCGGATTTTACCTCGCCGGGGCCGGTCTGCCCAATTCCGCCGGAAAACCCCGCCTGGTTTGCATATTACAGCAAGGATCCCGGGTGGTGGCGACGGAATCTGGTGGTAAGGCCACCGCGCTGGAGCGATAACAAAACGGGGCCCGAGCCTGTGACTCCGGCCCCGTTTTTTCCGTTGAGTGCAGCGCAAGTGCAGACGTTCGCAACCGAGCCAGCACCGGGGGCAGGCGCAGTCTCGGGCACCATATTCCACACCGGCCAGTGATCTAATTCATTCTTTCAAGCAGAAAGTTAGCCCTTAAATTTACGCCGCCTTGGCGTAATATGCGGGCTATAGCTGCATCATCTGCTCGCGTTCAGCTTCGGACGGCTCAAAGCTGCGGCCTTCGTAGTGCTCGAAGATCGCGTCGACAATAGCCTCGGGTTGATCCAGCGACCGGACCAGGTCGATATCGTCGACGTCTATGTTTCCAAGGTCGAGCATCGCACTGCGAAACCAGTCCAGCAGGCCCGCCCAAAACGAAGACCCGACCAGAATGATCGGAATCCGGCGGCACTTGCCAGTTTGCACCAGGGTCAGGATCTCGGCCAATTCATCCAGGGTGCCGAAACCTCCGGGCAACACCACATAGGCCGAGGCGTATTTTACGAACATGACTTTGCGGACAAAAAAATGTCGGAACAGCAGGGTAATGTCCTGATAGTCGTTGGCTCGCTGCTCATGGGGAAGTTGAATATTCAGCCCGACACTCGGCGACTTGCCGCGAAAAGCACCCTTGTTCGCAGCCTCCATGATGCCGGGTCCACCGCCGCTGACCACCGAAAATCCAGCGTCGGACAGCGCCCGGGCGATGCGTTGCGCCAATTTGTAGTATGGATGATTCGGGGCCACGCGCGAGGATCCGAAAATACTCACCGATGGACGAATAGCGGACAGCCGTTCGAATCCTTCCACGAATTCGGCCATGATTTGAAACACCTTCCACGATTCTCGCGACAACCGGGCATCATCGACGGGTGTCACACGGTGCTTCCGCTCCGGGGAATTCAGTTTTTTATCCGGCACATCGTCGCCTCCGTTGGACAGTTATCAGTCGAATGGCGCGACGCGGCAGTGTCTACAGCTCAGCCCACATACGCACCAAATTCACGTATGCCGTATCGACGTGCTGAGTCTCACGGGAGTCCGGTAAAGATTTCAACATGGATTCCCGGGCCTGATGCAACTCGTACAGCAATTCCCGCTTGACCGGGTCGCGAATCAGGGATTGTACCCAGGTTACCGCAACCAGGCGGACACCCTCGGTCACCGGCGCTACCCGGTGGCGGCTGGAGGACGGATACATCACGGCATCGCCGGCCGCGTACTTGATAAATTGCTCTCCAAAAGCGGTGCGCACTACGAGTTCGCCTCCGGAATAGGACTGCGGATCGGATAAAAACACCGTGATTGCAAGGTCCGAGCGGTAGCGAGGTTGGTCACCCATGACCGGATCGTCCACATGTGGACCGTATTCCATTCCAGCAAGGTAGCGTGCATAGAACGGCGCCGCGATGCGATTTGGTAAGGCCGCACCGAGATACACCGGATGTCGAACCAGACTGTTCATGACGATGTTATTGAGTGGCTGATACTGTGCCGACTCCGCAGCGATTTCCTCATTGGATTTCACGCGCTGCGCCGCGGCCCCCGCCGAACGTCTGCCGTCGGCAAACCCGGCTGTGGCCAGCAGATCGTTGACCACGAGGAGTTGCTCGCGGTTCAAAACAGCGGGAATTCGAATCAGCATTCAGCCCATCGCCGACTCAGAAGTGACTGTCATGAATGAGGGTTTCGATGGGTGCGGCGCTGTGTTCACGGTAACGGTTGAAGGCCTCCAGGATCTGGCCGGCCACCGCCAGCCAGTGGGATTTGCCGTCCCGGACCACGGACTTCATCGGTGTAACGTCGGAGCTTTCCAGCCATCGACCGTATGACCCCTGCAGGGATGGAAACAATTCGCTCTGAAGCGGATTAAAATTCGCGAAATAGAAATGCAGCGATGAGTCATTTTCCTCTTCAATAAGCGCGGGCAGCGATGACAGACAATCGGCGAGCAGATCGCGTACTGCGCGCACCAACAGCTCTGCCTTGGTCCGCGTCACCGCTATCAGCATATCGTTCCACCCGTCGCCAATCAGTTCGCCGGCCACGACCTCACCGATTTCGTGCAGAATTACGGCCTCCAACTCATTTTCCGTCATCCGGTCCAACGCCGCCTCGAGATCGCCGTCGAAGCCATACGGCTCAATGGCGCGGGCCATGGCGTTTTCCCGTTTGCGCCAGCACCACTCCTCGACTTTTTCCCATAACATGCGTCGTAGACACTCACGCCGGATGAATATGTGTTTGCCCTGGGTCATTGCTGGCGGCGCGACGAGTTCACGGGCGTGTTCCCGGCCCGCGACAATTACGCGGTACCCCCGCAACGCCTCCTGATTCAGTAAGTCCGCGAAAAAGAAATACGGCTTGGAAAAACGGCCGATACCCGCGCTGTACACATAACCTTGAGGCAGGAGCTGCTGATTGATGGCATCGGAATCCATCGGTTGGTGACCGGTGCCCTGCAGCGTGATGGCAGCATAATCGCTGTCGCGCAAACGTTCCCATTCCGCCTCGCGCTCCGCAACCCACGAACCCACCGCTTTACTGTTTATGTGCTGACCCAGGGGGATGCCTTTTTTCCATCGGTAGAACTCCCGCATCTTCAGCAGATAAACGCACATCGTGTAGTCGCCGGCAAACTGGGCGTCTGAGATATTACAGTTCCGTTGGACCGTATTGACGAGTCTGCGCAAGGCTATTGGCATAATACGTCTTCCAACCAGATCGGTGCGATAAAGTAGCATGAAGTCCGGTGAGCGGCTACCATTCCGGGTTTCGCGGATTAATCCAACTGTCCGCTTCCTGCGTTGCAGCAACAGCCCTCGAGATCTTGGCGACAATCACGCAATGACAGCCAAAGCTCCATGACGACCATGAAAATGCGCATCCGCAACAAATGGAGTAACCGCAACCGTAAATCGTCTCTCGAAGACAATGCAACGGCACTCGCCTACGTGATCTGGCAGATTGCGCTCACTGCGGCAAAGAGCCTGCACGCAAAAGATTTCGACTACCGCTCCGATGAGCAGCGGTTTGGCGTCATTGCCGAGTACCTGATCTTCCTGGTGCACGTGACCGATCGTCTGGCCTTCGGGCAGATGGGAGACGAACCGAGACAGCACTTCGTGAAGACGGTGGCGCAGCAAACAGCGCGGCATTATCAGCGTAATCTCGAGGATCTACAGGGCGGCGGCGACTATGCGTCGGAATTAATCGACAAGCTGAACTGCCGCTCCGCAGATTACGCGGAGACCCGATTCGAGGGGACCGAGCCGGGCTATGCAACTCGGCGCATTATCGGTGAGCGGATTCAGGAATTAATGGGGACGTCGCAGACCAACAAGTGGGTCATACAGCAAGTGATGGATGCCGACGCCATCGAAGCAGCGAGACAATTGAAAACGTCGATGGTCAGCCTGTTCGGTTCGTCCGACCTCGACCTGCGGCCTGATTCAAAGGACGCAGTAATCGGCGCGGATTGAACAAAACACAGTATTCAGGTTTTGAACCGTTCGGCGTTACTGATCACTTTCGCCGTCCCGTCCTCGTAACCCACTTCGTAGGCCTCGGTCACGCGCTGTTCCTCGCGCTTGGGGTTGTCCAGATAGCCACCCGTCCAGCCCTGGATGTATTCCCGATTTACCCCCATTTTCTCCAGTTTATCGATCGTCTCGTAATACGTGTTATCCATCTGTTTTCACTCTACATATGACTGTTCAACTGTCCACTGAAGGCGCGCAATACTATTGCATCCCCAACCGTGGTACAAGCACCCCAATTCGATAGCCGTCCGCTTACCGGGTATCCCTTAAGAGCTAGCTGCGCCGGCCGGACAGCGCAGCGGAGACTCGCAGGCAACCACCGCACGCCCACGGCAGAATTTATGGCTTGGCGGCTCCGGCTCTAACGGAGATTCTTCACTCTGTTATAACATCCCGAATCATGGAGCTGACCCCGGAGGACCAATTGAAGTTAAACGTGTTGCTCGCCAACACGCGTGCGATACGCATCGACGAACGCACGATGTGCGTCTACGGTATGACCGACAGCGGTGACGCCAAAGTCGAACTCCATCCGGTCCGTCGCCCGGACCGGTATCTGCGGCTGGTCCGTGAGACTCTGTCCACACAGGTGCTCGGATCTCCGAAAGGTTATCCGGTGCATCTGCGCCGTTGGACCCGCATGGGCGAAACGCAGAACACCCGTCTCGAATCGCTGTTGATGCTCGCCGAGGACGAGGCGGTGATCGCCGCGGCCCGCGCACCCGCCGTCACCAACGATCTCGCTGAACGGATCTGGTGGGCCCTACCGACGGCAGAGATCGCGCGCTACATGCTTGGTCGCCTCGCCGTCGTGCACGGCACGATGGGACCTGTACTGGCGGACCACCTTGCGGAACACCTGCCATTCGAGGAGGATCCGGGCACCGCGATCGAAACGGTACGACTCATCCTGCAGCCGGGACTGATCGATGACGGGAGGCGGCTGCAGGTTTGGCGGCGAGGCGCGCACAAGAATCATTACTACGTCGGTTTTCTGCAGGCCGTACCCGACGATCTGCCGGATTCGTGCCCCGCCCGAGCCGACTATCCGGAGCTGGCCGCCGCATTGCAGCCACTCGCTGGAAATCCGTATGTCGCCCAAATGCTGCGGGTGCTCTCCGGCACCGGTCAGACGTTCCTCACCACCTGCGAGCAAGTGCTACGGAAACCGGCGGACCAGGAGGTTGTGGTCGCCCTGCTGGACACCATGTACGACTACTTCAGAGACGTTCGTCACCAGCCCTCCGAGTTCAACGACCTCGGCACGCTGCACCGTCATGTCGGCGCTTGGCTCGACAACGGCCAACCCATGCTCGCGGAATTACGCCGAATCGGGGTGGATCTGGAGCCTGAGCTGCATGCAATGCTGTTGCTGGCGCACATCGGTGAACCGATGGTCAGGCCGATCTTCGCCCGCACCGACGCTGTGGGTTCGGTCATGCGCAACAAAATCTCCCCGGTGACCACCACGGTATTAGAGGCATTCGCAACGCTGCGCCGCAGTCGAACAACATGGTCCCCAGCTAACCGATCCTGAAATGAGCGCGCAACGGCCGTCGAACGTCCCAGACGCAGGACAACCCTGCCATAAGCACGACCAGATCCCCCGTGGAGACGCAGACCGTCTCTCCGTCGCTGGTGATCACTACAGCCTCCCCGTCCACTATGTAGCAGGTTTCGGTCTGATCGTAGCTACAGGAGTAAATGGAAACCCGCCGCTCAATCGTGTCCCAGTCCTCGACCCCCAACACCTCGAGTTTCAGCGGCGATGGATTCTCCTCCACCAGTATTCTGGTCATTCTTTTGCTCCATGTTTCGCGGCGGCGACAATGCTGCGGCCGAAACAGGACAACTCAATACCACGGCGCACCGTCGCACGAGACCTTGTTGTCTTCCAATGATACACGGAGCCAGAAATGATTTTAGAAGTGAAAGTTGACGAACGCACCTTTCCCATCGAGGTACCCCAACAGGTACTCGATGATGGAGAGCCTTTCTTTGCGAAGATGGACCACGACATGAACGCGGGTTGGCAAATGAGCCGTCACTACATTGACAATCCAAATGTGATTCAACGCTGTCAGATAGCCGCCGACCGCCTGTTATCCGCCATGCACATGGAGAATCAATCTTCGCTGCTGATGATGGCTGGTTATATCCTGAAACGGATGCCCAAAGTAAACCGGATCGACATCGATACCACGGGTAACATGGAGGAAACTGAATTCCATTTCGACGACTCCTGAACACCCGGTGGCCGCCATGGATAATCCGTCAAGGCCCGCATCGGGCTACACACTCAGTGAAGTCGAACCGGGCAGTTTCGTCTATGAGGTGCGTCACGCACTGCCCGACGAAGCCTGCCAGGACATGATCCGACGGTTCGAAGCCAAACCGGAGCAGCAGTATCCCGGTCGCATTGGACCACAGCAGCAGCATGAGCATTCAATCAAACGGTCCACGGATTTACGCATCAGCGGCCGGCATAACTGGCGGGAGGTTGACGAGGGCCTGTTTCTCTCCCTGCGCACGGCCCTCGATGCGCTCTCAGCCATCCATCCGTTTTTCGCCTCCAACTCATTCCGGGACATGGGATACAACATGCAGCGGACCCGGCCGGGTGAGTTCTACCACCGGCATGTGGACAGCGGTGCGGGCGAATTCAGCCAGCGTCAGCTGGTGGCCATCTGGTATCTGAACGATGTCGACGGGCCCCGGGGGGGGAAACCGAGTTTCACTTTCAGCAGATAAAAATCAGACCCGAAACCGGGAAACTGATTCTGTTCCCTCCGTTCTGGCCCCACGCCCATCGTGGCACAACGTTACTAGCCGGTGTCAAGTACATCGCCACGACCTGGGTCTGCTTCGGCGAAACAGACCGGTAATCCGTCTCCCGTTACGGCGCCGGTCGAGCACAGTTGTGACGAATATCCCGGTGGCTCATGGTCTTGGTGCACACACTGGCCCCGGTCCGCACCGTGGTCGAGGGTTTCACAGACCGGGAAGGCCGTGTCCGCCGACGCTCATCCAGAAATTGCTGAATCCCTGCCTGTTCTTCGTTGTGCTGCTGAAGCCGCCGCACCGACGGCTCATCCATGGAGTAGTCGTACTCTGGGTCTTCGGTGTAGGTAACTCGGCCTTGCTCATCGACGTGCTTGATGAATTGCGCGAATGATACAGACGACAGCAACAGACATGACGAAACGAGGTATCCCAGATATTGCATAACCGAACCTCCTTGTAGTGGATTGGCAGATTGCCGGACGCCTGCGCCCAGTTTCAGTCCCGTTTAAATCTGACCGCGCGCGAGTCGCTCCATGGGCAGTAGGCTGTTGTAAATATACTCGTTTATCGGCGTTTTGACACCGGTCTCGCGGCCCAAGCGCACGACGGCGCCGGTCTGCGCCTCCAATTCAGAGGGCCGTCCCGCGATGATGTCGCGCTGCATCGACGCGGTACCCTCCGCGACGACCCCGTCAAATACCCTCACGGTCCGATCGACGATGTCCGGCGGCAGCGCCACATCGCGCGCGCGCGCCACGGCGTATATCTCCTCCATCACCTGCCTCAGCATCCACCGTGTCTCGGGTTGACTTCGGAACACGCCAACCGCCGTCCGCGTCACAGCGCCGAGGCCGCTCCACGCAGCGATCAACAAGAACTTCTCCCACATCGCCGCCTCGATGTCCGCCGGAACCTCGGCCGTTAATCCCTCGGCGCGGACAAACGCCGCGTGGAGCCGCTCGATCCGATCGCTAGGCCGATTGTCTAATTCGCCGAACTTGATGAAGGGGTGAAAACCAGTGTGTCGAATGTTTCCCGGTCCAGCCAGGAAACTGATCAGACCGCACAGGCCGCCCAATACTCGCTCACCGCCCAATTCTGTGGACAACTGGGCCGGGGCTTCGACGCCGTTCTGCAACGGCACGACAAACGCGCCCGGTCCGAGCATCGGCCGTACGGCACGTGCCGCCGCCGGCACCTGCCAGGCCTTGACGCCCAGCAACACCACATCGACCCCGCCCACCGCCCCGGGGTCGTCCGTCGCCTGCACCGGCGCCACCACGAAATCGCCGGCGATGCTGTCGACCCGCAGACCGTGCTCCTGCATCGCCCGCAGGTGCTCGCCACGGGCGATGAACACCACGTCCTCGCCCGCTTGGGCCAAGCGCCCGCCGAAATAGCCGCCCACACCGCCGGTGCCGAAGACGGCTATGCGCATAAACCTTGCCGACCGGGGGTCATTCCCCGGTGCCGCAGCCCGGTCGTGTGCGCCGAGGGTATCGGTTCGGCGCCGGCCACTCAACGGCCCCTGCGGGCGCGTCGCCGCCACTGTTGATACGCGGAGACTGTCTGCATGATCTCGGGGTATGGGAATTCGTCCCAGGTCCCGAACCGTTTCAGGGCGCGTTTCAATAAACCGTTTACGTCCGCTACCCGACTCTCGTCCGCAAACGGGTCCAGCGATCGCTGCAGCCCCAACAAACCGCCGCATTGGATTTTGAACGCCTGCGCGTGCGGCAAGGCGCCCGGGGTCCGGGTCAACCCCAAGACAAAATTCGCACGGCGCCGCAGCTGCTGAACAAATGCCACGCAAGTCTCCTGCGCACCGTCAGAACTGCAGTTTACGGCCTCTCGCTCACCGATATGGGTTTTGCCGGCCTGGGGACACGCACATGCCCGGGTCAGGATCGCCTTTTCGAACGGGCACGGGCGAGTCATCACTTCTTCGTAGGTCCGCCGGAATTGGTCCTCGTCCACCATGGCGCAGTTTAATCGTCCTCGGAGGGCTGACGTTCCCGCCTGGTCCGCAACAGCGATTCCGCTTCTGTCCTGTCTTTGGCGAACACCATGCGGATGTCGTCGGAATCTCCCGCCGACTGATCGCGTCGCATTTGACGCGCCAGCTGCCGCGCCTGTTTGTACTCCTCGAAGGCCTCCACATAGGTAAGCGCGCGATGTGGAGAAATCCGATATATGTAATAAGACATCTACCTCCCTCGCAGGCCCGCGTAGACCGGTGGTGTATGTTCGGCGCCCGTCAATTCTATCCCCCAGGCGCTATAATGCCCATTCAATCCACCGAGCGAACCCATGACTGAATCCGTATCCGTGTCCAAAGAAGAACGCATTCTGCGCATGATGAAGGCGGTGCTCACCCGAATCATCAAGGAGACCGCCACGCCGCCCAGCTTGAAACACCCATTGTCGAAGGGGTGTATTGAGGATCTCAGGGATTGCCTGGTGCTCATCTCACGCCGGGAACAGGAACTCGCTGAGGCTGCCGGTCGCTCGATGGATCAGCGCCCCCGGTACATCGACGAGGCCAAGCCCCAGGAACCGGTGGTTGTGCCACTCAGTCAGATAGGCCGGAAAGACGACTGACGGCAACCCGTCACGTACCGTGTGTTCGGCCGGCGTTGCTGCGTGGGGCCACAACGATGAAAAAACACCCAGATTGGTGCCTTTTCGGTCTGCATCCGCTGTGGGGAACCGCCTCAGATGAACAGTGTCACGTCGGCGTCGCCGGCAAACTCAAAGAAAGTCGCCGCGCCGCCGAGCTCGATATTATCGATCAAGTCCTCACGTTTCATGTCGAACAAATCGATCGTCATCTGACAGCCGACCAGTCTCACATCGGCCTCGATGCAGAGGTCGCGCAGCTCTTCGATGCTGGCGACGCCCTTGGCTTTAATCTTCTGCTTCATCATCCCGGTCATCATGCTTTCCATGCCGGGAATGGCCGTGCCAATCACCGGAAACCATTTGTCCATCCCCATCGGCATCGGCATACCCGGATTGCCCAGTGGGCTGACTTTGAGTGTCAGTCTCTTTTTAATGAGTTGAAGCCCGTAAAAGGTGAAAAAGATACACGTCTGGTAGCCGAGTGCAGACGCGGTGGAAGCGAGGATGAACGGTGGATAGGCCCAATCCAACGTACCCTTGGTGGCAATGATCGCCAGTTTCTTGTCAGCCATGATGTGTAACCCTCTATGTGTTCGTGAACAGGTAGCCTCAGAACGGTACGTGATGGTTGAGCTCAGCCCTTGCGCAACAGGAATTGAAATTCACCGTCGGCCTCCGTCGACTCCAGCAGTTGATTACCGGTTTGTTGAGCGAAGGCGTCAAAATCTTTGACCGACCCGGGGTCGGTGGCGATGATGCGCAGCACCTGGCCGGAACTCAAATCGTTCAGTGCCTTTTTCGCGCGCAGGATGGGTAGCGGGCAGTTGAGCCCACGCGCGTCCAGTTCTTGATCAAATTCAGCCATATTCACTCTCCTCATCACATACGATTTTTTGGGACTTGCGTTAGCAAAAGTTGCCGTCACCGCGGTGCACGCCGACCGCTGATGTCGCCGACGGATCCGCCGCTGCCGCATAAACGGACCACTATATCATAATAGTATTGTATTAGAAAATGCAGAAATATTAAAATCTCTCGGTTCCGGCGGGTCAACCGTGCGCTTTCCCGCACGTTGACATCGGGGACACGCTGCGCCAACGTAGCCGGTCTCAACGAGCAACCACTCCGTATCGTGCACTAAGGCGCCGTCCCCCTATTCATACGTTAACCCTGGAGTCACGAAGCGCATCGTCCTTGCAATGATCATAACTCATTCTCCACGTCGTCGGCTGAGAACCGGGGCGGGGCTATCCGAGTGGCGCCGCCGGTGTGGCGCGGCGGTGCTGACGGCCGCTTTGAGTACGCCAGCCCTCGGCGCACCACCGGACGGCTCCGGCCAACTCGACCGGCTGCCTGAACTCGGCGACTATTCCGCCAGCGTGCTCTCGGCCCGGGAGGAGGAAAAGCTGGGCCGCCAGTTCATCCGCGAGGCCCGCCGTCGCGTGACTTTCGTTGAGGACCCCGAACTCAAGCAGTACCTGAGTGACCTCGGTCAGCGGCTGGCGGTGAACAGCGACGCCCCGGAGCAGCGCTTCCACTTTTACTTGATCGAAGACCAGGCGCTCAATGCTTTCGCCGTCCCCGGGGGACACATCGCCCTGCACACCGGTTTGATTCTGAACACTCGCAGTGAAGCGGAGCTGGCCTCGGTCCTGGCGCATGAGCTCGCGCACATCACACAACGACATTTGCCCCGTATGTTGGCGGACATGAAACAACATTCGCTCCCGGCGGCAGCGGCGATCATCGCAGCGATCTTGCTCGGCGGGCAGGCCGGTCAGGCCGCTTTGCTGGCAACCAACGCATCGCTGATCGAACGCCAGCTGAAGTACAGCCGGGATTTCGAACGCGAGGCCGACACCATTGGAATTCACGTCCTGGCGCGTTCCGGATTCGACGCCCGAGCGATGCCCATCTTCTTCGAACGCCTGCAGCAGTGGTCGCGGGTTCAGGAGTCGAACGCACCGGAATTCCTGCGCACTCACCCACTCACCGCCAACCGCATCGCCGAGGCCGCAGCCCGCGCCGAACGTTACCCGCAGCCGGCGCCGGCCGACGACGAGCAATTCCTGCACGTACAGGCTAAGATCAGAGCCTTGTACGGTGGAGATGCGCAAGCGGCGACAACACACTTCGCCGCGGTGTTGGCCGATGTCAACGAAGTCCCCGCGGTGGTGCGCTATGGCTACGCCCTGGCGCTCATGGCCTCGTCGCAGTACCGCCAGGCCCAGGATCAGATCCACCGCTTGCGCGAATTGCATCCGCAACGTCTTAGCTACTTGCTCGCCGAGGCGGCGATTGCCATGGCCGGTGGTGATGCCGCAGGCGCCCTGAGACTGTACCGCACCGCGCAACAGCAACACCCGGGCTCGATAATGGTCGACATCTACACCGCCGACGCATTGATCAACACCGGCGACCACCAAGGCGCCAAACGCGTCATTCGCGGCGTGATCCGTCAAGGGGAACCGGAACCCCGGCTCTATGCCATGCTGGCACGCGCCGAGGGTGGGCTGAACAACTCCCTTGGCGCCCATCAGGCTTTGGCCGAATTTCACGATCGTATGGGCAACCAACGGGAGGCGCTGCGCCAGTTGCGCTTGGCGCGCAACTACGTGGGCAACAGTTTTTACGCCACCGCCAGCATCGACGCCCGCATCGCAGAAATCGAGCAGAAGCTCCGATTGAGCGGCGAAAAAGTCGGCCCGAAGTGAGGTGCGGCGCCTAGTACGGCGCCGGCCGGCGTCAATTAATATCGTTTATCAGCGGTGCTAAAAGATTCAATAGCCTGAACGCGGATGCAGCGATGGATGAGCTTGTAATCGGTGTGTTAATGTGATCTATTGAAAAGTCGCGCCTTTTTGGTGCAATGTACCCAGTGACTGGCACGTGATTGGTGGTGATCCACCGGGTAAGTCAGAGCTTGGGGTAAAAACGAGATTCACCAAATAATCTGGAGGAGGATTTGATGCGGAAACTCACCGTCGTCATCTGTGGTGCCGCCTCTTTGCTGATCGGCGCCTTGTCTGTCCCAACGTTCGTGTCAGCCGATTCACTGCCCGACGAAGGTCAATGTCGAAAGGCCAAACCGGCCGATGCCGTCACCCAAGGCTGGTGCGTCGCGATCACCCGGCGCAAAGGCAACTGCCTGGCCTGCCACAGCGTAACCACCAAAACCCCGTGGCCGGAAATGCTGGCGCCCGGTGGAAACATGGGACCGCCTCTGGTTGCCATGAAACAGCGTTTCCCGGACAAAGCCAAACTGCGCGCACAGCTGTACGACGCCACGAAAATGAACCCGCAGAGCGTGATGCCGCCGTTCGGCAAACACCAGCTTTTAACCGACAAGGAGATTGATCTGGTCATGGAGTGGTTGTACTCAATCTAGCGGCTGCGGCGCCGAGGCGTTCAGAATTACTTTACACACCTTAGAGCTTTGTCATGGCAAGGCTTCTCATTGCAACCTGAGATTGTGAGGGTTACCGATATGCAACGTAGAACTTTCCTGAAGGGGTCTTTAGCGAGCGGTGCGCTGGCGGTGGCCGCCGGCGCCGGTCTGTTGAAGCCTACTAAAGTCCTGGCGGCTTGGCCTGAGGCTGCATTTGAAACAAAAATTACGCCCGAAGATGCGCTGAAAACGGCGCTAGGCATGTCCGACGCCGCCGACAGCGGCGACATCAAGATCAAGGCCCCGCTGCAGGCGGAGAACGGTGCGGTGGTGCCGATCAAGGTAGAAACTAGTCTGCCCGCTGAGGCTATCGCCATCGTTGCCGTCGCCAACCCGGCACCGCTTGCCACCTTCGTGAATCTGACCGGCGCCGGTGGCTTCTACAGCGCACGCATCAAGATGCAGCAGACCTCCAACGTGCACGCGGTCGTGAAAAGCGGCGGCAAGCTCATGAAGGCCACCCAACAAATCAAGGTAACCGTCGGCGGCTGCGGCGGCTGATTGCGCCTGTAACAAATTGACAGAGGACAAATCTATGGCTCGTTTGACAAAGATGAAAATCAAACAGGTAGGCGGCAAGCATCAGGTGCTCGTGCTGGTCAACCACCCCATGGAAACCGGCCGCCGCAAAGATTCCAAAACCGGCGAGTTGATTCCGGCCCACTTCATCAAGACCATGACGTTCCAACACAACGGCAAACCCGTGGCCGAGGCGAATATGGGCGCCGGCGTGTCCAAGAACCCGCTGATCGGTATCGAGTTGATGAGCGCGAAGTCCGGCGACAAGGTCTCCGTGGCGTGGACTGACAACAAAGGTGAAAGCGGTTCCGCCGACACCGCCGTGAAATAACAACCACGATATAAAGCTGTCTGACTTACGACGCCCGCCGGCACACCGGCTGACGACTCTAGCGGAGGAGACTTGATGCGTAAAATCCTGATATCGTTCACAGCACTGGCTCTACTGTACGGGGTCGGGTCCCTCACCATGGCGGCCCAGAACCCTAAAGTTAAACAGGAGATCGCCAACTACCAGAACTACTTTTTAAAACGATTTCCCACCGTTCCCTTGGACGCCTACAGCGACGGCGTCAACGCCCTGCCCCAGTACGCGGAGCGTCGTGCCAACTGGGAAATGCTGATGGAGTTTCCGCCGTATGAGGCGGACCTGGAAAAGGCCCGGGGCATGTGGAACAAGCCCTTTGCAAACGGCAAGACCCTTGCAAGCTGCTTCAAACGGCCCGCCACCAAGTACCCGTACTACGATGAGCAGCGAAAAGAAATTCGCACCATTGAACTGGACATCAATGAGTGCCTGGAGAAGAACGGTGAAAAGCCCATTAAAAACCTGAAGCGCGGCAAAATGGCGCTGCTGGTCGCGGCCTTCCGGGAACAGTACAACGGCCAGAAATGGGACGTCGACATCGACACACCCGGCGCCGTGGCGGCGTACGAGCAGGGACGCAAGTTCTACTGGACCAAGCGCGGTCAGCTGAACTTCTCCTGCGCGAACTGCCACGTGCACAGCGCCGGCAACAAGTTGCGCGGGGACGTGTTGAGCGCGGGTCTTGGGCACACCACCGGATTCCCGGTCTACCGTACCAAATGGGCGCTCGCCAACAAACCCTGGGGCACCGTGCACCGCCGTTATGACGGCTGCAATCGTCAGGTCCGGGCCAAGCCGTTCAAACCGCAGAGCAGACAATACCGGGCTCTGGAGTTCTACGAGGCGGCCATCAGCACCGGCGTGCCAATCAAGGTTCCAAGTCAACGGCAATAAGTCCACTCAATCACTGAAAAGCCTGGCCCGCACCGGCCAGGCTTTTTTTCGCGCTCGGCGAACGCGTCGCTGAGGCGGTCGGAGATAAACCTATGAGTTTAACGCGACGTGAGTTCCTGCAGATCCTGGCGGCATCGGCCGCAGCCGGCTTCAATTTCTCGGCCGGTACCCGAGCCGGTCATGCCGCGTCCCCGGCCAACCCCTACGAGATAGCGGACTTCGGCAATCTGACCTTGATGCACTTTACCGACTGTCACGCACAACTTCTGCCCGTGTACTTTCGCGAGCCCAACGTAAACCTCGGCATCGGCGGCGCCATTGGTCAACCGCCGCATCTGGTCGGCGATGCGTTTCTCAAACACTACAACATGAACGCCAACACGCTTGAGTCGCACGCTTTTACGTACCTGGACTTCGAAGCGGCGGCCCGCCAATACGGCAAAGTCGGTGGCTTCGCGCATCTCAAGACCCTGGTTGACCAGATCCGCGCACAGCGGCCGAACCGGACCCTGTTGATGGACAGCGGCGACACCTGGCAGGGTTCGGCCACGGCGCTGTGGACCAAAGGCCAGGACATGGTCGACGCCTGCCGTATGCTGGGCGTGGAGATCATGACCGGCCACTGGGAATTCACCTATGGCATTGACCGCGTACACGAACTGGTCAAGCAACTGGAAGGCGACATCGACTTCGTCGCGCAAAACGTGATGCTCACCGAGGACGCGCAGTTTTCCGAAAAGCCCGCTTTCGACCTCGAAAGCGGGCAGGTATTCAAACCCTACACCATGCGCGAGGTCAACGGCATCAGGGTGGCGATCATCGGCCAGGCGTTTCCGTACACACCCCTGGCCAATCCGCGGTACATGATCGAGGACTGGAGCTTCGGCATCCGTGACGAACAGGCTCAACGGTTCGTCGACGAGGTCAGAGGCAAGGGCGCCCAGGTGGTTGTGATCTTGTCGCACAACGGGATGGACGTTGACTTAAAAATGGCGAGCCGGGTTACCGGTGCGGACGTGATCCTCGGTGGACACACCCACGACGGCATGCCCAAACCCTCCATTGTCGCCAACAAGGGGGGTAAGACACTGGTCGTCAACTCCGGGTCGAACACCAAATTCCTGTCGGTCCTGGATCTCAAGGTCGACAATGGCAAAGTCCAGGACTACCGGTTTCACATGCTGCCTGTGTTTGCCAACTTGCTGCCGGCCGACCCGGCTATGATCAAGCACATTGAGACGGTGCGGGCTCCGTTCAAGAGCCGGCTCGAGGAGCCGCTCGCCGTCACCGAATCCACTCTGTACCGGCGCGGCAACTTTACCGGTCCCTACGACCAGGTCATTGTTGAAGCACTGATGGAGGTGCGCGGCGCCGACATTGCCTTCTCTCCGGGGTTCCGTTGGGGGACCAGCCTGCTGCCCGGCGACACCATCACCATGGACCGGCTCATGGACCAGACCGGAATCACCTACGCGAAGTCAACGCTTACTGAAATGAGCGGAGAATTGATCAAGAATATTCTGGAGGACATCGCGGACAATCTGTTCAATCCCGATCCGTACTACCAGATGGGTGGAGACATGGTTCGAATCGGCGGGCTCAAATACACCATCGATCCGACGCAGAAGATCGGCAAGCGCCTGTCCAATCTAGAACTCAACGGAAAGCCGTTGGATCCGCAACGCGCCTACAAGGTGGCCGGTTGGGCGAGTGTCAATCCGCAACCCGATGAACTGCCCGAGGTTTGGGATGTCGTGGCGGAATATCTGCGCGACAAGAAGGTGATCAAAGACGTCAAAGCGAACGTGCCGACCGTCAAGGGGCTGGACAATAATCCAGGAGTTGCCTTCGGCTGAGACGCGTTGCCGTACACCGCGGTGTTGAGCCTTTACGTCGTGTTGCACTATGAAGGCTAATGCGAACCTGGCGGTGCTTGTGGTGTTGGGGATCTTTGCGGCGACGCCGGCGCGGGCCTCCACTCCGGCCGTTGACGAGTACGTCGACGCCGCTGAGCGCGGCGACCTGCCGGAGGTCCGGCGATTCCTGAGCCAGGGCATCGATGTGGATGCCAGGGCTGATGACCGGCGCGCGGCGCTGATCCAGGCCAGCATTCAAGGTCATTACCCGGTGGTCGAGACCTTGATCGCCGCCGGCGCCGATCTCGACATCAGCGGCCCCAGGCAACTGACGGCACTCATAGGGGCAGTGATCTTTGATCGATACTACGTCGCGAAGTTGCTCGTCGCAGAGGGCGCTAATCTGGATCAGTACGACGAGTTGGGCTTCACTCCCCTTCACTACGCCTCGGCCCGCGGTCGTCTGCGCTTCGCACAATTGCTGATCGATGCCGGTGCCGACATCAACGCCTACAGTTCCGGACACTCCACCCCGCTCCACGAGGCGGCTCAGGCGGGAAACGAGAAGGTGATCTTGTTGCTGCTCTCGGCCGGCGCCGCCGCCGAAGTGAAGAACCTGTGGGATGCGACCCCGCTCGATCTGGCCCGGGGCCACGGTCGAGACAAGGTGATCGAAATTCTTACCCGTCGGGACGGGGGTATTCAGTAGGCGCCGAGTAGCCAATACTGATATCCGATCAATACGCCATAGCCAAGCAGAACGAAGCCGATCAAATGGTTGCCAGACAAGGTGTTCAAAAGTCGGACCCGATTGAATACCACCAACACCACCAGCCCCGCCGCGGTCATCACGTACTTCACGCCGAAAAACAACACCACGTCCTGCTCGATCAACTGGCGCATGAACGGATTCAGCTCTACCCCACCCTGGTCGAGCAAGGCCAGTGTGTTATAGCTATCGACAATGCACAGCAACAGTACGCTGAGTGTCAACAGCAGCAACAAGGGATGGTGAACGTCCGCACACGCATGGTGTGAGGCACAGGAAGCGCGCCGATCACCGTGACGGCGCTGGCAGACAAACTGGTAGAAGAACGCCCTGACATGACGGCGCCGCCGATCTGCCCCCGATCGACGATCGGTCAGCGACGCGGGTGCGCCGTCCGCAAAATGCAACATCCGCCCATTCACCCCCATCGCCGCATTCTGCAATGTTTCATACGCCAGTGCAACATCGCCGACACGCAAACAAAAAACTTAAAAATCACCATTGGGTTACGAACATTTATTCACCATGATTGTTAACCCGCCTAGCCCCTAGATTGCACTAAGGATCGTGGATGACGGCGAAGGAATCGGGCGCTAACCCGCAGTTTGCACCAAGGATCCCGGATGATGGCGAAGGGACTTGTCCTGCGCGTAGTCGCAGGGTCGATTGGTCAGGCCACTGTGCTGGAACGAATTGCATAGCCGTCGCTATGGATTGACTGAAGCGCGAGTCCGGGCGTTCGAGACCGAGCCAGCGCCGGGATAGTCCCGCCTTGACTTCTCGCCAGGAGACCTGGCACGTCGAAGGTTGTCAGTTGCGGTACTAAACGCTGTGGATATCGCCAACTGTGTACCCTAAATTAAGGACGGGACGCCCTGGTGCAAACTGCGGAGTAGTGCGCCTGATTGGTCGAAATGCGGTTTTGTCGGTTGGTTACAGGCAGAATTGCATGGCCCACGGATCGTCGACGTATGGTCATTCCGCCGGCGGCAAGCGCACGGCTTGAGCCACGGCGGCGAACAATGCGGTCAGAGCTCAGCGGTGTGCTACGCCTCGCGCAGTTTCGCCTGCGCGGCGGCCAGTCTCGCGATCGGTACACGAAGCGGTGAGCACGACACGTAATCCAAACCGGCAACGTGCAGAAACCGTATAGAAGCCGGGTGGCCGCCCTGCTCGCCGCAGATTCCGACAATGAGATCCGGGCGGGTTTCACGCCCCCAGGCGACCGTCGTATTGATCAACTCACCGACTCCTTTTACATCGAGCACCTCGAACGGATTGTCCTGCAGGATACGATTCTCGTTATAGAAAGGCAGAAACTTGTTTTCCGCATCTTCCCGCGAAAAGGAAAATACGGCCTGCGTCAGATCGTTGGTGCCGAAGGAAAAGAACTCTGCAACCTCCGCCAGATTTCGCGCGCGCATGCAGGCGCGCACTACTTCGATCATGGTGCCAAATTTATAGTTGACCGATACACCATGGGTTTGATTAACCTCGGCCTCAATTTCGTCCACATAGACCTTCACCCGCAATAATTCCTGGGCGGTGCAGACCTGTGGCACCATGATCTCCGGGTGCACCTCGATGCCGTTCTTGACGCACTCGGCCGCCGCTTCCAATACTGCTCGAATCTGCATCCGGTAAATCTCGGGAAACGTGATCCCCAATCGGACCCCACGGTGTCCCAGCATTGGATTGATTTCCGACAGTTCGCGGACCTTGTTCAGCATCATCTGCTTGCGCGCGATAACCTGATCGACGTACTCCGGACCGCCCTGGTGCAGGAATTCCGGCAGCATCTCACTGCTGACGGCCTTGGAGTCCATGGCCCGGAGCGATTGCATCAACGTGCTCATCCCCTGCAGGCTGGCGCGGAGCTGATCGAGGCTTGCGAGTTCATCCTCCAGCTTGCGTTCATCCGGCAGGAACTCATGGATGGGTGGGTCCAACAAGCGGACGGTAACTGGGTATGGCGACATAATCAAAAACAGCGATTTGAAATCCTCGCGCTGAACGGGCAACAGGCGATCCAACGCTTCAGTACGTTGCTCAACGCCTTGTGCGAGGATCATGTCCAACACCAGTGGTAAGCGATCTTGAGCGTTGAACATGCGCTCGGTGCGACACAATCCAATCCCTTTCGCGCCGAGCTCGCGAGCGCGGTTCGCTGCCTCAGGCGTATCGGCATTAGCGAGGACTTCCAGGCGCGCTTCCTCGTCCGCCCAACCGAGGAGTTTACGCAGATCCTCCGAAAATTCCGCAGCCACCGTTGGAATCTCTCCGTCGTAGACATCGCCCGTGCCACCGTCTATGGTGATGACATCACCTTCGTGGAGGACCTTGCCGCCGATTTGTGCCTGCCTTATGCGTGCGTCGACCTTGATCCCCTCGGCTCCGGCGACACAGGGCTTACCCATGCCCCGAGCGACCACGGCGGCGTGCGAAGTCTTTCCGCCGCGGCTGGTCAACACACCCTGGGCAGCGAAAAACCCGTGGATGTCTTCGGGCTTGGTTTCTTCGCGGACCAAGATCAGTGCCGACCCGCTTTTCGCCAGCAGTTCGGCGCGATCGGCGTCAAACACCACCTGGCCGGTTGCCGCCCCGGGCGACGCCGACAGGCCGGTGGCCAGGGCGGTGGCCTGGTGCGTGGGATCGAGCCGGGGGTGCAGCAGCTGATCGAGTTGTTCCGGATCGACGCGCAGCAGGGCCTCCTGACGGCTGATCAGTCCCTGCTCCGCCATCTCCACCGCGGTGCGCACCCGCGCTGCCGCGTTCATCTTTCCATTGCGGGTCTGCAGGCAATATAGGGTTCCCCTTTCAACGGTGTACTCAAAGTCCTGCACTTCCCGATAATGGGTTTCCAGTCTGGTCCGCAAGCCTTCGAGCTGGCGGTGAATCTCCGGCATCTCCTCGGCCAGTTCCGCCACCGGCTTAGGCGTCCGGATACCGGCAACGACGTCCTCCCCCTGTGCATTCGTCAGGTATTCGCCGTACATCACGTTCTCACCGGTTGCCGGATTCCGGGTGAAGCCGACCCCGGTGGCGCTGTTCAACCCCAAGTTGCCGAATACCATGGTACAGACATTGACCGCCGTGCCGTTCGCGATGTCGGGGGTGATGTTGAATTGACGGCGATAATCCACCGCCCGCTTGCCCATCCATGAGTTGAATACCGCCCGGATGGCGAGTTCGAGTTGTTCGAACACATCGTCGGGAAACGGCCGGTCGGCGCGCTGACGGAACACACCGAGGAACAGCTCACTGATTTCTCGCAGATCCTCGGCGCTCAGCTCTACATCGGACGTCGCACCAACCTGGCGCTTGACGGATTCAAACGGCCCATCGAAGTGTTCATCGTCGATGCCCATGGCCACTTTACCGAACAATTGTATAAATCGCCGGTAGGCGTCGTAGCCAAAGCGTTCATCATTGGTCTGTGCAATCAAACCGCGAAGCGTGTCCGCATTCAACCCCAGGTTGAGAATAGTGTCCATCATGCCCGGCATGGAGATTGCCGACCCGGAACGCACCGACACCAACAGGGGGTTGTCTGTTCCGCCGAAGCAGCGACCGGTCGCCGCCTGAAGACGGGTGATTTCTGTCCGAATTTGCGACTCCAGTCCATCGGGAAATCGCTGATGCGAATGCTCCAGGGTTTGTCGACAGGCCTCGGTGGTGATCACGAAACCGGGGGGGACATTGAGTCCCATCTGGGTCATCGCACAGAGATTCGCGCCCTTGCCGCCGAGCAACTTCTTATCGGTCCCGTCTCCATCTTCAAAAGCGAACACCCATTTTCCGGTTTCTAACATTTTTACGCTTCCTCGTGTGAAAACAACGCTCAATCCAAGCTTGTACGGCCACCATACAACGTCAGGCCGCAATTAAACAGGTGCTGACGCTCACCACGGGCGGTGGCGGGTGCGGGTAACCAGGTGGGTACCGAATCACCTCGAATATTCCAAACCCCGCAGCGGCGCTGCGGGAAGGTCCGAGTGACTGCGTCCCCATTCGGCCATAATAAACTCACAGTTAAGACATTATGAATGAGTCAAGCTGCCGGTCCACCGCCGACCTGAATTATGCTGAGGGCGAAAACATCCATCAACAAAGGAGTCACCAACCAATGATCAGGCCATAAAGCATGGTTACGCCGCTTCCCATTCCGCGATTTGCGTCTGGTAGAACGCCCGGTCAACCACTGTCGCCCCGCGTTGTTGGCAGATGAGGCTGGCAAACGCCTGGGCGCGCTGCAGCACGACCGACAACCCCCAGCCGCGCCGTAAACCGTACAACACAACGGCCGCAAACGCGTCGCCCGCCCCAACGGTGTCCGCCACTTTGATCTGTGGACCCGGCGGCAACACCTGGGCCACGCCGTCCCGGCCCCAGGCGGCCGCGCCCTGGGCGCCGCGCGTAACAATAATCAACTCCAGATCGAACTCGTCGACGAGTTGCGGCACCTGCCGCGCCGCACCGTCGGCAGACAGGCCGAGCGCTTCGGCCAGGCGGGACAACTCGTGGTCGTTGAGCTTCAACCAGCGCGCCCGGGCACACCACGCAGGCAGATCTGCCTCCCGCCACCACGGTTCGCGCAGATTAAGGTCGACAAAGACCGCCCCTTCAACCGCGGCTGCCGACAGCTTATCCAGGGCGGCGCGGGACCTCGGACTGCGCAGGGCGAGCGTGCCGTGGTAAACGATGCCCGGTGCACCGCCAGGTGCTCCTCCACCGAGGGCGTCGGCATCGATGAAGTCGTAGGCCTGATCCGGCGCGATGTCGAACGTGTGCGAGCCGGCATGTAGGACGATGTGTACGACCCCGGTGGGACGTGCGGGGTCGATCTGCAAACCGCGCGCATCTAAACCCCAGGTATCCATGACACGTCGGATCTGTTCGCCGCGTACATCGTCGCCAATCCGGCTGATCAACAGGGGATCAAGTCCGAACCCCCGCAAGTGCCACGCAACATTGAAGGGAGCGCCGCCAAGGACCGAGCTGCCGTCGGAAAACTCGTCGAACAGCAGTTCTCCGAACAGTACCGGCCGCAGATCCCGCCACATCTGGCTGGTGCCGTTGACGTTCACGGTCTTGGCTGCACCGGAATCGCGGAGGGCTCGTCTGACACCAACCGGGGCATCACTGGCGTGGCTGACGACAATAACTCTTTCAACTCACCGTCGCCCATCGCTGGATTGCCATCGCTGAGTATTCAAGAATCATGAGCGGAGGTAGTCCACACCCAAGTTGGGGATACGGCTTCGAGCGGTACAGCCGCCCGGGTTTCCTTGTTGTACAGGGCATTGCAAATCTTCTCGTAGCGATCCGGGCGCGTCAGATCGAGGTCTAGACGCGCGCCCGAGTTTGCTGTATTCAGTTCTCGCGTTTGTTGTAAAGATCAATCAATAGCGTGCGGTCGTCCGCAAAGCGCCATGCATTGCTAACCGGAAGCCCGTCGTGACTCCTCATGGTCACTGGATTCACGACCACGACCCGATCGATTTCACGGGTATCAACGGGACGCAATGCGTTGTAGTTCAAGATCGGCGTACGGGGCCGGCATTCAAACAGCAACACCGAGCCGTTTTCGAAGGTCCGCAATAATGGGCCCACCGCAACATCCAGGCCGGTTTCTTCCCGGGTCTCGCGGGCTGCGGTCGCCTCGGCAGTTTCACCGGTTCTACCCAGGCCCATTGGGATGTTCAGGGTTCGGAAGCCGGCGCTGATTCCCAGCACCACACCCCCGGCGGTCGGAATGAAACAGCCTGCGGCCTTGAACTCGGCGGATCGATGCCCGTCGGCGGCCGAACCCGGCGTAACGATGGACCCAACAACACCCGCCGCGAAAGCGCCGGCGACCGCAGCCCAGCGGGTGCTGCGCCATCGCGGTGTCTGTGGTCTCCGCCTCGCTAAATCCACCCAAACCCTCCATTCCACTTGCCCTAAGCCGCGGCGCCGCGGTACGCCGGACCCACCGACGCCCTCAGAGCATCCAATTCAACTCCGCGCGTCCCCTCTCACCAGCGGAGCCGTCCCCACAACACCCCCAACCGGAGAATGTTTTTCCTGCGCCCCCGGGGAATCCGCGACGCCGCTCCAGCCATTGGACGATGCGCCCGGATACGTGCTATACGATATGTAAACACAGCGATAACGATGAGCGACTGTGCAGTGCGCCGCCATGAACCACTCTATCGTACCGCAATCCGACGCCGCAACCGAAACCCGGGACGGAACAACTAAGCTTCCTTTGCGCTTCGCCAGGCAAATTATCGTCCCGGTCAGCACCGCAATTATCTTCATCATGCTACTGTTTGTGGTGGTCGCGGCCCTATTCTACCTGGTCAATCAGCAGCGGTTCGTCGCCGAACGACTGAGCACGATACAGCAAAGCTTCGACAACTTGATCCACCATGAAACCCACACCCTTGAGGCGATTGCTGAGCTGCTTACCCGCAACGATCAGCTCGCTGAGCTTTTCATTGCAGGTGATCGAAAGGCCCTGCAGCAACGCATCGGCACACTGTTCGCGCGGTTGAGCGCGCAACACGTGTCACATCTTTACCTACATCATACAGATTTACCTACATCATACAGACAGCACGAATTTCCTGCGGGCGCACTTCTCGGGGCGTTTCGGCGACAAGATAAACCGGCACACGCTAAACGCGGCGCAGACCAGTGGTGCACGTATTTCGGGCATCGAACTCGGTGTCCTGGGCACCTATACCCTGCGCCTCGTTCAACCATGGCGCTACCAATCTACTGTGATCGGATACGTCGAAGTGGGCATGGAGGTCAATCACCTGTTCGGGCAACTCAGTGAAATTACCGGCACCTTGATCGCGGTATTCCTCGATAAGACACAACTGACAAGGCATAAATGGCAGGAGGGCCGATCGATGCTCGGTCTCGAAGCAGACTGGGACCGGTTTCAAGAGGAGGTGCTGCTATCGGATCCCAATGGGCAGGCCGACGCACTGCTCCGCGCCGATATGGGGTCTATCTGGAGCGGGTTTGCAGATCGAGTCCACCGCAACCTGCCGCTGCAAGACATTTCCGGCTCCACCGTAGGCCGCATAAGCGTGGGAATTGATATGTCGCAGTCGAGGGCTCAGGCGCTGAACAGCATTGCTTACTTGACCGCCTTGATCGCTACGGCACTGATTACGCTGATTGTCTTTCTCCGCCTAATCGCCACCCGCACGGAGACACGGTTGATGCACGCACTGACCGAGCGCGCGGACTATGAACGCCGCAGCAGGATCGATCAATTGACGCATCTTTACAACCAAACCGAGTTTTACCGTCTGCTGGATCTCGAGATCGAACGATGCCGACGGCAACAGTTGCCGCTGTCTCTGATCATGCTGGACATCGATTCATTCAAAGCGATCAATGACGAACACGGTCACCGCGTCGGTGACTGTGTACTGCACAGTGTGGCCCTCGAGTTACAGACCAATACTCGAACTGGAGACCATTTGGCCCGCTACGGCGGTGAAGAGTTTACCGTCATCCTTCCCGACACACCCGTTGAGGTCGCCCACGAAATTGCCGAGCGGTGGCGATCGGTAATCAGCGGCCGAGTTTTCGTATGCCATAGACAATCGGTTAGGGTTACGATCAGCCTCGGCGTGGCGTGTTACCCGCAGCACGCCGTCGATGCCAAGACCCTGCTGCAACAGGCGGACTTGGGAATGTATGCGGCGAAGCGAAAAGGCCGCAATCGAGTCGAAATCCACACACCCCGCCAAAAGGTTGGTGAACGCAGGGAATCGTCTCGGCCAGAACAAGCGAGTGATTAACTCCGAGCCCTTTTTTCTACGCTGTACCGGGTACAACATGCGATCGGGGGTTTTCCTTCTGGCCACCCGGGGCAGATTCACCGTACCGTTCCGCGGTGAACCGGACATTATGCGCGGCGTCAGTCGTTGGTGCCGTTCTTATCCGGCACACAAGCGCGGGGTGCCGGCGCATGGCCGTGGACGAGGCGGACCAGCTCCCGCTGCGGAACCGGCTTGCTGAAGTAAAAGCCCTGAAACTCGTCGCAGCCCTGCCCCCGCAAGCACTCCAGCTGCTCGACGTTTTCAACGCCCTCCGCGATCACATGCAGGTTCAGATCATGCGCCATAGTGATGATGGCCTGTGTGATGGCCACGTCATCGGAGGCGGCGGGAATGTCTCTGATAAACGTCCGGTCGATCTTGACGATGTCGATCGGGAACCGCTTGAGGTAATTCAGTGATGAATACGCAGTGCCGAAGTCGTCGATCGAGATGTCGGGACCTTTCTCCTTCAACGCCAGCAGCACTTGTGCCGTGTGCTCGGGTTGCCGCATCAACATGCTCTCGGTAATCTCGAACTCCAGCTGCGTGGCGCTGATTCCGCTGTTGTCAATCACCGCCTGTATGTCACGCAGCAACCTGCCGTCGGAGAATTGACGTGCGGAGAGATTGATCGCCAGACGCATCGCCGGCATTCCCTGCGCCAACCAGGACGCCATGTGATCACAGGCGGTCTCCAAAACCCAACGGCCGATGGGTACGATCAATCCCACCTCCTCCGCCAGCGGGATGAAGGTGTCGGGCAGAATGAGACCCTTGTCGGGATGGCGCCACCGGATCAGCGCCTCGACCCCAGTAATTGCTCCGCTTTCGATACTCAGCCTCGGCTGGTAATGAATTGTAAGCTGGTCACCCGCAATGGCCCGACGCAGGCCGGATTCCAATTCCAGCAGGCGCAGTGGCCGGGTCGTCATATGGGCCGAGTACAGTTGGAAATTATTCTTGCCGCACTCTTTGGCCCGGTACATTGCAATATCGGCGTGTTTGAGCAGCGCCCGCGCATCGCTCCCGTCGTTCGGATAGGTACTGATCCCGATGCTCGCCGTGAGGTTGAATTCCCGTCCATCAACAACCATCGGTTCCGCAACCGCTGCGAGCAACTGCCTGGCGACCTTGGACGCATCCCAGGGCAGGTACAGGTCCTCCAGAAGCACGATGAACTCGTCCCCACCCTGGCGTGCCACAGTATCGGTTTCCCTCAGGCAGGTCTTGATCCGCTTCGCCATCCCCTGCAGCACGCGGTCGCCTCGCTCGTGCCCGAGAGTGTCGTTGATGTTTTTGAAACGATCCAGATCGATGAACAGAACCCCAAGCCGGCAATCGTTGCGCCGCGCCCTGGCCAGCGCATGGTTCAGCAGTTGCCCCAGCAACAGGCGGTTCGGCAGACTGGTCAATGCATCGTGATAGGCCAGGAAGTGCATGCGTTTCTCGGCCTGATTGCGCTTACAGAACTGGCCGATCTGCCGGCCGATGGCCTCCAGACTTTGCAGCAGCCAATGGTCCGGCTGCTGAATCTCGTGGCCGAAAAATTCCATGACGCCCGTGCATTTCTTGTTGAGAATCATCGGAAACGCGAATGCAGAATGCAGACCTGCCTGTTTGGCCAACGGCGCACGGACAAAACTGCTCTCGTCGGCGATGTCCGCAATCCAAATTGTTGTCCTTTCGGCCGCCGCACGTCGAATCAGACCCGCAGGACCTGGGGTGAACGACTGCGTGCGGCTGTGGTCCGCAAACCGCCGCACCGCCGTTGACGGCACACTCCAATTCTCGACACAGATCAGCGTCTCCGTATCCGAGTCCATCTGCCAGTGGGCCCCATAGTCCCACCCCAAGGTGTCGCAGACGGTTGCGACGATCCTGGGTATCGCTTCTCGCGTGGACGTCGATTCCGCCAATATTCCAGTGACCGCATGCCCCATCGATTGACGGGCCTCGGACTGCTTGCGCCGCAAAAACAAACCGAGCTGATTACCGATCACCCGGGCGGTCCTCAACAATTCCGCGTCCGGTTGGCGGACTTCAAAGCTGAAAAACTCCATCACACCGAAAACGATATCACCGGACTTGACCGGAAATGCGAGGGATGAGTGCAGCCCGGCCCGTTTTGCGTCCGGCGCCCGATGAAACGCACGGTCCCTGGTGATATCGACTCCCCAGTACGGATCACCGCTCAACCAGACCCGGCGCACAACGCCACCGTCCTCGGGCTGGGGACTCCGCTGCATGTTGTCGATCTGGATGCGTGAATACTCCAGAAACTCCTCGACCGCCGGTGACTGCACGGACCAGGCCTGAGAGCACTGCAACAGCTGCTCCTGACCGTACAGTCTCCAGTAGGCACCACAGGCCCAGCCGAGATATTCACATATCGCTCGGACAATACCCTTGATTGCCAGCGCCGGCGTGTCGGATTGTGCCAGCAAACGTGAAACGGCGTACGCCACCGATTGACGCGCCTCGGCCCGCTTGCGGTCGGAGACGTCGGAGGCCAGCGACAGAATTCCCGTCAATCCGCCCTCGCTGTCGTACAGCGGCGCCGTGGAGACATTGATGTCGATTCTGGAACCGTCACGCCGTTGCCTGACCAACTCAACGTTGCGCAACGACACGCCGCCCCTCACCTTGGCCATGAGTTTGTTGAACTCGACCATTTTGACGGCGGGGACGATGGGGAGCGTATGATTCACTACTTCCGATTCCTTCCATCCGAACATGCGCTCCGCGGCGGGATTCCACATGGTGACGACTCCGTCCAGATCCAAAGTGTATATCGCGGCCGGTGAGCGTTCGACAACTGCCCGCAGCGCCTGGTGGGCCTGACGTAGCTCTTTTTCCTTTACGACGTCGTCGGTGATGTCACGGCCGATCCCCCGATAGCCCACGAATATGCCGTCGGTGCTAAACATGGGCTCTCCGCTGAGACAGCTGTAACGCACATTGCCTTGGTTATCCCGGCGCTTGGCGACGAAATCGCTGAAGGGACGGTGCGCTTCGAGCAGAGCCTTGTGTTGTGCCCAGGCTTCGTCGCTGACGTCTTCATAAGGCAGTTCCCAGCGGGTCTTGCCGATGTTCTCGGTGGTGGAAAAACGCAGCGCGGTCTCGCGGTTGCGGGTAATCATGGTAAAGCGATAACCGGCGTCCTGCTCCCAGTACCAGTCGGATGTGAGCTCGGTCAGTCTTCGAAATCGATGCTCGCTCTCCAGCAACTCCTCGGTGGCGCGTTTTTCCGCCGTGATGTCACGCGCGATGCCGTGGTAGCCGGTGAAACGGCCCTGTCCATCGTATACCGGCATTCCGCTCAGACTGATGTAACGGACATCGGTGGCCGGATCGGACCACCGCACAACGAAGTCTCGAAACGAGCGCCGCGACGCCAACACCGTCTGGTGTTCTTCCCATTGTTCGTCGGCGGCGCCTGTGGCCGGCAATTCCCAAACGGTCCGGCCGGTAAAATATCCCTCATCTCGTCCGGTCCCGGCAAACCACTCTTCTGAAAGCTGCGTAAACCGGTACCGCTCGTCCTGTTCCCAGTACCAGCCCGACAACAGCGCAATGAGACGACGGCAGCGTGACTCGTCGTCAAAAGGCCGTCGGCTCCGGGCCACTGCCGCAGATCGAAGCCGGCTGTTCAGGTTACCGGCAATGAACATCAGGCTGACAACCGCGAGGCCAGCCAACGCAGCTCCGATTAACAGGGCCGGCTCGAGGCCGTCGAATACCAGCGCAGCCGTTAACAAGAGCGCCAGCGTCGCGAGCAACAGCGGCGCTGACCGAGTCAAAACACTGTGTACGCGAATCCAGCGCCCGCCCGCGCTGTCATGATGGGACTGTTTAAATCACCGACACCATTCAGTGTAGTTGCTGTGGCCGTCGTTGAGTGCAAATGCGAACTATTCTTATTCTTATCCCCTTCTTCGCATCGCCCGGCGTACGCGTGGGGACACCACCCGGGCAGGCTGATGTCAAAGGTCCCTGCACAAGTCCTGCAACGGCGGCCGAAGTTCACAACCGCCGCAATCCGCGCACCCACACTCTAAGATGCCCAGCGGGACCAAGCCACCGGAGGGAAGGGGCACCGCGGGCGGCGCTAACTCGCACATGGCACTAACCCGCATATTGCGCCAGTCGGCTACCGGCCTTGAGGTAACTGATTAAAACATTGTTGACACATATCGATTTCGCCCTGCTTGGCCCGGGCACGATTAGTATTCGGCCGGTCTCCTATCCGGGCCCTGGCTGGACGCCACGCGGGAACCACGCAGGCGCAGTGCCAATTGCGACCCCACGTGCAGTGCGGATCAACGCGGCGCCACGGCCTCGTCACCGGAGGCGAACTGGAATCGATCGCCCCCGGCGGTCTTTGCAAGGTACATGGCCTGGTCTGCCCGTTGAAGGAGTACAGGCGGCTCGTCGCCCGGCTCAAGCACGGCGATACCGACGCTCATGGCAATCGCAAACCGTCGTTCCTCAACGACTATTGGCTGGCGAAAAGCAAGCAACACCCGCGTCACGACCACCGATGCCCCGTGTTGATCGGTGTTGCTCAGCAAAACCACATACTCGTCGCCACCGATCCGGAACAGCAGGTCGCTCTCCCGGATATGGTTCAGCAAACGCCGCGAAACCTCCCGCAGAACCCCGTCACCCACGATGTGTCCGAAGCGATCGTTGACGGCCTTGAACTTGTCCAGGTCCATCAACAGCAGCGACAACGGCGCATCCTGCCGTCTGGCAAGATTGATTTCGCGGGCAACATAGATTTCCATCGCCGAACGGTTCAAGGTGCCCGTCAGTGGGTCGCGGTGCGCGGAATCCAGGGCAATCCGATACTGCAGCGCGTTAACCAGCGGTTGGACCAGGCCACACACCAAGTACTCGAAATCGTGTATTTCCTGGGCATCGAAGGCGTGGCTGCGGCTGATCGAGAGCACGCCGATACTGTTGCGCTCGACGATCAGGTCGTACTCGGCGGTGTGCCGGGACTCGGTGCCGAATTTTAGCGACACTCCGACATCAGCATTGACGTAGCCGAGGCCGTCGTGGGGAACATCGATGGTCAGTTCCTCACGGAACAATTGCAGGACCCGCTCCAGGTCCAGGGTGATGTGCAGCAGCGTGGCAATCCGTAATATCCTCAATTCGGATGGGCCCGACTCCGGGACAGCCGGCAATCGCCGCTCCTCGGCATCGAACACCAGCGATTTTCGGGAGCCTGCGGCGGACTCGACCGATCCGGTTTTGTCTGATCCCGGTTGTTTGGCCATCTCAATCGCAACCGATTAACTGTTGAGCATCATTACGTGTAACCAGTGCCGTATAAATTCCACCACGATGGACCGTCGTCGTGCAGGCGACGGGCTTCGTCCAACCGCCTGGTCGCAAGCCCTTGGGCGGCCACCTCACCAACATTACATGGTACCGGCGATACTGACGGTTCAGGCACCGAGCTGGGAAGACTATCGTGTTACGACTCGTTGTTGAACGTTTTGTCGACACCGGTTTCGTGCTGGGTAACGGGCTCTTCGAGCTGCACGCCGTCGGCGTCGAAACAGCGAACCGTCCAGTGGTCCCGGCTGTACTCGTAGGTCTCGTAAGCGGTGGCTTGTCCCCGTGCGTCGTAGCGAACCGCCTTGATGGGCCGGCCGTCTTCGTTCATCGTGTAAGTCTTTTTGTAGACCAACTGCGCATCCTTGTAATAGAGCACGGTCGAGTTACTGGCAACGCCGGTGGCATGGTTGCGATCAAAGAGATAGTCGATTTCGCCACCCATTGAATACTTGACGTACCCGACATTGCGCTTCGCTGCGTCCCGGCTGTAGACAGTCTCGTTGCTCATCACACCTTCTTTGTTGTAGTTGGCAACATGCAATCGGTTACCCTGATTGTCGTGGGTGATGATTGTCTTGGTCGTGTCCTCCCAATTGTGAATTTCGATTTTCATAAATCCTTCCGTTACCTCGCCCAATCTTCGTTGGCTGTAATTGTCATTGTCGAACCAATGTTCGGTGACGGATTGGCTGCGTTTATCAACTCTGTCGCGGACGTCCAACACCCCACCCGATGTGTAAGATAGTCAAATTACATGCTTACGATCAACCCTCGTTGCTAATTGGTTTTTACTTCTTACTTTTAAAAACATTCCACGAACTTTTTCGCCACGTCACCACTCACCACCACATTAAGATGGCCGGCGCCATGGTGAGCCAGAGATCGAGATTGCAAAAGCAGCACGCGTGATCTTTGCTGAACAATAAGTGTTCAATATTTTGAAATACCTCGCATCGATGCGATCATCCCATTCCATCACCTCCAACGCCTGCCGGCGTGTTAAACCCTGCCCAAAGATCAATCGATAATTGATTGATTTATCTCAAATATTTGCGGGTTTGTTTTACAACGATTCAATATTCTGAACTATCCGTTTGGTAAAGACGCCGGACCGGTCGGGTCACGGTTTATCACGACTTTCATTGCGTCACCAATGCCGGACAAAACACCCGGCATCAAACTCAAGAGGAGACTTTGTTATGTATGCCATCGGCCACACACGCATCCTGGGAATTGGCACGTACTTGCCTGAGCAACGCGTTACGTCGCGCGAACTCATGGACGAAATCAAGTCGAACGAACGTCTCGGCATCGGCAACACCTGGTTGGAGCGAACCACCGGCATTCGTGAACGGCGCATCTCGCCGCAGACGATGATGCCATCGGACCTGGCCATCCGCGCCGCGCATGACGCCCTCGAGCGCACCGCGGTGCGGGCCGAGGATTTGGACACGGTTATCTATGCGGGGATGAACCGCGACTACCTGGAACCCGCCACCGCGCACATCGTTCAAGACAGCATCGGCGCCAAGCACGCACTTTGTTTCGACATCACCAACGCCTGCCACGGATTCATGAACGCGATCCACGTAATGGATGCCTTCATCGCGTCCGGTCAGGCCCGCAATGGACTAATTGTCACCGGTGAGCAGAATTGGCGAGTCGGACGTGTCGCACTGGATATCCTCAAACATTGCCATGACCGATCTGAGTTTACCCGGACCGTCGGCGGCCTCACCGTCGGCGATGCCGGCGCAGCCATGCTTATTGGACCAAAGACCGATCCCGCTGCGGGAATCGTCGCCCTCATGCTCGAGTCACAGGGCCAGTTCAACCGCCTGTGTGTGTTCTCGGATCACGAGGACCATCACCCAGGGCACATGGACATGGTCAACATCGTCAAGGAGCATATTCAACTGCACGCCAACATGTATCCTGGTTTCATGGACAGACTGAACTGGCAGCCGAACGACATTAAGAAGTTTGTCCACCATCAGGTGGGGCGCAAGGTGTTCGCGCTGCACGCTAAATACTCCGGAGTGCCCCAGGACCGCATGACCGATACCATCTCCACATTGGGAAACATCACCTCCGCCACAATCCCGGTCAATCTGCAGGCCTTGTCGGAGGGTGCGGAGATTGCAGAGGGTGAGAAGGTCTTTCTCGCCGGTGCCGGCAGTGGATTGTCGGTCAGCCAGGGCGGGCTGATCTGGGAAACCCTGCACTGACTTGATCAGGGAGGACCGATTTGTCGTCGATATCCGACGATTGGCTCTACACACGAGAAAATCTATCGTCTAAAATTTGAATATATAAGTCCTGTACAGCAGGCGTGATCGCTGTCCTTCCCAAACGGGGAGAAATTATATATATGGATAATCCTTCGACCGCGATGTCGGTAGATCCTTTGCTAGTCGCCACACCGGCGCTACTCGCGCTGGCAGCCAAGGCGGTATTGTATGTGTACGCCCGATTCTCGCAGACCCACAGCTACGAAACCCGGATCTACCTGCTGTTCTTATTCGCGCTTTCCATACAAAACCTCGCCGAGGTGTCTCACTTCTATGTGTTGGCGGAGGGCGTAATCCCCGACCTCCAGGTGCGGATCTACTATGCGGCGAGCGTCGTGGCGATCGCTATACTATTTCATCTGGCTATCGCGGTCGGCTGGGAAAACCGGTGGCCGCTTGCCGCAAGGTGGTGCTATAGGACCGGATACCTCGGCGCCGGCTCGCTGCTGTTCATGCTGCTGTCCGGAGGTCACGTCATCCGGGGATTCGAACCGATAAACTATACGGTGACACGCATACCCGGACCCTACTTCGTGCTGCTCGAGATTTTCATAGTCGGATTGTGTGCGTTGGTTATAGCCAGCTTCGCATTTGGAATGCTCTACCATGAATTCACCCGCAACCGTGCGCAGAATGCCTTACTGTTGGCCGGGGTGTTACCGATCATTTTCATCGTGGTGCTCATATCGACACTGCTACACTTCGACATTAAGTGGCTGAACGCCACAGTGATATTGCCGTTAGGCATCACCTTTTTTCTGGCGGTGTCCACCTACGCCATTCATCATCATCGTATCTTCGACATCAGGTTTTTCATCCCCTGGTCCAAGGTCCGGCGGCGTCAAATGGCGTTCCACAATCGTATTCGCCGGCTGATCGGTGAAGTCACCCAATTGCCGACACCCGAAAGATTTCTCGGCAAATTGTCACGGATACTGCGGTGCCCGGTATCATTGGTCGGATCACCTACGCCGGTATGCATCGGGGATCTGGCGCCGCACATGGCCCGGATTCCTGAGGCCACGTTGCACGGAATAGACGAGTTTATGATTACAAGAGAGATCACATCAATCCGACCCGATTTGTTCGCGTCTCTGCGGGCCCACGGCGTCGCCGCGGTCGTGCCGTTCAATCCAGCCAGTCCGGACGCGTCCGGCTGGTTGTTGTTCGGGGAATCCTTCGATAAGAATGTCTATTCAAAACTCGACTTTTCCGTGGTCGAGTCCTTGTTCGACCGCCTGTCCACCTTGTTTCTGGGCCAGTTTACCGCTCTGCGGTCGGAACTGCGATCCACCAGCGATGATGCTCAAGCACTGCGAGTGGAGAACGAACAACTCAGGACCAAGGTGCATGCGCTGCAACGGACTTGCGAGTCGATGGAGCAATCTGCGGTGCTCCGATCGGGTCAGGGTACTGCAACATCAGCGGTGCGTGCCGCGCGTGATTGCGTTCGCGACCTGGCACCCACGGTGGTCTTTGTCGGGCGCGACAAACGCATGCTTGGCGAATTGCGCCGACATTGCCGTGAGGTCCGGGCCTATGTGGGCGCCGCCTCCAAGGCATTTCAACTCTCCGACGCCCCAGCGGCATTGGTTTGCCGCATCGACAATGATCATCCGAAACTTGCCGCGCGGTTGCGGCAGTGGAAATCGACGTCTGCGGTGATTCTATACGGCCGGGACGCCCGGCAGTTCGCGCACAAGTATCGTGATGCGCTGCGCGGGGGCCTCGTTGAAATCCTTGACGATTCCAATCCCGGACAACACTTACCCGACAGTCTAGGCAAGCTCCTGTACCTGCGCAAACAGTGTTACTCGTTACGTAATCGAGACGTACCACTGATCGGTGCCAGTCAGGTATTCGACACCTACATGCGGCGTCTTCAGTTTTTGTCGGGATTCAACGAGCCCGCCTTGCTCTTGTATCAAGGCGATGTCGAGCTGTTCCACGAATCAGTCCACTACCTGCATAACTGGGGCAAGCGGGAAGGTCGCGTAATCGACGTCATGCCCTCACAGCTCGATGGGTTGGTTGGCGAGGATTGTGAATCGCTCACCGTAGCGGTGGCATGCCCCGATCCACACAATGAGGTCACCGGCAAGTTACGCCGTTGCGTGCAGGCTGGTCGCGCGCGTCGTTTCGTCATCGGCTGCCCGCTTGACCAAGCAGATTTTCTCCCCGCCGAGGTAAAGCGATTCACACGTGGATTCACCGCCACGATCCCAGGACTTTCCGATCGGCTGCCGGATGCATCCTTGCTGATTCACTACTTCGCGTTGCAGTGCCGGGTCCACCTCCCGGAACAGGCGTTGAGCGCCGGGGACATTGAAACAATTCTCGACGATCGCAACAACCTGGCAACGCTTAGAACGCTGAGGGGAGCGGTGTTGTCCTTGTTTGACAACGGCGCTAAGCCGGCATATTACGCACCGGTACAACTCACTGAGGAATGGAGCCGAGGCAGCAGCCGGACACTGGCTGAGCTGGTGGGCGAGTTCGAAGCAGGGATCATTCGTCAAACGCTGCAACGCTGCGGCGGCAATAAAGCGAAGACCGCCAGATTACTGGGACTGCGCCCCAACACGCTGCATTACAAACTCAAACGTCACGGCTTGTAGTCGGGACGCGTGCCCGCCCGGGCTCGCGCGCTTTACAAGCTGCGGGTTTCCGCCCATATCCAGCAGCCGCAGCGGATTCCGCTGCGCATCACCAATCCCGAATAGCGTTCTATATGAATGCGCCGCTTGCTGAATGAGGGGCAAGAAACTCTTAGTCCCGGTTCGCTCCCGAACGCCTGAACGTGCGTTTCACTCAATCCATAGCTACGGCTGTGCATTGCGTTCCAGCGCGGCGGCCTTACCGCCCGATCCTGCGACTACGCGCAGGACAAGTCCCTCCGCCGTCATCCGGGATCCTTGGCGCAATATGCGGGCTATAGAAAAAAAGCCCCGCTAAATGCGGGGCGAGAAAGGGGAGGGTTAAGGAGACTTGTCATTATCACGATGTCGGGTGAAATACCGGTGAACGTTTGATTAACAATCCGTAACCTGGAGAACGGCACCATCGCCGGCGCTCCGCGTTCGGTGCGCAGTCGTGACTGGCGGGCCGCACAGCGGCAGAACAAATGTTCTTAAAGACCGCTACGCGGGGTGTGGATGCAGACACCACGCCGCAACAGCGGATCCGGCCGCTGAAGCACACCCGCTGGTCGTTCCGCAGTTACCTACCGGATCGGCGCGGAACGCCGGTGGGCAGCCTGTCCGGGCCACACAGGACCGAGACATCCGATGGTCTTCATCGTCACCGGGATTCCTGGTGCCGGCTAAGGCGACCGGCTCAATACGCGAATGGTAATCAGGGGATTATTCCCCGATCGCCTGTGACCGCCGTCAGCGTTGCGGCCGGCTGGCGTAGAGTGTCGCAACACCCTGTATGATGGCGTCGCTGTAGGGCAGACTCATCTTGTGCATCATGCCGCTGCCACGCTTTCCATCCCGATAGGAGCGCAGTGCCTTGATCAAATAGTCCCGATGCTGCCCGTCCAGTTTCGGGAAAATCGGGCTCGGCGCGTCGTCCCCGCGTTGTTCGACAGTGACTCCGTGACATCGATCGCATCGCTCAACCAGGTCCTTGGCGGATATGGGCCGTTCCAGCTCCGGATCCTGCGGTTTCTGCACCGCGTAATACGCAGCGATGTGCTCAATTTCCTGATCCCCAACCTCGGAGACCACGAACCCGTGCATAGCATCGTGGTGACGCGTCCGGTCCCGATACCCCTTGATCGCCGACACCAGATAGGTGGGATCCTGGCCGGCCAGGCTTGGCGTCACCGGGTCTTTACTCACACCGTGGGACCCGTGGCAACCCCCACAACCGGCGCTCAGGGGTTCACCCTTCTCCGGATCACCGAACGGTGGTTTCGTCTTGCGCTTTAATGGCTTCTGCAGCGCGTAATACAACGCGATGTTATCCATATCGGCCTTAGTTAAGCGGCTCAGATTGGGTTCCATCACTTCAATGTTGCTGCGCGAGCCGTCGATGTACGACTGAATGGCCGACACCGTATACAGCGGTTGTTGTCCCGCCAGGGTCGGCATCCCAGCGATGGTACTGTTTCCGTCCTCGCCGTGGCACGCGGCACAGACCGAAGACGCTTTCTTGCCCTTCTGCTCATAGGGAGAGAGCGCAAAATCCTGCATCTGTTTCGGCGATCTTTGCTTCAGTGGTGGGAGGCTGGCGTAGTAAACGGCGACATTACGGATATCGGCATCGGTCATGTGCGCAGCCAGATCCTGCAACGCGGCATGCGCGCGCAGCCTGTCCTTGTACGCGAGCAGCGCCGCCCGCAGGTACTCGGAGACCTGTGAGGTCAAATGAGGAATGTTGGGTGCCGCACCACGCCCGTCCAATCCGTGACACCCAACGCAGTTGGCCTCGGCAACTCGTTTACCAGCACGGATGTTGTCCGCCAGCTGCTTGGAGACCTGGCTGTTGATCGTTGTATCCGGCTCATCGGAACAACCGGTAAGCAGCAGTGCAAAAATCAATATTGAAGCAAGATATCTCATCGATAACCTCGTGGATCAACTGTAAATCAGACCGTTTCTGACCCGCTTCCGCATCAGACACGCACAAGCTTAGATCATAATCTAATAAACCCATAGTGGGTAGCCTCGCCCTGCGCGGGCAACCTTCGACTCGTCCCGCTGAACTTATCAGACACTGAGGGGACTGATCGGGCTCAAGTTGACGGTTAATAGACCGCTCCTGGGCCGAGCGTTTTACGGTCGACGTCTCAGCTCCCACGCGGCGTTTGCCCGCGTCCTCACGAGCGGAGATACTTGCGGCCCAAACGCAACGGGGCACACACCACCAGAAAGCTCCGGGCAGAATATACCCACGGTCTTCGCCCCTGCGCCATGACATTTGTCAAGGACAACGACGCGGCGGGGCTGCTCATACGCTCAAAGCTGTGGATCGCTGCGCTCCGGCCACTTAGTCAGCCCACCGCCGCGGGCAAGCAAGATTGACACACCGGTCCGGCGGCCACTAAACCGCCGTTATCGCCCGCCCAGGCGCTGGTAATACTCCGCCACTTGATCGGTCTCCTCACCGGTCATGGCCATCACGCTTTGGAGCATAACCGGATCACCGGTCGGCATCGTTCCATCTCGATAACGTTCCATGATAACGGTCAGGTATTCGGCGTGCTGCGCCGCAAGCCCCGGGATGTGTGGCGGCATTCCCTGTCCGTTTTGACCGTGACACGCCGCGCACGCCAAGATGCCTCGTTGCGGGTCCCCGTTGCGGACCAGGTCCGGCGGGTTCACAGTATTGACGGTGGGAATCGTGGGTTGGCCGGCGTACCAGGCGGCAACGTTCGCCAAGTCCTGGTCGGTGACGTTCTGACAACTCCGGCGCATGAGTCTCGGCGCGTATCGGTCGCCCGATTGAAAGTCTTTCAACTGCTTGTAGTGGTAGAGCGCGGAGAGGCCCGAAATGTGTGGCGTGGCGGCATCCTTGCTGATCCCGTCCAATCCGTGGCAACGGATGCATTTCTTTTGGGCAAAGTCTTTACCAGCTTCCGGGTCTGCCTGGCTTACGAAAGAGATCACCTCCTCGGTCAGCGCCAACCCCGAACCGGCCTCGACGGTCAAAGGACCCAGCAGCCCACAGATCGTCACCGAAAGCACACTAACAGTACATCTACGCATACTTGTCATCCTCCCTTGTCGTTGTGCCGATGGTGCCGTGATCGCACAGGGACGTCAACCGCCGGCCGACTAAGCTCTATCGCCGCTCGACAAACCAGCAAACTGATCCCGTATTCTTGCCTGAAGCGTTGTTTGTCTGCATCATCAACGCTTTGACGGGCTTAGGGAACGATGCCGACCAACTATAAGCGTACCTTATTCGCCCATTTAACAGGCTGTCGGACTTCGGGGATCGCAGTATTGCACCAAGACGGCGACAAGAGGGGCACAGGTGGACCGAAGTCAGGAATTGGAACCCTGTCCGGCGTGTCTGTTGGTGCCCGGATCTGCGGACCACAAGACCACGGCTCATCGCTCGGGCACTGGTGTGTGTATCGCGTGTCGAGCGCAGAGCGCCCGACCCATGAATGTCCAGCCGCTGCGGACTAAACATCGTAATGGAAAACCGATATAACAGCAGCCACGCCGAGGTATTCACGCAACGCCATGCGTCGCTCCCGGAGGCGTTGGCGACGCGGATTTACACTTCGCAGCTGCTGGGCCGGGAACCTTCGCTGGTCCTGCATGGCGGTGGCAACGTATCGGTCAAGACCGATTGGGAAGACCTTCATGGTGACGTGCACGAGACACTGTACGTCAAGGGCAGCGGCGCAGATCTGGCGAACATGGAACCAACGGATCTGGTCGCCATGGACTTGGGCTCGTTGAGGCGCCTGCGGGACTTGCAAAGACTCTCTGACGACGACACAGACAATCAATTAAGGGTACACAAGCGCTACGCAGACGCGCCAGATCCCTCCGTCGAAACACTGCTGCATGCCTTACTGCCTCACAAGTTCGTGGATCATACGCATGCCGACAGCATCTTGATCCTCACCAATCAATCGCGCCCGGAGGCGATGCTCAGGGACGCCCTGGGTCCCCGTGCCGTCGTACTCCCCTACCGCATGCCCGGGCTTCCGCTCGCGAAGTCAACAATCGACGCGTACGAACAAAATCCCGACGCGGAAGCAATCATCTTCATAAATCATGGCATATTCACTTTTGGCGACAACGCCGAGACCGCCTACAGCCGAATGATCGAATACGTCAGCAGGGCGGAACGCTTTATCCAACGGCGCCTGGACGACCGGCACATTAAACTGGACACCGACCCACCGCCCCCCCCCGACAATGCGCTGGTGGGGAGGGTCATACAGGCCGTCCGCGGCGCATGTGCCCACCGTGGGGCCGATGGTTGCCGGCGGCGCGTGTATGCCGAAGCGAGGACCGCTCCGGACCTGGCGGCCATCTCCGTCACCGCCGATGCCACGCGATTCTGCGAAGCCGGCGCGATAACACCGGACCACGTCATTCGTACCGGCTACCGAATGGCCTATCTGGACCGCGTTGCGGATGAGGATGCGGTGTTGAAACAAGACGTCGAAACCGTAACCGAGTCGTTCCGGCGCGCTTATCGAGGCTATCTTAGCCGCCACAGCGAACCCGGGGTTCTGCCGCCCTCGATCCGGCATCCCTGTCCGCAGGTATTTCTGGTCGCCGGCATCGGCCTGGTCGCTGTGGGAGAGACACGCGGATCGGCCCGTGTCGCCGCCGACATCGGCACACACAATCTGCGTGTAAAACGTTTAGCGGAATTGGTCGGTGAGTACCAGCCGATCGAAGAACGTCACAGCTTCGACATGGAATTCTGGCCATTGCAGCGTAAGAAAATCAAAGACGGCGGTTGTGCGCCATTGCGCGGTCAAGTGGCGTTGATCACCGGCGGCGGCGGCGCCATTGGTTTCGGCATCGCCGATCGGCTGTTGGCGGCCGGGGCGGCTACGGTGCTGGCGGATATCGACCAACCGCGCTTGAAGAAGGTGGCGGCCATCCTGGCCGGAAAATACGGCGCAGACCGGTTGGAAGATGTGGTGTTCGACGTAACCGATTATGAATCCACCGAACGGGCCATACAGCAGATCGGCCTGAGCCTCGGCGGTCTCGATCTAGTCGTCCCCAACGCGGGAGTGGCGCACGTAGCCGCCATCGAGAACCTCGACACCGACACGCTGCGGCGGGTCGTCGACGTCAATTTGATCGGTGCCTTCAACGTCATGAAAGCGGCAATTCCCATCTTTCGACGGCAGGGGACCGGCGGCAATATCGTCCTGATCAGCTCCAAAAACGTCACGGCGCCCGGTGTCGCCTTTGGGGCATACAGCGCATCCAAGGCGGCAGCGCACCAGATCGCAAAAATTGCCGCCTTGGAATTGGCCGACTTGGATGTTCGCGTCAACATGATCAACCCGGATGCCGTATTCGGCGACGAAACAGTGTCATCCAAATTGTGGGACCTGATCGGGCCGGATCGGATGCAGGCACGTGGCTTGGATCCCCAGGGGCTGAAGGAATACTACCGCGAGCGGAATTTGTTGAAAGCGCAGGTGCTCGCCTGCCACGTTGGCAATGTCGTGGCATTTTTCGCCAGCGATCAGTCGCCGACCACTGGATCCATGTTTCCGGTCGACGGCGGGGTGGCGGCGGCCTTCCCGCGTTGACGGCGTCTCCGGCGCCCGCGCCGCTGTGTCGGATTCCGGGGGCAACGGGCGCAGCGTCCAGCCGCGCGATTTCACCATCGTGCAGGATTCTTGATGCAATATGCGGGCTAGAATAGGGCCTCACACCGGCGGAGACAGGCGACGAATTGAAGCGGAAGCGGGTGGCACTGGTACTGAAATATTTCTGTCCGATCGGGCCGGGGACGATGTCAGAGAGATCGGCCAGGTGGGCTTGGAGATTGACAACGTAGACGCCTTGCTGGAAAAGTGTGCGGCTCACGGGGTGCAGGTCACTGCGGTTCCTCGGAATAACAAGACGCTCATTTCCGTTAAAGACTTCGACGGCAGTCTATTTGAAATCAAACCACGGCTGTAAGGCCGGTTCGACAACGCTTAGGTAACAAGGGGCGACCACAATGGCGGATCTAGACGGCAACCAGGAAAACAAACAGTTCTACACGGACATCCCACAGACCACGGGAGCTTTCCACATCAAGGGATCCAACTCACTGGATTGGGGAATGAAGAACCGGCTCGCCAGGATCTTTAATCCGGACTCGGGGAAAACCGTGATGCTGGCCTTTGACCATGGCTATTTTCAAGGCCCGACCACGGGATTGGAGCGCGTAGACATTACCATCCTGCCGTTGATTCCCTATGCCGACACCCTGATGTTGACCCGGGGCATTCTTCGCAGCGTGATTCCACCGTCGTCGACGCAGTCTATTGTACTGCGCGCCTCCGGCGGCCCCAGCATACTCAAAGAATTGTCCAACGAGGACATCGCCGTCGACATTGAGGATTCTGTGCGCCTCAACGCAAGCGCAATGGCGGTACAGGTCTTTATCGGGGGCGATTATGAGCAGCAATCGGTCATTAATATGACGCAGCTCGTGGACATGGGAACCCGTTACGGAATTCCGACGCTTGCCGTGACGGCGGTTGGTAAAGACATGGTCCGCGACGCAAAATATTTTCGGCTGGCGACACGCATGTGCGCCGAATTGGGCGCGCATTACATAAAGACTTATTACGTCGAGGACGGTTTTGACACCGTCACCTCGTGCTGTCCGGTGCCGATCGTCATCGCCGGCGGCAAGAAAAGACCGGAACCCGAGGCCCTGCAGATGGCGTACAACGCGATTCAACAAGGCGCCGCAGGCGTGGATATGGGGCGCAACATCTTTCAAGCCGAATCTCCAACGGCAATGATTCAGGCAGTGCGGGCCGTGGTGCACGCCAACGAGACACCGGATAAGGCGTTCGATCTATACACCACCCTAATAAATCAAACCGCCTGAGTCCGGCGACAACCCTCCGGACGTCGTCTCGTTTTTCCGCAACCGACGATTCAGGTCGACTCCCAGGCTGCGCACGATCACGGTGTCGGCGGCGTGAGTGTTCCGTACCACGAGAACAACAGGCCAAGCGTTACCAAGGACAGCGTGGTGGTCACCACCACTACGGTTGCGCTACGTTGGATGTAGACGTCGTACTTCTGCGCAAACACGAAAACCATCGCACCCGACGGCATGGCCGCCAGCAACACCGCAGTGGCGGCCCAGAACCGATCCAACTCCAGGATCGGACCGACAATCACCCACGTTATCAGCGGATGCAAAATTAACTTGAGCACCGTAATCCATGCGATCTCACCGACGCCGGCGCGAATCGGGAAACCGAACAGCGACAGGCCGAGGGCGAACAGCGCACACGGACCGGCAGACCGGCTGAGCAGTTCCAGAAACCGCTCCAGCGGCGTGGGCAACGCCAGCTGCAACGCCGAAGCCGCCAGACCCAGCATCGCCCCGGCCAGCACCGGATTGCTGAACAAGGATTTCAACACCTCGATGATGGCCATCACTGGGCCGCGGTGACGGTGCTGGGAAATTTCCAGTAACAGCACCGTGGCACCGATGAACACCAGATTGCTGGCCACCGCCCCGACCACCGCCGGGCCGGCGCCGGCGGCGCCGTAAGCGGCCAGGAACAGGGGGATACCCATATACACCGTATTGGCGAATACCGCACCGAAGCCATGCAGGGTCAACACGGCGAATTCGCGATGACCAAACAGCAAGCGGCCACCGGTCACCGCAACGATGAGGGTGAGCAAGGCGGCGGCCAGGTAGGCACTAATGAAAGGCCAGTTCAATATGCTGTGAACAGGCATGCGGGCGGTGGACAGAAACAGCAGCGGCGGCACCGCAATGTAGTAGGCAAACCGGTTGAGGGCCTCGGCACTGGCGTCGTGCAACAGACCGAATCGCCGCGACGCGTAGCCGGCCAGGATGATTGCGAACACCGGCACCACGATATTGAACAACTCCTGCATGCCGAGAGCATACCAGGAAGTCACTGGACGCAATCAAGGCAACGCGTCGCCATGTTGAAACTTCACACCATCACAATGGTCTATTCAACAACCGCCAGGAGTTACTGGATAATGAGAGGCTTGTTTCGCAGAGTCATGACAACCGTGCTGTCAGTGTATCTGAGCCTGGGCGCCGTACCGTGGTCGTCCGCCCACGACTGCCCGGACAATCACGGCGACACCACAGCAGAACAGCTCTCTAAGTCGGCGTCATTTGTGCAGCGGCACCACGACAACGGCCTGTCCACCAACTACCAGACCGACGCCTGCTGTCAGGCAGTACACTGTGGTGCCATGATCGCGGCCCGGGCCTCCGATCTGCTTGGGGCTGCATACGGGTTCCTGGTTCTAGCCAATCCGGATCAGCGTGTCGCCGACCGGCAACGTTCGGGATCCATCTTCCGGCCCCCGAAATTGCTGTAACTGACATCCGCCTCCAGTCTTACCGTCGCCGGATCTTGCGACAGGTGTTCAATGAATCGGCGAGTTCACCGGAATTCAACATACCGATAACTGTCCGCCCACGCCGGTCGCGGATCGGCCGAGCCTGGTGTCGCGGTAAACGGCCCCGGTGGCGGTGTCGCTGTCGCCTCACGAGGCATTTGCACCGGACCCGGCACGCGCAAACAGCGAACATCAATAAATCAAGCAATTAAACGCGAGAGAAGCACATCATGAATATTTTTCAATTGATCCGACAAGCGGGTCCGTGTCTACAGAGTATGATACGCAATGCAACGCATGCGATTTTATGTCTGGCATGGGCCGTGACCGGCGCCCCAACAGCAATGGCCGGCGGTATAGCCGCCGACGACCACCATCACGAAGAAGCGCACTGGACGGCACCGGCAGACGCCGTTGACCGCGAGAATCCCGTACCCATCAGCGAAGAGTCCGTGCAGCGCGGCAAGACCATCTATCAGGCAAACTGTGCCGGCTGCCACGGAGCGGAAGGCCGGGGCGACGGCCCGGCGGGCGCGGCATTGAAGCCGGCGCCGTCCAATCTCAAAGTGATGGCCCCGCAGCACCCTGCCGGCGATCTGGCCTGGAAGATTGCAGAAGGACGCGGTGCCATGCCGGCGTGGAAAGCCGTTCTGTCGGAGAACGACATCTGGAGCGTTGTCAATTACCTCAAGCAATTCGGCGGGGCCGGTGGTCATCACGGCGGTAAACATGGCGATAAGGATGGACATGGGCACGAAGATAAGCGCGCACACGGCCGAAATTGACGTGCATACACCAGGACAAATACTTAAGAACTCTGAATTTGATGGGAATCCGGCGGTACAATCGGACCCACCCGGAAACCCAAGGCTACCGACTAACAAACCGTTGGGACATTTGGATTCTGGGTGACGGCAACCCCACTTACCGAAGATTGATCCTTCGATACTACCTTGCGATGTTTAGCTTGGCCGTATGCACTGCCGATCGATCTGCCGACTACGGAATCACCACCCCGGACGTTAGTACCGGAGCCTACCGCGGACCTACATGCAAGACATGTGCTTCGGGCCCTGGCATTCCAGCGCACGTGCGCCCCAGAGGCTTTTCATATAGTCCACAATGTCATGGGCATCCTGCGTCGACAGCACACCCTTCCACGCAGGCATCCGCTTGGTACGCGGTGAGCCCTGCAATATCAATTTAACCAACGCCTCATCGCTGTGGTGCCAGGCGTGCTGCGAATCGTCGAGCGCCGGCGCTGTGAAATATTCCGGGTGCCGGACGCTCCACGGTACCGGCGGTTCGCCGACACCACGCTGGCCGTGGCACGAGGCGCAATATTGAGCATACTGCCGCGCTCCGCGTTTCGCCGCCTCGGGATCGGGGGGCTGACCCGTCTCCGCGACCGCGATACCGGAGTACAACAGCGCGAGCACTGCAACCAGAAGGGAACCCGGTGTTGGTTTTAGCACAGGCACGCGTCGTAGCGGTGTTTCACGGATCATGGCGCCAGACCGAGACGCAACGGTGCTTTTGGATCGCGTTCGTATTCGACCATCGAGCCGTCAAATACGCGAACGTCTTGGTAGCCCAGGCTACGCAGCGTGAGGTAAGCCTGGGAGGCCCGGTGACCGGTACGGCAATAGGTAATGATCGGCTGGTCGGTGTCGCCGGCACCCACGTCCGCCAGACTTTGTTGCAGCGGTTTCAACGGCTTGCGCCGGAATCCACTGTCAAAAGCGACCGCACCGTCCCACGGCCACCATTTCGCGCCGGGGATGTGTCCAGTGCGCGCCTTGCTTTTTTGATCGCCCTGGTATTCCTCTTTGCTGCGCACATCGAGCAACACCGCCTTCGAATCCGAATTCAACGACTTGACAGCCTCCAGCGAGGCCTCGTTTTGACGCCCCCCGACCTTGACGGGGACGTAACGGACCGGTGTCGGCCTTACCGGCGCGGCCATGACCGGCCGGCCATCGAGAATCCACCGCACCAGGCCGCCGTCGAGTACCGAGACGCGGGGATGAGCGATGCGCTCCAGTTCCCAGAACAACCGGCCCGCCTGCAGTCCGCCCATGTCGTCATAGACCACGACGTGGGTATCGGCCGTGATACCCAGCGCGCCGAGGATCCTGAACAGGCGTTCGTCGTCCACTCGTACAATTACTCCGTCCCGGCGGCGCTGCACGATGGCCCGGTACGGAAGGTAGACGGCTCCCGGCAGATGGAACCGCTGGTATTGCGTTCCTTCAGAGGCCATGTCGACTACCACCACAGACGGATCGTCGAGACGGTCGTTCACCCAGTCCGCATCCACCAATACGGGTTCTGCAGCGGCGATTCGCCAGCCGAGCAGCAGTACACAGGCGACCAGTACGGCTTGCTGTAAAGCCGTTTTTTTCGCCAACAAGTTCGTCATTCCCATCATTTATCAACCTTTTGTCAACCGCTGGACCGTCTGCTGGCCTTTCACTTCAAATCTCGAGATTAGAGGACAGATTTAACCACCAGGCATCCGCATGATTAGAGACAATTGCTATTCGACACCCGCCTGGCGTTGTTGTTTCCTCACGTACGCGACAATGTCGCTGGTACCCTCCGGAGTGACCCCCGGGATCGGCGGCATGTGGCCAAAGTGCCAGTGATGTTGCTTCACACCGTTTTTCACCGCAAGATGAAATGCCAGGTCATGATGATGGGCAGGACGGTAGGTCTTGTGAACAAGCGGGGGCCCCTGTTCCGAACCATATCCCCCACGACCATGGCAGCTCGCGCAGTATCTGGTGTAGAGTGCGCTGCCCTTGGCCTCTTCACCGACGTATCCTGCTTTCGGCAAGTGTAAATTCCTTCTCCCCTGCTCCGGATCTGGCTGCCGGTCGCAGCCGACCAACCCCAGCAACACCGGCAACGACAAGATGAAAACAAAGCGGTATACAGCCGTGATCACGACAGCAAACTTTCCCGGTTTACTTTGGAGAACAGAATATCATTTATTTCTATCCATCGCTTGCCGCAACGGCTGGCACAGAAGTCCAGGCCCCCAGCGACGTGCCTCGGTAAAAAAGCGTACAACGTGTGTGCTGCTGACAGGTCAATGAATTAAGAAATGGGGTCGGAGTGGTTCACTCCGACCCCATTTCCTATACCAGATGCGCCGTCGATTACAACTACCGACACCGCCCAACTCAACAGCGCCGACTAATGTTCTGCAAACGCGCGGTTAACGCGGCAGCGTCAGTCTGGCGATTAAACCTCCTTCCGGGCGGTTTCTGAGGTCTACGTCGCCTCCGTGCGCACGGGCAATGCTTCGGGCAATACTGAGACCGAGTCCACTGCCGCCTGTGTGCTGGCTACGCGACGCCTCAAGACGATAGAAGGGGGAAAAAACCTCTTCCAGCATCTCTTCCGGTATGCCGGGGCCTTCGTCCTCAATCGTTACGACAACTTGCTGTTCTCCATCCTCCACAGAAATCGTGGCCTGCGTGCCGTAGCGTACGGCGTTTTCCACCAAATTGCTCACGCAGCGCTTCAGCGCCAGCGGTTTGCCGTTATAGGGTTTGTCCACACTGCCTTGCAGCTCGACTCGCCCACCCGACTCGTTCATGTTGTTTTGTATGCTCTCCAGCAGAGCCATTAAATCCAGCTTCTGGTTTGGTTCCTTGTTCCCAGTGCCACGCATAAAGTCCAAAGTCGCCCCCACCATAGACTCCATGTCGTCCAAATCATTTTGAATCTTCGATCTCAGTTCCCGGTTTTCCAGCAGGTCGCTCCTCAGTCTCAAGCGTGTAAGGGGGGTTTTCAAGTCGTGGGACACCGCCGCCAAAATGCGGGCGCGATCCTCAATATAGTTTTGCAAACGCCGCTGCATAGTGTTGAACGAGTTCGCGGTCTCGGCCACTTCTGAGGGACCGTTGATCGTCAGCGGCTCATGGTGGATATCCTTGCCGAGCGCTTCGGCCGCATGCCGCAGCCTCCGCAGTGGATTGACGCTCCACCGAACGGCCAGCAAAGACAGGAGAATGACAGTAACCAGCAAAATGCCGAGTATCGCCAGCAGTGTAGCGGGCCAGTCGAATAATTCATCAGGCACCTGACGCTCGAATCGCACCCACACCCCGTCCCGCAGTTGCACCCGGATATCGAAGACACGGACCATTGTCTGCATACCATGCATGTACGCCCAGGGACCGGACATACCACGACCCATGGCATGCCGCCGATGCATTTCGGGCATGCCGTCGGAAATAAGCCCGCCCTCGAGAGACACTTCGATTGTCGGTATATCCGGCAGGTGACGAACAAGTTGGGCGCGGACTAGACGCGCCGCAGCACTCGTAGCGGAATCCATGCCTTCCGAGCCTGTGGTTGGCCTGACCAGTGTAATACGTGTGTCCGCACTACTGAGCAGCGGTAACAAGCGTTGGCGTTCGGCCGGACTTACGGAGTCCAGAAGCCGGACAATCCCGACCGTACGCATGATCAGGTGCGACTGGACCGATTGGTACAGCGCTTGCCCGCGGTCCCGCAGCAAGACGAGGGCGGACAGAAGCTGCGCCAGCACCAGTCCGGTGAGCAGCACCAGAACCAACCTGCCAAACAGTGAACGGGGGAGCAGACGCATAGTCGGGATCAGGCGCGTTTATTGCTGCTTGACACCTTACTGGCCAGCAGGTAACCGCGGCCGCGAATCGTTTTGATCAGCACCGGCTGCTTGGCATCGTCTCCCAGGTGCTTTCGCAACCGGCCGATCAGCACGTCGATGCTGCGGTCAAAGGGCCCAGCCTCCCGGCCTTGTGTAAGATCAAGGAGCTGATCGCGGTTGAGGATGCGGTTCGGATGGGTGAGGAGTACCTGCAGCAGCCGATACTCCGCATGGCTCAGTGTTATCACCACGCCCTCCGGCGAGGTTAGGAGCTGAGTATGGGTGTCCAGAGACCAGCCTTCGAAGACGATGCGGTCGGCGGCGTCGATCAAGGATTCGGGAGGCAGATCACGCACCCGCCGGAGCACCACCTTGATCCGCGCCAGCAGTTCGCGGGCGCTGAATGGCTTAGGCAGGTAATCGTCGGCACCCATTTCCAGGCCCAGCACCCGATCCATCTCATCGCCACGGGCGGTAAGCATAATGACCGGGATTTTCGAACGTGCGCGCAGCGTCCGACAAAGCTCCAGGCCATCAGCACCGGGAAGCATGACATCAAGGACAATGAGATCGACTTGCGACGCCTCGAGGCTCTGCCACATCTGATTACCGTCACCGGCGGCGGTGACCCGGAAACCATATTTCTCGAGATAAGTACCGAGCAGGCTCCGGATCTCCGGATCGTCATCGACTATCAGGATGTGATCTTCGGCGGCTTTCATAGCGCGTACTGTACGGCCGACAGAGCCGACATGTAGAACCGGGATGGTAACACTATGTAAGTCGTGTGGCGTTTATTACAGAAGCTTACAAAACTCTGCGTTATGGACATCAACCGCTTACACCCAGGCGCTTTAATATGGAGGCAAGTTGAAAGACTCAACCTTAAGTTACTGACACAGGAGAATACCTATGCGAAGCAAAACCAAACAACTTATCGGCGTCGTCACCGTAGCCGGTGCAATCCTGGGTGCCGGCAGCGCCGTATTCGCTCACGGTGGCTACGGCCCGGGCTGGACCGGCCCCGCTTGGAGTGGCCACCATGGCGCGATGGGCGCTTACGGAGGCATGCGCGGCCATTACCCGGGGCCCGGGGCCATGATGGGCGGTATGCCGGGAGGCATGATGCGGGGTATGCCGGGGGCCATGATGGGCGGCGACCCCGTTGCGGCCACCAGCGAACACCTGGCTGGTCTGAAACAAACTCTTGGGATTACCGCTGAGCAGGAATCCGTCTGGAACGCTTACGCGGACGCCAAGCGTGGCATGGCGAAGGTAATGTCGGACCACGGTCAGCGCATGCATGGCGCGGTCCGTGGCGGCATCGATACCGACCAGCACATCGAGATGATGCAGGAGGGAACCAAGCAGATGAACCAGCTGGCTACCGCGACGGGCAAACTTTACGCCGCGTTGAATCCGGATCAGAAGTCCGTATCGGATCAATGGCTAGGTGGACATGGAGGTCCGTGCCGGACCCAATAGCTCCAGCGGTCGGCCGTTCCCTTGCCGGCCCGCCGGGCGTTTAGAACAGACGCTGAACATATGGAGCCGGAGTGATTAGCTCCGGCCCCATGCGTGCGTCAGTACATGTTCCATGGGGGACACTGTTACCGCCGGCACCATGAACCCGCTACGGCGGCGGTGTGCCGGTGCCAAGACAAATGTCGGGTTAACGCTGCCTTGTTTCGTATTGCTGATTACGCTCTGCCCACAACGCGTAGACCTCATCCGGCCAGAGTGAGACCATCCAGTCTACGATATTCGACATCTCTGATTCGCTCAGCTTGTTCGCAAAAGGCGGCATCGTACGCCCACCGTTTTGAATCGTCTTCATCAACTGCCGCTTTGGATGATGCCAGGCGTGCGCGGTCCCATTCAACGGCGGTGGTGGAAAATTACCATCGGCGTCGCGTTGGCGCCACTTGACCACGCCCTCGGCACGAGGACCATGGCATTGCGCACAATGCGCCGCATACAATTTCGCCCCATTCATCACTTGCGTGAAATCCACGGGCCGCGGAGGTGTTGCTTTCGCCTTGGCGCCGGTGGCGGCTTCCACGGCTTGGTTGAGTTCGCCGGCCGCCAGTTGTTGAGGCGTTTGCAGATTCGGCGACGATGTGTCCGATTGAGCGTTGCCGCTGGCCACGAACAAAACTGGTATAACGAACAACAAGGAAATCCTCATGACAGACTCAACACCTCTAGATTACTCGAAATGACAGATTTTTCGGATTGGCGTAGCCGCTCTAACATTGGCCCCAGCGCCCGAATCTGGATCCCGCCATCATCGCGACGCGGTGGACCGCGCCGAATAGGGTATTCCCCGGAAATGTATCGGTAGGAATTTTGCCCTGCTCTCATAGACGATCCGCCATTCACCGTCGGATTCCTTTCGCCAGTATTGGCGTTTTCTCGACCGTGTATTGAAGTTGCTGCTTCGATAGTCCTGCTTGAATGATACGACCCGCAAATCGGTCTCGCCGGGGTACTGAAACACGCTGATATCGCTGAGCTTAAGCTTGATGTAGGTCTTCTGCTTCGCCACCCGGCGCTTGTGCCGTGTCCAACGGTCATAATTCATGGTCTCATTACGAAATGATTTCGAATAGTGCCGCGCATAGCGCGCGGAATCCCGGCTTTCCCAATCCTTCTTCCATTGCTCCACTCGCTTAAGAAAGGTCTGTCTGCGGCTCGCCATATCCCGAGCCGACAGCCAATTCACGCGGTTGGTGATGATTACCGGTGTCGTGCCCACGTCTACGGTATCGGACAGCAATGCAATGTCCCGGTTAGTCAACGCCAGGCACCCGTCGCTGGCAAACGGCGCCCGGTTGTAGGTGTCGGAAGGCACACCGTGCAGCCATATCCCATAACCGGTGCGTCCCAGGCGCCGGTCCCACTCATTGGGATAATTGATCGGCAGCGCCGCCGAACCGTACAGATCGGCGAGCTCGCGCGGATCCAGACGTGAAGTAATGAAGTAGACGCCGATCGGACTGCGCTGATCACCCTCTTTGGCTTTCAGCATGCCTCGCTTGCCTACCGATACAAAGTAGTCTCCGATTAAGAGCAGATTGTTCCCGTCGTTGGCGAAGACGTGGAGTCGGGACATCGAGGCGTCCACCAGAATTACCTGCCGTTGGGACGCCGACAACTGGACCAGATATTCGGGCCACAGGCCCTGTACCAGCCGCGGCTCGCTGTCGCGATGTGCCAGCCGGCGTCGCACCTCCTCGAGTAAGGGCGCAACATCTTTGTTGGCAGAGGCGTAATGCCCGCCGAACGACTGCATGGGATTGTCCTGAGCCTTCAACAGGTCCGCGTACACCAGCTGCGCCAGACGAAATGTTGAATTGCTTTCGGTCAAACGACGCGCCTTTTCGACGGCCGACGTGAGGCGTCCGGCACTCACGTCGTCAATTACTTCGAACAAGGCCCGCTCATGATCGTCGATTTGCGCCGTGTCGAGGTAGATCGAACTTTGCGTTGCGTCTACGGCCGGAGCGATCCACAACGCCGCAACAATTATCCAACTGAAACCGCTTCGTGAAAGCATACGCATTAGCGCGCCACCAGGCCGGCCGGTCCCCGGCCACCGGGATTTCGACATACACGTTGCGGCATTGTTACGCATTTCTCGAGCAGTCGGACCATGCACGCTATTATGTCCCGCGGGTGGCGGCTCGATCAATGCAAGCGGTTTGTCTTGCTCAAATATCACAGCCTTCGCCGAGGTTCGCGCTTGACCTGTGAGTGGCTGCAATGTTCTAGTGTGGTGCCAATATGGACGAGCGATGTTGCCTGCTGTGAAGGCCAATCGCCGCACTAGCCCGGCAAACCAGACCGGCGGCCGGACGCAGTGAACGGCGCTACTCCGAATTTGTGGTAACAGAGTCCCAGGTTGGGATTTTTTGTTCGATATTGAGGTGTCTCTATGGATTACAAGAGGTTGATCGGATTGACCGGCTCGCTATACATGTTGTCCGTGACCGCCGTTGCGGACAGCGATGCGTTGGACCGGGTCTCAAAATCGCTCACTGACCGGTTTCCCGGCGTCACAGTTGACAGCGTAACCGAGACGCCGGTCGCCGGCCTCTACCAGGTGAGCATCGGCGCTACGGTCATCTACGTGTCCGGCGACGGAAGATACATGTTGCGGGGCAAGCTGATTGATCTGGCCACCGGCCGCGACCTGACCGAGTCCGTGTTTGCCGGGCTCCGGCTGGAACAGCTGGCGGCGGTCCCCGAGAAGAAGATGATCATCTACGAGCCAAAAGGTGAGACCAAACACGGCATTACCACGTTCACAGACATCGACTGTCCGTACTGCCGGCGCATGCACAAGGAAATGCCGGTACTGAACGGCTCCGGCGTCCGCGTCCGCTATTTGTTGTATCCCCGCACCGGTGCGGGCTCGCTGTCCTACAAGAAGGCCGTCGCGGTCTGGTGCGCCGACAACCAACAAGCGGAGATGGACCTGGCGAAGGCCGGTCAAATGCCAACCATGCAGGAATGTGAAAACCCGGTGTCCGAACACATGGCGCTCGCCGAACGGCTCGGCTTATCCGGGACGCCGATGACCATCACCGATACCGGCGAGCGGATCATGGGTTACGTGCCGGCCGACGAACTGGTGCGGCGCCTGGCGGCCGCTAAAGCGGCCGGGCCACGGTAGTGGCTGTCGCGGCCGTTCGGAACCCGATCGCTTCCCGGAGTAGAGACTGACAGGGCGGCGTTCGCCCTCAGCCGTCCGAGCGATGCGGCATCTGCGGGGTGAACCCGCGCAGACGCAGGCTGTTGCTCACCACGAACAGGCTGGAAACACTCATGGCGAAAGCGGCCAGCATCGGATTGAGCAGGAGCTTGATCAGCGGATACAGGGCGCCGGCCGCCACCGGGATCAACGCGACGTTGTAGGCGTAGGCCCAGAAAAAATTCAGCCGGATGGTTCGCAGCGTTCGCCGCGCCAGACCGATGGCATTGACGATCCCGCGTAGATCGCCGGACATCAGGATCACGTCCCCGGCCTCGATGGCGATATCGGTGCCGGTGCCGATGGCCACACCTACATCGGCCTGCGCCAACGCCGGCGCATCGTTGATGCCGTCGCCGACGAAGGCCACCCGCCAGCCGGCCTCCTGCAGGCGTTTAACCTCTTTAGCCTTCTGGTCCGGGAGCACTTCCGCGAGCACGCGGTCGATGCCCGTCTCACCGGCAATGGCCCGGGCGGTGCGTTCGTTGTCGCCGGTCAACATCGCCACCTCCAAACCGGTCTCGTGCAGGGCGCGGATCGCGTCGACGGAGCCTGCCTTGAGTGGGTCCGCCACCGCCAGCACAGCCGCCAGTCTGCCGTCAATCGCCGCATACAGAGGTGTTTTTGCCTGATCGGCCAACCGCTCGGCGAGGCTGCGGGTCGTATCGAGCGCAATCCCCAGTTTCTGCATGTACCGATCCGCCCCGACCTGCACCCGGCGGCCGGCCACCGTGGCCGCCACGCCAAACCCGGGTTCCGCGCGCCCCTCGGCGGCCTTACCCCACTCGATGCCCCGCTCTCTGGCCGCGGCAACGATCGCCGCGGCAATGGGGTGCTCGCTCTGGTCCTCGACCGCCGCAACCAGCGCCAGCAACTCGTCCTCCTCTGTCTCGAAAGTGTGCAGATCGGTGAGTTCCGGCCGGCCCTTGGTCAGGGTGCCGGTCTTATCCAGGACCACTGTATCCACCCGCGCCAGGAGTTCCAGCGCAGTGCCCTGGCGAAACAGGGTGCCCATCTCGGCGCCCTTTCCGGTGCCGACCATGATGGCGGTCGGAGTGGCCAGACCCATGGCGCAGGGGCAGGCGATGACCAGTACGCTGACCGCCGCTACAAACGCGTAATTCAATGCCGGACTCGGGCCGATGAAACTCCAGATCATGAAGGTCAAGACCGCCAGCAGGATCACCACCGGCACGAACACCCCCGCGATGCGGTCGGCAAGCTGTTGAATCGGCGGTTTGGCGGCCTGGGCCTCCTCCACCATACGGATGATCTGGGCCAGTACGGTGTCCGCACCGACGCGTTCGGCGCGGAAGGTCAATACGCCGTTCTTGTTTATCGTCCCGCCCACCACCGCGGCGCCGGGTTGCTTCTCCACCGGCACCGGTTCACCGGAAATCATCGATTCGTCGACAAAGCTGGCGCCGTCGACCACTTCGCCATCGACCGGAATGCGCTCCCCGGGGCGAGCCACCACCATGTCGCCGGGTACAACCTGTTCGATGGGAACCTCGAGGGTCTCCCCACCCCGCGTCACCCGCGCGGTCTTGGCCTGCAGTTGCATCAGCTTCTTAATGGCGGCCGAGGTGCGTCCTTTGGCCTTGGCCTCGAAAAACTTGCCGAGCAGTATGAGGGTGACGATCACGGCGGCGGCCTCGAAATATACGTTCGCCGTGCCCTCGGGAAACAGGCCGGGCACCATGATCGCCAACACCGAGTAACCGTATGCCGCCGACGTCCCCAACATCACCAGCGTGCTCATGCCCGGATTGAAGTGGCGCAGTTCCGCCCAGCCCTGACGGTAAAATCGACTCCCGGCGACGAACAGCACCGGAGTGGTGAGCGCCAGCTCGACCCAGCGCCAACCCGCCGCCGACAGCACGCCGTGCATGGCCGCTGTCAGGCCGGGAAACAGCATGGGGGCCATGACTATAAACACCAGCGGTACGGTGAGGGCCGCCGCGAACACAAGGTCCTTGCGCAGCGCGAGCAACTCGGCGTCACGCGCGGGCCGTCCGGCGTCAGCCGATGCGTCGAGGTCAACGGGTTCGTAGCCGGCATCGCGGATGGCTGCGCCGATGTCCGCCGGCGACACGGCGTCCGGCAGATATTCGACACTCGCCTTCTCGGTGGCCAGATTGACGGCGGCGGACAACACGCCGTCGAGTTTTCGCAACGCGCGCTCGACCCGGCCGACGCAGGAGGCGCAGGTCATGCCCTTGACACCCAGCTCGAGCGACGCACGAACCGGTTCGTAGCCGGCATCGTTGACGGCTTCGAGCAATGCTGCCACATTCGTCCCGTCGGTATTTACAAATACGCTGGCCTGCTCGGTTGCCAGATTGACCGCGGCCTGGGCAACGCCCGGTTGTTTCTTCAACGCCCGTTCCACCCTCGTCACGCAGGATGCGCAGGTCATACCCTGGACGCCAAAACGGATCTCTTTACTCATATCAGTCAGCGGTTGCGAAAGTGGAGGCACCAGCACGGATCACGGCTGGGATTGTCCGGCGACGGGAGTTGCGTGCTCAACGGTATTTCAACACCTCCATCAGCTCGGCAACGATCTGGTCGGTGTCCCCGCGGTCCGCTGCAGTGACCACGTGATCCCTGAGATGACTGCGCAGCACCAATCCGCCCACCTTATCGAGGGCTCCCTGAACCGCCTTGATCTGTTTGAGCGCGTCGACGCAGTAGAGGGAATCGTCTTCCAGCATGCGTAATATTCCCTCGACGTGTCCCTTGATTGACAGCAAGCGCCGCCGGGCCTGCGCCCGGGTGCCCGCGTCCAGATGCAGACCGGCCACACAGCCGTCGTTCACGCCTCGGCCTCTGCCTGATAGCCCTCCCCGGCGACCGCGGCGACCAGTGCCGCGGCATCCGCCCGGCCCTCGACGACCGCCAGATCGTGTTCGCGATCCACTTTCACCACCCGTTCGACACCGGCAACCGCCGCCAGCGCCTTTTGCACAGCCTGCTCGCAGTGGCCGCAGGTCATACCTGTCACTTTCAGTTTTATCATGTCGGTGCTCCGCGTGCTGTCCCACCCCTCCTGGGGTGGGATCACTTATGAAATTAATTATAATCACTGTGGGTACGCTGTCAAGAGGCATACGCGATCTCGATCGTTGCCGGCACTGAGTTACCGGCACAAACGCGCCTAGCGAGGTCAAATCCAAGACCTTTCACCAAGCCCCCCGGTCATCGGTTTACAGGATCGATTCAAGGCCGCATGACCGCGGTTCTGACTCGATCGCCGTCGGCCCAGGCCAGGTAGATTTTCCCGTTCCCTTTCGTTAACTGCGGAAAACCGCTGGACTGGGCAATGCCGCTGATTACCCGCGATTCCTCGCCCGCCCCGCTCTTGAAGACCTTCTTAATTCGAATTTCTTCATGACCGTCTGTCAATTCGAGCCAACTCACGACGGCCGTGTTGCGATCGAGCAGCACGATATCGGCCCTGCCCACCGCCCTGCCGTTGTCCACTCGCATCGGATCACCAAAGGTCCTGCCATGGTCATCAGAGAACACCACTTGCACACGGGGTTTGCCCTGTGCGGCGGTAAACCAGGTGACCGCCAAGGTACTTTCCAGGACATCCGCCTTCGGCCCATCCACCGGGCAACCGTGTATCTCCCAGTTGTCGTGTGAAACGGGGGACGGACCCTCCCACCGGCCGTTGCCCCAACGCATGATCGCGATGTCCCTGATTTCCTTGGCCGACCGGTCCCGATACACCACCACCGGACCGTCCTGGGTGCGCACCGCCGACGGCTGACAACAATCGCAGACCCGCCAATCCACAGCGCCTTGGTGAATGAGCGTAGCGGATTGATCGATAAAAGCCGCCCACATGCTCTGCGAACCGCCGGATTTCCGGGCCTGCTGGGTGTTGTTCCGGCCGTCCAGCCAAACCACAAAAAACCGGCCATCGTCCATCGGCATCATGGAAACAAATCCGTGTTCCGTTTGACTGCGGTCGTCATGCGGAATCAGCGACTCACTCCAGCTCTCGCCGAAATCCCTGGACTGCACCAAGTGCAGATTGTAGCCGTAGCCCGAGGTGCCGTTCTTGACCAGGAAGCTGGCGACCATATCGCCCTTCCCGTTACCGGCCACCGCCGGGACATCGGCCCAATTGACGTACCAGCGGGGGCCCGCGGCAATCCGCACCGGCGCTGACCATGCCTCCTGCTTGAGCGCCGAATAGTACAAAATCCCTTGTTTGCCGACCGATTCCACCCAGCTCAACAAAACGGTACCGGCACCGTCGACCGACAAGTACGGCACCGCGCTGACGTTTCCAGCCGGGGAACGCATCTCCTTTGCGGGAGCCGCCACCGAGAAAGACTCGGGCCCGCTGCCGCATCCCGCCAGCATCAGTAAACTCACTAAAGTCACGCAACGGTGCATGATCCCAAACAATGGTGGAGTCTTATCGGTGCCCGACGGTGATGACACCGGCGGCCCCCAACTAGAGTGATGTGGCAATTGAACCAAGGTACTCCACGTACTTGCGAAAGATTACCGGTACCCGCGGCCACGCGACATTCGGCGCCGCTACTCTCGACCGGCATTCCGGACGATCTCGCTCGGCCGCATGACCGAGCGACTACCGACGTGCCGGTTGCTTCGAAGTGTAAAACCTGTGTGTCGCGCATAGGTCAATCCAAGGTCTGTAAAGCCTCTCACGCACCGCGTAGCCATCCCGAGTGACCAGGTACATACCGTTCAAGCCTCTTAACGGGCTTCGGCAACCATCCGCATCCGGTCCCCGAGGGATCCCGGTTCCCGCTACGGCGACGAACTGTTTGTTGATCGCCCGGTCTAATAATCGAATTTCCCGCCGACCCGGCGAACAGGCAAGACCTTGTCGAGGCGCGATGCACGGCTGTTCGATGGAAAGTTGAAAACGATCGCTACCAGGTTATGGCTGTTGACTCCGTGTGCAGGGCTCGTTCTTGTCTGCGCAAGCGCCATGCTGTCAACGATAACGTTGCAGCGCAATTCGGGCCTAACACTGCGGTCGGCCATAGCATCGGACCAAATTAGCGGCGATCCCGCGCAACCAAAACGGCATTTCCGCTCGCATGACGTCAAGGAACTGGACGACGGTGAAGCGCTGCGCCTGTACGATCGCCTGAAGGACATCCTGCTCGAAGGCTATAGCCTTTCCAGGCGTAGCGTGGCCGAAAGCTATCAATCCTGGCGGAAATTTAATCGTGTCCCGTTTCAATCTGCAACCCATGGAAGACGGTATATAAATACTTATGTCAATGCGATCGGCACCGATTACGGACGGTTGTCAGAAGGCGAGAAGATGCCCCGCGGATCGATTATCGCCAAAGACAGCATCACCGCCGTCAGAAACGGAAGCGTCTTTCCGGGTCCGCTGTTTATCATGGAAAAAATGCCGGCGGGCTTTAACTATGTGAGTGGAGATTGGCGATACACCATGATCATGCCGGACGGCAGCCTGTACGGGGTGACCAAAGGTGAGGGCGCAAAACGCGTCGAATTTTGCATCGGGTGTCACCTGGCGCAGGAAAAATACGACCACCTTTATCGGGTACCGCCCGAGTACCGCATCGATTGATCGTATGCTGACAGTTGCGCGATCCTGCTGCTCCGCGAATCCCCATCCGTTGTTGATAGAAACGCGCTTGCGGGCCGGTGTTTGTTTGTGCCTTACTGTGTAATCAACTTATCGAACTGACGGAAATCATCATGCCGTTGATACAGACACCTGCCCAACATAAATTCCCCTGGTACGTGCGATTGTTCTTGTGGAACCAGCGGCGCCGGTACGGCGCGGTCCTCGAACCGGCCCGTCTGTGGGGCCGCACACCCAAGGTATTCGTCACCCTCGCGCTGCTGTATGGTGCGCTCGATCGGAGTTCATCGCCCATTGAGCCGGCGCTTAGATCGCTGATTACTGTACGTGTCTCCCAGCTGAACTGGTGCGCGTTTTGTGTGGACCTCAACTCGGCAACAGTACTGAAGCGCGGGACTGATCGCGACAAACTCGCGGCACTATCGGATTTCGCGAGCAGTCCATTGTTCTGCGCCCGGGAAAAGGCCGCCCTTAGCTATGCAGAGGCCATCACGCGCTCGGACCGCCGGCCCGACGCAGGGCTTCTTGACCGTCTGCGAGCGCATTTCGACGACGACGCCATCATCGAGCTGACCGGTCTGATTGGATTCCAGAATCTATCGAGCAAATTCAATGCCGCCCTGGGAGTCGAACCGCAGGGTTTTTGTTCGATTGCACCACAGCCGACCAGATAGATCCGGGTCTACATGGATGCTCGTCGTCACCCACCCGAGACGTCAAACGCATCTTGTAGGACGGTAAATTTTCAAATGGGAACCGGCATCGCGGATCCAAACCAACTGCTCAAGAGAGGACGTGCCGGCAGCCAGCCGCGAACAATTATTAACACATTGTCATAATTGACCGGTGGGAATCTGAGGCACGTTTTGACCATCGTCACAGTCATTCTCCGGTGTGCTGTGCTATAGTTATCATGACATGCGTGGACGAATCGAGAAATCCCTGATTTGGCCGCTCGTCGTGGCTCTACTCGTATGGTCGGCGCCCACCACCGGCGTGCAATTGTCTCAATATGGGACCGAGAAACCGGCCCTGCCCGTGGACACCGCGCCGGACAACGACCCGTGCGATTCGCCGGGCTGCGCGATAAACCCCGCGTGTCCGGCGGACGCACAGATAGCCGACTGTGGTTCAGAAGGGCTGTCGTGTACGGGCTGCAGCGCGGGCAGTGCGCTTCCGCTGCCAGCGAGTGCGATATGGGTTGCGTACACATCCAACGCTGCGCATCACAACCCCAGAGATCTGACCTTTTCACATCCCCCAGTCGGCATTTTTCACCCGCCACGCGCTTCCTGATTGACGCTTTAGGCTGCGCAGGGCTGCGCCTTGGCTGCCGGCGAGCCTATTCCCCATCCGATACTCTATTAATACAAGCATCCAGGCGGGTATGAATTCGTACCAAACCATGTCTGAGGAGATTGGGTCATGATAACCGTCAACGCATTATCAAAGCACTGCGGCGTGTCGACGCACACGGTCCGCTACTATTCGCGCATCGGGCTTTTGAAGCCTCGGCGACAACCTCAAAACGGGTATCGTCTCTTTGCACGATCAGATGTCGACCGATTGAGCTTCATTCGGCGCGCACAAAATATCGGTTTTACACTGAGTGAGATCTTCGAAATTCTTTCCATCGCCGAGAGCGGCTACTCGCCGTGCAAGCGGGTTCGGGCGATTCTGCTTCAACGTATCGAGGAAAATCGAACCAAGCTCAACGAGTTCACGGCGCTCCAGGAACGGATGGAGAAGACCCTTGCCCAATGGCAGAACCTCCCGGACGGCAGTCCGGGTAAACAAAGCATCTGCCGGCTGATCGAGTCGGCGGGCGAGGCGCTGGACGCCGAGGACTGCTGCGCCCCGGCAGGGGGTCATTATGTCTGACGAGGCATCCATAAGCGCAAACGGTCGAACCCGCGGCCCGTCTTCGGTCAGGTATCTGCTGCCTTTGGCGGTATTTCTGGGCGTCGCGGTGTTTCTGGGTATCGGACTCACATTGGACCCGCGCGAGGTCCCGTCACCCTTGATCGGCAAACCGGTGCCGGAATTCAGCCTGCCGCCCGTGCAGGGCCGCACTCTGGGCCTGGCGAGCGAACATCTCGAGGGCGAGGTCTCGCTTGTGAACGTGTTCGCATCGTGGTGCACCGCCTGTCGTGACGAGCACCCTCTATGGATGCAGATCTACCAGGAGAACGTAGTTCCGGTCCACGGCCTCAACTACAAGGACCGCCCGCAGGATGCGGCCGATTGGCTGGGGGCGCTGGGTGACCCCTACACCCGGACCGGTGCCGACATCAATGGCCGCGTCGCCATCGACTGGGGGGTGTACGGCGTGCCCGAGACCTTCGTTGTCGATCAAGACGGCCGCATTGCCTACAAACACATCGGCGCGATCACTGTGTCGGCGCTCGAGCAGACCATACTCCCGCTGATTCGGGATCTGCGGGAGAAGTCAACGCCGTGACACACCAGGATCGAGCGCTGGACGAGCATGCCGCGGCAAGTGCGCCTCGGCTCCCGGGGACGACAGGATAATGCCGGTTGAACTTGCGGACCTCGCCCTGCCGGCGGTCTTTCTCGCCGGCGTGATATCGTTCTTGTCACCCTGCGTATTGCCGCTGGTACCGGCGTATGTCTCCTACATCACCGGCGAGTCGGTCGGCAATGTGACGAATCCACGGGCGATGTTCACCAGGCTGCCCGCACTGGTCTTGAGCCTGTTCTTCGTCCTGGGTTTCTCATCGGTATTCATTGTGCTGGGAGCAAGCGCATCGGCATTCGGCCAACAACTCCTGGCCTATCGATACGAGACCAACATCATCGGCGGTGGGATCATCATCGTCTTCGGTCTGCTGATGACCGGTCTGATCAAGATTCCTCATCTACAGCGGGACCTGCGGTTTCAGGTCAGTGTCGGCGGTGGCGGGCCGGTCTCGGCGTTCGTTCTTGGGCTGGCCTTCGGGTTCGGTTGGACCCCCTGTATCGGACCGGTGCTGGGCGCGATTCTCGCGGCCAGCGCGGTGGCGGCCACCCTGCCTCAAGGTGTTACTTTACTGAGTGTTTACGCCCTGGGGCTCAGCCTGCCGTTTCTCATCGCGGCCTTATTTGCCGACAAGGTCCTCGCGCGGCTGCATGGTATGCGCCGCTGGGGGGCAACGCTCCATGTGGCGGCGGGTGTGATTATGATTGTGACCGGCATCGCCATGATCACCGGATACCTGTCCGCCTTCGGATTCTGGCTGTTAAAGACGTTTCCGGTCTATTCCAGCATCGGTTAGTTGATCGTTTTGCACTGTTCAAACATTAACATTCAGGAGAAATCATTATGAGACCCGTTCAGCTTGTCACCGTCTTCGGATTAATTCTGGTGGTCGCCGGGTGTGGCACGAGTGCCGATCCGAAACAAACCATCAAACTCTACAAGTCCTATACCTGCGGCTGCTGCGGCGGCTGGAAGGACCACATGGAGAGCAACGGTTACAAGGTCGAGGTGGTAAACATGGAAGACAAGGACCTGCCCGCCATCAAGAAGAAGTACGGCATTTCCCGCTCCTTGGAGAGCTGCCACACGGCAATCGTGGGCAATTACATCGTTGAGGGCCACATACCTGCCAAGGTCGTCGACAATCTGCTGGCCGAAAAACCGGATATCGACGGCATCGCCATGCAGGGTATGCCTGCCGGGTCGCCCGGAATGCCGGGTCGGAAAAACCAGCCCTGGAAGATCTATTCCATGAAGAACGGCAAGATCGAACTGTACAAGAAGCTCTGACAGGACGACACCAGCAACCGGCCGTAACTCCGGGCCACCACGCCAGTTTCACGTGGTTACGGGCTATAGTTGTAATTAGGCAATCCCGGTTGGATCGGTGTCCGATGCGCGTCCGATCACTGACGGAGGCAGCAATGAAGAAAGTTGCGATGACGATGGGGGCGTTGACGGCCCTGACACTGCTGGCGCCGGCAGCGGTGTACGCCCACTGCCCCCTGTGTACCGCGGGGGCGGGCGTCGTGGCGTTCGGCGCCGCGAAACTTGGCATCGGCGCGACGTCGGTCGGTGTGTTTCTGGGCGCCTTTGCCGTCGCGCTCGGCCTGTGGTTGGCGCGGCTGCTCAAGAAGCGCTACCTGCCCCGGCAAAAAGAAGCGTTGGTGATCCTGTCGTTCGCCACTACCATCCTGCCCCTGGAACCGGTCATCGCCGATTACACTTCCCTGTACATCCCCTTTTGGGGCGAATACGGGAAAACATTGTTGATCAACCGGTTTATTGTCGGCTCGCTGATCGGCGGCGGACTGCTGTTGGCCTCGCCATATTTGAGTAAGGCCCTGGCGCTCGTGCGGCGCGGCAGGATGTATCCCTACCAGGGCATGGTCATCACCTTCATGCTGCTGCTGAGCGCGGCGTTCGTAATCGAGATTGCCGTATGAGCCCGGAGTTTCCGGTGTTGGCGGGGATCACCGGGGCATTCATAGTCTTGTTGATTGCGAAAAGCATTCTCAAATGGAAGTTCTGCGTGATATGCGTGAGCGTCGGCCTGACTTGGCTCGCACTGCTCACCCTGTATTGGCTGAAAGTGTTCGATCACCCGGCCGTCATCGGGGTTTTGATGGGTCAAAGCGTGGCCGGTGTGTACTATCTGCTGGAACGACGGACCGAACAGCGGCTGCACATTTTTCGTTTGCCGGTGTTGTTGACCCTCACGGTGCTTGCCCTGTTCGCTTTAGGTGTCTCGGCGAATATTGTGCCGAGCCTGTTGCTGCTCGCTTCCTTGTGGCTGGCCTTGTCGGTGATGTATCTCTACCGGAACAATCAGAAAACTAAGCTCGTTGTGGAACGCATCATCGCGTGCTGCAGGGATTGGTGACCAACCCGGCACAGGTCTCCCCTACTGCGGAGACATCACACGACCGGTACGGCTCTGCACCGGATGTCGTAATCGCAGGTGGAGCTACCCGTCGCGGTCTTTCCCACCGCCGGCCGCTGCGTGCAGATTGAACAGCTGCTTGGAGTCGATCACGTATACCCGGCCGGACCGGTTTTTGACCGATTCATACATATGACGCGTGCCTCCCGGGCCATCGCCACCACCGCCGTCCCACAGGCAGATGAAGCGTACTTTCTCGGGTCCCCAGGAAATGGCCGAGTAGAGCTGCCAGAGATTGTCCCGCTCGAACGGGTCGGTATGCTGGGGCGGCGGCCCGAGTTCCCTGCTCATCACATACACTACCGTGTTCGGGTGACTGGTGACCGCATAGAAGCGGTCGCGCCAACGCCCGCCGGCAAAGCTGACCGACCGTGACACGAACTCCGGAATGTCGAACGGGATGCGGATCTCCAGCCGCAGACCGCGTTCGAGACAGGTCTCGGCAAACAGCAGATCTCCGCCGCATGCGCCCCCACACATCGCCAGGTCCCCGGCCCCGGCCTCCAGGGCGTCGAGCTGACCGCGTACGGCCTCCACCGCCGCGGCCTCCTGATCCGCCGGGAAGCGTGGGGCATCGCGGCCGGGGGCGTCAATCATGTGGCCGCTGAACAGGATGACCTGGCGTGGATGCCAGGCATCGGCCGGTCTGCGAAGCTTGGCGATTGCACGCTCGATGACCTTGCGCGCCAGCTTCACCTTGGCCGGGCGGAACCCCAGGTCCCGCATGAGCTGGATCTGCTGCAGCGTTGAGTCCAATGCGAACCAGTCGTCGTCTGCCGCTGCGACGGCGAGTTTGTGAGCGCGCTCCACCGCTTTTACATCACCGACCAACAACTCGAGACCGGCGAGGGTGGCGTACGCCCAATAATTCTTGGCTTGAGGTTTCGCGGTTTTGAGTTCGCTGGTGACGGCCCAGCGGATGCCGCCCTCCATGGCCCTCAATTCTTCCTGGTCCTCGGAACCACCGGTGAGATGGCGGAACAGATGGATGAGCATCAACGCATTGATCCCGGAGTAGTAATGACTGGGCTGGACGACGAAGCCCTGCCGGTAGGCGTCGATCGCGACACCGAGCTGGGCCTCGTCGAATGCGGCGTCCTCGCGCATCTGCCGACGGCCCTTACTACCGACGCGCCAGGCGTCTACCCAGCGATCTTTTTCGACGCGGCCCAACAGCGCCCAGGTCTCCGCGTCTTCGGAGTGTTTCTTCAGCAGGTCCTTCAACCACTCCCTAGCCCGCTCAGACCGCCCCAGCCGGCCCAGGACCACCCCCCGTTGCTGAGCACTGATCAGGTCCGTGGGGTCGATCTTTAGCGCCTTCTCAAACTGTTCCAGAGCCAGGGCATACTGGCCAAGGCTGCGCAGCGCACCCCCCGCTACACGGTATCCCTCGGACCGGAATGCGTTCGTAGGCGCCTCATCCGCCAGCACCAGCACGTCACCCGGACGCCGCTTTCGGCGCGCGATCTCGATGAAACGCGACCAGTTCTCGTGTTGCTCCCAAAATCCATCGGCGCCGCGGACCCGCAGCGACTTCCAGTCCGGCTCCTGCAGCGAGGGGAGGTGGCGGTAAACGGGACTGATGCGCCGGCCGTGCCAGGAGCGCAAGGTGTCGAGGGCCGACCTGGCCAACGCCGCGCGGTCGGACTGCAGAAACTCAGGGTCCGGCACGCCTTGGCTGACGTGGTACGGCACCGTCCGATCGACGCAGACGTCGAACGGCAGCCGATCCACGCTGCAGCGTATCTGCATCACTCCGCGGGCCCGTAGTCCGTGACGCACCCCGAGCTCGTACCAGGCGTTGGGGTTGTTGATGGACAGATCTGCCACCACCAGGTCGGCCATCAGGAGTTCCTGAAACATGTCGGCGCGGATGTCTCCTGGCAGGGTTTCCTGGTCGGCACGAAACGGCTCCAGCCCGGCCTCCTCCAACGCCGGCTTGATCAGGTCCTGGTAGACACGATTGAAGTCGATGCCCTCTTTCTCACCGAAGGGCATCACGACAAACACATGATATGGCATGGCTCTCCCCAGCCGGTAATCAGGCCCACACCCACACGCAGCCGATTACCAGACTGCGGCGGAATACCACGCGGTGCCGCACCGCTGTGGAACCGCGGCCGTCCCCTCCGGTCCCTCGCCGATAACGAGCGACCCAATACGCGCCGGCTGAGCTATGGATGAACAGTCGCGGCCACCACGGGTTCGTCCGCAGCCGATCGTTCCTGGTGAAACTTCATGTTCAGCATGCGCATGGTGGCATTGATGCCGGCCAAGACCTGGTTGGTGTTCACCCCTCGGGTCCGCATAGTTCTAGGCCCGTCCTGCCAGGTAATGAAACACTCGGTCAATGCGCTGGTACTGCCGCCTTTCGGGATATGAATTTCGTAGTCCATCAGTTGCGGGAAGACAAAATCCCGTTTATCAAGGATTTTGCGGATGGCCACGATAAACGCATCGAAGCCACCGTTCCCAGACCCGGAAGATTTCATTATATTGCCGTCCAAGGAGACGCGGATGCTGACCGTCGATTCCAGGTCCAAACCGCTGTTGATGGAGCAATTCAACAGTTCGAGGTGATTGTAGTCCTGGCCCTCCAGGATATCGGCAATGATGAAAGGCAGATCGTCTGCGGTGACTCTCGACTTCGAGTCTCCCAGCTGTACCACACGTTCCAGCAGTCTGGCCTGATCCACGTCGGACAAGCTGATGCCGAGTTCCTCGAGATTCTTTTTCAGCGACGCTTTGCCGCTCATCTTGCCGAGCGCATAGATACGCTTGCGTCCGAACCGTTCCGGACTCAACACGGACTGATAAAGATCGCCCTTGTGGTCGCCGTCGGCGTGAATGCCGCTAGTTTGAGTGAAGACATCGGTCCCGATAATTGGCGCGTTGTCGGAGACCCGCTTACCCGAGAAGTTTTCCACCATTTGGCTCAACAGATATATCTTCGACTCGTCGATGGACAGGTTCATACCCATTTTATCGCGCAAAACCACCACCACTTCGGCCATAGAAACGTTCCCCGCCCGTTCCCCCAAACAATTCACCGTGCAATGTACGGTCGACACTCCCGCTTTTACCGCCATCATCACGTTGGCCGTGGCCAAGCCATAGTCGTTGTGTGGGTGGAAATCGAACTTTAGTCGTGGAAATCGGCTGACCATATCCGTCAGGCTGTCGTAGACCTCGTCCGGCATCATGACTCCGAGGGTGTCCGGCAGCATGTAATGGCCGATGCCGATGTCCTCGATGCCCTCGACAAGACGGTATACGTAATCGCGGCTATCCTTATAACCGTTGGACCAATCTTCGAGATAGACATTGACCGCGATCTTACGGTCCAGTGCGTGACGCACGGTTTCCCGGATATCGGCGACGTGCTGATCCAGGGTGCGGCGCAACTGTTCCCGGCAGTGTTTTTCACTGCCCTTGGCCAATAGATTGAGCACCCTGCCCCCGGTACTGGTGATCCAGTCGACGCTGCGCGTTCCGTCTACAAAACCCAGTACCTCAACCCGGTCTAACAGGCCCTCCTGTTCAGCCCACTGATTTATACTGGTCACTGCTTGACGTTCCCCCTCCGACACACCGACGGAGGCGACCTCCGCCCGCTCCACGCGCAATGACTTCAACAAGGCCTTGGCGATGCTGACCTTTTCATTCTGCGAAAACGACACCCCACGGGTCTGTTCGCCATCCCGCAGCGTGGTATCCAATATTTGAACGTGTCGGCCCATTAGACCTGCCGGTGCCTGCTTACGGTGCGCTTACTGCGAAGTCGGTCCATAATTCGTGAATTGTAACGGAAACAACCACATGGATTCATCATCTTCCGCAGGCGACCGGGCGAATCGGCGCCTGTCCACCGACCCCGGTGCGGAGGGGAACGCACGTCTTGTCGGGCGCCGCAAGCGCGAACGGTGCGTCTTTAGGTCAGGATTCGATCGGGTTCAGGGTCACGGCGACAGAATAGCGAGCGTACGGCCGCGCTAACGGTATCGCGCCGACGGCGTCTTCGCCGCCAGCGCCCGATCTACTTTCGAGCCGGGCACAAACGTGTCGCATTGACCGCTTCGACTCGAAGGCCGACATCCGGCGCCGCCGGGCCAAGAGCGACGTTCACCGCAGATACGCCGCCGGGCAAGCGGTCACGACATCATCAGCGAGGATCTTTGTGCTCGAGGTAAATGCCGACTATTTCTATGGCAATACCCAGCAACAAGACGATCAGGCCCAGGGTCGATGCGTCCGGTGCTAACCACATTAGAACCCCGCCTAGAACCACCAGTACTCCCGCCACAATACGCCGAGGTTTTCGCTGCATGCCTGTTAATCCGATCCCGTTGTAGTCTTGGAGATAGTTGCGATCACCTTGACGGCAATTTTAAACTGGGCCGGATCCCGTGTCGCCTGATCCAAATCATCCAAACCGGTCAATCACCGACGACGCGTCAAAATCGTGCATATCACCCGTACCCGGCTGCTGCTCATGGCGTTCTCGGTAGAGGGAACTGCGTTATTGGCGGCCCTTGCACTCGGCCGCTGGCTGCAGATCGATCTCCACGTGCTGCCCGTTGATCCAACCGCTGAAGTCGTTATCGCCATGTTGGCGACGGTCCCGCCGATCGGCCTGTTTATCGGAACCACGACCCATCGCGGCCGCGATTTACCTATTTTCGGCTCTCTGCGTAAGACGCTGCTCGGCGACATTCGAAATATTTTCATAAACGCGGAGTTCGCGGACTTAGTCGTCATATCCACAGCGGCTGCGTGCGCCGAGGAGGCGCTGTTTCGGGGCGTAATTCAAACCGAGTTGGGACTCGTGGCGGCGAGTTTAGTGTTTGGTCTCGCCCACTGCGTGACGCCGGCCTACTTTGTCGCGGCAACGATTATGGGCTTCTACATCGGGCTGGTGTACAGTCTCGTTGACAGTCTGTTCGTGGTGATTGTCGTCCATGGCCTGTACGACCTATTTGCCCTTGTCTATCTCAGGTACTACGCCGCCGATGACACGTGCTGACGGTCTGCCACCACGCGGCCCGGCGGTCGCTCCAGGCCGCACTTCGCACCTGGGGACCACGAGCATGCCGCAGGGATAGGATCGACTGACAGCTTATGAACAACGGGCTCAGATTCATAGACCCTGAGCCCATGAGACGCTCTGTACCCGGGATCCGTGACGCAATCTGTGGTTTAGCACACAACGGGCGGCCTCATTTTGCGTGGCACTTGGCGCAGAGGTAGTCGGCACTGTTGCTGCCGAGCAGGCCGCGCAGCAGAAAGACATCCTGGACTTCGGAACCATTGTGTGGGTCATGACAGGAGGTGCACTCGATCCCGGTCTGCCCCAAGGTCGCCCCTTTGGAGATGTTGCCCGCGCCGTCGTCGGTAAACAGAACGATCCCCAGCGACTCGGGGTCGCCCTGCCAGCCGCTGTGCAGCGCCTCCGCACCGGTGGTGGAACCGTTGTAGCTGCTGGCCACCCCGTTCCAGGGAAACGGCATCGCCACCGGGTGATTACCGGTCATATCGCCGGTGGTGGTGGCAATCTGGTTTGCTCCGGTGATTTTAGTGCCCGAGGAGATGACCGGGCCGCCGTTCCACCAGCCGACATCGCCGACTGCGACGCTGCCGTCGTGACAGCTCAGACATTTGGCCGATGCGCCCTGGTAGGTGGCGGTAAACGTGGGGTAATCCGTCCCCCCGATGGTCTTCGGGTCGCTCCACGAATAGGTGTTGCCATTCTCGGCACGATTCCACAGCAACTGCTGGGTTTGGGCCTGATGTGGAGTGTGACAGACGGCACACCGCACCACACCTGAGCCCCCACCCAGGTTGGAGAAATCGTGTTTCGTCCCCGCTAGTCCGTCGCCCGGGCCGGCTGTTGCCACGACCGGCAGCATGGCAGCCTGCACGAGCAGAAACAATACGCCTCTTGTGGCTGCTGTAGTTATCTCCCTCCCGTTTGTGATCACAACTTTACCGTTGGTGTGGAATCGCTGTAGACGTCAATCGATTCCGTAGACGGGATATGTATGACACATGCTCGGTCAGTATAGACGGGCATCACCCGAGCGCAATGAAGCGTCTATAGAGCGGCGTAGCGGACCGCTGAGAGGTCGGTACGGCGTTTGATTCCGACTACTTGGCGTGGCACTTCACACAGATGTAATCGGCACTGCTGCCGCCGAGTACGCCGCGAAGAAAAAACCGATCTTGGACCCCAGACCCGTTGTGAGGATCGTGGCAGGAGCTGCACTCGAAGCCGGTCTGTCCCAACGTGGCGCCAGAGGTGATATTACCTACGCCATCGTCGGTGAATAGGCGTAATCCCAAGGCGTCGGGATCGGCCTGCCAGCCACTGACCAGCGCCGAGGCGCCGGTCGTCGAGCCGTTATAGGTGCTGGCGACCCCGTTCCAGGGGAACGGCATCGCGACTGGGTGGTTGCCGTTCATATCGCCGGTGGCGCTGGCGATCTGGAAGGCACCGCTCAGTTTAGTGTTGAGCACACTGACCGGGCCACCACCGTTCCACCAACCGACGTCGCCAATTGCCACGCTGCCGTCGTGGCAGCTCAGGCACTTGGCCGTGGCGCCGTTGTAGGCCGCGCCGGTGAAGTTTGGATAATCCGTTCCACCAACAGTCTGCGGGTCGCTCCACGAAAATGTATTAGCGCTCAGCGTATGGTTCCACAGCAGGCTTTGTATCTGGGCGTTGTGTGGCGTATGACAAGCGGTGCAGAGGCCGAATTGGGGCATTCCACCCAGCGTGGAAAAATCGTGCTTGGTCCCCGCCAACCCGTCGCCGGGGTCCGACCAAACCACGGTGGATAGCGATGCAAGTCCTACACCGATGTGGGCGAATACCACAGCGCACACTATGTGCGGTATCGTCGCTGTACCCACTTTGTTTTATTCTCCTGCAGTTATACGTGCTGTAAATCGGTCACCGTTATCACCATTCGCAACCTCCACCAAGCGCATCACTGCCTCATATTTTCAGTATAGGATTCACCACTATCAGACGTAATACGTACGTCCACCTAGGTGTCTATACGCACTCGGACACACTCCAAAACATGCCGTTTTACAGTGCCGGAAAACACGCCACGCGAACCGCCCGCTTTGAAGATTACGAACGGGCCGCTGTGCTAAGATTAACGCTATCAATGCTGGATCGGCGCAGCGGCGCGTGCTTGCACGCAGCCTCGAGGCAATATCACAAATGGCACGGATACGTCAGTACACGCGGCGATTCCTGACAATCCCGATGGTCCTTGTGTTGGGAGCGGCAGTCGAAGCCGCGGCAGACGACAAGCGGGTCGTAACGGTTGGGGTGGCTGACAATCGCCCCATCGTCTTCCGTGAGGGGCCCGGTCGTTACACCGGTCTGGCGGTCGAATTCCTGGAACTGGTCGCTGCGCACGAAGGCTGGCACCTCCGTTACCTGCACGGGGCCTGGTCGGAGATGCTGCAGCATCTCGAGAATAATCAGCTCGATCTGTTACTCGGTATCGCATACTCACCGGAGCGCGCGAAGCGCTTCCACCTCAGCGATCAAACCCTGATCAACAACTGGGCGATCGTCTACGCCCCACCTGAGGCCCGGATCAACTCTTTCACAGAGTTACAGGATCGGCGCGTGGCGTTGATGGCACATAGCATCCACAGTATTGCGTTCAATCAGTTGATGGAGCGGTTCGGCTTTAGCTACCAACCGATTACCGTGGGCGACTACCACAGCGTCATTAGAGCGATTGATAACGGGGAGGCCGACGCCGGTATCGTCAATCGTATATTTAGTGCCCTGGATGGCCGGATTCATCGGCATGACGGCGCTGCAACGCCCATCATCTTCAACCCGGTCGAAGTCCGCTACGCATCGCCTAGGACGCGGGGTCGGGGACTCCTGCAGACCATTGATCTCCATCTTCTCAAGCAGAAAGCACACCGCGACAGCTCCTACTACCGATTGTTGAGCAAGTGGTTGCACACCACTAATCCGCGCCCGACCTCAGCGTGGATAAGCTGGGGCCTGCCCACCACCGGGGGGTTATTGCTGATTGCCGTTATCGCGAGTCTGGCGCTGCGCAAGCGGCTCCACCAGCGCACTAAGGCCTTGCACTCTTCCAAGGAACAATACCGGCAATTGCTCGACCTGGCCCAGGAAGGCATCTGGGTCATCGATCGGGACGATGTCACGACCTTCGTCAATCCGGCCATGGCTAAGATGTTGGGTTACCAGGACCAGGAGTTGCTCGGCAGGAATGTACGATCGTTCATGGACGAGCAGGGGGTAAAGCGCTTCGAGGAGAGTTTGCAACGCCGGCTGGAGGGCCTGAGCGAACAGCTCGACTTTGTGTTTGTCCACAAAGACGGGCGGCAGATCCACACGGTGATCGCAGCCTCCGGCATCACGAATGAGGCGGGTGAGTACATGGGGGCGATCGCCGGGGTGATGGATATAACCGACCGCCAGGAGTCAGAAGTGGCGTTGCGCGACAGCGAAGAGCGGTACCGCAGTCTGATTGACGGGTCCATTGAAGGGATACTGATTCACACGTCATTGCGGCCATTGTTCGTAAACCGCAGTTTTGCCGTCATGCTCGGATACGAGGCTCCAGAGGAAATCCTGGAGATGGAATCCCTGGTCCCCCATATCGCTGCCCACGACCGCAACCGAGTGGTGGCTTATGCCAATGGCGAAAATACGCCCCGGCAATATGAGTTCGACGCGGTGCGGCGGGATGGGTCCGTGATCAGCCTGCAAAGCCTGGGGCATGAAATCATCTGGATGGGACGGCCGGCGACTCAAAACACGGTCATCGACGTCACCGAACGCAATCGCGCCGAACATAACGCCCAACGACACCTGGTGCATCTGAATATCTCGGAGCGCATCATTCGCATCGGCCTGCGTAGCGCCAGCGTCGACGACATGTTGCACGACGTAATGCGCGAGGTGTTGAATGTGTTTGCTTGCGATCGTGCGTGGATCTCCTATCCCTGCGATCCCACCGCCGAAAGCTGGCGCATACCCGTCCAACGAAGCCGGCCGGAGTGGTCGGGCGCGCTGGCAGCGAACACAAGACAGAACATGTCGCCAGACGCGGCAGACGTGTTCCGGCACGCCGTAGAGTCGTTGAATGCGATTTGCTACGACGGAAGCTCACACAACGTCCCGGACATGGCGCGCCGGCTTTCGGTGCAATCGCAAATGACCATGGCGATCCGACCGCGGGTGGACAGGCCTTGGCTGTTCGGCATTCACCACTGCGCCGAGCCTCACGTCTACGACGACGACGAGGTGCAGCTGTTCGAGGCTATCGGTCATCGCCTTGCGGAGGCGCTGACCAGCCTGCTGGTGATGCGGGATTTGCGCGCGAGCGAGGCTGAACACCATCGACTGTTCGACACCATGGCCCAGGGGCTTGTCTACCAGGACGCCGATGGACACATTATCGCTGCCAATCCCGCCGCCTCGCGCATCCTCGGCTTCAGCAGGGAACAGCTGATGGACCGCGCCTCACTGAAACCAAACTGGCGTACTGTCCACGAAGACGGCACCGATTTCCCCGCCGAGCAGCACCCCTCACAGATGGCAATGCGGCTCGGCAAACCTGTGGAAGGGGTGATCATGGGTGTATTTCATCCCGACAAAGAGCGCTACCGATGGATTCTCGTTAACGCGGTGCCGGAATTTCGGCGCGGGGAAGACCGCCCGTATCGGGTGTTTACGACCTTCTCCAACATCACTCAACTCAAGCGCTCGCAGGAACGGCTGCGGCACAGCGAGACCGGCCTGGCCGAAGCCCAGCGCATCGGCAGGATGGGGGGCTGGGAATTAGATCTGTCGACGGGTCGCATCACTTGGTCGAAGGAAGTCGGCAGGCTGTTTGGCGAGAACCACAAGCAGTTTAGCGGTACGTTGGAGGGATTTTACAACCTCGTGCACCCTGACGACCGCGCCCGGGTGATTGAGGCGGTGGAGGACGGGATTCGACACGGTACGGTGTACGAAATCCAGCACAGAATCCGTTTGCAAGACGGCGTCGAGCTGACCGTTCGCGAGCGGGCGGAGATCGTGCGCGATCAAGCGGGGCACGCAGTGCAGTTAGTGGGGACTGTACAGGACGTCACCGAATGGGAACGGACCCAGGCTGCCGTGCGCAAGGGAGAAGAACGGGTTCGCCTGTTGTTGGAATACACCCATGAGGGCATATTCGGTCTGGACCGGGCGGGATTGTGCACGTTCGCCAATTTGGCCTGCGTCCGGCAATTGGGTTTCGACCGTGCTTCCCAACTTATTGGAAAAGACATCCATGCCCTCATTCACCGTCACTGTCCGGACAGTCCGCCGCGGCAGACACCGGACTGCCCGATACTGAATAGCCTGCATTCCGGCACAAAGACCAACCTGCAGGACGAGATGCTTTCGCGCGCCGATGGCAGTACGTTTCCGGTGGAGTTTCACGCCTCCCCCATGTATTCGAAGGATGAATCCATAGGATCGGTGGTCACGTTTGTCGACGCCTCCCAGCGTCGCGCTATTGAAAGCAGGCTGCGAGAACAACAAACCGAACTGGCCCGTGTCACCCGCTTGACTACGATGGGCGAGATGGCCTCGGGACTGGCCCACGAGTTGAATCAACCGTTGAGCGCAATCGCCCACTACTGTGACGCCGGATTATCAATTGTTCGCGGCGGCGGTGCCTCCGACCCAGGATTGACCGAGGTGCTCACCGAAGCCTACGAACAGGCGCAGCGGGCGGGAGACATCATCCGCAACATGCGCCAATTCGTGTCCAAAAAAACAACCTCAAAATCCTGGGTGAATGTTAACGAGCTGATTCACGATACCATTCGTTTCATGCAGCCAGAAGGGCGCGATAAAGGCATTGCGGTCCGCACCGAAGCGGCAAACAATCCCATGGAACTGATGTTGGACAAGGTTCAAGTTCAACAGGTGCTGGTCAACCTGGTGCGCAACGGATTCGAGGCGATGGAGAACGGCCACAAAGGAACCAAGGAAGTATTGGTGCGCACCAGATGGCTGGACGATTCCACCGCTCAGATCACGATTCAAGACTCCGGCCCCGGGATCGAAGCAGGCATCGCCGATCGCCTGTTTGAGCCTTACGAAACCAGCAAGTACGACGGCATGGGCATGGGCCTGCCCATCAGCCGCTCGATTGTCGAAGCGCATGGTGGCAGATTGTGGCTGGACACGAGCGTCAGCCACGGCGCATGTTTTCACTTAGAACTGCCGAAAGTTCATCACTAAGCCGGCATGAACCCGCCCATGGTTTATCTGGTGGACGACGACGCGGCAGTCCGCAAGTCCCTGATGTTGTCGCTCGAACAACGTGGTCTGGCGGTCCGGGCCTTCGATTCCGCCGAGGCCTTTCTAGACACCGGACCGTACACCAGACCGGGATGCTTAGTGCTCGATATCCAAATGCCGGGAATAGATGGCCTGGAGCTGCAGCGCCGACTGCTTGAAATTGCCTGTGGCATTCCGATAATTTTTATTACCGGCCACGGCGACATACCGATGTCAGTCAAGGCCATGAAAATGGGCGCACTCGACTTCCTTGAAAAACCGGTCCGGCACGATGCATTAGTTAAGAGTATCCAACGGGCGCTGGCACGGGACACAATCGCCAACGAACGGGAGCTCGAAAAGACCGCTATCCTGGAACGGTACGCGCGGCTCACACCGCGCGAAAAGGAAATAATGTCGTTGCTGGTCTGCAATCTGGGCAACATCACCAACAAACAAATCGCCGACAAACTGGCGATCAGCTATCGCACTGTGGACCACCACCGATCGCGGGTGATGGAAAAAATGGCGGCACAATCCCTTTCCCATCTTGTCGCCATGGACCGGGAATTTCGCTTGACCGACATCGCCGAAGCTCCAGCCCAATAATCCGTCCGGTCTAGCCCGGATATTGCACTAAGGATCGCGCAAGCTGGCGAAGAGATCGGGCCAGGGCCGCGATAGGCGATGGCCCGGGTACAAAATGTCACTTACGCATTTGCGTGAATTCGCCATATCAATTATGTCGATAGCGCTGATTTTCGCCGCCTTGGTGCAATATTCGGGCTAGTGACGCAGGATATTTTTCTAATGTCAATCGGCATCCCGGAGTGCATCCGCGGCCGCGAGCGATCTGAGCCTCCTGTCCACATCCTTTATCGATGGCACAGGTAGTACTACGCCCCTGATATCGACCACCGGCAGACGGAAGATTTTCTGGTAGAACCCGATCGCATCCAGTTTGTCCCGCAATTCCTGCGCCACTTCATGATCGTCGTCCACATTGAGCACCGATAAAGGCATGCCCCAGGCCTCGATTGTATTGACCATTTGATCGCAGCGTTGTCCGCATTCATTCGAGACGTACACGACAACATCTCCGTGTGACGCGCCGCTCCACCACCAGGAATTACGGAGTCCGAAATCCCAGACTGCGTATCCGAGCCCAAGCAACAACCCCAACCCGACCAGGTTGGCTAGAGAGATTCGACCACACGGCACCCGATCATTTCCCTATAACTGGTTTGATATCATTATTATAGAGACTTTACTGGCATGTAGTGGATGCACGACCTGGTACCGCGCAGTGCATGACCGGAATCAGTCAACGTTCAATGTTGAACAGCAAATCGCCTCCGCTCTCGCGGCTCGAAGTTTCGGTTTGCAACATCCATCGTTTTGACAGCTCGTAACGCACGCGAAAGACGTTCAAGGTATTCGCAAGACCGGCCGCATAAGAGATATACAGGCGCGGCGTCAGATATTTACCCAGCACCAGCGCAGTATCCAATTCTTCTTGTTCCAAATTCGGGCTGGTCTCAAGCGTGAGTTTCTCCAAACCGAACGTCGATTTAATCCGCTCCGTCACGCCGATGTCACCGCCCCTGGGCAACAATGTGCTGGCGGCGTTGAGCAGCAGAGTGGCGTCGCCCTTACCAATTTGATCCCGCGACCTCCCCAATACCAGATAGGACAGCTTGTCGGTGTCGGACATGGCAGGATCCGAAGTCAGTGAAAATTCCGGCTGCCGGAGGACACCTTGGACACTCGCCGTGACCGATACCTTGTCGACTTTTCGTACCACCCGGACATCCAGACCCGGGTTGTCGATGGCACCACCAGTATAGATCAGTCGCCCGGCATCAATATCCAGCTTGCGCCCATACATGGTGTAGACCCCATTTACGACATTGATCACACCGTTCACCAGTATCGGCCTTGACGGCTCCTGGGTGATTTCCACGTCGCCGTGCAGCATGCCAGTGAGACCGAAACCTTCGAAGCGCACCTTGTCACCTAGTGTCAAACGAAGCCTGGTGCGGGTCGTCAGAGTGGGTGGCGCCTGTGCGGCGGTCGCCGTAACGATCACCACATCCGGGGACAATGTGACGCTCGACCCGGTACTGAGTTGCGGAGCTATGGTTGCCTCGCCGATGGATACGCTACCGGAGACCGAGAGCCCCTCCGGTCGTAGGGTGAGCTTGAGGTCCGGTGAAGCGATCACTCTGGCTTCGGGAAGATTAACGACATCAGCATCGGTACCGATGACGAACAGGTCAACCCGCCAGTTCCGGGGATCGGTAAACTGCAACGTGCCTCCGGTTTTCAGTGTGCCGGCGCCGGCGTTGGCATCGGCGGTCAAGCGAATCATCGATTCATCCTCGCTCTGCAGCCGGATGTTCACATCTGTCAATCGGCTCCCCGTTTGTGGGACCACAACCGTGGCGCGGGAGACCCGGGCCACAGCGTTCAGCCCCGGCCGCTCCAGATTGCCGTCCAAGGTCAGGGTGACATCGAGTTCCCCCCCCCGGACTCCGATGTTTGGCAGCAACACTCTCAATGGGTCCAGGGACGATAACCGCACCCGCAGTTCAGACCGAATTGTCGGCAACCGGGCACCATCGAACAACTCGTCTACCACCATCGATCCAGTCAGCGTTCCTTGGTCTTCGAGGGTCCCGCGCAGCTGAGCCCTCAAGCGGCGGTCTTCCAGAGTCGCGTCGATAACAATGTCCCGGTAGCTGGTCAAAAACGGCTCTTCGTCAATGGTCAGCGATGCAGACCCTTGGTCTGCCCGCAACTGGGCAACAACCGCCAGCGGATCGATCTTGTCGCCGCGAACCCTCGCGTAGCCGGAGATCACCCCGGACCACGTCATTTCCGGCCTTATCAACCGGCCCAGTGCGACGGTGGACAGCGACTCAAGGTCGATTTCGGCATTCCAACCGGCGCCCTTCCCCCATCTCCCAGCTAAACACAGGCGGCCGACAAGGCTGACCCAACAGGCCCGCTTTACCCGGACATGCTTAGGTGCCAACTCTAGTGTCGCGCCGCCATCGGCCAATGACCAATCGGTGTTCAAGATATTCTGCAACTCGATGCGCTGCAGATCCGCAACCCATGTCCCATCCCGCCAACTGCCGCCGCCGCTGACCCGTACACGCGATTGCCGGTGCGTCGCTGAAACACGCAATACATGATCGCTGGTACGGCCATGACCCCACACCGACACCTCGTGAACCGTTCGCTCGCCCAAACTGGCGCTGGCCAGGGTGACATCGACACGGGAAGGATCTTTATCGGTGGTGTCGATGTCCAGATCGGCTTTCAAACCCCGGGCCTGGTATCCAGCAAGGCTCAAATACGGCACGTCCGCCCTCATTGTGATCCTGAGCGCGGAACGCAAGTCGATCACCTTGGCGTTCAACATCACCTTGTCGGCCGCTCGAGTCGGCGTCGCCAACCCGGATTCCAACAACGACAAAGTGCCGTCAACGGTCACCGTAAACGAGTCAAGGTCCCCATCAACGATATATCGCCCATGCGGCGCCACCCATTCCACGGATTCCCGCCAGGGATACGTGAGGTCCTTCCACGTGCCACTGAGATGAAAAGACGCTGGGGCTGATGGCGACAAACCGATGTGGCCCGATGCCGTCATCAAAGTCGGTGTGCCTTCACGGGTCAGTGTCAGCTGATTTATGCGCAACTCCGGTGACGCCCAGTCGATTTCGACCCCGGACACCGTCAGCGGCCCCCACTCAGCGTGCTCAAATCTGATGGTTCCGGAACCCGAGACGGTGTCCAAGCCGCCACCCGCCTGCAAGCGACCGCTCAGCCGCCAGGCCGGCCAATCCTGATTCAGGTCCTGTAAAGTCGTCTCTTGCAGCTGGACCTGGCCCGACCAGCGGGCTAGACCGAGTGGTTCTGTAACCTCCAGAGTCACCTCGCCGACCGGCGGTGACGTCAAGACAGATCGTGTTGTCAGATGTTTAAGATTACCGGTAATCACACTTCGCCCGCGCACTGTTATCGCCACTGAAGAGTGCTCGACGGACCAATCGAGTTTGAGATCCAGGGGGTAATCGCCGGTTGGTGTGATCCGCCCAGCGGCCTGCAACGCATATTCCGCCGCGACGAGCTGGAACTGCTCGATGTGTACGGCAGCCGAATCGATGCGACCGCGTAGCCGGATCGTGTCCACCACCAAGGGATCGCTGGACGGTTGCTCGAGCAGCTGGATATCGTCGACACCCGCCTCTTCAACCACCACTCGTAGCGGCAACCCTATTTCCGGCAGCAAGATTTTGTCATCGTCGGACGACTCGGTCGCCCCCCGCTGCATCGACAGCTGTCGCATGAAAATACGTCGAATATAGAGTGTGTCGTCGAATATGGCCCACGGCTGCCAATCGAACTCGACTGAACCGAGGGTGACGACATTACCGGTCCGGTCGCGGTAACGAACGTCGTGGATGGTCATAGGCCCCACCAGACGGCCTTCAACCCGGCCGAAGGCGAACTCGGCGGAGACGTGTCCGATCACCAGACGGACCGCCCAATCCAACCCCTGTGCAGTCCCAAACAGCCAACCCGCAGCTAGCGTCAATCCGAACAGCGCGAACGCCGCAACGATCCAGAATCGGCGCATCTAGAGATCCGGACCGATGGTGAAATGGAGCCGCCAGGGCTTACCCTTTTTCGATACGGCATTGGCGATGTCCAATCGAATCGGGCCTACCGGCGACCGCCAGCGCACACCGACACCTACGCCCTGCTCGAGGTCTTCATCAAAGTCATCGAAGGCATTGCCGGCATCCAGAAACGCCGACACGCTCCAGGCGCTGGTGATCCGATGCTCGTATTCCGCACTACCGATGATCATGTACCGGCCGCCGATCACGTTGCCGTCGTCGTCTTCCGGTCCAAGTTCCTCGTAAGCGAACCCGCGGACGGACTGGTCCCCGCCAGCAAAAAACCGGATGGAGGCGGGCAACACGGTGACGTCCGAGGCGAAAGTGACGCCTGCCTCGCCCCTCAGGATAAGGCGGCCATGGCTGCCGATCGGGAACAGCAATTTGCCTCGCAGGTAAGTCTGCGCGAAGCTGATGTTCGACAATATACCATCGTACGCCAATACCATGCTTATGTCGGCACGCAGCCCCCTGGTGGGAAACAAGCGGTCGTCCGCTGTAATCCACGACAAATTGACGCTCGGGGCCAGGAAGTCAACCGTGTCTTGTTGACCCGCGACAGTAAACGTCTCGTGCTGAAAATTGAGCATGTATTCCACGCTGGTTTTTCCGTGCACCGAACTCCGGCTGATGCCGATACGCCCGAGCTCGCTCTCACTGGTGTCGGGATTGTCGTTCAGATAAGTGCCAAAGGTCGAAAAGCGATCGTTCCTGGGATTGCGTATGGGGATGATGTATCGCGCACTCGCTTCTTCACTGGTCTGCGACAAGGTCAGACCGGAGATGAATCGGTGCCCCCGGCGATTGACTCGGCGCTTCTCCCAGCCAAACTTACCGCGCGCTCCGGTATCGGTACCGTATCCCAATCCAAAGGTAAAGCGGGAGGGTTTGATGGCATCGAGTACAACGTCAATCGGAACACGATGATTCTCGGCGTCATCAATCCTTGGTGTGACTGCCACATCCACGAAATATCCGCTGTTCTGTAGTGCATTCTCCAATGCGATCAATCTCTTTGTCGAGTACCGCTGCCCGGGTTTTATCCTGCCGTAGCGTTCGAGGAACTCCCGGTCGAGTTCGCCCTGATCGAAGTTGATGTTTCCGAAATAAAACAGCGCTCCTGTTTCCAGGTGCAACGTAAGCTGCGCCTCATTGCGTTCCAGGTCTACCAAAATCTCGTGTCGATTGAATCGGGCGTCCAAATAAGCAAGTTCGATCGCTGTCGCGATTAATTCCCGTTTCGCGGATTCGTACACGGTGTGATCAACGATATAGTTCTTCCTGATTGGAAATGTCTCGAACAAAGCCAGTAGCTTGGGTTCGCTGTTCCCATCGCCCGAAATATCGGTTTCGATATACTGGTAACGCAGCGGTGGGCCCAATGTAACGTCATATCGTGCTGTCCACCGTTCATCGATGTGCGACAAACTGGCCTGAACCTCAGACTTGTAATAACCGAACGACTGCAGTGCAGTCTTTATTTGGCGCGATGCGCGACGATGCAAGGTCTTCAACTGCTGAGCATCGAGCGACGCCTTACCTCGCTCCCGATTGATGTCCAGGGCCGCCACCAGCTTATCTGTGATTGTTAAGGGTACGCCTTCGATGACGACGTCGAGGGCCGCCGCCGCATGGGCATGCGTACCCAGATCGACCAGTGTCAACATGGTAAGCAATGCGATGCGTCGGCAACCTAACGCGGGCCACGCACGGACGCTCAGAGCGGCCGGGAAGTTATATGTCTCAACGAGAAACGACACAGTAACCAGCCGCGACAGTCCAGGAGATCCAGATTCAACACCCTGCAACGATGATACACCAATTCGATGATTCCGGCGGATACCGGACCGGGTGTTTCCAATCACAGTCCTTCGACCCGCCGCCACCGGCCACTATACGTCGCCGATAGAAAAAGTAGGGTCGGAGTCACATATTACGACCTCCACTTTATATGCTTCAGGCATGGCGTTCAGTTGCATGGGTCTTGCGTCAGCATCCGGGGTCCGCCTGGCGCAATATGCGGGCTAGTGCTCCCTCCCAGGTCGAGGTTTGACCAATTTGACGGAATACCGGAGCGCCTCCAACCGCGTTGGATAACGCTCCATCTCGCGGATCAAGCCCAGCAGTCCCAAGCGGGCAAAAACCCGAGCAACTGGGGCGGTCAAGCCCACCAGGATGCAGGTGTGCTGCCGTGCCCTGGCGCCCAATATAACTGTCTCCAGGGCCATCGTCGCGCTGGAATCGACACTGGGCACGTCCGTGAGGTCAAGGATGATGACGTCATAATCTAGGAAAGCGGACAGACGGCGTTGCAGACGACTGGCTGCCCCGAAACTGATCGGACCGGCAAAACGAATCAGCATCACTTTGCCGATCGCCTGCTCCATGGCCGCGGCTTCCTCCGCACTGAGCGACGTCTCCCCGGTCGGATTGCCGATCGTTTTTACGGACTCGAGCTGAAGATCGGCCATGCGTTTGACAAACAGTGCGCTGGCCAGTACGAAACCAACGGCCACGGCAAAGATCAAATTGAAGACGATTGTTAGCGCCATTACCGTGAACATCATGATTACACCCGATCGGGGGGCGGTTTTGACGCGCTTCAGGTATCGCCAATCGATGATATTCACGGCAATCACGACCAAAATACCCGCCAGTACAGCGGCCGGAATAGTCGCCACCCAAAGACCGAGCAACGGTACGGTGGCGAGCAAGACCAGGGAACAGGTCACCCCGGACCAGGCGGTTCGCCCGCCGGCGCGTATATTGGTCATCGTGCGAACGCTGGTTCCAGCACCGGGGATGGCGCCAAGCACTCCGGCAACCAGGTTGCCGACACCTTGTCCCAACAGTTCATGTTCGGAGTTGTGATTCTTGTTGATCGCTGTCTCCACCGTCATCGAAGCAAGCAGGCTGTCAATGGAACCCAACAGCGCGATGCTTATGCCAAAGAAAAGCATGCTTTCCAAAGAGTCGTAGTCGAATACCGGATACCGAAGCTCCGGCAGCATCGAATAAATGCCTGCGAGTCTGGGCACATCTTCAAAGAAAATCTCGGCCACTAGAGTCCCAACGGCCAGCGCCAGCAGATACGGAGGCACAAGAACGCGAAAGCGCGTCGGTACCAGCACACTGACGCCTATGGCGAGCACGGCGAGCAGCAGGGAGTCCACGTTGACCGCCGCCAATTGCGCCGGCAATCGTTGGATTTCATGTATGGGATGCATCTCGAGGGGAAACCCGAGTATCGGCGCCAGTTGCATGATTATGATGACGGTGCCGATACCGGTGGCCCATCCCGAAATCACGGGATAGGGCATCAGGTGAATATAACGCCCCAGGCGGAAGGCCCCGAACAATATCTGAAAAACACCCGCGATCATCACGACCGTGAACACCTTTGCCGGGTCACCGTTGAAGGTGATGAACACGGTTACCATGACGAGGGCCGTGGGACCGGTCGGCCCCGAAATCTGTCCTGGGGTGCCACCGAACAACGCACTGAACAAACCGACACAGACGGCACCATAAACGCCGGCGATCGGCCCGGCTCCCGACAGCACGCCAAACGCCAGCGCCACCGGCAGGGAGAGCACCGCGGCGTTGACACCGCCGCGAACGTCAGCCCGCAAATTGCCCGATCGAAACGACTTTGCGATCATCGATGTGCCTCAACTTCCGCCGGCTTGCCTAACATCGGTACGACCGATAGCTTAATGGGGCCCATTACCGCTGTCACGGGTTAGAGATTGGGCACCGAGGGTTGCGCAACGGACGGTTGGGACCGGCCTAACCGTGCACCTGAGCACTGGCCGCGCCGTGGCGGTCCCTTCACGTCCTTGCTAAATAGGCTGTGCTGGACGTATTCTCTACACGTTCACAACCTAACGCGCCGGCCGGCTGCAACGGCACTTTAGCAGCGCGCCGCACCGTGAATTGCCGGGTCTGGTACCCTGAACGGTGTGTGTGAAGTTGGACAGGGCTCGCAGCACCGTACGGACAATGCTCATCTACCAATAAGGGGGTTATACATGAAGGCCCATTGTACGAAATTGCTGCCGGTCCTGGTCATCGCACTGGGCATACCGCTCACAGGTACCGCCGACCTGCGACCGCTGTCGCGGGCGATGCTCGGCAACCTCCAGGCGACCAACTCGATCGGCGAATCCCTGGCGGTGGGAGATTACGGGGCCGTCGCAGCTGCGGCCGAAGACCTCAGGAACCGCGCCCGCAAGATCCGGGGCTGGAAAGTCGACGATCTCGGCTTCAATCCCGCCGGTAAGGCCGAATTCGATGCATATCTAAAACTGCAGGAAGAGATTTCCGACAAGATTATGCGCTCGGCCCGCCGCGAGGATAGCCGATCGATCGTCGATGGACTCGGCGAGTTGATGACTAAGGCCTGCTTGTCCTGCCACAAAAACTTCCGGGATCGGCAGGGCATGTTGAAGTCCTCAACGCTGTTCATGACCAGCTTTGTCAGTTCGTGGCGGGAAATGAACCGGGGCCTGCTATTGAACGACTACTCTCTGGTTGCGCGGGGGGCCCGTTCGCTCGGCTCGATGGGCCGGGTGATGTCGTGGGACCCGATCATCGAGAGCTCGTTCGGGCTATCGAAGGCGGCGAACCGAGAAAAATTTCGCAAATACCTGCACAAACTCATCGGCCACGCCGACAAGGTCGAAGAGGCGGCAACCCGGGGAGAATCCCAACTCATACAACAATCAATTACCGCCATGTGGAACGACGGATGCATCGCCTGTCATGGCGAGTTCCGATAAGGCTTGGGCGTGCGTCCACCACAGACCGGAGCCAAGTTCGCACGCCTGCGACACCGGCTTTAAGCGGTGTTGCCGGGTGAATCCCGAGCACAAGCTGGGTTGGGCGGAGCCTTCGGGTTTGACGGGCCGATCCGCTTCGCATTGACCGTGGCGCGATGATCGACAGGCTGTCTTCGCAATGAGCACAACCGTCAGCATTGGAGTATCGAGATGAGCGACGCCTTGAACTATCTCGTCAAAGCGCGCCCGGATGCCATCAAACCGTACTTTACCTTCTTGAAGGAAGCCGGTAGGCATCTGGACGACAAGACCCGCAATCTGATTTCGGTCATTACCAAGGTTCATGCGCAAACCGAACAAGGATTCAGGCAGTACCTCACGAGGGCACTGCGTGAAGGCGCAACCGCGCACGAGATACTCGACGCCCTGCTGATGGCCTTTCCCGCCCTCGGTCTGGCCAAGATTGTCTGGGCCGTCGACATCATCCTGGACATGGACATTCCCGAGTTTCACCCCGAGAACCTGGACGCGAAACCCATGTGGCACGACGCCGCAGCGACCCACAAAATCTTGGATCAGGCCGTCACCTACAAACACTGCGACGGTCGCAGCCTGTTCATTTACCGCGATGGTGACAACTTCAAGGTCTACGACAGCCGCTGCCCGCACCAGGTCACCAACATTCCCCATCTGGCTCTGGAGGGACTCACACTGACCTGTCCCAAACATGACTGGAGTTTTGACGTGTCTTCCGGAGCCTGCATTGATAAAGGCAATCGACCGTTGAACCGGTTCGACTGGAAGGTCGAGGGCGACAGACTGCTGGTCCATTGGTGAGACGGCCGCGCGCCCATCCACCGCCACGCGCAGTGCAGCACGGCACACCGGATAACCGGTACCCATCCCATACCTCGAACTGGCGGCAGACAGGATTGCTCTGCGGTCCAGCCGAACGGTCAATAATCTACGATCATGGCGAGCTCACGGCTCCACTGTGAGGACGCGTATCATATCCGTGCTCCCAGCCTGATGAGAACTGCCTGCGGTGGCGATCATGACGTCACCGGAACGCACATAACCCAACTGTTTGGCTTGGTCCTTGGTATACTCCAATTTATCCTCGTCCGCACCCTCGCCCGCATAATATATCGCCCTGATGCCCCAATTCATGGCCAGGCGACGGACCACCTGCTGCGATGAGGTGACCGCCAGAATCGGGCAGTCCGGACGATATTTGGAAATCAGACGGGATGTAAAACCGGTTTCGGTAAGGGCGATGATGGCCGCCGCTTTGAGATGGTGAGCCATGGTGATCGACGCCTGTGCAACCGCTTCAGTGACGACATTGGAGGGATGCGGCAGGATCTGCTGCAGGTGTCCGTACTCCCGCAGGCCTGACTCCGCCTCGAAGGCGAGCGTCACCATGGTGCGCACAGCTTCTACGGGAAACGCACCGGCGGCGGTCTCTCCGGAAAGCATCACCGCGGAGCTCCCATCCAGAATCGCGTTTGCGACATCGCTGACCTCGGCGCGAGTCGGTCGAGGATTTCGCTCCATCGAATCGAGCATTTGGGTGGCGGTAATAACCGGTTTGCCATTCATAACCGTCGTCCGGATGATCTTTTTCTGAATGGTTGGACCTTGCGCCAGCTGCAGCTCGACTCCGAGATCGCCTCGCGCAACCATCGTACCGTCTGCCGCAGCTATGATGCTCTCAAGATTGTCCACACCGCTGCGGCTCTCGATTTTAGCGATAATCGATATGTCCGCTTTCAGCGCCCGCAGTTGACCGCGAATGCGTTCAATATCACCCGCATTGCGGATAAACGAGGCGGCGACATACTCGACGTCCCCGGCAGCGGCGAACTCGAGATCTCCGGTATCGTTGACAACCAGGGCATCAAAGGCGCCGGGGTTATCTGGGAGATTCACCCCCTTGTTGTTGCGCAGAATTCCGCCACAGTCGATGCGGCATTGCACGGTGCCGTCGGCAATACCCGTCACTACCAGATCAATGAGGCCGTCGTCCATCAACACCCGGTCGTGCATCCGAACGTGCTCATGCAGCGCCGGATGCGAAATTGACACCCCCTCGGCGGTACCCACACGGCTGTCGCTGTACAGTACAAACCGCTCCCCGGGTGTGAGTTCTACTGCACCACCTTCCACTGGTCCCGTACGAACCTCGCGGCCGCGAGTGTCCACCATCACCGCAATATTGGCCTGCATGGCCTCGGCCGCCTGCCGAATCCTCTCCAAGCGCTCGCTGTGCGCGTCCAGGCTGCCATGCGAAAGGTTGAGACGCGCGACGTTCATGCCTGCAGCAATCATTTCCCGCAAGGTGATCTCGCTGTCGCAGGCGGGGCCTATGGTGGCCACTACTTTGGTCCTGCGGACCCGTTGTCCGGTATCCAATATGGCAATCTCTTTTGGCTGTGAAATGGACTAACCCGTATATTGCACCAAGGCGTCCCGCCCATATTTAAAGCACACAGTCGGGAATACCCAAAGCGCTTGGTTCCCGCAATGACAACATTCGACTTGCCAGGTTGCTCGGCAACAAATGAGGGCGGGGCTATCCCGGCGCTGGCTCGGTCTCGAACGCCTGGACTCGCACTTCACTCAAGCCATAACTACGGCTATGCATTGCGCTCCAGCGCGGCGGCCTGTGCGCCCCATCCCTTCGCCATCATCCAGCATCCTTGGTGCGATATACGGACTAGTATACCGGCACCGACTGTCGACACGCAGGAAATTCTTGCTTACCCGCCGTCACGATGCTCACCAAGTTCGAGCACCCGCCGCGAGACCGGAAGACCGCTAACAGGGAATCGCCACCGCGCCGATCATGGCCCGAGAGGCTCCTCGATTAGAGCGGTTGTCCGACGACGTCAGGCTCAGTAACCGCAGTACCGTACTCAGCGGCCAATTGCCTCAACACCAAAATCCATGCACCGCAGATCAACACGGTGATCCATGCCAGCTGAGCAACGTCCAAGCTGAACGGCAGCCACTGCGTAGACAAAAGTATCAAAGCGGAGCCTACAATCTTGAACAGCCGGTACCCCAACATATCTATCCACGCCTTGGCCTGATACGTGCGTGCCGGATCGACGGGTATATAGAGCAACTCCTTGGAGGCACGATTAATGGAATACGATAGGCCGCGGTCACTGATTTTTACCACCGAGGCCATCCACAAGGTCGGCATCGCCATAAAACCAACGGAACAGATCACCAGCAACAAGGGTTGCATCAACATGCCGGCGATAACCCCCAGATAACGATGGATCAACGGCGTAATTACAACATTGACGCCGATTGACACCAAACCCAACACACTAAAAAAGACCGAAATGAAGGTTGTACGTTCGTCGAGTACCGCGTACGCGGCTTCGACCGTCTTGATAAATTGGTACTCGACCACCGGCTGTGCGAGTTGTGCGCACAATAAGATCGTCGTGATCAAGACAAGGTAGCGGCTCTGGACCAAGGCACGCCAACCGCCTCCACTCGGCACCAGCGCGCTGCTTTCCGGAATCTCCTCATAGAGGCCCATCCTGGCCATCATGACGTTGAGCAAAAGTACCGCCAGCAGAAGCACCGCGCAGGAGAGCAACAAGTCGGCGGTGGCCATGGGCGTGTACTTCACCAAGGACGCGGCAAGCACGCCGCCGAGCACACCACCCACCAAGCCGCCGGTACTCACGAACCAATAAGCACGTCGGCCTTCGTCCGTTTTCATTATGGTATTGGTTAGACTCCAGAATTGTTCGACGAGAATCACGCTGAATATGTCCACAAAAATGTAAAAGCCGATTGCCGCGGCAGCGCTCTTCCAGCCCAGCAAGGCGCGGAACGTCACCAACAGAGCGATGAACAGCAGGCAGGAACCCAGCACCACGTGCAATCGACTGAATCTTTCAACGAGACGATGATAAAAGCCGATAAATGACCCGAGGACCAAGGCTGAGGTAATCCAGACATAGGGAAATTGGCCCGCCCCCCAGTGCTCGATCAACAGCGATCGGCTCGCGGACTTGACCTGGTAATAAGCCAGAATGATCAACAGAAAGTTGATGAACAGGATCACGGCCCGGCGGCGGAGATCGAGTTGGGATTTGTCTGCCCGCGTATAGACAGCTATCATATTTAATGACTATCACATAAAGAATAATTAGGGAGCCCGAATCGCGACCGTGCGCGCCGCGACAATAATACTTGCGATCCTGCTGACACTGCCAACTGCCGCCTTCGTCCGCGCGGGATCCGTCACCGATTTTCCACTGCTGAGAGACCGTGCCGATCCTGTGTTACAGCGCGGGATTGTGCAGTCCCTGGCTGCGCTGGGCCTGGAATCCGCTGTGGCCGGCAAGAAACTCGCCCTGGCAGTGGCGGACATCACCGATCTGGAACACCCCAGGGTGGCGTCCGTGAACGGCGATGAAATGATGTACGCCGCCAGTCTGCCGAAACTAGCCATCCTGCTCGGCGCCCTGGTCCAGGTTGAGCAAGGCAAACTGAGCCTCACCCGGCGCGTACGCGATTCGCTGACCCGGATGATTCGGAAATCATCGAACGTGGAAGCCACACGCATGCTCAACCGGGTCGGGAAACAAAGACTCATTACCATACTGATGTCGGACCGGTACCGACTTTATGACCCAAAAGCCAACGGCGGTCTGTGGGTGGGCAAGGAATACGGCCGCGCTGGCGCCTACCAGCGGGACCCCCTGCATCGATTGTCTCATGGCGCCACCGCGCTGCAGACGGCCCGATTCTACTACCTGCTCGAAACACACCGCCTGGTGCGTTCCGATCTGTGCCGGGAGATGAAGACCATGCTGAGCAAACCGGCGATTCATCACAAATTCGTCAAGGGATTGGCGCGCTATCCCGACGTTCGGCTATACCGTAAGTCCGGATCGTGGCGGCACTGGCACGCCGACAGCGCCATTGTAGAAAGCGGCCGGCACAAATACATTGCGGTAGCGCTGGCCGAACACCCCGATGCCTCACAGTGGCTGGTGGACATCATCCAAGCGATCCACAAACTCATCGTACCCACGGCCGTCGCCCACAACGTCCACTGAGCAATGCGGATTAATGGTGCGCCGCCTCGATCAAGCGATGGATGCCGGTCGCCAGCGTCTGATGATCCACTGCTGAATTCTTGCGCAATACGTTTGACGTCAATGTCACGAAATAATACAGACGCCGGTCGCCGGCGGGCGCCTCCACAATGGCGACGGAATTCATCAGATTGCGCTTGTTGCCGTGAAACTTCCGGCATATGAAGCCCGGTTCCGGTTGGCACTGATACAGTGAACCCGACTTGAAGTAAACCGCGGCATTGTACAGCGCCGGTGATGAGGCATAGCGGATTCTCCGTTCGGTGACGTACAGCAGGCGTTTCAACTCGCGGCTCGAAAACTCGTCGACGATCCTGCCCTGTTCGAGCCGCAATAAGTACCTCATCAGCTCACGGGTGGTGGCGTAACTGCTGGTTCCCGGCACCTTGCGCTTGCCGCCGGCGGTGAAAAAGCTGCCCTGCCTGAACCGTTTCAAATCGACGCCGTTGCGCGCGAGCGCTGTGTGCAGCGTCGTCGCCAGAAGCTGGGCGAGTTCCGCCCTCGGCGTATGCATGAAGAAATCCCTCGATGCCTCGTCGGCAACCGGGTATTGGCGCCCGAACCGCACCAGCAGCATGGTCTGTTTGATGACGGTGCTGGCGGCCGCATTCGAACTCGGTGAAAAGGACCAATCCAAAAACTCCCACAACGACGCCTGATCACCGAGACGGATGGGCCGACGCGTCATGCGCCGAGCCTGTGGGCTCCAGAACCTGACCTCGTGGCTGTCGTGGACGATGAACTCGTCGGCTGTCACCCAAGTCTTGCCCAGCACCTCGCGACGCGCCTCCAGATCTTCAGGATACGCATCGGCCAAGGCCTGGAACACCGCCGTGCCGACAACAATCTTCCCCACGCTGCCAGGGTTCTGGAGTACATCTGCATTATGCTCCGCGTAGCGCGGGCGCTGAATGTCCGACAGATCCAATACGGCGATGCTGTAGCGGTCCTGGTCGCCGTCGAGAAGTCCTGTGATCTGTTTCGTAAACGCCGGATCCACCGGCGGCAGCAGCAGGTCACGGTGCTCCAATAACCGCAGATCGACCTGCTCCAGCGTCAACAACTCACCGGCGAGGCGCTTCTGCCCGGCAATCACCCCCGCCTGAGCCAGGCGCGCCTCCTCCAGACGCCGGATGCCGGTCAATCCACTATCGTAGATTGGGTAGGCGTACACCGTTACCACCCACACCAAGCAGGCCAATGCCGCTAAGCCTCTCAACCCGGCCACCCCCCCGGCGCCTCGGTCAAATCCACCGCCACACGGTCCAGCCGCAACATTCCACGGTCCAGCGACCTCAGGTATGCACTCGTCCGCGCACGTTTGCTTTCGAGATACGGTCGGATCTGAAACAAGGCCAACTTGCCGTTAATAAATCCAAACTCAATGTCCGCGGGCGCCGGCCTGCCCTCGGCGTCCACGATGGGCGGGAATCGACCCGGCAGATCCTTGACGAGTCGGATCAGCTCAGCGATTTCCGCCGGCTGCAGCACCTGATCTTGGTGGCTCACGGGCTGCTTTGTGATCCCGTCTCCCGAACCAACCACGTTTTTCACCACGGCGGTGGCTTGCGCCAGCAACCTGACGGCGCCGGTGTGCACGTTGACGCGCAACGATTCCGCAGCCTGTCCGTCGACCGCGCCACCGATGCCTTCATTGACCGCGATGGACAACCAATTCGGGTCGCCGGTGTCGATGTCTTGAGTGACCAACACTCCGGACTTGTCCACCGGCACGCTGCGCAGCAGCAGCACCGCTGGATACACATGCTCGGGATGCTCCATGCGCGGCTGGCGCCAGGCAAAGGCCCGTTGCGTGAACGGCGAGGCCCAAACTTGTGACACCGCACGCACCACGTTGTCAATCCCCACGACATGAGGGACGGTCAGATTCAGGCCGGCCCCGGTGAAGCCGGGCAGGTCTTCCACGTTGGTGTCGCTGCGCACGAAGACACCGTAGGTGCCGTCGGAACCGAACACATCCGCCATCGCTGCCGCCAGTCGTTTGCGGAACTCCTCTCCGGGATCGGCGTCGAGAATCCACTGGTGCAGCCGTCCGCGAAACGATTCGTAGGCCTGCAGGCGGCCGGCCGACTCCGGGGGGAAGCTATCGATGGCCCGGTACTGCGCAACCATCCAGTCAAAGACGCTAAGCCCGTGGTCGCGGTATGGCCGGCGGAGCAAGTCTCGGAACACACCGAACGGGATCACCAGACCGTCGGCGACCGAGTCTGGGTAGTGATGACGCAATTCCCCGAGCTTGGCTGCCTTGGGTCCAACCGTGCGACCGGAATCGCGCGCGCGCAATTGCTGTAACGGCAGCATCCGCCGGTCTCCAAGGTCCAGTTTATCGAGGTCCGGCCGGATGGCGATTTCCGGCCCTTGTCCCGGATCCTCGGGTGCGCCGTCGTCGCGACGGAGCCGGACGGATCCGCGGACCGACACCGCCAGGGTCACGGCGTGTCCCTCGAAGCGACGCAATACCGGCAGCAGCGACAGATCCACCGCTACATTGGGAATGCCCAGATTGCGGGCCAGCAGCTGGACATGAGACAGCGAATTGCCCTCTCCGGCGGTCAAAATACCCGCCACCGGCGGAAGTTCGGAGATGGTCTCGGGCAATAAATAGATGCCATTCGGGTCCCTAGCCTCCGGGGCCGCCCCGGCGGCCAGATAGAGTCGCCCCCTGGCCAATCCGGGATTCAGGCTACGCAGGCCGATACCCACTTCGTCACCGAACAATTCGTGCCGTATTCCGGCCAGCCGATTGGCATCCTGTAACAGGCTGTCCAGCGTTTGACTGTAGAAAAAGAGTGGGCTGCCCCGCAGTTGATCCTGCAGAAAAATACCCGCCTTCGGTTCGATGGCCGCCAATTTGTGCACAGCATTCTGGAAATGGAACCGCTGCCACTGCACCCCCCACCCCGGCACCAGCGCCAGATAATCCAGGGCAGTTTTATAGGTGTGGAGATCGATCACCGTCTTCTCTTCCAACCCGTCGAGTTCGCTGTTCAGAGACCGCCGCTGGCGCGCGCTGATCAAACCGATGCCGTATACGGCCTGGATTGAGGACCTCAACCACCGCAGACGGTCGATACGGGTTGACTGGCCGATCCGGTCACGCAGTACCGTCGCCGCGGTGTAGTGTTCGTTCTCGAGCGCGCCACTGGCGTCGACCAGCGCCAGCCGCAAGGGTGCGGTGGCCGCCGAAGCGGCAGCATCGCGCACTTCGCTCAGAAGCTCGGAAGTCCTTTGCAAGCGTTGCTCCGCGGTTGCTGCGGGTCCGAGTGCTGTGGCCGCCCGAGCAAACCGGCCCCTGGTGGCGCCGGCGAGCCCGGAATCACGAGCCAGGCGCGTTAGCCACTGCACCGCCGAACCACCGGCATAAACAGCGTCTATGGCGGCCGCAAGGTGCAAGTATTGCGGATACAACGGCGAGCCGGGTCGCCGCGCGGCGTACTCCCGCACCGCCGCGGCATCGCGGTGATCCGGTCGGACGTGGATTTTGTTACGCAGCTGCTTGAAGTTGGCGTCCTGATCGGCCAAAGAGGCCGACAGCTGTCGTACCTCGGCGACGGATTTGGTCTCCTCGCCGTGATTCAACAGCTGGGATACGCTGCGGTAAGCCAGATACCGACGCCCCAACCACGACGGATCTTCTGCCAGCTTCAACAGCAAACGGCGAGCGCCGATCCGCTCGTCCTCCTCTTGCAGCGCACCGCGGTAGTAGCGGGCCCGGCGATAAATCCAGCCGTCGTCAGTTGCGATCAGGAACTGCTCAATCGCGATCTGGTTGAGGGCATCGGCGTAATCGGGGCGAGACGTGAACGCAGCGGCATCCAGATCGGCCAGCACGTTGGCGACTAGGTAGCCGCCCGCCCGCAGCGTTTTCACGCGATCGTTCCACTCACCATGCTGAACCCCACCACCGTGATTCCGGCAGGCGGATGACCGCGGCGGCAACACTGTGCCGTCCTTGCAGAACCAGCGTATGCGCACGAAGGGGCCACGGTCCGAACGCTTCATCTCTTCGATCCACTGGCGCAACACGCCGGTATCCACCGGCTTGCCCTGCCCAATTACCGCCGATGCAGCAATCCATAAGGAAGCGAATACAACCAAGGTGCGATGCGGCGCCACTATGGTTAATAATCGGTTACACATCGGATGACGCTTTCTTCGAAAATCCTTAATTATGTGCTTCAGCATATCCCTATCATGCCTCAACCGGTGAGCTAACAAAATACGTCCCGGATCTTCATCAGCGCCGCTCGGCGGCCTCGTTAACGGCACTCGTCTGCGCAAATCACCGGCCATAATGCCCGACTGGAATGCAACGTGACCAATACGATTTCGATTAAGTCAAAAAGCTGTTAACGTCGGCAACTCCTGGCGGATGATTATCACGAGCTAGTGACTACCGCCGCAGCGGAAACCTTGAGGCCCGGCAATGTTGATACGAGAACTAAACCAGATTCAGTGCAAGACCTATCTCGTGGCCTGCGCAGAAACCCGCCGCGCGTTGTTGATCGATCCGGAACGCGGCCACGTGGACCGTTATCTCGGCGTACTCGCCTACGAAGGATTACGACTCGACGCGGTCATCGATACACACACCCATGCAGATCATCTCTCGGGAGCGGCCTTGATGAAGGAGCTGACGGGAGTACGGTTGATCATGCACAAGCGGGCACCCACACCACAGGTGGACGCATACGTAGACGATGGGGAAACCATTGACGTGGGCAGGCTCAGCGCCCGGGTGTTGCACACGCCCGGACACACCCCCGACAGCCTCAGTCTGCTGATCGGAGACCACGTCTTTACGGGGGACGTGCTGTTGATCGGCGGCACCGGCCGCACCGATTTTGCCGGCGGCGATTCCGGTGAGCAATACGATTCTATTACGGAAAAGCTGTTTACACTGCCTGACGCGACAGTGGTCCATCCGGCCCACGACTACCGCGGCAACACGGTTTCCAGCATCGGTCACGAGCGCACCCATAATCCACGCCTGAAGGACCGCGGGAGGCAGGAGTATATCGATTTGATGGCGAGCATCGCGTTTCCGCTGCCCAGTAAGATCCAAGAGGTACTGCAGCCCAATCAGACCGCCATCGACGACGATAAAATCCATTTCCCGGATCTCTCTCAACTCAATGAAGTGCGCCAGCTCGCCCCGCACGCCGTCCGCACCGCTATTGCAGAAAACCATCCACCGCTGCTGCTGGATGTGCGTGAGCAGTCTGAATTTCAGGGCGAACTCGGCCACATCCGCGGCAGCATACTGATTCCGCTGAAACAATTGCCGGAACGGGCTGATGAATTGAGCGACCATCAAGCCTCCCCGATCGTCGTGGTGTGCCGCTCGGGGGTGCGTAGTACCACCGCGGCAGCGATTCTAACCGGTCTGGGATTCACCGATGTGTCCAATTTAAGGGGCGGCATGGTGGACTGGAACGAACTGGGGTTACCGGTGGAACGTCAATGAATCGGCACAAACAACTGCTGCCGACTATACCAACGGCATTGCGGGCATGCGCTGGGGATCGGGACACCATGAACGCAGCGTTCAGCGCCAGGCTAATGCCGTTCCCACCGCGAGCTGTCGGGGACCGCCGCACATGAAAAACAGACCGTCTCGCAAGACCCATGTACAACGCTATCTGCTGGCCGGCGTACTCACCGTTATCCCCGTCTGGATCACTTGGGTAGTGTTCAAATTCGTGCTCACACAGCTTTCGCAGATCGGCACGCCCTGGGTGAAGGTCTTGGCGTCCGGGCTGCGTAGCAGCGCCCCCACAGCTTCCGAATTCCTCTTGCATCCCTGGCTGCAGCCGGCGCTTGCCGTCGTGATCACCCTCATCGCGCTGTATTTACTCGGCCTGGTCACTACCCGCGTGATTGGTCGCCGATTGGTCAACGGCTTTGACAGCTTGATGGTAAGAATCCCAATGGTCCAGAACATCTACGGCGCCACCAAGAAACTGGTTGCGTCGCTCAGCGCCAAACCCGGCCGGCTCGAGCGCGTGGTGTTGATTAATTTCCCCAATCAAGACATGAAGACGGTGGGATTCATCACCCGAGTCATGATCGACAAGGAGACAGGCCGGCAAATTGCGGCGGTGTACGTACCGACCACGCCCAATCCTACATCCGGTTACATGGAGATAGTGCCTGTTGAGCGCCTCACCACCACCGACTGGACCGTCGAGGACGCAATGACATTCATAATGTCGGGCGGCGCGGTGGGCCCGGATCGAATTGACTACAAAGACACCGTTTAACCTGCATATCGCACCAAGGATCCCGAAAGCTGGCGAAGAGATCGGGCGGGACGCCCTGGCGCAATAGGCGGGCCAGGCTTGAAAAATGAATGTGACAGATCCATATACCGGTGAGTATCAACAACGCCAACGACAAGTAGAGGAGGCATTGGCTATGGCCACCACTTTCACCAGCCCACTCGACGCACTGCTCCGTTTGCAGCGCGCGCTGGATACCACAAGGACCAGCGATTGGTTCGGATTGGGGACCAGCAGTCATGGGTCGTTCCCACCCATCAACGTGTTCCGGCAAGACGATAATTTTGTCGTGGTCGCGGAGCTGCCCGGTGTGCCCCGTGAGAACATCGATGTCCAGATCCACCGGGATAGAGTTCGCATACTCGGCAAGAAGACAATCGATTACGGAGAAAATGTCAGCGTGCACCGTCGCGAGCGGGACAGTGGCAGCTTTGATCGCACTCTGACCATGCCCTTTCAAATCGATCCGCGAGGTGTAAAAGCCGAGTATCACGACGGTATCCTGACCCTGCAGGTTCCTCCCGCGGAGCAGGAAAAGCCCCGATCCATCAATGTTGCCTGACCGGCGCCAGATACAAATACTGAACTGTTAGGAGGTTGTCATGGTTGAACAAGACTTAGAAGTCCGAGAAAAAAGGGAACTTGAAGCCGGCCGGGAGCAGACCATTCCCGGTAAGTATTTCGTGCCGGCGACCGATATTTACGAAACGGAAGACAAGTTGATGGTGGTGATGGAAATGCCGGGGGTTGAGAAAAAAAATGTCAACATCCAATTGGAAAAAAACGAGCTGACCGTCGAGGGCCACATCGATTCAGAGAAGTATGCGCAGATCCACCCGGTCTACACCGAATACAATATCGGTCATTTCAGCCGCAGCTTCAGGCTCTCGAGCGAGATCGATCAGGAACGGATCGAGGCAAAAGTGGCCGACGGTGTATTGGCTTTGTATCTACCGAAATTACAAGAAGCGACACCGAGACGGATAAAAATATCCTGATCAGAATGGGTCGGAATCCGGACATCGACCGGCGCACCGCGCTCGAGCCGCACGTCGGCTGCGGTGCGCCACTTTGGGCGTCAGGCATACAGGAACTGCGGCATTTCTGACTTTGACGCTCGGTTAAAGCTGGGACTTGCCATCGCCCCGGCACTGCCCCGGACCCCATCTCCCGGCCCTGCAACCGCCGAATTTCGGTCTAAACTAAATAATGGAAGACCCTGGGGTGTCCAGTGTCGCGCAGGTTCTGATAAGGAGACACAATGGCACAGATTAAGATGAAGAGAGAGACCGATCCTAAGAAGTACTTACTGCTGGCAGTTTTGATGGGCGTTTTTGTCTATCTCATCGCATAACAGCGGATCTGCAACTCGAGTTTTACAAGTTTATTTATTCCGTAATCCGGTTGTCCGGCTCGCATTTATTCGCCGCATCCTGACACATTTGTTTGAAGGTGTTTGGAGATCCGCGCGACGCCGTAGATACGCGTCTGGTGTGCGCCGACACCCGGACACGCTGAACCTGCCCCGCGGTGGCGATCCGTCCGGTGGGTGAACGGACGTATTGCGGTCGCTCCGCGACGCGGCAGAATTATCCCCTTCGAGTGAGATTCAACTAAGTCGTGGTGACGCCCTGATTCGGCGGTTCGATCCGCTGCAGCCAGGCCAGAGGTTGGCGGCGGCCGGATTGTTTACGCTTGTACATCGCTCGGTCCGCCATCGAGATCAACTCATCGAGGGAGAACACCTGGCGGGTATCGTGAATCGAGTATCCGACACTGATCGAGAGCGCATAGTCCCGATCGCCTCCGGAATTGTACCGTGCGATGTTTTCTTCGATCTTGCGAAGCACGACCTGCTCAATGTCCGGTATGCTCACGCCGATGAGCAGGACCACGAACTCGTCCCCACCGTAACGGGCGACCACATCCGCCTCACGCACCGAGCCCTTGAGGATCTTGGCCATCCGGCTCAGCGCCCGGTCGCCCTCCAGGTGACCGAAGTGGTCGTTGATCTGTTTTAGATTGTCCATATCCGCGAAGATAATCCCTATCTCCAGGTCTTTGCGGATGGCCAGCTTGATCTGCTGCCCGGCGAGCAGATAAAAACCGCGGCGATTCAATGACCCCGTCAACGCATCGATGATTGCTGATTCTTCGTGTTTGACGGTGTCCGCCCCGCGGTAACCCAGTAGTTCGCCGCTGGGATTCAGCACCGGAGTACCGCTGGTCGCCAGCCAGACCGACCTCCCGTCTTTGTGGACGTTGCGATTGATAAAACCACAAAAGGCGGTTTTGTCCGCAACTACTTTAAAGGCCTCCTGCTTCAATGCTTCGCGGTCATCTGGATGGAAGAAATCGTAGAAATGGCGTTCCAAAACTTCTTCTGGCGTATAGCCCAGTATCTGCTCCACTACCGGACTGGAATAGGTGTATCTCCCGCGCGGATCGACCTCCCAGATCCATTCATTGGCGTTAGCGGCGATGTCCCGAAAACGCTCCTCACTTACCGCCAGTGAACGAACCGCTCGATCGCGGTCCTCAATATAGCTGCGCAAAGGCCGGTAAACAAACCGAAATAACAACACCATCAGGACCAGCACTTGCAGACCCGCATTAATTAGGGTACTCACGAGGCCGGACAGCGGTGGAATCAAGGTGAATAACAGCATGATCGCGACTTCAGACACAAACAGGACGAGGATCATGATCGCAAAAACGCGTAACACCAGCACGTGCGACCAACGCTCCACTGCGGATGGGATAGCAGACCGACCCTGGGGGTCAGCTGTCCGGGTTTCTTGTGCGTGCTGAGGCATCAATTGCTTATAGATGACGGTCGCCCGCGCAGACAACCCGTCAAGACTGAACCGGCGCCATAGTAGTCCTCCCGGACCAAATCTGACTGGCCATGATGTGCTCGTCGATCGATCGCGCATCTGCATCCCTGTGTATACATGTCAGCACTCCCCTTGTTCCTGCGTTGTTAGTGGATTGTCCCAAATTTACCAGATTTTGTGGACCGGCTGTGTACTCGCACCGACGACCGGTTGATGGCCTCCCTGCCCCGAGGTATCCGCCTTGCATAGATAGGCGGACCACTGCCAAACCAGCATATTGTCCCAACGCGTACCGCCCCACGCCCGGTCTAAAACGGCCGCGCTCACGCTTCACGCAACAAAAATGAGCGCGCCGACGTCGCGCCAAGACCGGGCTGTTGGGGTTGGGGGGATGTTAAAATACCGGCTGGACCGCCGGTATTAAAACTAAGCCGGAAGATCAGGAATCAGTTGTGCGGTCCACGTGGTCCCAGATATCACGGTCGGTTTGCCGGCGTCGGGGACGACGCCGGCGGTCTGATTTCGCCGGTTCCCATCGAACACCGCGGCGACGGTCGGTCCGCCGCCGGCGATCCACACCCATGCGCCGATCCGAACCGATATAATCCGGCGTAACGATCTTTTTGCCCATGCGTTCCCCGACGAGATGGTCCAGACTGCGTCCCAGCCAGGAATGATGACTGAATGACTATGTCCTTTAAAGTTAATACTATATGCCCTGAAATACCAGGTTGATCGACGGTTACGACCTGCCTGTCAGACGCTGGCGGACTGCGCTCAGCTGGAACGACGGGCGAGAACGACAGCATAGCATTGGGGAGACAACCCCTAAACTTGAACCAAACCGAGCTGGGAGATGACAATGAGCGAATTTGTCACACGCAAAGATATCCCCCTCGAACCTGAAACCGGCTTTTACCGCCCTAAAGAACCCCCCCGGTTGGTGTACTACGACAGCCCGGCGATCAGCGTGATGACCGACTTCAAGCTGGTCCGGCCGGTTACCACCAGAACTGACGTGTCCGTTGATCGGGCGCTGGAGGGGATGAAAAAGGCCCAGGTTCGCCTGCTATTGGTGATCGACAGAAACGAACACGTAGTCGGCGTGATCACGGCCAACGACATTATGGGTGAGAAACCGATCCGGCTTACCCGGGACACCGGGGTACCGAGAGCGGAGATGCAGGTCGAGATGCTCATGACTCCTCAGCAAAAGATCACCGCGCTGAATATGATGAGCGTCAGAGACTCGCAAGTCGGTCATATAGTAAGCACTCTGAAAGCGCTCGAGCGCCAGCACATCCTGGTGGTTGACATTGATAACGAATCCAGTCGGCAACAGATTCGCGGATTGTTCTCAATGAGCCAAATCAGCAGACAGCTCGGCAAAGAACTCACTGAAGACGAACATGCCGCGCATTCGCTCGCCGAGATTGTGCATGTGATCACCTGAGCGTGCGGTACGCAGCGGCCGCATGCGCGCGCCGCCCCCTCATCAATCCGATGGATACAGGCTGCAGGTATCCCTGTGGTGTACACGTTTGTGCGACGGCTGCCGCTACCGCCGGACGGTGACAATTCGACCCTCGAACATCAATAGCTTGTGCCGAAATCGACTCGGCATGTGACTGCTGATCCCCCCGATAACGAAAATGAGCACCAGCAATGACACACGATAGTCCCAGAACACCGGCACACACGCCAACAGGGCTAGTTTCGCAATAACCGCAACTCCATGCAGCTCGAACAAAGTGGCCAGAGTCGCAAACAGATCAGTGGCAAACAGCAGCAAACCGGACACGACAGAAGACCACAACCAGAACTCGAGCGCCGACGAGGCCACATCGAAGACATACCCGCCGAACAAAACACCGGTGGTCAAAATGTGCGTAGTTCGCAGTGCAATTCTGACACTGCGGCGAAACGGAAATCCCCGGGGTTCACGTGGAAACAGCGCCCGCCACAGTCTGTTGGCCGTGTCTGCCATGCTATCGTTTGCTGCTCGTTTCGTCACCTTGACGCGCTGTGCGCGTTCAAAGCATCATATGAATCCCCTTAGCCAGCAATGAGATCCTGATATGTTCCCCGGTTCCGAGCCCATTTCGATGTGCGACGTGCGTTGAGAGCGAAAACGACAACGGCTTATGTGGATCTCCGTTTACGAGCATAGTAATGCTGGCATCCCCACCCAGTACAACGAAGTCGCTGATGACGCCATTGACCGGATTTTCCCGCTCCCCCCGCGAGGGTCTATGACGGCGGTGTAAAATCACGTTCTCCGGCGGGACCACCCAGTTCACCGTCTGTCCGGGTTGCACTTCCGGATGGTGCCCGCATTGAAGAGTGTAGCCCGCCCAATCGAGCAAGGTGATTTGCCGCACGGAGTCGTGTCCCAGCACTTTCCCCTTGAACAGGTTGGATAAACCGACCAGGCGTGCGACTGTCTCCGTTTGCGGACGGGACATCACTTCATATGGGGCGCCGGATTGCAGAGTCTCGCCGCGGTGCAGAATACACATTCTGTCCGCCAGTACACACGCCTCGTCAAGATCGTGCGTGACCAGTATGATCGGTAGCTCTAAATGATGGCGCATACGTGCTAGTTCACGCTGGAGCTTTCGTCGGGTGATCTGGTCTACCGCGGAAAACGGCTCATCGAGCAACAGTACGTCGGGGTCCCTCGCCAGGGACCGCGCTAACGCCAGCCGCTGTTGCTGGCCGCCTGACAGTTCGTCTGGCCGGCGGTTTTCCAGACCATTCAAGTTGACGAGCTCCAACAACTCCCTAGCGTCAGCCCGGCGTCGGTTCCGTGCCAACCCATCTAGTACGACGGTTATGTTTTCCAGCGCTGATAAATGAGGAAACAGCGCGTAATGCTGAAAAACCAGTCCGACCGACCGTTTCTGGGGCGACAGCCGGACACCCGACTCAGTATCCAACCACACGAAGTCCTCAAATCGGACCAAGCCGGTGGCGGCGTCGGCCAGGCCCGCGATACAACGCAGAATGGTGGATTTACCGCTGCCCGACGGCCCGACAAGCACCAGGAGTTCACCCATGTCGCAATGGAGCTGCGCATCCAGCGGAATGGGCAAGATCTGCTGCAACCGGACCTGCAGTCCTGAGTTCCTATCAGCGTACATGATTGCGTCGAGTCCGATCGCTCAGATAATAGATAAAACCGATCATCACGAACGAAAACCCCAACAGGATCGCCGACATTAGCGCCGCCTGTTGCTCCTGCAAGGCCTGCACTCGATCGTAGATCGCGATAGCGATCGTCTGTGTTTCGCCCGGGATGTTGCCGCCCACCATCAACACCACTCCAAACTCGCCCAAGGTATGGGCGAAAGTGAGCACGATGGCCGACAACATCCCGGTCCAGACCAGCGGTAATTCGATATACCTGAATGTACGCCATGGAGTCATTCCACAGCACCAGGCTGCTTCTCGGATTTGCACCGGCAGCGATTCAAACGCGCGCTGAACGGGCTGTACGGCGAATGGTAGATTGAATATCAGCGAGGCGAGCAACAGGCCTTGGAAGGAAAAAACCAGCGGCCTGCCCACCAGCGCTTCGTAGATTTTTCCCAATGGCGAAGCGCCACCGAATGCTACCAGCAAATAGAAACCCAACACGGTGGGAGGCAGCACCAGGGGCAATGCGATGAGCGCTTCGACAAGACTCCTGGCCATGAACTTGCGCAATGCCAAGGTGCGACCGATCAGCACTCCGACCGGGATCAGGATCGCTGTGGTCCACGCCGCGAGTTCCAACGACAGTGTCAGCGCCGACCAGTCCATAACTGAGTCAGCGGCTGGCTCCGGGTCCCGTAAAACCGTACGTCGCGAGGATGTGGCGCGTTGCCGGCTCTTGCATGAACGAAAAGAATGCGGTCGCCGTCCGCCCGGCGCCCTTCAGCAGGACCATGCGATGGCGAACCGGTTGATGCCACTGTTCAGGCAGCAGTGTGACGGTACCGCGCTGCGAGATCACCGCAGACAACGTTAACGAGTATGAGAAGATCGCCGCATCCACCGAACCGGTTACCGCAAACTGAGCGGCCTGGGAGGCACTCTCACCCAGCACCAGCTTGTCTTCAATACGATCCCAGACGCCGACTTGTTCCAGCAATTGACGCGCGGCACGACCGTACGGAGCGTGCTGAGGATTGGCGATTGCCAGTCGTTGCAGCCTCCCATCGGACACGGCTGTCTTCACGTCTCTCAACTCGTTATCCGATTGGATTGACGAACCATGGGGAACAAACAGCGCCAAGCGCCCGATGGCATAAACAGAGCCCCCATCGATCGTTAACGAGCGGTCCACCAGGGAAAGCACAAGGTTTTCATCGGCTGAAAGAAACACCTCGAATGGAGCACCATGGATGATCTGTCTGGCGATGTTGCCCGAGGATCCATAACTGACACGAACGGCTCCGCCGGTGCGGTTGCGAAAAAGCTCGGCGACCTCGTTGAGTGCGGGATTTAGACTGGTCGCAGCCGCTACGATGGGAACGTCGGCGGACGCGGCCGCCACCAGGTATCCACCCGCACCGCCGGTGACCACCAACCAGAGCACGAGTACCCTGACCGTTGTTGGGAGACGAAACCCTGTCATTTGCTGTGTGCCTCTGGCGACATGGCTGTCAGTCTGTCGGGATTAGGACGAATCCACCGCGGCGGCTCGATGATCAGTACTTTAATCTGTCGATGACCCGAGGCAGCAACGTTACCAGATTGCATGGGCGGTGACGCGCGTCGAGCTGTTCCAGGATCAAACGGTCCATGGCGAGGCGGCACGCGCCCGGTGAGCCGGGCAACAGAAAAATCAAGGTATTGTCGGCGACACAGGCTTCTGCGCGGGACTCAATAGCCGACGTGCCAACATCCTCGAACGACAAGAAACGAAACAATTCGCCAAAGCCGGGAATCGGTTTTCTGACAAATTCCCTCACCACTTCCGGTGCTACATCCCTCGACGTCAGACCAGTCCCGCCGCTCGAGATGATGATGTCGACGCCTGGGTCCTGGATCCACTCTCGAAATAACTCACTGAGTGAATCCGGTTGTTCTGGATGTATCTGGCGCCGGACAACATTATGCCCACCCTGGCGCAAACGCTCGGCAAGCAGGTCGCCGGCACTGTCTGTCTCGGCAGTACGCGAATCCGAAATTGTCACCAACGCCGCGTTGAGTGGTTCGAACGGAAGTTTTAGTCTTGTCATGATTGGGCGACGTTCGGCTGCACGGCCTGCCGATTCTACACCAAACCGTGTTGCGCGCATCAAGTGAAGCGTACGGCGGCACCGGCAGTGCAACGGCTGAAAGACTCGTCATCGTCAGCCCGGGTCCGATGAACATTTACCGGCACGTCTGGAATCGTCGTCCGGGTTTGGGCTGGCGGCGTTGCACCCGGCCATATTACGGCACATGATTCACATCGCCAATCAGGACCAACGCAGTCGCTTTACGGGGCACCCGGACTCGAGTATAAAAAGTGTTACCGTAAACGCCGGCCTTACACCGCGGGTTATCGATATTGGAAACCGTTTTATGTTCCATTAAGTTGCCTGGTGACTGTTGACCGCTGCGTAGTCTATTGACTTAAACGGTAACCACCATGCCAGTTCATAATGATCCCGGGCAACGGCCCGGCGTGCTATGGGATCCGGGTCAATACCTGAAGTTTGCCGACCACCGCCTGCGGCCGGCCCTAGAACTGCTGGAACGCGTCCCGCTCAAGTCACCCCGTGTAATCACTGACTTGGGCTGCGGGACCGGCACCGTGACGCAAATCATGGTCGACCGCTGGGGCAACGCGAGGGTGTATGGGATCGACAATTCCGCGGCCATGTTGAACATTGCGCGGCAGCAACCGGCAAGGATTCGCTGGCAGCAGGCCGACATAGAAACCTGGATCCCGGTTGACGCGCCGGACCTGATCTATTCAAACGCGGCCCTGCATTGGCTGGCGGATCACCGCACTCTGTTTTCGCGCCTGGCCGGATTCATCAACCCGGGCGGTTGCCTCGCCGTGCAGATGCCGCTTAACTGGGAGGCGCCGTCGCATCGGCTCATGCGCGAAACCCTTGCCGACGGCGGCCGGCAAGGTAAACCCCTGGGGACGCCGGCTCTGAGGCAGGCCATGGCGCGGCATGGGGTCGAAGACACGCGGGTCTACTACGACATGCTGGCCGGTATCGCGCGGCACCTGGACATTTGGGAAACCGAGTACCTGCAGGTGCTTGATGGCGAGGACGCGGTCCTCGACTGGGTGCGGGGCACCCGGCTCCGCCCCATACTAGACGAACTAAACGACGCCGACCGGAACGTATTCCTCGATAGCTACCGGTGTCGGTTACGCGACGCTTACCCCGTACTCCCCGACGGCCGCACACTGTATCCCTTTCGCCGGCTGTTCATCGTCGCGCTGCTCTAGCCTGCATATTGCGCTGAGGCATCCCGCCCTCATTTGTGTTACACAGTTGGAGATACCCGCTGTGTCAACGCCGCTGTTCCCAAATCCATCTACATGGCAGTGCCGTGAGAACACGGATGCTGACCAGTCAGACGTCCCCGATGACGAGATAGGAGATTTCCCGAACGAACGATCCCGAGTGCGACGTCCATCTCACCTCGAGCTTGTCGCGGTCGATATCGTCGTTGATATTCCAGCCACGCGATCTAGCGCCCCCCTAGTCTGATCAGCTGCTTCAACGCGACGCAGTGAGACCACCTTGCAGGGGGTGCTGACGAAGCGTCTTACCGGGCCAACACTCTCGCATTCGGGATCAGTCCTATCGGACACCACATCTCCCACGACCGCATGCGGAACGAAGGTAACGGTCGCTTTTCCGGAGCGATGATGTTCATCGTCTAGGACGAGCACACCAGAGATTATTCTCGTTGCCATGACTGTCCTCCCTTTGCCGCATGCGCGGCATTTCGATTTGGCTCGAGCCATGCCCCGGACAGCCGAGCCAGTTTTAGCCCGTTGGAGGCCACGATCTGCGGGTGCCCGCGAAGTATAGGGTCGCCCTTTGCGGCGTCACCGCGATGGTCTTCCGTGGCCAGTGTCCTGTAGTCCCCGATAGGGAGGATAAGCCTCCTGTCGCTCGGCGAACAACACCTCGCGGGGGACTTGCAGTCTGCACGCCAATGGGCGATACCTACCCGACGTCTATGCAGGCGGGAAGTACCGGCACGACCGCTCCAGCTTGCGCGGGTTGACGGCCTGGGTGGACACGACGAAAGACCAGATCTTCCTCGACAGTGTCGCACCCCCCCATCGAGGAAGGACATGCCTTAACTGTGGATATTCAGACAACGCGCACTGACGAACCGTTGAATCACGGCCACCGCGCCGGTCTGGCCGCCCGTCGGGTGCGTCTCACCTCTTGGCCCAGGTGCATTTCGATCGTGCGGCAGACGATGCGCGGCGCACCGCCTCGGGCCGGCAGGTGGAGCGCGTCCATAACCCATTTTCGCCGAGTCGGGGCGCATCAGGACCTTCGGCACGCCCGCGCTAATGCCTGCCAAGGCGTTCCGAAGAATCACGGTTGGCGTAATACCCGGCAAGCTCCGCGATGTCCGCGGTACCGAGCAACTCGGTCATCGAGGTCATCATGGGATTGCCCCGGTTGTGTTTGTTCTGAAAGTCACGCATCTCATTGGCGAGGTACTCCTGTCTCTGTCCCGCCAGAATGGGATAACTCCGAATCACGTCACGATTTTTTTCATTGGGTTCGTGACAATCGTCGCATTGCTTTACCACCTCGGCCAGCTTGGGGGCGAGAGTTGGCGCACTATCTGACGACGTTTCCTCACTACTGGTGCCGACAGGTCCACGCGGCACCTGTCCCTGAGCCCAAAAATACGCGGCGACGTACTTGATCAACCCTTCGCTGAGAGACATTACAACGGCATGCATGGGGCGGTTTCCGCGCGTGTTGTCCTTGAAGGCCAGTAGCTGACTGGCCAGATAGTCGATGCGCTGACCGCTGAGGTGCGGCACGAATCGCGTGTTGCTGACACCGTCCATTCCATGGCAACCGACACACTGCGCTATGACCTGTCTGGTCGGACTGACGTACGTTGCCGGAGAGGTCTTTGTTGCGCTCGAACCCGGCGCGGGAGGCGTACTCGTGGCCCGACCACCCGCTTGGCCATGGCAAACCGAGCTCGCCAGAAGCAATCCGACGGTACAGGCCACAATCTTCATTGTCTCATCTTCATCCTTTGCACTAAATTGCGCCACCCCGGATCTGGTGTACGTATTCCGTCATTGTTCGACTTCCAAACGGGTTCACGCGGTAATCACATTCTCCCAGAAACCAAGCAACACTAAAACCAGCAAGGTCAAGCCAATCAATATCAGTGTACCGCCTAAAAGCTTCGACCCCAAGGTCATCGGCCGCGACGGGGCATCGACCAGGTATTTCTCTAACTCACCATTCTCAACCAGGCGTTGGTATTCCAGCGTGTGCTCTGCCTTGTATTCCTCGAGGGGCATTGCGCCGGTAAACATGACGATGTCCTGCGGCAACTTGTCCGGCCGGAAGTGGCAATTGAAGAAGTGCACCGAGAACAGGAATACGGCGGCCAGAAAAGCCTCTTCGCCGTGCACAATTGTGGCCACGTTGAACACCCACCCTGGCAGGAACGAGGCGGTAAACTCCGGGAACCACAACATTACACCGCTCAAACCGATGATCGCCATACCCCAGAACGGCGCCCAGTAGTCAAACTTCTCCCAGTATGCCCAGCGGTCGAAGACCGGCCGCGGTCCCTTGCCGAAAAACCACCTGAACATACCGGCCGCCTGTTTGAAGTCGTCCCAGTTGGGAATCAATGAATCGGGACCGAACCATCGAAAAGTCTTACGATTTCGGTAGACGTACAGCGCGATGACAATCAGGTGCCCGAAGAACAGCACAATGAACGTAGCCGCTGCGATGCGGTGGAGTATCGCCGCCACTTGCGGCCCGCCCAACAAGTTCATGGCCGTGTGCGCCCAGGCGCTCTCCGCAAACAACGCAGAGGTTCCCGTCAACACCAGAGTCATAACGGCAAGCGCCAGCAGCAGGTGGGCGATCCGCCACATCGGTATCCAGCGCCTGATGTATTGTTGTTTTTCTTCCGGCAGTTCCCCCACCTTGACGTGGGGATGATTCTTACCTTCTTTGCGGTCTTTGTACTCCCGATAAAACCACAATGCCGAATGCGACCAAAAAAACGCGAACACACCCGCCAGCAGGGCAATCATGAATTTCGAAGCAATCCACATGTAGGGATAACGCTCGAAGTCGTGTGTATTGCCGTGGGGATGGAAGCTGATAAACCCGCTGCTCGCGTTCTCGTGACAGGTCTGACAGGTCTCCAGACGATTATCTTGGTGCACCCTAGACGACGAGTCATTCACCCTCTGTACGTCGTGGTATCCGTGGCAGTCGAAGCACTTGGCCGTGTAGGCGTAGCCCAGAGTTGTCACCTGGCCGTGATAGGTCCCAGTGTAGGTTTTATATTCCTTATTGTGACAATTGCCGCAGTTTGCGGTGATCGCCAGTTTCACAGGATCGACGGTTGGAGATTCGATTTCGTGGGTGCTATGACAGTCCGAGCAAACCGCCGCGTTCGGATTGCCCTGCTTGACCTCTTTTCCATGCACAGATGTCAGGTACGTTTTTCGGATTTCTGAGTGACACCGGCCACACACATCGGGAATCTCCAATCGAAAATCCCAACGCGGCTTGGTACCGAGTGGTGCAAAGGTGTGCGCATTGTGACAATCGGAGCAGTAGGCTTTCGGTCTCGACAGGTCGTTTTTGGATGGCTCGGCATGAATCGACTGCATATAGTTGGCGATCTTTGCGACCACAATTTTGAGCTTATCGAGCTCTTTGGGTTGGTCTTTCCTCCGACTCTCCAATGTGCTGAGGTGACACTCCAGACAATTGACCCGATCCCTCTCGACATCACTGCGGTGAGGAATCTGCAGGATGTCGTAGTGACAATCTACACAGGCCCGCTTTGCGTGTACGCTCTGACTGAACAGATCCGGTGAGACGTATAGCCTGCGCATCGCGCGCGCTCCCTTCTCCCCGGTGGGGACACCAAAGCCCTCTTGACCGTGACAGGCTAGACAGATTTGATTGCTGGGCTTTTGGATCTCGCTCTCGGGGGCTCTGTCGCTGTCGGAGGGTGTCTGGCCCTCGGCGTCGTTCAACCACCCGTCCGAAACAACCGACAGTACAACAGCACCTGCAACAACCCAGGTCGATGATTTCAGATCACGCATCTTCTTCAACCGCCTCGTATTAGTTAGTCCAAACGAAGTCCGTTGTTAGCAGGGGGACCCTGTACCGCGCAAAGCAACCCGTACGCGACTCGACTCCAGGGATGACGATCAGTCTCCGACCGGTCGATCGGACCATCGCGCAGTGGCATGATAGTGTCCGAGCTGAGCGATGCCAAGACCGGGGGGTACCCGGTCTTGTTCTCGATCAAGAAATTGGTATTCTTCCGGCGCCCGGTCCGGAGGCTGGCAATCGGACCGGGCTCATCGCGGCGTCCGGATGGCGCCGGGCCGCGGCAAAGATGGAGCGTCTGCGCAGCCTAAAACCAGGCCCGGATGCCGGCCACGAACTGGATATCGCTCGTCTCCTCTCCCTCATCCCGGGCGAAATCCGCGGTCCGGCTGAATTTTTTCACCCAGTTGACCCCGATGTAGGGAGCAAACTCCCGCCGTATCTCGTAGCGAAGCCGCAGTCCCGCCTCGAGGTCGGACACGCCGGAGCCGACGCCCAACTCCGGATCGCCCTTGCCGTAGGCATTGATTTCGACCTCCGGCGACAACACCCACCGCTGGGTGAGCATGAACTCGTACTCGGCCTCGACCCGCGCCGCTGTTTGCCCGGACTCGCCGATAAACAACGCGGCATCGACCTCGAAAAAGTACGGTGCCAATCCTTCTAGACCGAGGGCAGCCCAATTGCGCTCGGGTTGAGGCCTCAAATCCCGTCGCCATCCCACCTGCAGATCCCAGTAAGGTGCGATGGCACGGCTGTACAGAAGCTGCAGTTCGGCCTCCTCGGTGTCGCCGTCCACACGCTCCATTTCGGTCTTGAACCATAGCTTGTGCAGATCCCTGCCGATCCACGCCTGTGCGTCCAGAACTACCGGGTCAGGACCATCGGCTTCCCGAATCTCGAACTGGTCGATCAGCAGCTTAGAAATAACGGGGTCATCTTCGGCCCCGGCGAGGGCCATACCCGGCATGAGCAGACCGACTGACCAAATTAGGAGTTTCTTCTTCACAATCTTGTCTCCCTAAGCGACGACAACTTTGCGGAACATACCGGGCATGTGATAGAGCAGATGGCAATGGTAGGCCCAGCCACCCTCGGCGTCGGCGGTGACCAGGTAGCTGATCATCGCCCCAGGCTGCACGATGACGGTGTGCTTGCGCGGAATGTGCCGCCCGTCACCGGTCTCCAAATCGCTCCACATCCCGTGCAGGTGGATGGGGTGGCTCATCATCGTGTCGTTGACCAGGTTAATCCGAACCCGCTCCCCGTACTTCAGCGGCAAGGGCTCCGCGTCCGCGAATTTGATGCCGTTCACGGACCACATGTAGCGCATCATGTTGCCGGTCAGATGCAAATCGATCTCACGCTCCGGTTCTCTGGGGTCGGCGGTCGGCCGCAGGTTGCGAAGATCGGCGTAAGTCAGAACCCGGCGGTTGTTGTTGCGCAGGCCTACGCCCGGGTCTGCGAGGCGGTACTGAGGACTGTCCGCGATCATGTCGATGTGTGGCCCGGCCTCGGTGGCGGGGTGTACAACGGGTCGGCTGCTGCCATAACCCGCCCGACCGGACCCGATCGCCGGTTTACCCGTTACACTGTGCCGACTGTGGTCCATGCCGCCCATGCCCTGATCACCGTGCTGGCGGTGGTCCATACCGCCCATGCTGTGGCTGCCGTGTGCGCCGTGTCCCATGCCCATGTCCCCGTGCGAGAGGACCGGCGCTGCGTCCATGGCCGGGACCTCGGCGGTGAGCGACGCATCCGGCGTCAAGGTACCGCGGGCGTATCCCGATCGGTCAATGGCCTGGGCAAAAACGGTATAGGCCCGGTCATCACTGGGCTCGACGAGTACGTCGTAGGTCTCGGCGACGCCGATGCGGAACTCGTCAACGGTCACCGGCTCGACGTACTGACCGTCAGCGGCCACCACCGTCAATTTCAGTCCCGGGATGCGGACGTCGAAAAACGTCATGGCCGCCGCATTGATGAACCGCAGTCGTACCCGTTCCCCGCGTTTGAACAGGCCGAACCAGCCGTCCGCCGGTGTCCGACCGTTCATCAGGAAGGTATAGGTGTAGCCAGTGACGTCCGAAATATCGCGGTCCGACATACGCATCTGATTCCACATGGCGCGATCCGCACGGTAGCCATCCCAGCCCTTGGCGCGGATTTCCTGGATCGATTCGCCTACCGTGCGTTCACGGAAGTTGTAGTAGTGTGACAACTTCTTGAGCTTGGCGTAGATACGGTTCGGATCCTCATCGCTCCAGTCGGACAACACCACCACGTGGTCACGGTCGTAGCCGACCGGCTCCTCCCCGCGGGGGTCAATGACAATCGCGCCGTAGGCGCCGGTCTGCTCCTGAAAGCCCGAATGGCTGTGATACCAGTAGGTGCCGCTCTGAATGACGGGAAAACGGTAAGTGAAGCTCTCGCCGGGACGGATACCGCTGAAGCCATCGCTGATGTACGGCACGCCGTCCTGGGAGCTGGGCAGAATAATCCCGTGCCAGTGGATCGAGGTGTCGTCGGCCAGTTGGTTGTTTACCTCGAGGGTTATGGTGTCGCCTTCACGCCAACGCAGCACGGGGGCCGGCACCGAGCCGTTGATGGCAGTGGCCCAGCGTTCCCGACCGGTGAAGTTGACCTTGGTCGGGCGGTAAGTGAGATTAAAGCGTGTGCCCCGCAAGACACGAATGCCGGGCTGATGTTGTGCGGCCGATGCGGCGCCGGTGCCCGGCGTCAAACCGAGTCCGAACAATGCGCCGCCGGCTGCGACACCCTGCACAAACCGGCGGCGGGACAGCGAAAGACCGCCGACCTTTGGTGGCAAGCGCTTGAACATGAATGGATTCCTCTCAATGTCAGCGGCGAGCCGGAACACGGCGGCCGCAATTAGTGGGTAACAATGTGGCGAGGGCAGGGACCGACTGCGGGGTCCCTCGCGCTACGGGGGGACGTTCAGGCCTGGGGAGGACGCAGGAGTATGCGGACGCAGTGATGCGCCGGCCATTGCACCCGGTAATCGAGGTCTTGCCGGTCCAATGTCATATCTAAGCGCGTAAAGGTTGCAGGAACGGCCGGCGAGCACGGCGTGCAGCCGGCCTCTCCGCAGACATGGCCGGTACACGAAAGGTCGACAGGACATCGTTCTTCGCGGTCCGTCTGCTTGGCATTTTGATCCGTGTGTTTACCGTGGTCCGAGGTCGCCGAATAGTGCGTTGTCGAGCCATCAGACGCAGTGGTGAGGCCAAACCAGACCCCATGACCGGGGGACAAACCGAACACCCACAACCACATTAAGGCCAATATGTTGCCGGACGTCCGATGCATAATCTGTAACGATGTCAGCGCAGAAGCAATTCTTTGCACGTCCCCCTTAGGCTCGGCCGCCATGCGGAAGTTCTCACCCGGCAGGCTGCCGGTCACGGTACATTAGTTGGAAACGAGGACGCTCAGCGCCCGCTCGCACGGGGTGGCTGTTGCCGCTTCGCTTGGGACACCCCGACATCACCCGATCACCGCCGCACCGCGGAAGTGCGTGATTCGATCACCACTTTCTCAGCTGGTCACAATCCTGGATCCCTTGGAATTGGAGTCAAACCATCCAATGGGTTTGCGCTCACGCCCATGACGACAAAGCGAAAGTGCAACCAAGGCGAAAATCGTTATTTGGTTGATGGGTGTCGCTTACTTGAGGAACTTCCGGTCTGCCACCGTTAATGACTGCTTGTCGATCCAGTATTTCGTCGAGCGCCCGTACGTCACCCGCATCACCCCGTTCGCTTTGCCGTCCACCAGCCGCGGCAACAACAGGGCCCGAAACAGGACAATGTAATGGCGATCGCTTTCAGTAATCCCGATGCGGTAGTGCATCAGGTTTCGTTGCCCGGCGGTCAGATCGTCGAGGGACCGAAAATCCCGGTACGCGGCCTCCCAGGCCGTTAAATAGATACCCGGCACGAGCCGGCGCTCGGAGTCGGCCGTGAGGAAATTGTCCTCGACCGGCTCGGCGCAGACGTAGCCGTCGGTATACGTGCACCCGGTCGGCAACTCCTGGACATAAACGATGCTGCGCTGGACCTCGTCTTGCTCCGCCATGACGTGACTACAGCTTACGATCAGCAGAAACGTCCATGGTAGCACGCGCATTTCAGTTCGCGATCCGTCGAATCGTGCTGATTTTACCGGTTTGCACGTTGTGATACTTCATAAAACCCGCGGGTGTGCCCAGATAACCATCGACACCGAAAAACCGGTCGGACAGGGTGTCCGTCGGCGAGAAATTTTCGTTATCAAAACGCGCGTCGAAAGCGGCGTGGGTGTGGTACGTGGCGGTCGCCGCGGTGCCGACGGGGGCCACGCTGGGCGGGCCGATGTCCACGCTGGTGGCGTCCCCTTTCACCGGACGGGTGTGCGAGTAGCTGCCATCGGCGTTACGGTAGATCCAACCGCCGTATTCACGGTTCTCGCGTACCGATTTCGGGTTGATGCTGTTCAATGCCATAAAACCGGCGTCGTGCTGGACGCCGTAGCGCGCCGCTCTGTCCTTACTATCACTGCCCGAACTCGCAATCAATGCAATAGCGGCCAGGCCGCCACCCAGCAGGTAACCCTTGGGGATCTGTTTCGCCTCGTCCGGCGTGCCCGACTCAGCGGCGTTGAAGCCGCGATTTGCCGCCCCGCCCCATCGGCCGCCGAGGGTGAGCAGGAGCTTCGTGTCCTCGGCATCCCGGAACAGCGGATTCTTACTTTGCTCCACGTGTAAGCCCAGGGCCACGCCACCTGGCGCGTGCCAGCCCACGCCCAACCGCCGGTAGGAGGCGCCGTTGTTGTGCCTCAGTTGCCGCGCGACGCCACGGAATCGCCGCTTGCCCACGGTCAAGTCGACGCCCCTCGCCACCATCTCACCGCCTCGTTCTACTCCGATGAGACTGCCGGCGTAGCCACCGATGGCAATCCCGCCACTCACCGCCATCCGGTCATCGACGCCCGGCGAGCTGACCCGCGTGGCGGCGAACGTCGTTTGCGACCGAACACTCAGGGTCCGATTGATGCTGAGTCCGGAATAGGTGTACGGCAACAGATTGCCGCCATGAAACAAGTAGGGGTTCATCGCTCCAAAGGCGTTTTCCGTAGCCATGTAAGTGTGGCCATGCCCATTCGAAAGCATGAGTGTCGTTGCCCCCACCGTCACGCCCGCGTAGCGCTGTCGCTCGTCCGGGCCATACACATTGGAAAAATGCCATCTACCCCAAGGAGTCTCCTGGGCCAGCGTCAATCGGGTCGAAAAGGATTGGGCATCCGCCTCCACGTCCAGCGGTTGCAGGCGAGAGCGGTATTCCGAATGTTTGATCTGCACGAAGGAGGCACCGGCCAAGTGACTGACTTGGAACCGCTTCCCGAAGGGGTGCTCATCTAAGAAATACGTCGCGAGCCCGTTTGACCGGGGAACAGTCCGTTCGGTGTGCGGGTGCGGGGAATTCTTCCACGTGTAACCAGCTTCGGCGGCGCCGGCGGTACACACACACATGAGCAGTCCGAGTATGATCGGTAGACGCTGGGTCATGATGTTGTGTTCCCCCGTGTTATCCGGACGGATTCATTATAGACACGGTGGCAAAACGGCATGTAAACAAATGTCACCGGCACCCGACCGGCGTATGGCGTGTGTGGCCGGATGACGCAGGGCTAATAACCGGTGCGCCACACTGCGGGTATTGACGAATGCCGGTGGACAGAGCCGCGCGTTATGCGCAGGAGTGATGGGCAATGGCGTGTCCGGATGCCTCGAAGGCCTTGTAAAACGCCTGGGCAAGGATCTCCCGAGCCTGTCGTCGGCCGGGTGGATCGGTCGCGGTTTGCATCGAGTCGTCCGCGTCGTCGTGGTGTGCGGAACTCCGTGCATCGTCATGAGTTATCGATGACGCGTTGACGTCAACTTGGCTCGCATGACCATCAATCCTTGTCACGAACTTGCCGTTGTCCGCGCACACTACCGACACACTCACGCTTACACCGGTCACGAAATCCGGCCTATCGTTGTCCGGCGCCAGCTGGCCGACCGCGCTGATCAATGGACCATATGGACCCAATATGGCACCCACCGCCGCCGCGGCCGACTGCCCGACCCGTTTAGCCGTTTCCGTGGCGGGCGCTCTGGTCGTGATGCCGATGACGCCCACTTCGAGGATGTAGTCCGGTTTTGTGTTGTCGCCGGCCATCGCGATGGCGGCGTCACGGACGTCAAAGCATCCGATTTTCTGGGCAACGAGCTCCGCGATGGCGGACGGCTGTATGCCGATGTGCTTTGATACGCGATTACGTTCTTCGCTGCTCATCTGCCCGGCATCGTCGATAATCGCTACAGTGCTGATCAAGGATCGGCATGTGCCTGCGCCCGTTGACGTCGGGCCGGTGTCCGCGGCATCCCCCGGTTGTACCCAGGCGCTCGCGGCCGTTCCGATTCCGGTCTGCTCGCCGGTTTCATCTGGAAGTGGGTGTGTGGCAGCGGTGGTGCAGGACACGACGAGCATGATGCATGTCCAGGATGCCGTGATCTTCGTCAGTTGCAAGAATATGTCGATCATTGTGCTCATCCTCGCGGTAAACGATCCCCCGAAAGGTGGCTTGACAGAAGGAGGTGTCCGGACAAACCGGAAGGCCCAAGGCGCGACTGGTGCCCGATTCGAGTCGTCAATATACAAGCGATGCTAGCACGGCGCGGCGCGGTTGACCGCGCCAGTCGATTGATCTTTTACAAAACGAAACACTTGCCAGGGTAGGTCAGCGGCCTGGCTCAGCAGAGCGACGTCTGGCCCGGCCTCAGGCCGCCGACGGATGCCAGCCCGCGTCGGCCCACAGTTCGCCACTCACCGCCGAGTTAGCGATCATGAAGCAGATCGCGTCGGCAATTTCTTCGGGCCGAATCAGGCGGCCAAGTTGGGTATCGGGAAGCACGTGTTTCTCGATGTACTCCTCTCCGAGCGCCTGCACCATCGGCGTGTCGGTAAACCCAGGGTGAATCACGCCACAGCGCACGCCGTAGTAAATGGCCTCCTTTGTCATAGTCGCCGCCGCCCCTTCCAGGCCGGCTTTCGACGAGGCGTACGCGATCTGCCCCTTGTTTCCCTGGGAAGAGACCGAACCGATGAAGATGATAGTCCCTTGGATGCCTTCGACGGGGCTCCAGCGCCGCATGCTCCGGCGGTTCCGGTACTCTGCCATGCGCGCCACCATTTCAAGCGCCCAATAAATGGGAGCGATCAAATCAACGTCCGTCACCAACCGGAAGGTCTCCTCCGGGTATATTTCCGCCTTGCCGGTTTCCTTGTCGAGCTTCACCGCCAGGGCATCCCGCGTGAGTCCCGCCGCGGGGACGCAAATACCCACCATGCCGTGTTTGTCACAGACCTCATCGTACACCCTGCTGCGGAATCCCGCGTCCGTCACGTCCCCACGATAAGGCAGGGCCACGTCGTTACCGATACGGTCGTTGATCTTCTCCGCAATGCCGTACACTGCCTCGTCCAGGTCGACCAGACCCATCCCGGTTGCTCCACGCTGCGCCAACTCATCCGCCAACGCTCGGCCTATACCACTCGCGGCACCGGTTATCATGGCCACTTGGTTGTTTATGAGCATGTCTTTGTCTCCGTATTAGAGGTTTGATCTGGGATGGGCCCCTGGTCGTTTGATATCCATTATAGCTGGTTTTTGTGCAGTGCAACAAACTTTGCGTGAGGCCATAGCCCCGAATTCATCACGGCCCCCGGCAACATGTGAATAACTCAAGTTTTATAGACAGTTAAGCGCGACTTGCTGCGTTGCCGAGCCGACGGGAATCGGTGCCCAGCCCTGGCTGTGACTTGCCCCAACGCCATCTGCACCAAAATAGTGCAAAATGAGCCGGCCACGCGGCTCGAGCGTCGGGTACTCCACCATTGCCTCACACACGCAACAGCCACCCGGGTGCGCACTCGTCCCGACGATCTGCGGTCCCGACGCCGGTCTACTCAGGCATCAGTCAGCTGCGGGTACGACGAACTCTGAATTGACCTCATAAGTCGAGCCGTCCTTCGCGACAAGCACGATTTCCCACAATTCATCGTCGGCGATCGATGTCCGCTCGCGTCCGGGTAGTTCGCGTTCGTCATCCACTTGGATGCCCCACAGACGTACATGCCGGACACCGGCGACGGGGATGCGGGCTGCATCGAAACGCGCCCGAAATTCGGGGGGCAGGGTTTTTGACGCCCAGTTGACGTAGCCGCTACGCACGATGTTATCGATCTCAGGAGGCATAGGGACCTGTGCGCTCGTCTTTTTCATTTAATGACTCTCTAGTCCAAGACTCGGTGGTCGATACGGTATCATCGTCGATGTGACGCACGCGCGCCAGAGCGTATCATCCTGCGGGGGTTGTGGCTGCACACTGCATTAGGGGGTGCATCCGCTACGGATTCTTGGATGTCAAAAACCCGGCGCTGCTTTTCTGCTTAAATAGGCCCCACTATCGACGGTGGTCGCCCGGATTGATGCCGAACTGTTAACGGTTATAGATGAGTCCAACCACAAAGTGATGCCCGGCGGTTTGCCAAAGATGCCCGAACCGGTAGACCGGCCGAATGGCTTCGCACTGTTTGCCTTGGGATTTCGGCCCTTTTTTCTGGCCGCCGGCGTAGCCGCGCTCGGGCAAGTCGCCGTATGGGGCCTTGGTTACACCTCCGGACACCCGACGATGAATTTTTACGCCGGGTTCAATTGGCATGCGCACGAAATGCTCTTCGGTTACACCGCTGCGGTGATTGCCGGCTTCCTGCTCACCGCCGCGCGCAACTGGACCGGACTAGACACCCTGCGCGGCCCACCACTCGCAATGCTGTTGGCCCTGTGGCTGGCGGCCCGGGTGGTTTCGGTGATTCCCGCGCAAGTGCCTGGCGCACTCATCGCGCTGATCGATGTCGCGTTTCTACCGTGGCTGGGGTTCGCCGTCGCGACTCCGCTGCTGCGCGCGCGGCAACCGCGCAACCTGGTCCTGATCGCCATCGTGCTGCTACTCGCCGTGACCAACGGCCTGATGCACCTGCAGGCTCTGGGCGTGCCGGCGTTCTCCGCCTTTCCAGCCACCGACACAGCCGTTGCCCTGGTGGTCCTGCTGATCGCGATCGTCGGTGGCCGTGTGGTTCCTTTTTTCACCGAAAAGGCCCTCTCCGGCGTGCAGTGCCGGCGCCGGCCAGTGCTGGAGCGCCTGGCAATCGCCTCCGTGGTCCTGTACGGCGTGTGCGTGTCGGCAGCAGCCCCTGCGCCGGTAATCGGTGCCGTGGCGGCGGCGGCCGCGCTCGTGCATGGCGCACGTCTGCAGGGCTGGTACTCCAGGCGGACGTGGTCGGTGTCTTTGCTGTGGGTGCTGTACTGCGGTTACGGGTGGTTGGTGGCGGGTTTTGCGCTGACGGTGGCCACAGCCGCCGGTTGGCTGCCGGGGTCGATCGCCACGCACGCCTTCACTTCAGGGGCCATCGGCGTCGTGACCCTGGGTATGATGGCGCGCGTTGCCCTGGGACACACCGGTCGTCCCATGCGCGCGACGCGGTCGATCACGACTGCCTTTGTGCTGGTCAATCTCTCCGCGATCGCTCGGGTGTTCGGTCCAATCCTCCTGCCACAGTCTTACGTCGCGCTGATGGGTGTCGCATCCGGACTCTGGCTTGCCGCCTTTCTGATTTTTATTGTTGTCTACGTCCCCATACTCGTGCGACCCAGAGTGGACGGGCGTCCGGGATGAGTGTTGCTCCACCACCCGCCACCAACCAATTCACACAAATACGCCGACGACCCCCGAGTCTTGTGTGTGCCGGCACAGAGTAAATTTGTAGCGCAGCTCACGTATAATCGCCGCAATTTTTACGACCGGTAACATCAACAACAATGTTGGACACGGGTGGAAGCAAAACCATTGTCTGGGTGATCGCACTGGTGGCCTGCGCCATCATTCTGATCGAACTGTCCTTGATCAGGGTGTTTGACGTGATCTGGTACACGAATATGTCCTACATGGTGATTACTCTGGCGATGCTTGCCTTTGGATTGGCCGGGGTATTTCTAGGCATAGCGGGCTGGCGCTACATTACCGCACGGTCGGTCACCTTGTTGTGCCTGTTGTTCTCCGTCACGGTGCTGGGCATTCAACCGGTCATTAATCACCTGGACTTCGATTTCAGCTTCTTCGGAGTCTCTCCCTTAACCACCATGCTCTCGTTCGGTGTCATTTATCTTGTGTTATCCCTGCCGTTTTTTATCGGCAGTTTGATATTGACTTCTTTATTCAATGAATACGCCGAAAAAATCCAAATCCTTTACGGTTTAGACCTGCTCGGCGCGTCGCTTGGTTGCCTGATCATCATTTCGAGCGTCAAATGGATCGGTCCCGGCGGGCTGCTGGTCTGGGCCGCCGCGATGGGGATGCTGGGGTTTAGCATTCGGATGCGGGCGATGATGGCACGCGGATTGGCGTTGGCCGTCGCCATCGCCTTAATCGTCCTGCCCGTCTGGCAGAAGGATCTGTTTGAGTTTGGAGCTCACATTGACAAGCGAAACTATATAACCGCAAAAAAAATGGGCCGTCACGAGGTCTCGGTTTGGGACCCAGTGTCCAAAATAGATGTGTTCGACATGCAGGCCTACAAATGGATTGCCTACGACGGTGGGACGCAGACCAGCTATTTCTATCCGTTCGATGGCAATTTTGACCAGTTGAGACGATCGATGAAACAGCAGGTCAGCGCTCACTTCTGGGGGAACATCGTATTGGCGTCGCACATGCTGAAACGGGATTCCGGTCAAGAGGTGCTGATCATCGGCAGCGCCGGTGGCCAGGAAACCAAGGCGGCACTGGCCTTCGGCGCCGGGCGTGTCGATGCGGTGGAGTTGGTCGGCTCAGTGATCGATCTAGGCCAGGGGGCTTACGCCGATTACATCGGCCGTGTCTATAACCACCCTAAAGTCAACGTGATCAAGGGTGAAGGTAGAACGTTCTTACGATCCACAACGGCAAAGTACGACATCATTCAGATGTTGAGCAACCACACAAGCTCGAGCATGGGGTCTGGGACTGGCGCACTGGATACAACCTATCTGCAGACCAAGGACGCATACATAGAGTACTTCACGCATTTGAAGCGCGACGGCGTCTTGCACATCAATCACCACATTTATCCACGGATGCTGGCCACCGCAGCGCGGGCGTGGGTGGAACTGGGGCGAGGGGAATTTCAGAGGCACGTTGCCGTGTTTGAATCGATTGGCACGCAAGACAATCTACCGACATTCCTGGTGAAGATGTCACCATGGAATGCATCGGAAATCAACGCTCTAAAGCACCTGCTAGCCGACAAGGAACTGGTTATCGATCCGATTGATCCGGCGCGAAATTACCTGCCCGATGGATTTTTTACCGGTGAGCTTTCTGATGAAATCGTCCAGTCGGCACTGTATCGAGTCTCACCGACGACGGACGACCGGCCATATTTTAACTTCCTACGCAAACGGGTCCAACCGATCGAGCCGGACCGACACCGCTACACTAATGTATCGGTCAGCGGACTACTCAACTCACAACTGCAGAGCGGCGTCCCGATGGACATCATTCATCTGCTCGTTACAAGTTTGTGTGCTTTTTTGTTTGCGGTCTTGTTCACGGTGTTATTAAGCGTGCGCCGAAAGATTACCTCTGTTCCCGCGAACCGGTTTGGTATTGCCGGATATTTCGCGTGTCTGGGCGCCGGTTTCATTATCCTGGAACTGGTCTTTATCCAGATTTTTATGAAACTGATCGGTTTTCCGATCTACACGTTCACCACCGTGGTGTTCGGCTTCCTGCTCGGTGCCGGCTTGGGCAGCTATTTCTCAACAGCGCTGGTGACGCGACCATGGCTGCCGTTTGCGGCAATCATGCTCTACTGCGCTGTATTTGTGCTGGTGGATAGTTATGTCTTTGGGGTCTTCCTCGGCTCTAACGAGTTCACTAGAATTCTAGCCACGTTGTTGATGATCGTCCCGCTGACCTTTTTCCTGGGCATGGCGTTCCCCCTCGGCATTCTACTGTTTCCCACCAACAAAACGGATAACATTGTCCCTTGGGCGTGGGCGTTCAACGGTGTATTCACCGTTATCGGCAGCATCGCAAGCGTACTGGTGCCGCTGCACGTGGGATTTCATGCAACGGTGATTTTTGCGGGACTGCTCTATGGCCTTGCGCTGTGGATCTTGTACCGGCGGCAAACCGCGTACGGCGAGACATGTGAATGGTCTCCCGGTTGTTCCGCGGTGAGATAATGCACCGGCCTCAGCCGCCTGTCCGAGCGCTCAGTGCTTGAACGGGCGAACTCGGAACACGCCGGGACTCGGAGCAGCTGAATGGCGAAAGTCCCGTATTGGTGTGTTGATTGATGGCCCTCCGGCTCATGCCGTTGGTCCAAGCTGCAGACAAACGACAATTCATCGGTCGAATTGTGCAGACAAGAAACAGGTTCTCAACTCGGCATTGAGGAAACACCGGCGGATCTTACATGCTTCCACGCAAGGTGACCGTAGCAGGCTTATTCACAGCGATCTTCGCCGTGTCCACCGTCTACTACGGATGGTTGTCGGAGCGGTTGCCCTACAACGCCGGGCCGGACGAGTACACCCATTACGACTCGGTCAAGTTCATATATGAACACAAACGGATGGCGCGCTATCCGGAGGACGTCGCGGCGCTCCGCTTCACGCCATACGGCACAACCCGCGTGTTTCGACCGCCGCTGTTCTATGTGTCGGCAGCAGCCGTAGCTGGACTTTTTGAACCGCACTTGGCTTCCGGTAAGTTCGCTTTTCGAAAGGCCTCGGTACTGTTCGGTGGGCTCACCGTTGCGTTAACCTTCCTGGCGGCATTTTTTTACACCGGACGCATCAGTTTCGGCGTACTGGGGGCGGCCTTAACGGGACTCCTGCCCCAGTTCACCTTTTTGTCGACGTACACGAATAGCGACATCGCCGCGATATGTACCGCAAGTCTGGTGTTGGTTGCCATGGTTCTGCTGTTGCGCTTTGGTGACCGGGCCTCACTCCTGACCCTGCTCGGCCTTGCGCTGGGCCTGGCGTTTCTAAGTAAACTCACGGCGTGGATAATGTTTCCGGCAGTCACCGTATTTTCGATACTGCTGTTTTACAAATCACCCCCGCAATTGGCCAGATCGATCGGTATCGCGTTCGCCGTATTCACGGCGACGGTGATTTGGTGGCTGACCTTTAATGTCCTGAATCACGGATGGACGAATCTATTCAACGGGGCCCTTGAACAGGAGTTGAAGCGCAGTTTCGGGCCGGAATTGCTGGACACGGTGGGCGGATTTCGCCGCTACGGCGTCACCTTCTGGCAGCTGTTGCTGGATTATGATGGCTTTCTCATCGATTCTTTCAAATCCACGATCGGCAGACTGGACTGGCTGAAATTGGACCTCGGCCCGCCGCAGTACCTGTTCTACGCCGCTGTACTCGGTATCGCACTGCTGGTGTACGGGATCAAGGCTTGGTCGCGGTTCACTGCACCTAAAACCGCGGGCAGGCGGGTTGAGCGGCGCAAGTTCGTGTTCGAGACCATGTTGATGGCAATACTCTTGAGTCAGTTCTTGGTCTACGCCTGGCACAATTACGACATGGACGTTCAAAAACAAGGCAGATACCTGCTGGTGGTCAATCTCTCGGTGGTGCTGTTGTTTGTTTCGTCATGCGTGTACGCCACCAATCGAATCGGTGGCCTCTTCGGCGTTAAGGCACAGGAAACCGCAGCATTTTGTCTGGCGGCGTTTGGAGTACTGTCGGCGCTGGCCATCCACGCGCATGCGTTCAGCCGCTACGTGGCCCCTTTCTACGACATGGAGGGGTACCGCATCGACGTCGGTGAATTCAACACGGTGACGGCATTCGCCGGAATGATCGCGGAGACCCGGCAGGCCACACTCAGTACATCGGGCGAAGGCGGTGTGCGTTTAGTCAGTACAGGCCTGGATCCATGGATTAAGCTGGATGGGAGATTTGCCGGCGAAGCCTCTTTTCCACAGCTGCTGCGCGTCCGCTTGAGCTCCGACACCGCAAGCCGTCTGTCGGTTTACTGGGATGAGGGGCACGGTTTTTCGGAACAAAGCGCAAGCCACACCCACTACCCCGCCGGCACATCTTCGGCCTATGTCCCTATTGTTGCCGATAAGCCCGCGCGGTTCCGGCTCGATCCACGCGTCGGCGAAGGCGAGGTGGTTATCCATGACCTCGCCCTCGCCGATTTCTCCTGGCAATCGCCCGAGTTCAGCCAGTTGCGCGTTGGCGGGGAGAAAACACTGAAGCTGGGCAGCGAGGTCACGGTAGTGACCGCAGACAGCACTCAGCACGGCGCACGGACGGATGCGGATTCCGGTATCGATAAGCCCTGGCTGGAAGTCGGTGCGCAGATACTCGAACACCTGAGCAACAAGTGGTTGATGAGGCTGAACCTCGATGCGCAAACTCCCGGGGCCGTTGAGATGGTGTGGAACGACACGTCACGGCCGTTATCTCTTACCCGGCGGCGATCTTCGTTTGAGGCCGGGAATCAGGATATGTTTTTCGTGGCCAACGGACGCATCTGCACGTCCTTGCGCTTTTACCTCAGCGGGGACCGGCATAAAGTTTCCGTCAATGCCGTAACCCTATCGGCGATCCGGTCGAAGCCGTCGACCGTGAGGCATCCCGTACCGGGGTGGCGGGACTAACCCGTATATGCATTTCGCTCCAGCGCGGCGGCCTTACCATCCGATTCCTTCGCCATCATCCGGGATCCTTGTTGCAACATGCTGACTAGCCTGCATATTGCACCAAGGCGGCAAAATAATGGTGTATCAACTTGATTGTATTCAATGATTCGGTCTTAGTTGATTAGTACGGTTTGTGCTTCTGCAATCGCCTATCCCGGCCCTGGCTCGATGTAGACATGGCGGAACGAGATCTGTTCGTGGTCGAAAATTTTCTGAAAGCCGCGGTAATGATCGCTGTCGGGATGAGTGGCGATGGCGGCGTGGAAGGTGAATTTCTTCTTGAAATCCCGGAACCGGTAGTCGAGGTAGCCCTTCATGTTGTCACCGAGGCCGGCATCGATGATCATGACTTTCTCTTTGGCACCCATCTGCGGGGTGGTCAGAATACAGCCGTCGCCCTGGCCCACGTCCAGGAAGATCATCTCCAACAAGCGCTCGGCCTGATAGTCCCGCTCCCTGATCGCGAAGGTGTCCCGGCCCCACTTGACCTCAGACCAGTCCTCGTCGATGTCTGCGCCAATCCGCAGCCAATCGCCCCAAAGCAGCTCCTTCTTCTTGGTCTTTCGATCGCTCGGGTCGCAGAGATAGATCACCGGCCCCTCCGCGTATCGGATCGTCGACATTTTCCGCCTCCGTCTGTGAGAAAACAGCTGCCAGCTCAATCCGAATCCGGCTCGAGCAAACAGGCAGACTCAACCTACCTCTCGGGCTCAGCTTCGATAAGTGTCTTTACGTCCAGCATCCGTATCGCACTGATGGCCGCTTCCCAAGCGCCTTCGTGACACAGTCCACTGATGGCCGCTTTTTCGTACCCCTCCAGCGCGGCACGGAGGCACGCATCTTTGACGGTTTCGGCAATGCGCAAACCTCCGGATCCTTCAGTCTGCATGGTTACTCCTGTGCATTCCAACTCGTTTTCAATCTTTAAAAAATCTCCGTTCTCGGCCCGGTGACCGTCGCCGGTGGTGTACACACAGAAGCGCGACTCTACAGCGTCCGCCGTGTTACGGCCGCTCGATCACAACATTGCCGAGAAACAAAGGTGTTCCCACGGCCCATAAAATGCCGAACCAAACGGCACCGGCGCGCCTTACGAACTGAGGTGTCGGCGTGGAGCATTGTCGCATGGACTCGCCGCCTGCGCCGCCGCGACCGGGCAAACCCTGTTCGATGCGGCCGGGTTGGTGCTCGTTCACTGCGCTGCGAAGAAGCCGGTGTAGCACTCCAGCATTCGCTGCCGCCGGTGCGGGAGTGCCGAAAATCGGGTGAAAAGCGTTACTCTGAATGGGTGTTTCGAGCAGACCTACCGCATACGCTTGCGCAATTCGACGGGCCGGCCCCGGCCGCGCACCCTCAGATTGAGCAATTCCACGACCACCGAAAATGCCATAGCGAAGTAGATGTATCCCTTGGGAATGTGCAGATCAATGCCCTCGGCAACCAATGCCACACCGATCAGCACCAGGAAGCTCAAGGCCAGCATTTTAATGGTTGGATGCTCGTCAACGAATTGACCGATGGTAGAAGCGGAAAACATCATCACGATCACGGCGATGACCACGGCAATAATCATCACCACGACATCATCCGCCATGCCGACCGCGGTGATTACCGAATCGAGTGAGAAAACGATATCGATGAGTCCAATCTGTATCATCACGGCGACAAAACCCGCTGCCGCGGCGCCTTGTTTGTGTTCCTCACTTCCCTCGACGGCATTGTGTATCTCAAGAGTGGCCTTAGCCAGGAGGAACAGCCCGCCTGCAATGAGAATCAGATCGCGACCTGAAATGTCGGCCGCGAGAACGGTGAACAAGGTGCTCCGCAGTTTCATGATCCAAGTTATCAGTAGAAGCAGAAGGATGCGGGTGCCCATCGCAATGCTCAGCCCGACAATACGCGCGGTTTGCCGCTGCGATTCGGGGAGCCGCCCGACGAGTATGGAAATGAAAATGATGTTGTCGATGCCGAGTACTATTTCCAATACGGTGAGTGTGGCCAGCGCTACCCAGGCCTCGGGCGATGCAATCCATTCCATAGGTTTGATTAACCTCTCAATTTACCGGCGGTGCGCAGCGATCACGTTACGCGTAGTGGAGTTTAGCGACCCGCGCAACGGCGCGCGCGATTACCAACCCCTCGTTTGTCGGAATAATCCAGGTCTTGACCGAACCGCTGTGTGCCGAGATGTTTTGTGCAACCCCGACCGCATACAATGCGTTTAACGAATTTCTGTTTTGTAGCTGAACTTGTCCGCGCGGCCTTTTGTCGTTCTTATCTCGACCACGCGATTACCGGCTGTATAAGTTGTACGTTTGAGCACCACCACGGGCGTTCCCGGTTCGATCTCGAGGACTGTCGCAGTAGCCTTGTCGCAGCCCTCCGCGGTCAAGGTCTCTTCGGCTCGAGTAATGGGCAACCTGTATTTTTCAACGACCAGGGCGTAGAGGAGATCGGGGATATGGATTTCCTCATTTTCAAGGCCGGGCACAAGGTCGGCGATCCACCACGAGTATTCAATGAGCACCGGCAACTCATTGTCGACGTAGCCAACACGTTCGATATGTAATAGAACCGTTCCCGCGGGCACCTCCAGCTGCTTACAGATTTTCACCGTGCCGGGTTTAAGCTTCCTCTTGGTGGTTTCCTTGCGTATGCGCACCTCCCGCCCTTTTTCGTCGCCGTAAGAAAAAAAACGGAATAGACTATTGTTGAAGTCGATTCGGGATACGTAAGTGCCTTTTCCCTGGTGCCGGTACAGGCGCTTCTGCCAGACTAGATTGTCGATCGCCTTTTTGACGGTCCCCTGGCTGACAGCGAGTGTCGCCGCCAATTGTGGCTCTGAGGGGATCAGGTCGCCGGGGATCAAATTTCCGGAATCGATCAGCTCGACTATGTAGGACTCGACGATTTGATAAAGGGGTTCAACGCGTCGCATGTGTTGCCTGTACAAAGATTGAGGTTATCGGCGCGGAATTCCGGGTACCCGCCATGTCTAAGCTGATTGCCGGCCAGGAATCAGCACCCCACATATTATATATCTCATATATACGAATGACCATCGCTCGGGACGATCCGGTTGTGTTGTTCGGAGGCTTGACATTTATTAACTGTTATAAATAAAATAACTCATATATATGAGATAAGTCGGATATCTAGTTGGTCAGGACCAGAGGAGGAGGCCTTGGAATTTCTCGACTATCTCCCCCAGGTGTTTACCTGGACCAATCTGTCGATATTGGTTCTGGGTACAGTTGGAGGACTGATCTTAGGCGCAACCCCGGGATTGAGCCCGACCATGGCGGTCGCCCTGCTCATCCCGTTCACTTTTCAAATGGCGCCCGCACCCGCGCTGATCCTGCTCGGCGCGGTGTACACGGCCACCGTTGCGGGGGGCGCCGTCAGCGCCATACTCGTGAGCATCCCGGGGGCTCCCGCGAACATTGCCACGCTCCTCGACGGCTTTCCGCTGGCCAAGCAGGGCCGGGCGACCGAGGCGCTGCACTATTGTTTTATCAGCTCATTTATCGGCGGTGCCATCGGTGTATTCGTGCTGATTTTCTTTACGCCGGTGCTGGCGGATGTGGCGCTGCAATTCGGTCCGTCCGAATTGTTTTGGGTGGCGGTGCTCGGCGTTACTGTCATCGGGTCTCTTGGTACCACGTCGGTACTGAAAGGCCTCTTTGCCGGCGCCTTCGGATTGTGGATCTCGACGGTGGGTTACAATCCGGTTGTTGGCGAAGAACGCTTCGTGTTTTCCGAACACCTGACCGGCGGGATCAATATCATCGCAGCGCTCATCGGTCTGTTTGCGATCCCGCAGGTCCTCACCATGCTGGAGGACTCAGGCCGCTCTGGTTCAGTCGAGATGTTCAAAATGGAGGAACACAAACTCCTTGCATCGTTCCGCGCTAATCTCGCCCGAGTCAAAGCGCTTATAATCGGTACGATATCAGGGGTGATTGTTGGTATTATCCCGGGTGCTGGCGGACAGATTGCGGGTCTGATCGCTTACGACCAGACCAAGAAGTTCAGCCGGAGTAAAGAACGTTTCGGCACCGGCGAACCGGAGGGTGTAATCGCCGCTGAGAGTGCGAACAACGCAATGGTGGGTCCGTCACTGGTCCCATTATTGACACTGTCAGTCCCTGGTAGCCCGACGGCTGCGGTGTTGTTGGGTGGGTTATTGATTAACGGTCTATTTCCGGGCCCTGACCTGTTTACGGTTCATGCCGAAGTTACATGGACCTTTATCAATTCCCTGTTGGTGGCACAGGTGTTCATGCTCGTTTTTGGGTTGACCATCAGCCGGTACAGCCGCTTTGTAACACGTATTCCCAACCATGTGATGGCCAGCGCCGTAACCGTTCTCGCGGTGTTCGGCACCTACAGCGTGCAAAACAGCATGTCCGATGTATTCGTGATGATGACCTTGGGCACGGCCATGTATTTTGCCTCGAAATTCGGATTCAGCCCCGCGCCCGTGGTGCTCGGCGTTATCCTCGGGCCGATCGCGGAAACCAATTTCCTCGAAGGTAAGCTGATCGCGGAAAGCGGCGACGGACTGATGCCTTACTTTTTCACCGGCACGATTAACGTGGTGCTGGTCGCATTCTGTTTCCTGTCGATTGCTTACAGCATCTTCAGTGAAGTGCGTAAAATCAAGAAGCAGCGGGAGGACACGGCATGAAAACCGAGCGTTGGATCTGCGTGTGGATGGCGTCGGTCGCGATGCTGCTGTTTGTACTGAGTACGATACCCAGCAACCAGGAAGCCTTTATTTTTCCAAGAATCGTCGGCTTGATTCTCATCGTCATTGCCGTGGCGGCGATCCTGGGCGCACGGGACCGCAGTGGCTCGCCGAGGGAGTCCATTAGCGTGAGCATACCGTGGCGGGCCATTTGGCCGGCATTGATCGTATTCCTGGCCTACCTGAATCTGGCCGAAAAACTGGGCTTTTATACTACGTCCCTGCTCGCATTTATTGCGCTCTCGGCGATCTATTCCCCGGCCCAGGGAGTCGGAACCAGAATAGTGAAATCCGGCGTCATCGCCTGCGGCTTTATCGCGGCCCTTTACGTCCTGTTCACGCTCCTGTTGCGCGTGCAGATGCCCTAGCTCGAATTAGGTTTGACTGTGATCGATTTTCCAGGGACGAGATTTATTAGCGCAAGGACGCTTGGTTACCCATTAGGAGGAGCAGATGAAACGAGTTAAACACATGAAAACGAGAAGTCTCTGGATGTCGGCGGTTGTTGCGCTGGTATGGCCGTTCAGCGTGCTGGCCGAAGGTTATCCGGACCGACCGGTGCTGGTGACCGTGGCCTACTCACCGGGCGGCGCGACGGATTTTCAGGCGCGCATCGTGACCATGATGGCGGCCCAGGAATCCTACCTCGGCCAGCCCCTGGTGATCGTCAACAAGCCCGGTGCGGGCGGTCAGGTGGGCTGGAACTGGTTCGCCCAGAAGGCCAAGGACGACGGCTATCAGCTGGCGGCGTACAACATCCCGCATTTCATAGCCCAGTCGATCGTGTTCAAGACCAAATACAGCATTGACAATCTCGAGCCGATTGCGAACTGGGGCGCCGACCCGGCGGTGCTGATCGTCAACAAGGACAGTCAGTTCAACACGGCTAACGAGTTGCTTGACTTTGCAAAGCAGAATCCCGGCAAGGTCACCATCTCCGGGGCGGGCCAATTTACCGGGCATCACGTCGCCATGCTGCAATTGGCCAAAGCCGCCGGCGTCACCTTCAAGTACATCCCGACCAAAGGCGGCGTCAAGGCGTTGCAACGGGTGCTCGGTGGCGACGTCACCGCCGGCTTCAACAATCTCTCCGATTCCTACCGCAGCCGGGACAAACTCAAGATCCTTGCCATCGCCGACCTGGAACGCGACAAGGAGTTCCTGCCCGATGTGCCGACGTTCAAGGAAATCGGCGTGGACGTGGACAACTCCAGCGTGAATTTCCGCGGCATCATGGCGCCCAAGGGGACCCCGCCGGAGGTAATCAATAAACTGGCCATGAAAATCCCGCCCATGTTTCAGGACAAGAAAGTCATTAAAAAAATGCAGGCGGGTGGATCGCCGATGCGTGTTATGAGCCGCGATGACGTGATCGCCATGTGGAAGGAACGCCAAGCGTATCTGACCGATCTACTCAAGGACCTGAAAAAGAAGTAACGCCACAGCGCCCTCTCCGCGGAGCGGAGGGGGCGCCAGGGTTGGGAACAACTCTAAACTCAAACGTCAACACAGTACTAATCCGATGGCTGAAACTACCCAGAACGCAACCGATTTTACGGTAAACGACGTCAACGCCGTCGTGGGGCATTTGATCGAACACGCGCGCGTGGCGCAACGCATCTTTGACAAATATGACCAGCAACAGGTCGACGAAGTCGTCACTGCGGTGGGCTGGGCGGTCATAAACCCGCAAAACAACCGTGAGCTTGCCGAGATGGCGGTGCGGGATACCGGACTCGGAAACGTCGACGACAAGATACGCAAGAATCACCGCAAGACCAAAGGGCTGCTGCGCGATCTCCGCGGCGCCAAGACCGTCGGGGTGGTGTCGGAATATCCCGAGCTGGGAATCATCGAAATCGCGCGACCGGTGGGCGTCGTTGGGGCAATCGTCCCGTCGACCAACCCGGTAGCGACGCCCTTTAACAAGACGATCAACGCCCTCAAGGGAAGAAACGCAGTCATCCTCGCGCCGTCACCCAAGGGACAGCAGGTCTGTGCACGGCTGATCCAGTTTATCCACCAGGAACTGGACCGGGTTGGTGCACCGCTTGAGCTAGTGCAGAAACTGCCCGAACCGGTCGATAAGGCGATGACCAACGAACTGATGCGGCAGGTCGATCTGGTGGTTGTGACGGGTTCGCAGAATAACGTACGCGGGGCGTACAGCAGCGGTACGCCGGCCGTGGGAGTCGGGGCCGGGAACGTGGTCTCGATTATTGATGACACCGCCGATGTCGACGCCGCGGCGGCGAAGATCGCAAGTTCCAAGATCTTCGACAACGCGACCTCGTGCTCGTCGGAAAACAGTGCCGTGATCCTGGATACGGTGTACGAGGCTGGCCTCCAGGCGCTGGAAACGAACGGCGGTGTAGTCTTGAGCACCGATGAGAAACGCCGATTACAACACGCCATGTGGATCGACGGAAAGATCAACCGGGAGGTAATCGCCAAAGACGCCACCACGATCTGCGATCTGGCAGGGCTCGATGACACCAGGCAGAAGTCCCCCCGGTTCCTGCTGGTGGAGGAGCAGGAGATCGGTCCCAACGCGCCTTTTTCGGATGAAAAGATGTCCCCGGTACTCACGGTCTATCGGGCCCGGGATTTTGATGACGCATTCGCCATTACCTCGCGCATCCTCGATGTTCAAGGACGCGGCCATTCCGTCGGTATCCACACCAACGACAACGCCCACATCATGCGTCTGGGTCTGGAAATGCCAGTGTGCCGGGTAATCGTCAATCAGGCCCACTGTTTTGCCACCGGTGGAAATTTCGACAACGGGTTGCCGTTTTCGCTGTCCATGGGCTGCGGGACCTGGGGTCAGAACAGCATCTCGGACAACATGAACTACCGGCACTATTTGAACACGACGCGTATCGCCAGAACGATCCCGACCAACGAGCCGTCGTTACAGGAGTTGTTTGGCGAGTTCTGGAGCAAACACGGCATTCAGGCGCAAACGGGAGAGTGAACGATGTATACGGTGCGTTCAATCATCGACGCCAGGGCCGAGTTACAGCCTGAAACCGTGTTTCAGATTGCGCCGGAACCGGGCTTGGAATTGACCTATGCCGGGCTTCGGTCGACCGCACACATGTTGAACCGCAGGCTTGGGGGCCTGGGAGTGGCGGGGGGCGACAAAGTCGGTTTCCTGCTGGACAACGGTCATTGGACGACGGCGTTGTTTCTCGGCGTGATGTATGCGGGCCGGGTTATCCTGCCTTTGAACGCGGTGGCGGGACCCGACCAGTTGTCCTATGTATTGTCCCACTCCGATGCCAAAGTCCTGTTTATATCCGGTTGCTACAAAGAAAAGTTTTCCTCGGTACTCGACAAATTCACCGGGAACGTATTGATGATCGCAACCGATGAAGATACAGGACCGGTGTGGCCGCAGGATGCAAAACCAGACGCAGCAATGCCCGTGCTCACGCCCGAAGACGAAGCCTTGCTCATCTACACCTCCGGTACCACCGGACTGCCCAAGGGCGCACTCTTGACCCATCGGAATGTAATCGCGGGCGGGGAAAACAGCGCCGGCGCCCACGAGTTGACGAATAAAGACCGCGCCTTGTGTGTGCTGCCGCTGTATCACATCAACGGCGAGATGGTCACGGTAATTGCGCCGCTGATGAGCAACGGCAGCGTGGTGATGCCGCATCGCTTCAGTGCCAAACAGTTCTGGCGCTGGACATCGGACTACGAATGCACGTGGTTCAGCGTCGTCCCAACGATCATTTCCTATCTGCTTGAGCACGACGAACGGGAGGCACAGGACCACAATTACCGGAAGATTGGGAGCCGTGTGCGATTCGGCCGTTCCGCCTCATCAGCCCTGCCCCCGGCAATTCACCGCGCCTTCGAAGATCGGTTCGGCATTCGCGTGGTGGAAACGATGGGTTTAACGGAGACCGCGGCCCAGATACTCTCCAATCCGCTGCCCCCCGAAAAATCGAAATACGGTTCACCGGGCCGGCCCTACGGCAACCGGGCAAAGATCGTCAATGAACAGGGTGAAGACGCCATAGACGGTGTGAAGGGCGAACTTCTCATTCAGGGCGACAACGTGATGAAGGGTTACTACAAGAATCCGGAGGCCACCCGGACCGCGATCGACGCGGACGGATGGTTCCACACCGGCGACATCGCGTACCGGGATGAGGACGGTTTCTACTTCATTACCGGGCGCATTAAGGAACTCATTATCAAAGGCGGAGAAAACATCGCGCCCCGGGAAATCGACGATGTGCTTTATAAACACCCGGCGATACTTGAGGCGGCGGCATTCGGAATGCCGGACAATAACTACGGCGAGGAGGTCATGGCGTGCGTGGCGTTCAAATCCGGCGAGATCTGTTCTTCGGATGAACTGCAGGCGTTCTGTGTCGAAAACCTGGGCAAATTCAAGGCGCCAAAGGCAATCTACGTATTAAAGGATTTGCCCAAAGGCCCCTCAGGCAAGATCCAAAGATTGAAGCTGGTCGATATCGTCGCGGAGCTGAGTTGAAACATTGCAAGACGATCGTTGACGGTGCAAAAGCTCGTACTGTATGAGTATGGCGATCTGCCACCGATACGTATAAAGGAGGAATCCGATGTTTGGCAAGATCTTGGTTGCGGTGGACGGCTCGGAACACGCTTACAAGGCCCTCGACGTCGCCGCGGATCTCGCGGAGAAGTACGGCGCCTCGTTGCTGGTCTTACACGTCATTGTGAAACACGCCATACCCCCATATTTTGAAGGACTTGCGGTTGAAAAAGCCGAGCAGATATTCAAGACCCTGGGAACAGAGGTGGCCGAAAAGATCTTTGCCGAATGCGAGGCACGCGTGCGGGACCGGAGTCTCAAATCCATGGAAACGGCTGTTGCGGAAGGCGAACCTGCTCGTGCAATTACAGATCACGCGAATAACGAAGCGGTTGATCTAATTGCCATGGGTACCCGCGGCCTAAGCGGACTTCAAGACGTGGTCATCGGGAGCGTGGCGCACAGGGTCAACATCTTGTCGCAATGCCCGGTAATTACCGTAAAGTGAGGATATACAGGGAGATGCTTGACATCTAATGGTACGAGTACGCATATGACAAATGCTCAACAAAAAACACCCAGTGCAACGCTGAACAGTTACGATCCGCGTTACGATCCTCTGGTAGACGCTGGGCCGGGCCACAACCGCGACTATGCGCCAACGTACTGGATCGCAACGGCGGGGACGCCGCCGCCGGACGACGGGCCGATTACCGGAGACCTCGACACGGACGTTGTGGTCATCGGCTCCGGCTACACGGGCCTGGCCTGCGCCATCTTTCTGGCCCAGGAACACGGCATCAAGACGACGGTGCTGGAAGCCAACTGCGTCAGCTGGGGCTGCAGCACACGCAATGGCGGTCAAGCGCAGATCTCCTCCGGCCGGCTTAAAAGATCTCAATGGATCAAACGCTGGGGCTTAGAGACCGCAAGGAAGATGCACGCGGAGGTCACCGAGGCCTTCGACGTCTTTAGGGACCTGATCCTTTCCGGCAGGTTCGATTGCGAACCCCAGCGGGGTGGACACCTTTACATCGCCCACCGCCCCAGGGCCATGAACATGCTGAAGGCGGAATGCAAACTGCTGAATGAGACCTTCAATTACAAAGCTGAACTACTGGACGCCGAGACACTGCGGCGCGAGTACGTGCACGACGCCGAGGCGTCAGGGGCGATGCTTGAACCCGATGGCATCGGCGTACACGCCGGAAAAATGGCGTTCGGCTACTTGAGCCTGGCGCGGGAACTCGGGGCCACCGTGCACCCATCCAGCCCGGTGATGGGTTGGGAAACCCACAACGGAGTGCATTATCTGGGCACGCCTGGCGGAACGGTGCGGGCGCGTGCGGTGGCAATCGCCACCGGCGGCTACACACCACCCGGCCTGCACCCGAGGGTGAAGCGCCGCATCATGCCGATTCTGTCAAACTCCATCGTGACGCGGCCAATGACCCAGGAGGAAAAAACGGCGTGTAACTTCAAAACCCATCTCGTGCTCACCGACACGCGTACCTTGCGCCATTACTATCGTAAACTACCCGATGACCGGGTGCAGATCGGCAGCCGCAGCGCCATTACCGGGGCGGATGCCGAAAACCCCAAACACTTGCGGCGCCTGCTCGAGGATTTGTACCGAAAGTTCCCGGCCCTGCAAGATATCGATGTCGATTACTCCTGGTGGGGCTGGGTGGATGTCAGTCACGACATGATGCCGCGCATCTTTCAACCGGACCCGTCGCAGACCGTCTACTACGCGATCGGTTACGGCGGCAACGGCGTCATGTATTCCGCACAGGCCGGACGGAGATTGGCCCAGAAGATAGCCGGAAAAGGACGGGAGCTCGATCTTCCCATCTTTACCTCGCCCCTGCCGGGTCACCTGCTCGCGCCGTTCAGACGACTGGGCCAGCGCATGCTGTATCAATGGTACTACTTGCGCGACGAGGTGATTTAGCCCGCTTTGAGCGGTGCACGCAAAGCGCAGTCAACTTTCTTGATTTTCAACCAAAGGAGTATTCTCATGACACACTCTCTCCCGAAGCGAGCCGCAGTGACCGGCAGGCGCCTGATGACGCCCTCGGAGGCGTTTGTGGAAACCCTGGCGGCCAACGGCGTCACCGATGTGTTCGGTATCGTCGGCTCGGCGTGCATGGACGCACTGGACATCTTTCCGGCCGCGGGCATCCGCTATGTGCCCGTGGTGCACGAGCAGGGCGGCGGCCATATGGCCGACGGTTACGCACGGGTGAGCGGCCGTCACGGGGTGTGCATGGCCCAGAACGGGCCCGGCATCACCAATTTCGTCACCGCCATCGCGGCGGCCTACTGGGCGCATTCGCCGGTAGTGGTGATCACGCCGGAAACCGGGACCATGACCCAGTGGCTGGGGGGCTTTCAGGAGGCCCAGCAGTTGCCGTTTTTCGAGACCATCACCAAGTTTCAAGGCCACGTGAACAACGCCAAGCGCATGGCCGAGATCACCGGCCGCTGCTTCGACCGGGCGATGCTGGACCTGGGACCGGCCCAGCTCAACATCCCGCGGGATCTGTTCTACGGCGACCACGAATACGAGATTCCCGAGCCGATGCGCGTGGAGCGCGGGCCCGGCGGCAACGATAGCCTGGACCAGGCGGCCAAGCTCTTGGCGTCGGCGAAGTTTCCGGTGATCGTGTCCGGCGGCGGGGTGATCCTCGCCGAGGGCGTGCCGGCCGCGGTGGCGCTGGCGGAACAGCTCGGCGCGCCGGTGGTCACCAGTTATCTGCACAACGATGCGTTTCCGGCGAGCCACCCGCTGTGGTGCGGGCCGCTGGGCTATCAGGGTTCCAAGGCCGGCATGAAGCTGATCCGCCAGGCGGACGTGGTGCTGGCGCTGGGCACACGCCTGGGTCCGTTCGGAACCCTGCCCCAGCACGGCCTGGAGTACTGGCCGGAGAATGCGAAGATCATCCAGGTCGACAGCGACGCCAAGATGCTGGGCCTGGTAAAGAAGATCTCGGTGGGCGTGTGCGGCGACGCCGGGGCGGCCGCCGAGGCCCTGACCACACGGCTCAAAGGCGAGGAACTGGCCTGCGCCGCCAACCGCGAGCAGCGCGCCGAGACGATCCGCACCGAGAAGTCCGCGTGGGAAGCGGAGCTCGACGCCTGGCATCACGAAACCGATCCGTACAGCCTGGACATGATCAAGGACGCCAAGGAAATGCATCCGCGGCAGATGCTGCGCGAGTTGGAAAAAGCGATGCCTGCGGACGCCATGGTGTCCACGGACATCGGCAACATCTGCTCGGTGTCGAACAGCTATCTGCGCTTCGAGCAGCCGCGGAGCATGTTTGCGGCGATGAGCTTCGGCAACTGCGGCTACGCGTTTCCGGCGATCATCGGCGCCAAGCTGGCGGCGCCGGACCGGCCGGCGGTGGCCTACGTCGGCGACGGGGCCTGGGCGATGAGCTTCGGCGAGATCCTGACCTGCGTACGCGAGAATATTCCGGTGACCGCGGTGGTGTTCCACAACAAGCAGTGGGGCGCGGAGAAGAAGAACCAGGTGGATTTTTACAGCCGCCGGTTTGTCGGCTCCAACCTGGACAATCCCAGCTTTGCCGCGGTGGCGCGGTCCATGGGCGCCGAGGGCGTGACCATCGATCAGCTCGGCGACGTGGGCGACGCTTTGAAGCAGAGCTGCGCGGCACAGAAGGACGGCAAGACCACCATCGTCGAGGTCATGGTGACCCGCGAACTCGGCGATCCGTTCCGCCGCGACGCGCTGTCCAAACCCGTGCGGCATCTGGAAAAGTACAAGGACTATGTCTAGCCCGCATATTGCGCCGTGTTGATCACGTGCGGCTCCTCATTCAATCCAGCCTCCGGGGAGGTTCGGCGTGTCCCGGGGGCGCTGTCCTGGAGATAGCCGATGAAACCGTTCTACGCACTGCTTGACCGCGCGCGCTCCGATCCCCGGCGCATTGTGCTGCCGGAAAGCGGGGATCCGCGCATTGTCGAAGCCTCCGCGAAGGCCGTTGACGAAGGCGTTGCCGAGGTCGTGCTGATCGGCAACCCAGATTCGGTGACACGTATCGCTCAAGACAACGGCGTGCCCGTGGACAAACTCGAGATCCGGGACCCCGCGGCATCCGGACGTCTCTCCGACTACGTCAACACACTGTATTCGCTTCGCGCCAAGAAGGGCATGACTTTCGAAGAGGCGTCGGAGCAGGCGCTCGATCCTCTGTGGTACGCCAATCTGATGGTGCACGCCGGCGACGCCGATGGATGCGTTGCGGGCGCAGAGTACACGACCGCGGATGTCGTGCGCACGGCCTTACAACTGGTGGGGAAGAACGAAAACTATGATTTGGTGTCGAGCTTTTTCATCATGATGCTGTGCCAGCCTTTTCACTCCCTGAAAGGCGCGCTGATATTCGCGGACTGCGGGCTGAACATCGAACCAGACGCCGAACAACTTGCGCAGATAGCGGTGGCTTCCGCCGACAGCGCACGGCACCTTCTCAAGGTCGAGCCACATATTGCGATGCTGTCGTTTTCCACCAACCGCAGCGCCGAGCACCCGTTCGTGGACAAAGTGGTCACCGCCACCCGTCTAGCCCTCGATGCCCGGCCGGATCTGCATATTGTCGGGGACATCCAGCTGGATGCGGCGATCGTGCCGGAGATTCTCGCCAAGAAGGCGCCGGACCTGGAATTCGACGAGCGCGCCAACATCCTGATCTTTCCCAATATCGAATCCGGCAACATCGCCTACAAACTGGCAGAGCGCATCGGCCAGGCGGACGCCATCGGGCCGATCCTTCAGGGCTTGAAACAACCGGTCAACGACCTGTCGCGGGGCTGTTCGGCGGAAGACGTATTCCGTGTCATCGCGGTCACGGTCGTACAGTCGCAGGCTCACAGCGGTGTATGACGATGTCGGTTCAAACCTGGAGAATCCGAGCTTTGCGGGGATTGCCCGGGAGATGAGGGCCGAAGGCGTTACCGTCGATCAGCTCGGCGACGTGGGCCACGCCCTCAAACAGGACTGCGAAGTGCAGAAACGAGGCAAGACAACCATGACCGAGGTATCGGTCGCCCGGGAGCCGGGCGATCCGTTCCGCCGCGACGCGCTGTCGACGCCCGTGCGCCATCTCGACAAGTACAAAGATTATGTCTGAGCGCCAAGGCCGGATGCGCAACTCCGGCTCCGCCGTTCAGCAACGGGAAATGCAACCGGGTGGCAGACCACGCAGCGGGTTAATGAACGCGGAAAACGGGCCACAGTTGATTTTAATCACAAAGTGGGGGATTGTGTTCCACCAGGGAGATCAATAAGTATACTGCAGACGTCAATTCCCATGGTCTTTACAGGGAAAGTCGAGTCACTCACTATGGAGATGATGGGATGCGGCAGAGACTCATCAGAGGAGATAGGTATGCAACTGCAACAGAAGATTCTAAGACTGCTGGTCATCGCGGGCGCGGCAATGTTGTTCTCGAGCCCCGCCGCCTACGCCAAGAATTTCAAAATGGCGCTGGGTGACGCCCAAGGCGGCACCCAGTGGGAGCTGGGAACAAAGTTCGTGGAGTTGTTCAAGGCGAAGACTGGCGGTAAGCACGACATCAAGATGTTTCCCAACGGTCAACTCGGCAGCGAGCAGGACACTGTTAACGACGCTTCGATCGGGACGCTGGATTTTTCCGTACTGGCCATCAATAACATCACCCCGTTTTCACCCACGGTGGGTACTTTTACCCTTCCGTATGTGATTCAAAGTCTGGATGAAGCCGTCATGTTGACCCAGGGCGATGTGGGCAAGGAACTTACTGACAATACGCTGCGCGACGCGGGTGTACGTATAATCGGCTGGGCCTACTCCGGTTTCCGGGTGCTGACGAATTCGAAGAAGCCGATCAAGACCCCCGAAGATCTCAAGGGGGTGATCGTCCGGGTGCCCAAGAATGAAATCATGATCGCGACCTATCAGTCCTGGGGCATCAACCCAACGCCCATGGCGTGGTCCGAAACCTTCACCGCTTTACAACAAAAGGTTGTTGACGGGCAGGACAACCCCTACATCACTGTCCACGCGATGAAGTTCTATGAGGTGCAGAAATACATCACCAACATCCGTTATATCTTTTCCCTGGAACCCCTCATAATCAGTGAATCGGTGTTTCAGAGTCAGTCCGATGACGTGAAGCAGGCCATACTTGACGCCGGCCTCGAGGCCACGAAGCACAGCGCCAAGTATCTGGCCGAGACCGAGGACTCCATCCGCAAGGAATTGTCAGAGAAAGGCATGGAGATCAGCGATCCCGCCGACAAGGAAAAAGCGTGGATCGAGAAGGCGACCAAAGAGGTGTGGCCGAAGTACTACGACAGCATCGGGGGAAAGGACAAGCTCGACCGGGTCCTAAAACTCCTTGGTCGAGGTTGATTACAGGACTGCCGGATAGTTCAATCAGCCGGTTGTGAGCGGGCGCACCCTGCCCGAAAGACTCGGGCAGGGTGCGCAACGCGACCGCAGGAGGTCGTCATGACTGCATCTCGGATACTGGCGAATATCTTCAACAATATCGAAGGCTATATTTGTCGCGCCCTGCTGGCGTTCTTCGTGACGCTGCTGTTCGTTCAAATCCTCTCCCGGGAGTTCTTCAAGTACTCAATTCCCTGGGGTGAAGAACTGGCCACCTACCTGTTTGTCTGGTTCGCTTTCTTCGGCGCCAGCCACGCTGCGAAAATGGCCGCCCACAACCGAGTGACCTTTCAGTTCAAGCCGTTCCCGAAGTCCGTCGCCACCGTAAGTGAAGCGTTTGCCGACCTGATATGGCTCGGCTTCAATCTGTATTTCGTATATCTCAGCTACGACTTTGTTTTCAACAAGATGAATCTGTTCTGGAAGTCGCAGACCCTGGGAGTGCCCATGAAATACGTGTACATGATTCTGCCCCTTGCCTTCGCAATCATGTCCATCCGGATCGTACAGGTGAACTACTACAAACTGGTCAAAGGCATCGATATTCGCGATCCGGATTCGGCAGAGATGGAACACATGGCGGATCATCTCCTGGATGGTGAGCACCCGGGAGGTCCTACCGCAACAGACAAAGATCAGCGGTAGTCCGGGGGCACCATGGAAACAACTGTAGTCTGGTTACTTTTTGGCGCATTTTTGTTCCTGCTGCTGATCGGCGCACCGATAACGGTCTCCCTCGGGGTGTCCGCCCTGGCGGCCTTTCTCTATCTGGACGAAAACCCGATCAAGTTCGTCCAGATTGCGTTTACCTCTGTCGGCTCGTTCCCATTGATGGCATTGCCGGCCTTCATCCTGGCCGGCGCGCTGATGGAAGCCGCCGGCGTCTCCAAACGGCTGGTCAACATTGCAGAGACCTTCGCCGGTCCGGTCACCGGCGGGCTCGGGGCTGCAACGGTTTTCGCGTGCATCTTCTTCGGGGCCATTTCGGGTTCGGGGCCGGCCACCACCGCCGCGGTAGGCATGCTCATGATCCCGGCCATGGTCAACCGCGGGTACGACCGTGGTTACGCCTCCGCAATCACCGCCTCGTCGGGTGGCCTGGGAGTGGTGATCCCACCTTCGATCCCGATGGTCATCTTCGGCATATCGGGACTGGGACTGCAACCGCCCCCCGAGGCGGTCGCCAAGTTCGGCGAATTTCAAACCTTGTCCATCCCCAAGCTGTTCATCGCGGGGTTTTTGCCGGCATTCCTGATTGCCACCAGCGTGCTCATCATGAATTACTTGCGGTGCAAAAAACGCGGATATCGGGGCATCACCGAGAGCTGGTCTTTCGCGGACATGAAAAAGAGCCTCAAAGAGGGATTCTGGTCCATTCTGGCGCCGCTGATCATCCTGGGCGGTATCTACAGCGGATTCTTTACCCCCACCGAGTCGGCCATAGTCGCGATTTTTTACACTCTGTTCGTCGGTGTGTTCGTGCACCGGGAACTCAAGCTGAAGGACGCCTTCCATACGCTGGAGACCACGACCTGGATCTCCGGACGCGTCCTACTGATCCTGTTTACGGCGACGGTGTTCGGCCGGCTGCTGGTGGAAAATCAGATTCCCGCCATCGTTGCAGCCGGCCTGCTGAATCTCACCGAGAACATGTACGTCATCTGGGCCTTGATCATCGCCTTCCTGCTCTTTGTCGGCATGTTCATGGAGACGTTGGCGACGATCATGATCTTGACGCCGGTATTGCTGCCGATCATGTACAGCCTGGGCGTGGATCCGGTGCATTTCGGCGTCGTCATGGTGGCCACACTGGCCGTTGGTTTTCAGACGCCGCCTCTGGGAGAGAATCTCTTCGTGGCTTCCGGAATCGGCGGCGCGACAATCGAGGACATCTCCGTCAAAGCAATACCTTTTGCAATCACTTCGGTCATTGCGATCTTCATCATTGCCTATTTCCCACAAATATCGCTGTGGTTGCCCAGCATGATCGGATATTAGCTGCGCGCGGCAGTTGACCAACATTAACGGGAGTGGTCTCGATATGTTACCTGACATTCGAAGTATTCTCTATGCCACCGATCTGTCGGATAACGCGGTGCACGCATTCCGCTATGCAGTTTTACTGGCAAAAAAAACCGGCGCCCGTATCCACATCCTCCACGTTGTGGAGAAGCTGTCCAATGACGCCAAGATCACCCTGCAGTCCTACGTGCTCGAGGAACGTGAGCGCGAGCGGATCTTGTACGAACGGGTGGACAAAGCGCGAGAAATCCTGACGCGGCGGCTGCGGGAATTCTGGGAACAAGTCGAACCGGAGAACCTGATGGTGAAAGATCAGATTGCCTCCGTAGACGTGTGCGAATCTTTCCCCGTGGAAGAGATTTTGAGAAAAGCCGGAGAGCTCGAATGCGACATGATTGTCATGGGCACCCACGAAAAGGGATTGATGCGCACGTTTCTCGGTAGTGTTGCAAAAAGCGTTTTGAATAGCTCACGCATCCCCACGTTCATCGTACCACTGCCGGCGGAATAGATATTCGGCTGGCCGCCCTCGCTATGGTTTTTGTTCCGGCGCTGCTCTCAATCGTCCGATCTTTTCGCCATCATCCGAGACCCTTGGTGCAATATCCGGGCTAGGTCGGGCCAGCGTGCGCACGCCCGGCTCGATGCGGTCTGTCGGTATCGAGGAGAAACCCAGCCGGATGTAGTTTCGCGGCGCGGTTCGCCCGACAAAAAATACGTCGCTCGGTTCGAACAAGATGCCCTGCGACGCGGCTTGCCGGTACAGTTCCTGGGTGTCGAGACTTTCCGGACTCTTTACCCAGTAGGACGTCCCGCCGAAGCTCGGCACATGCAACGAATCCGGCAAATACTCGGCAAGCGACTCGCCCATCAGCCGCCACCGCGCCCGGTAAGTCCGGCTCAATCGATGGTTCAGGGAGTCGTAGTGTCCGAGAGACAGAAACAGAGCGATGATGCGCTGATTATTTGCCGGTGACTGCCACACCATGAGCCGCCGCAACGCCCGTACCTCGCGGATGAATACCGATCCGCTCCCTGGCCAGCGGGAACCCCTCGTCTACATGCGACTGATAAGCAAGTACGATGGTATTGCGGGCGATAACAAGCTGCCGTGCCAGCTCGCGGCTCGAGGGCAACGGCCGGCTTTCCCAGCCCCAGGTTGGGTCCGTGTCGCTTCCAGACCACGGCAAGCGGATTTGACAGATCGGCGAGTACATGTTTCAGTAAGTGACCCAATCCAAGAACATTACACGAGGTGAGGACATGGGTATATTGAGTGGTTTGTTCGGCGGCAGTGAAAGCCACACGCCGCTCCCTTCAGACAGTTACGCAAGTGCCCGTTTGCAGGAAGTGACAGACCAACTTGAGGCGCTTATGGCGGAGACCCCGGAGCGGTTAGAGGTCGTGCCCTCGGAACACGCCGCGTACGTATTCATCGGCAAACCACCGAAGAAGTTCGGACTCGCCTGGATACACGACGGCCGTACCAGCAATTTCAAGACATTGGTCGAAGATCACGGGGTAAATCCGATTCGTTTGGAACGCATCACCGGACATCTGCGCGAGGCGTATCAGCGCAGTGCATCGGTCGAGCGCTTCGCGGTCAACATTGCAGACCGGGAGATCATCGTGACGCCCTCCGAAATGCTTGAAAAAGAGGTCCACGACATCATCGACGAAGTGATAAAAAAATAAACATCGACAGCGGTTGTCATCGGCTGACCGCCGCCTATCGGCCCGTCGCATTTTCCATGACTGACGGATTTAGAATTCGTACGTCAGCTGAACAAATACACTGTTCGATCTTTCGTCCGCAGCCGTACCGAACGCGTCTCCTGATTTGAAGGTCGCGGCGGCGACATCGATTTCCAGGTTTTCCCATTCACGAAGCTCGATCACGAGGCTTATCTCGCGTCCAATGTCTCGGCTTGCTCCGGCTGGTTCTGCGTCCAGGCGCGTCTCGCGTAAAAATGGCGCCGCATCCACCTGACGAAAGCGATGGTAACCGAGCGCCAGGCGGCTCTCCCCGTGGATTGGAAGCCCCAATGTCAGCGTTGCCACGCGGAGGTTTGACAACTCGGGCCGGAGGAGCTCTCCGTAAAAACGGAATTCCTCATCCGGGTCCTGAAGGCCGGTTTGGCGAAAGCTGCGGTCGGTGTCGTCGTCGAGATTATCGTCGCCGGACCCTACCGCGTAGTTCAGCCTCAATGTCGGCTCTCCGGGTAATGCGAGCGCCCAGCTTGCACCCAGATCAAAGCCCCAACCTTCTACCTTCCTCGTCTCTTCAGAGGCGATAAGACTCAGGTGCGGGGCATCTTCTTCGAAATCGATCAGTAGCTCGTCACCGTCTACGAACGCCAAATCCAACCAATAGTTCAGCGTATGATCTCCCGGCAAACTCAACTCGCCCGTTGCACGCACTCCAAGCCAGTCCAGATCGGCATCGCTTTTATCCTCACGCTCCGTCTCGATAACACTCTCCACAGGCGGATGTCCGGAATTGTCCCGTTGGCGCAAATAGAAGGCGGTGAGATTTAAACTCTCTGATATTTCCCAGTTTCCCTGCGCAATAAGGCGTAGCACGTCGTCTTGATCGGGATCTACGAAATCATCGCGAGACGATGTGCGTGCGAGTTCTTCGGCGATGCCGGCGTAGAGGCGCCACGCTTCACGTGCATAATAGACGCGCACGGCGTCGAGATCATCGTCCCACCACCAGCGCCTCGGTTCGACGAAGTTCTGGCGTCCAATCTTTACCGAGTAGGGGCTGTCGAAAACACGTTTCAGATACACCCAAGTCTCACCCCGCTCCAACTCTCCCTGAGAGGTTCGCGGCGTTTCATCGGCGGGAGCTTCGTCCTCGCCAATGAGCTTGATCTCAGCAAACACAGATAAACGTTCGCTGGGTCGGTATGAAAACGCCGCTTGAATTTCCAGCTCGGTGACCTGCTCGTCGTCCCGCGCGCGTTCGCCGAGGCTGAGGTTTTCAATTTCGTTACGAGAAGCTTCAAATTCTCCGTTGAACCTGAAACGCCCTTCAAACGGTTCTACGTCCTCCTCATCGAAGCCACCAATTGGCTCTCCTTCATCGCGTATATTGTGTTGACCGCGATCATTGCTCGCGGCCTCGTCTTCTGCGGCTCTGGTCACAACCAGTGGATCCGGCCCAGACGCGGGTGTACGGCTGGTCGTCTCACCGGCGAAGGTCCCGGCAGCGTAACTGGACAGCATTAGGTACAGGCTGCCGAACGCGCCGAGATACGCGCGCCGCGTGAGACCGCGTGTGCGCCAGTGGCGCCTGACGTCATTGCCGCAGCTCCGCTCAGGCAGCGATGTTCGGATCAATCGAGTCCACCCGTTTGCTATTGAAATTTTCAGGCGTGTTGTGGTCGGGGCAACACAGCGGTAAACGTGCTGCCCTGCCCCGGGTTGCTCTTTACCGCGATGTCGCCACCGTGGGCCCGGACAAACGCCAGCGCCAAGCTCAAACCCAAGCCGTTTCCCTGTTCAGAGCGGCTGCGATCGCAACGGTAGAAACGTTCGAAGATGCGGGCACACTCCTCGGCCGATATGCCGATACCCGTATCCATGATCGATAGCTTGACCTCCATACCCTCATCGGCAAGCTTAGTCGTCACACGCCCGCCGGTTGGCACGTACTTCAACGCGTTATCCAGAAGATTAGCAACCACCCGTTGAATCCGTTGCCGGTCGCCGTGAATGTGACAGTGCTCAGGCAAATCAGTGTTTATTGCAACCTGTTTGTCGTCGGCGATGGGCTGAAATAGATCCACCGCGTCGCTGATGAGGTCGGTCAGATCAATATCAACTCGCTTGAGTTTAGCCGCACCAGATTCCGCCTCGGCTATATCCAGCGTGGTATTGATCATCTCCAGGAGCCGGTCGCATTCCTCGGTTGTTGTAGCTGCCATGGCCTCCGATTCCGTCTTGGATCCACCACTGGTCAACGTCACTTCGGCGGACGCACGAATGCGCCCGAGTGGGCTTCTGAGGTCGTGCGCCAAATTGTCAGTCATCTCACGCATGCCGATGATTAGCGCTTGAATGCGGTCAAGCATTGTATTGAACGTTTGCGCCAAAGTATCGAGTTCGTCGCTCTGGGATCGAACTGCCACACGCCGGTCCAGTGCACCGTCGGCAATCTCTGTGGCCGCGTGTGTGATCTCCTGCACACCGCGCAGAGCGCGTCTGGCCATGAACCATCCAATTGGACCGCCGAGTAGGATGACGGCCGTGAGTGCAACGACAAACCCTTTGAGCAGGTCCTCGATGAATTCCTCATCGTCTTCTAGTGACTCGCCAATCTGCAGCACAACACCAGGCGCGATCGCGCCATAGACTGACCGTACACTGTGTTCTTGCTGTGGCAGCGTCTGGGTCTGCAATACCGGTTCATCAGCGTCGTCGACTTTAGCCAGGATGTCGCGCGGCTCGGCCAGGCCCGACCACGACGAGAGGTCTGATCTCATGAGTTCGCGGCCTTCGGTCGACCAGAGGCGGAAGAATACCTGACTTGCCTCTTCGCCCTGGGTCTCGACTGCGATCTCCGTCTTGACGCGGTCGAGCCCCCCTGACTGCATAAAAGAGGTAAACTCTTCGATGTCCTCCTCCAAATCTTCATCGGTTCGCCCTTGTACCACCGAAACTATTAATGCGTAGACCAGCGTAAAAGCGAGGATAGACGAGACAGCGAAGATACCGGCGTACCAGATCGTGAGACGCAGTGCGAGCGTATGTCGCAGATTACTGAGTTTCTTTAAGAACATAACCCATCCCGCGCACAGTATGAATCAAGGGTGCATCGAATCCCTTGTCGATCTTGTCGCGCAGCCTTGATATCCGCGACTCCACGACATTCGTTTGAGGGTCAAAGTTGTAATCCCAGACATGCTCCATGATCATCGTTTTGGACACCACACGCCCGGCATTACGTGCGAGATATTCGAGCAACGAAAACTCCCGAGGTTGCAGTTTGATCGTTTTGTCCGCCCTTGTGACCGAGCGTGCAAGTAGATTGATGGAGAGATCGCCGATGGTGATTCCCGTGGTCTCGGGTGTATCGGTCGCACGACGAATCAAGGCCTGAATTCGAGCCAGCAGCTCGGAGAACGCAAACGGTTTTGTGAGGTAGTCATCCCCACCTGCTTGAAGTCCCTCTATGCGTTCATCAACAGACCGCCTGGCACTCAGGATGATAACCGGCAGCTTGATCCGCCTTGTCCGCAACTCGTCGATGATCGCGAGACCGTCCAATCCGGGCAACATGATGTCGATCACGGCTGCATCGTAAGACGAGCTTAGAGCCATCTGCAGCCCGGCCTTTCCATCGCTGGTGTGTTCAACAACGAAACCGGACTCCTTCAGCCCTTTGCTGACGAAAGCGGCGATCTTGAGGTCATCTTCAATGAATAGTAGACGCATGGTCAGTTGGCACATTGTCTATTCATACATCCACCAAATACCGGGCGCTGATAACTCACTACCCGCATCCATCTTTACAACACACCTGCAAAGCGTGCGTCCTGACTCGCCGGTCGAACACCGTCCGTAGGATAGTACAGCGTCCGCTTTCTGAGGCTTCACTTTAGAAGACCAAGCCGGGGCTTGTCTACGACCCAAGTTGTGTTTTGCCCCCACCTTGCCAAATGATCATATATCAACAAGCAAATGGTCATGTTCAGATAATCTTGCGCTCAGCTTGGCTGCGTAGCCTGTGAGACCTCGATCCCGCCACAGCCTCGTGCTGCAGTGGGGTCGAGAAAGTGATCAAGATCAAGGCCCGAAGCCTTTTTGTCTTGCACACAATCTGAATCAGGAGACTGGGCTATGAAGTGTAGATCAATCAGTACAGGTGTACTCGGTTGTGTTCTCCTCAACACTCACAACGAACAGGAGCAATTCGAATGAACAGGCACACAGGTTTGTTGCCCACCTTGGCAGTGGCGGTGGGTGCTATTATCTTGGGGGCGGCTTCCCCGTCAAGTTTCGCCGAGGAACCCTTCCCCGTAGCGAACCTTTTCTTCGAACTCAATGACACCGATGGAGATTTGGGCATTCACGCTTTGATCGATGGCGACGCCTGGAAGAAGCTCGAGATCGAAGACACAAAGGAACGGGAGATTCTCGATATTACTGTCAAGGGGCGTTTGCGCAGGCAGGGCCTCACCGAGATCTTTTTCGAGAGCGCGGAACCGCCTTTTGAGAGTGACGATCCGGAGGAGTTGACCCTGACGCCCGAGCAATTTTTCCGTCGCTTCCCGGAAGGCACGTATGAAATCGAGGGCAAAACGATCGAAGGTGGGGAGCTGGAGAGCGAGGTGCAGCTCACCCACGTCATGCCCGCGCCGCCTGAACCGGAGGTAAATGGCCAGACCGCGGCGGAGGATTGTGACGCGGTTCTTCCGGTGGTCAGCCCGCCAGTCACCATCAGCTGGGACCCCGTCACCATGTCGCACCCCGACCTGGGCACGTCGGGAGTGCCGATCCAGGTCATCAACTACGAGGTCGTCGTCGAGATTGACGAAACACCGTACAAGTCCAGCACCATCCTGCCGCCCTCGGCAACGTCGTTTCAGGTTCCGTCGGAAATCCTCGCTCTGGGCGATGAGATAAAGTTCGAGGTGCTCGTGCGCGAGGAAAGTTACAACCAGACGGCGGCTGAAAGCTGCTTTGAATTGCTGTAGCCGCGACAAACTATGACCTGTGATTCATGGACTCCGTTCGCACACCGGCCCCCGGCCGGGCGAACGGAGTCCACGCTCGGTGTGGAGCTGATGCGTATCTGGGACAACCGCGACAAACGGCCGCTAAATAGTCGGGTTTCATTGCTGCAAGCAGCACGGCTGGCTTTTCTAGTGGGCGCTCTCATGCTGCTTATTAATGGCGGTAACGCCCAGCAGATCCTGGGGGACGCTCCGGTAATGACGCAGGGCACATGGGGATCGTTGTATGTCAGGATTGATGATGGTGTCGTGACGGTGCGGGCGAGAGACGTGTCCGTTAAGGATTTAGTCACCGAGATTGCCCGGCAAGGCGATCTCGTCTTAATTTTGCACGAACCCCTGGATGAACGCATTACCATTGAACTCGAGCGGCTCGCTCTGCACAAGGCGATGGACCGTATTCTGCGCGCTTGGAATTTCACCCTGCAGTATGTTCCAGCTGAGACAGGCACTGGACACAAGGGTGGGGCACACAGCGGACGTCTGTCGGTCGTCTCCAGAGCCTGGGGGTCCGGTTCAGTACATGACGGTGATGCGGTAGAGACCTCTGCCAAGCGTGCTTCCACGAGCGGCGTGCTTAAACCGGTGGGGGTGCACGAAGACGTTGGGCGCACTCTGGAAGTCGCCATTGGTTTGGCAGCGCTCGAGCGGGACGACACAATCGCAGCGTTAAGCCTTACCTTGACGGATGCCGACCCGGAAGTACGCCTGAAAGCAGTCTCCGAACTCGCCAACCTCGGCGGCGACGAGGCGGCAGTAGCGCTTGCAGTGGCCCTGGCTGACGAGCAGGCCCGGGTGCGCGAGGAGGCGGTTCACGCTTTGGGCGACATCGGCGGTGAGACAGCCGGGCAAATCCTCGGACAAGCCGTTACGGACACGGAGATAAGTGTGCGTGAGGCCGCTATCGATGCCTTTGCGGACATCGGTGGAGACGAATCCGCCGTGGCCTTAGCCGTTGCCCTCAGCGATAAAGACGCCTCGGTGCGGGAGGACGCGGTCTACGCGCTGGGACGAATTCGAAGCAAGTCGGCTGGCTGGGGCCTTAACCAGGCGCTCATGGACCAAGACAGCAAGGTGCGCGAGGCAGCGATTGACGCATTGGCTGACATAGGTGGAGATGACTCGGCCGCGGCACTGGCCGTTGTGCTTCGCGGCAAGGACAGCTCGCAACGGGAGCAGGCGGTGCACGCTCTCGGTCAAATCGGAGGACCAACGGCGATTCGCTTGTTACAACAAGCCGTGGAGGATGAACAGGACCCCGCCTTGCGAGAGGCGGTCAAAGACACCTTGGCGGGGTTGCCGAGCCGGGAGCAGTAGGCTCTGACGCGACTGTTCGCTGCGAGTTTGAGGCCGGACGGATCCAGACCCGGCGGCATGACGTCGGCCGTTCAAGCTTCGTTTGCTTGGCGCAATCGGTGGAACCATGGTGGTGGACCGCATGTTTTCATCACCATCAACACAGTGTTCAAGAACTCACCGTCGATAGTGGCTGGGGCCTAACCTGCATATTGCACTAAGGATCCTGGAAGCTGGCGAAGAGATCGGGCGTCTGTACGCCGCGCTGGAACGAAACCCATAGCGAGCTATGGATTGAGTGAAGCGCAAGTGCAGGCGTTCGAGATCGAGCCAGGGCCGGGATTGGCGATTGCAGAAGCACAAACTGTACGAATCAACCAAGACCGAATCATTGAACACAATCAACTTGATACACCATTATTTCGCCGCCTTGGTGCAATATGCAGGCTAAGCCATGTCAAACAGCAGAAGTTCGGCAGCGGAGGCGCCGTGAATTTCAATCGTGCAGGGTTCATCGATGGCCAGGCCGTCGCCGGGATGAAGCTGCCGGCCGTTTACCGACACCGCACCGAGGGCGACCTGTACCCATGCCATGCGCCGCTCGGCCAAACGATGGACCACCGATTGGCGGTCAGCGAGCAAAGTACTGTAAAGGTCCACATCCTGATGGATGGTGATGGAACCGTCGCGACCGTCCCGGGAACCCACCAATCGCAGCCACCCGCGCCTTTCTTCTTCGGCGAACGCCATCTGCTCGTAGCTTGGCGCCAGCCCTTCAATTTCCGGAAGAATCCAGACCTGCAGGAAGTGAACGGGCTCCGAGTGTGAGGCGTTGAACTCGCTGTGCCGTACACCGGCGCCCGCCGACATCCGCTGAATCTCGCCCGGGCGGATGATCGAGCCGTTGCCGAGGCTGTCTTTGTGCTCGAGGGCGCCATCCAGGACAATGGAAATTATCTCCATGTCCTGATGGCCGTGCGTGTCGAAGCCCCGGCCCGGTTGAACCCGGTCCTCGTTGATCACCCGCAACGGTCCAAACCCCATGCAATCGGGGTCGTAGTAGTGGCCGAAAGAGAAAGTGTGGCGGCTGCTCAGCCAGTCCAGGCGGGTCAGACCGCGTGCGTCAGATGCTCTGACCCGCAGCATGTGCCCCCTCCAATACGCTCGGGGATTTCGATAATCCGTCACTGTGCGATGCGCTCAATATTAAAGACGCGGCGCTTGCTGATCAAGGCATCGCCCTGCTGCCGACGTTTATCGCAGTCAAGGCCCTGCAGCAGGCACGGCTGAGAACAGTGCTCAACGTTCTTCCCCCTACGGACGCCGCACTGTGCGGTCTACTTCCCTCACCGTCACCCGTCGGCAAAGTTGCGGTTGGCCGTCGAACTGCGGGCCGAGCGCCTTCGTCACCATCCTTATCGGGACCTGGACCAGCAGGCGGTTCTGATTGCCGATGGGCGCATAGACAAGTGAGCGATCAAGCGAGGAGGCGTCGGAGAGCGGGCCGGTCCGGGAATAATACGGCCAAAGCGCTTGGTTCCGGGCAAAATGTCCGTAAAATGGCGAGGTTACATGGCCAAAACCGGCAGGGAGACTAAAATTTCTTAATATGCGTCCGGCAGTCCTCATCTCCGCTGTTGCTTGCGTGATCCTGGTGTCCGTGCCGGCGACGGCGTTCGCCGGTCCCGAGTATGACGTGTCTTACTTATGGAGCCACAAGCTGGATCGGGTCTATGCGTACCGCAACCAGGTGGCCCGCGTGCTCGGTCCACGGGTGACTAAGAAACTGAAGGTGGTACGCGGAGGCAAGCTGTTCGGTCTCATCTATCACCGGCGCGGAGATGTCTCCGGTGCCGGCAGAACCGCCCGGGCCCACAGCAAGCTGCTCCGTTCCCGGGGTCTGGAAGCCGCGGCACCGATCGGCTCCATGGACTGGACCTTTGTCAACGAAAAAGGTGAGGTGTCCAACCCGCGGACATTCCGCGCCACCGGACACACACGCGAACAGCAACTTGAAATTAAGGATCTCGAAGCCGCCGTTGCGCGCTACATAGAAAACCTTCGGCGTAAGGGCAAAATCGCCCCCGATGAACGGACCGCGTGGTCGGTCTACGATTTCACGACCGGTGAGCAGCTGGTCTCCATCAACGAAGACCTGCAGTTACAGGCGGCCAGCCTGGTTAAACCCTTCTTCGCCTTGGCGTTCTTTCACCAAGTCGGCAGGGGCAAGTTCAAATACGGCCGCAAGAGCCGGCGGAATATGGAGCGGATGATCCAACATTCAAATAACCGGTCCACAAACTGGATCATCCGGCAAGTCGGAGGTCCTGCGGCAGTGCAACGGATACTCACGCAGCACTATGCGGAAATATTTCAAGAGACACGCATTGTGGAGTACATGCCAGCTAACGGGCGTACCTACCGCAACAAGGCTTCGGCAAACGACTACAGCCGATTTCTGGCCGCGCTGTGGAATGCCGAAATCCCGGGAGCGCGGGAGATCAAGCGCCTAATGAGGTTGCCGGGCCCGGACCGTATCTATACCGGTGCCCGCGAAGTCCCTCAGGGAACCTGGGTTTACAACAAGACGGGGAGCACCTCGCGACTGTGCGGCGACATGGGCATCTTGGTCGTCAAAGGCAGAGACGGTAAGCGCTATCCGTACATTCTTGTTGGTGTAATCGAGAAACAACGCAGCGCACGCAACTACACCTCGTGGATCCGCTCACGCTCGAATGTCATCCGTAGAGTGTCAAACATCGTGTACCTTGGAATATCGCAGCAACACAAGCTGCGCAGATCTCTTTAAACACATCGTTCACACTTTGTCCTGAACCGGTCTGTTGCTCAACGGCAGTTTACCCGGCGGCGAGTAACGCGGTCGTGTTCCTTTAGCCCGCGGTGTGCGGCCGCAGGGGGCGAGCGCGCGGCCACGATTAACGCAGTAGAGTGATGGGAAGATAGCCGCCTGCGGCTTGTATGGGAGTAGGATCGCCCGGCTCACTGATCCAGGCCACCAGCGCAAGCCGATCGGCAGGCGTAACCTTGATTTTCGGTAGACCGACTCGCCATCGGTGTCCGGTGCCACGGGTCTGCTTGTGCCCCACGGCGACAAATTCGTGACGGGAGACCCGGCCTTTGTTCTCACCGGCCAGGATCCGGGTCGACAGGTTCATTCCCAACAAGGCGAGATGGAAGTCAAGGGTTCCGGAGACCGTTCGATCCGGCTCAAACGTTGCGGACACCTGCTGCCCGTTGACCATAAGCTCGAGCACGCCGACGTGTTCAGCCTCAATCTGCGGTTCCCCGCGCAGGAATCCAAGCCCCCAGGTCCGGCCGTTCACGACAAACGCCGGGGTATACACGGTCCGCAGGTGCCGAAGTTCAGCGTAGCGCCGCTGGCGAGTGGTATGCCGCGGATCGGCAAAACGGTCCCGCCATCCGAGGTAATCCCAATAATCAACATGAAACGCCACCGGGACGTAAGCCGTCCAAAGCTTGGGATGATCGACGTAAGTATTCAGGTATCTCTCCGCCGGGGGACAGCTGTTACATCCCTGCGACGTAAACAACTCAATCATAACGGTCCGCTGCGGTCCGCCTGCAATACGAATCTCCCCGGACCATGCAAAGTCAGCGGCCATCAACTGTGTACACAGGACGAGTGCCCTGGGCCAGAACCCAGCCATGAACTGGCGCACGGTCATTCTACTAAGCTCGAGGGTGGACAAGACGCGAGCTCATTTGTTCTTGGCTGCCGAAGGGTAGGAAAGAATGGTCAGTAGGGCCTCGGCCAAGTCTTCGTCCGATTTAACGTCAACTCTGAAGTTGATGCCGCTTTTGGGGAATGAAGCGATTAATACCCCAGTGTTCGTGTAGGCAAGGTGAACGGGCTGCCCGGCGATAATTTGCTCTTTATACCATTGGCGTTGTTTCGCCGGCGTGTTCTTGGCTTTATCAGTGAATTGGCTGCCGAATTGGGGTGCGCCCGGTTTTGGAATAGCGCCGATCTCGTAGTAGATTTGTAAACCGCCTGGCTTGGAAATCACGCCAGGCAGGCTGTCGAAACCCTGCAGTTTTTTGTGTGTGTAGCTGTCCAACAATTTCAAATCACCGGGCGGTGGATCGGCCGCGCTCGAATGCTGCCCGTACAGAGCTAGAAAACAGATACTAGCAATCGCATGGACCAAGTTTAATCGTCTGTTCATCAGGTTACTCCTTGATGGAAAAGACATCACACACTTCGGTTGAACTGCCGGTGTGATTCGGAACCAGACTCTGCTGTTTCTACCGCCGTCGTGAAGTGTATCATCAACTCGCTGCTCCTGCGTGCCCGCGTACATTGCAAGCTCGGGCGGTTGTGCCGGTATTTTGCCCTGCATGGATGTACGGCACTCAGACGCTCAGGGACATTTGCGTCTGCCCCCGCCCGGCGTTATCGACCGAACGCTTGGCCCTGAACCAGCAGGGGAATGTTCGTTATAGCGTGAACGAATTAAATGATGTCGCGGGCGCATGAATGCGCCGGAGCAACCACACTCCAGGCACCGTATCTAGACGGCACGCACACATCGTCCTGGAACCCTGGACTTTATTGCCCGCCCAGTCGCTTTGGTGCCCAAACCCCAGGTCAGCTTCACGCGGTTTTACGCTAAAGCGGATATACAGAAGGGGAAGCGTGGCGGCAATGGCCGTTGTTCGAGTGGCCTCGTTAGGAAGCGGTCATGCCCAGTGGCGCCACAGCCCGCGGTGTTCGTAGCTGCAGCGCGTTTAGCCCACATATTACACCAGGGCGGCGGCCTTACCGCCCGATCCCTTCGCCATCATCCGGAACCCTTGGTGCAATATGCGGGTTAGACCCCGTCACACAGGGGTCTGACTCCTTCACGTTCGTCGCTTTATTCCTCTGTTAATTGCTTATTGACCGGCGCAGCATCCGTTTCAGGACACACCCTGTCCAGGCGTTGGGCCGCATCGTTTTGCACCGACCTGTCCGGGTCATCGCGGGCAATCTTGTTTAATACGCGCTCATTGTCGAGCCGGGCCACCGCCGCACGGCGAACCCGGGGCTCTTGATCGTACTGCGCACGGTTCGCTAGCAGCGCCTGATCTGTCAGTTTTTGAACCGCCTCGCGGCGCACTCCCCAATCCTCGTCGTTTTTTGCGCGGTTGGCCAGGACCTTCTGATCATCGAGTTTCGTGAGAGCGGCCTTGCGTACCTGCCACGCCTTGTCCCACTTCGCCCGGTTGACCAGTGTTGCATGATCATCGATGCGGGCAACCGCCGCCATCCGCACCTGCCAATCGTCATCGTTTCTGGCGCGCTGGCAGAGTTCTTCCCTGTTCCGGATGCGTTCGACAGCGGCGCGCCGGACACGCCAGTCCCGGTCGACATGGGCGATCGCACACAACGCTTCCTGGTCCTTGAGCTTACACACCGCCGCCTCGCGCACCCGCGGATCATCGTCTTGCGTTGCGATCGATTCCATGCGGGACCGGTCCCGGAGTTTGCGCACGGCGATGACGCGGGTGTCTCCGTAGCAGCCATTTTCGGCAATGTCGGTGAGCATGGCTCGACTACGCACGCTGTGCACAGCGGCGCGCCGGACCTGCGCGTCGGCGTCGTTCTTTGCGATCCCGGTCAACACGCCCCCATCGTGGCAGCCCTGAACCGCCGCAAGCCGGGTGTCGTCGTGAGGGCTCTCTGTCGCGAGCCGAATCAGCGTTGCCTGTTCAGCGATCCTGCCGACAGCGGACAGGCGCAGCTCGGACTCGCTGTCTCTCGTGGCCACCGCGAACAAAGCCGCCTCGTCATCGAGCCGCTCAACGACCGCGCGGCGTATGCCCACGTCCGGTTCGATGGCGGCAACCTCTGCCAGCGACACCTGATCACTCAGCCTAGCGGCTGCCCGGCGCCGAACTTCGACCGCGCTGCTGTGTCGGACAACGCCGATCAGCAAAGACTCATCAATCAACTGCTTAACCGCCGTGCGGCAGATGATCTCGTCGGCCCCCGACTCGGCGACTTGCGCCAGGATACATTGCTCGGAGAGCTTCTTGACCGCGGTCTTCGCAACGCTCAGATCCGGCGCGCCGATCGCGATGTGCTTCAGCAGCTCCGGGGCCTCGATGGCGGCAACGGCGTGCTGCGCCACGGCCCTGAGGCGCGCGCTCATCGCCACTTCACCAAGCTTGTCCACCGCATGCAGCCGGCGCACGGCCGTTTTCCCCAGCGCAATGTCGCTGGTGGTCACGGCGACCCGGACGAGTAACGCTGGAGTGGCAATGCATTTGACGGCGCGCTGGCGGACGGCGGCATCGGGGTCGGTACCAGCAATGCGGACCAGTATCTGATCATCGGTCATCCGGTCGACCGCAGTCTTCCGGACCGCAACCAGGACGGCCGTGCTGGCGACTCGGGCGAGTGACACCTGGTCTTCGACCTCCGCGAGTGCCGCGAGTGCCCTTTGTATATCACGCTCCTCGATCGCTATCTCCGCGGCCCCCCCGGCGGCGGGACCAGCCTGTGGGACCGGGGCGGCATCCTCCCGTCCATCGTCGGCGGACGCCGGAGGCACCGCCACCGTTCGTCGCTGCTTCAACCAATCTCGGATACCCAAAATGCGCCTCGCCCACCTCTTGTGGATGCCGGCCCCGGGACGGCCGGCAACCCCATCTTACGTGATTGACCGCCCGGAAAATAATCTCGACACACTCACTCCGCGATACACGTCACAGAGTTGGCCGTGCATCGTTTAGGGCAACCGTATACACAGCCAGGCATGAGGGCTGCCAGCTCACCCTCACATCAGAGGACGGCGGCCAAAGCTCGCCGTGACCCGCTCCAGGACCTTCAGCGGCAACTATTTCAGCATAGACAAGCGTTTTCCTGGAACCCCGGTTGCCAGAAGGGTGCCGCGAGTACAGAATTCCGGGCACAGCTTTAAGGACGGTGATTACCCAGGTGCCCACACTCCGTACACTATTAAGATTCGGCCGCAAGAAGCTTTTCTAAATATGGAACGCCGACTCGCCGCGATCCTTGCCACCGATATGGTCGGGTACAGCCGACTGATGGAGACGGATGAGGAATCGACACTTCACAGGCTGAACGCCTGCCGCAAGACAATTGATCGCACGATTAGCGAACACTCGGGGCGCGTATTCGGCAGCGCCGGCGACAGCGTTGTCGCCGAGTTCGCAAGCGCGGTGTCTGCCGTGCGCTGCGCCGTCGAAATCCAGCAATCTCTCCAAGTGCAAAACGCAGATCTGCCGGAGAACCATCGCATGCGGTTTCGGATTGGCGTCAACCTGGGCGATGTGATGGTGGAAGGCGGGAATCTTCTCGGTGACGGTGTCAATATCGCGGCACGCCTGGAGAGCCTCGCCGACCCCGGTGGTATCTGTATCGCCGCAAACGTATTGGAGCAGGTTGAAAACAAGCTAAACCACAGATACATTAATTTGGGCGAACGGGAGGTCAAGAATATCACCAAACCGTTGCGCGTCTACAAGCTCCTGTTTGCACCAGACGAAGCCGAGCAAGCCGCCGTTGATTCCGCATTGAAAAGCGCGCCCCGGTCACCCCGCGCGCTCATCGTTGGCGCGCTTCTCATTGGCATCTCTGCGGGCGTCCTGGTGTGGCAGAAACCGTGGCAGCCGATGATTGACCGGGATTCCATCGAAAAAGAGTCAGTGCCATTTTCTGATAAACCCTCCCTGGCGGTCCTGCCGTTTCAGAACATGAGCGGTGACTCCGAGCAGGAGTATTTCGTGGATGGGATGACCGACGACCTGATCACCGATCTGTCAAAAATCTCAGGCTTGTTCGTCATCGCCCGCAACTCAACGTTTGCGTACAAAGGCAAGTCGCCGGACGTGCGCCAGGTTTCCCGAGACCTGGGTGTACAGTTCGTGCTCGAAGGCAGTGTGCGCCGGGCGGGAGACCAGGTGCGCATCAATGCACAACTTATCGACGCGACCAGCGGGGGCCATATCTGGGCTGAGCGCTTTGACCGGAAATTAACCGACGTTTTTGCTCTTCAGGACGAGGTCAGCCGAAAAATTGTCTCCGCATTGGCGATTACGCTGACAACGGATGAGGAACGGCAGTTCAGCCAGGCAACCAGGGTGAACCCGGAGGCCTACGACCTGTTGCTGCGTGGGCTGGAGCAATTCCGCCGGTTTACACGCGAAACGAATGCAGCGGCACGCGATCTCTTCCTGCGTGCCACGGCCCATGATCCCGATTTCGCGCGCGCTTACGCCGACGTCGCCCTGACCCACGGCATAGACGTGATGTTCGGTTGGAGTGAACCCACCGATGAGTTGTTTGATCAAGCCTTCGAGCACGCGGAAAAAGCCTTGCGGTTGGATCCTACATTACGGCAGGTGCATTTTGCGCTGGCCAATCTGTATCTTGCGTCAAAGCAACACGACAAGGCAATTGAGTCGGCGCGCAAAGCGGTGAACTTACACCCGAACTACGCAGACGGCTATGCTCAGCTTGGACAAATACTCGTATACGCCGGCCATCCTCAAGACGGTCTTGGCGCCCTCGGCAAGGCCATGGCCTTGAATCCAAGATACGCGTTCTTTTACACCTGGATTGAGGGCCACGCTTACCTGCTAATGGGGCGAAACGACGAAGCCATTGCAACATTCGAAACGGTCATCGAGAAAAACGCGCATTTCCCCGGCGCCCATCTGACCCTCGCCTCCCTGTACGGCAATCTGGCGAAAAACGAGGATGCCGAGTGGGAGGCGGCGCAGATTCTTTCCCTGCGCCCCGACTTTTCGCTGAAGAATGAGGAGCAGCGTGTTCCGTACAAGCGTTCGAAAGACCTGGAGTACTACATAGCGGGACTGCGCAAGGCCGGGCTGCCGGAATAAAACCGGTAGCGACGTATGCTGTCGTTACGGGCGGTAGAGATTGCATACAACGCAAACAAGTACAGAATTTCGTCAAGCATGTGCATCCTTCACTCGAAGATGTAGGGAATCTGATCGGTGTCAGCCGGTAAACGCCAGTGATCCGGATCTTCGTATTGATATGCCTTATCGACTAAATTCAATACGCCGCTCGTTTGGTCAATAATGTTTTGGACGCCGTGCCACACTTGGGGTGGGACAATTATCAGGCCCGGCCGGACCGATCCAAGTCGGAATTCATTCACCATGCCATGGGTAGAAGAATCTGGTCGGGAATCGTAGAGAACAATCTTCATCAAACCAAAGTTAACAAACAATCGGTCCAGGGTATTTGCGTGGGCATGCCAAGCAGAAATTGCCCCCGGGTGCCAGCACGATCTGAAACACTTGATCCACCGAGGCTGTGTCAAGTTGCCAGTCGTTTCGATACACCTCCGTCAAAGTGCCATCGTGCTTGACGACGTTCTTGACTTCTTTCAACCTGACACCGCCAATAAGTTGTTGATGGATGCACTGCCAATCGGCCGTAACGCTCTGTTTGTCTTTCTTTGTGCCGGGAAGCCGCCAATCTTTGGCCATAGCGCACCTCACTCATATTGTTGGCGGCAGGCCACGCCTGCGGCGCAGATCGTCGATGACCCCGCCCTTGCGCCGGAACCTCAGGAAAGAGACAAGAGTGTACACCGAAAATCCTAGCAATCCCGTCGCTCGTTTCAGGATATTGATTCCCGCCCTGCGAACGTGTCGCCATACCTTCAACTGATGGGTTTCCGAGGCGTAGTCATAGGCTATCTTCAGTAACTCGCGCTCTCGAAAATTACTGTCACAACACATACGTTCGAAGTAGTCTTTATTTTCCTCAAAAGCTCGAGTTGCGTACACACCCGTACGAGCCCCCGACTGAATCGCAATCACTGTCATCTCCGGAACCAGGCGTATTGCCCTGCCCGCCCTCCAAGCACGCCATATCCAGTCCTGAGAAGGTGCGTTGTAGATCTCGCGGCAAGAACGCCAAGGGCCAATTTCTTCAATGAGTCCGCGCCGTAACAGCCAGCACGACGCCGGCACAACGATGTGTGGTTGATAGCTTCCACCGGGCGCGGCCCCCAGCAGCACGTTTGGACCGCCTGGTCTGACGGCGATGCCTAAGGTAAAAACCATATCCGCACCGGTATTCTCGACCGCCGACACTGCCTTCTCCAAATGATCCGGCAACCAGAGATCGTCATGATTCAAGTATGCGATGTATTTCCCTCGCGCGTGCTTGAATCCTTCGTTGTTCGGACCTGATTGCTCACCGACGTTGTGGCTCAGGTTATAAAAACGAATACGGGGATCCTTGAATGACTTGACCACGTCCTGAGTATCGTCCGTACACGCATCGCCGACAACAATCATCTCCCAATCGTCAACCGTCGAGCGGACGACGCTGGCAATCGTATAACGCAGGACGTTGCTGCGGTTGTAGGTAGCGGTGATGACAGACACCAAGGGGTGGTCAATAGTCACACAACCCCCTCGAACCCAACCGTTGGCGACAGACCCACACAACATTACCATCTTCATAGGCCCCCGGCACAACCTGGATGTGACCCACACATGGCAAACTAAATGCAGCACTACAGCGGGGTGACCGGGTATCTACGGGCATTGACGGTTCCGCCGTGGGACACCGGGAGTGGGGCAATAAATCATCAACTCTCCGGTCACACCGAGTGATGATCCAGGATCTCGCCGCGGGCTGGATAGTCGTTCTTCAAAACAAAATCCAGCGCCATCAGGATTTCGCTGAAGTTCGGCCGCGCGAAGGGCATGGTCTGCACGGTCGAAAAATACAGCTCGCCGCCGGGGCGTACCAGGAATAATCCCGGCTCTGAGAACAGCGCCGGCTCCTCAACACCGACCGAGGTCTTGCCTCGGCCGCCGGAGACGTAGAGTCCCCACCGGCGTGCCGCATCCAGATCCAGGCCGTAGCCAACCGTCAATTCATCCAGGCGCCACTTGCCTTTTGACTGTGCAGCCCGCTCAGCCGAATCACTACTGATAGCGACAGTCTCGACGCCACGTTGGCGGAAGTCGTCGAGCTTGCCATTTAGATCCCCAAGATATTTTGTGCAGACCGGGCAGTGAAAACCCCGGTAGAACACGACCATCGTGAAATTCTCCGGCTGCTGCTCAGCGAGCCGCCACGTACCGCCACCAACGACAGGGACTTCGATTGCAGGAACCGGCTGACGCGGGTACAGCGGGATCAATTGGGACATGTCATTACTCCTTCCGGCTAAGGTTTCTGAAATACCCGGCTCGAGTGGCCGGTCTCGTTGGGAATCGCTTGCCCGTTGCGATAAATCCGCCGTTCCACCCGACAGCCCAAAGTTGTACACACTATTCAAACGACAAACCGGGAAGCTTCTAACAATATACCATGGCTAACTTCCAAGTCTTGACCCTGAATGCTTGGCCGGGCGAATGGAGCAATGCGGCACGGAGAACCAATAACACTTGAATTGGAATATATTGTGACCTGACCCCGATATAATGTAAGCGAGATGACAGTAACATCAAGGTGAAACGATGGGACGGCTCCATGATAAGCAGTTTCCGGGCGAAAGCGGCGAGTATCGCCAGTCGCGCGACGATTTGTTGGGCAGGGAAATCGATTTACGCCGGAAAATCGAGGAGGTCGCGGCGTTGAGGCGGCAATTGCCGCCCGGCGGACCGTTGAAACAGGACTACGTCTTTGAGGAAGGCGGGGCAGATCTGGCCGATGCAACAACGATCAAGCAGACCAAGTTTTCCGAGCTGTTCGACTCGGGTAACAACAGTCTGATTATCTACAGCTTCATGTATGCGCCGGACGCCGACAAACCGTGCCCGATGTGCACCGCAATATTGGACGGCATCAACGGTAACGCGCCGCATGTGATAGACCGGGTGAATCTTGCCGTCGTCGCCAAGGCGCCTGTCCAGAGTATTCGCAGCTGGGCCAGGGAGCGCGGCTGGAACAGGCTTCGCTTGCTGTCGTCCGGGCATAACAGTTACAACACCGACTATTTCGCGGAAAGTGCGGAGTGGGGCCAAATGCCGGCAATCAATGTGTTTACAAAAAACCAGCACGGCATTCATCACTTCTATAACAGCGAGCTACTTTACGCCCCACCAGAAGGTGGGCAGCACCCGAGGCATGCCGATCTGGTGTGGCCGTTGTGGAATCTCTTCGATCTGACACCCGAAGGCCGGGGAAAAGATTGGTTCCCCAAGTCTTCTTATTGACTCGGCCACACCGGAGCGGATAGCGTTGCTTCATCGGTCCGGAGGTTCAGCAATGATCGGGCGCTACTGTAAGCCGTCAAGCGCGTGACGGCATGCGCAACATCAAGCATGACTCCGCAACTGTACAAGCAGTTTGTCGAGACCGCGGCTGTTATCTCTCCGGCCCTGCAGCGCGCGTTCGAGGAGATCGGGCCGGTATTACTGCCCGACCGCAGACGCAAGGGCCTGGCCGCGTTCCTGGCCCGCGCGATTGTCAGTCAACAACTGTCCAACAAGGCGGCGCGCAGTATCTGGCTTCGAATCGAGGAAACTGTCGGAGAAAACGGCGCACGCATGCCGGGGTTTTTCTGTGAACTTAACCGGCCGCTGCTGAGATCGTGCGGCGTTTCGGGAAATAAAATAAAGGCATTGTGCGGCATATCGCGGGCACATCGGAGCGGTGCCCTGTCCCCGAAGCGTCTCAGGAAGATGGGCACCGAGCAGCGCTCGAACCATTTGCAGACGATTTGGGGAATCGGCCAGTGGACTGCCGACATGGCTGCTATTTTTTACTTCCGCGAACCCGATATCTGGCCGCAGGGAGATGCCGCTGTCCGCAAAACATTCGGTCGGTTTGTCAGCGAAGCGGGTGCTGTGCCGGAAGCTGAAGCGGCCGGATTATTCGCACCCTACAGATCTTTTCTTGCGCTTTACATGTGGCGTATCGTCGAGCGCATGCCGTAGTGAGAGGAGAAATGCATGTTCTATGGATTTTCCTTCTGTGACAACGAGGCGCACCGCCGGGAAGGCTACACCGATGCAGAAGGTGTACTCAACCAATTGGAAAATGTCGACGCGCCGCTGCAAGCGGCACGGTCGATCGCTGACATCATCAGACTGGAAGTACACGGTCCGGAGGCGGAACTTGCGAAACCGCGCGAACCCTTGAGTGCGCTGAATCCCAAGTACTATGTGCTCAAGTTCGGCTTTCGTAACTGAAACCCCGCACCGTAAGCGCGTACCGCTCAACCGCCCGGAGCGCGTTGTTAGTTTGGATCGATATCGTCGATCGCCAGCACAATCGCTCCGGCTGCCGTTGTGGTTGAGCGAGCGCAACCGCGTCAAAGCAATCTAAAACCGAGTGTGTGGCTCAGTTATTGAGATCGTGATTTGGATTGGCCGATATCGGCGGGTTGGTGTTCGCTCTCTCCGTTTGTTGGCGGCACGAAATCAGCGTGTTCTCGAGAAGTACCACGATCAGCAGCCTCTGCTCTCTCCGCAATCGCCCTCGCCATGCCATTGAAGACCAGAAAGTGCGATGGAGAAAACGCATACCAGTACATCAATCCCCACACTCCAGCCGGATGCCAGTATGCGGTGAGTGTGATTCGTGTACGCCGGGGCCCTTCCGGGGACAGCGAAAACTCAAACACACCCGCGCCGGGGGCCTTCATCCCAAAACCCAGCGTCAATCTTTTCGGCGGATCCACACCAATAACCCGCCAGGAGTCGATTGCGTCGCCGACCCGAAGGTCCGTGGGATGCCGCCGCCCACGTTTCCGTCCCGGCCCGCCGATTGCCCAATCCATGAACTCCCGAACCGACCACAGAAAGTCACCATAGTAGTAGCGATTATCCCCGCCGATCGCGGCAACCTGATCCCAAACCGCGTTAATCGAAGCATTGGCGATTGTGTTTGCGCCCGCCTTCTTGGCGTAATACGCGTATTGCGGGTTGTAATCTCGATACATTAAAACACCCTCCGTCCAACGCGCTGCAACCGCATTACGGCGCTCGGCTTCAAACACCGCCGCGATTGCTTCACGATACGTGAGCAGCCGTTGCGGAACCAGAGCGCGTAAAGCGGAATCGTCGGCTGTAATATCGAATTTCAAGCCTTCGATCAGTGCGTGACCGATGCTGGTGGGTACCGAGGTGATCAGGCGTAACCAGTAGGCGGAAAGATTCGGTGTCACCACGGGTACGGGAATGATTGTCGGACGCTTGTCCACATACTCACCGTACTGCAGCATCAGGTCTTCGTAGGTCAGCATCTCCGGCCCTGCTGCGTCGTAGATATTACCCGCGGCCTCATCCAGCTCGGCGACGCGCACGAGATACTCAAGGAGATTCTCGAGAGCAATAGGTGGAGACGTCGCTTTTACCCAGCGCGGCGTCACCATGATTGGTAAGTTGTTGACGAGATCTCGGATCACCTCGAAGGCGTAGGATCCCGGGCCAACGATAATGCCGGCGCGTATCTCGGTAACGGCAACCTGGCCCGCCCGGAGACATTTTCCAGTGGTACGTCGTGATATCAAATGCTTTGAATCAGCGCCTTCTGGGATGAGGCCGCCGAGATAGACAATCCGGCCTATATCGGCAGCGTCCGCCGCTCCGGAAAAATTTTCGGCACCAGTGCGTTCCCGCGCAGAGAAATCACCACTGGCTTCCAGAGAATGCACCAGATAGTAAGCAACGTCCATGTCCTTCAGGGCGATGTTCAATGTTTGTGGATCCAGGACGTCGGCCGCCACTATTTCAACACCAGGCCAGTTCCGCGCCTCCAGCACCTCGGTCTTGCGTGCCGTCGCTCGCACCATGTGCCCGCGTTCAAGCAGTTCCGGCACCAAGTTAGTGCCGATGTAGCCACTCGCACCGACCACTACCACGCGGAGTTTGCGTTCTGGGGGTCTCGACTTACGGTTTAGTTGCATTGTCCGACGCCGACTGAGGGCAATACTCCCGTGTCATGGTATTCTGTTTTAGGGTACCCGGAATATCAGCGACAATACAACTTTTGAGGTTCGCGGATGACCGCAACAAATGTCTTGCGCACCCGCGTGTCGGCAGCACCTTGTTAGTTAATTGTTTAAAGATCTGAGGGTAGGCAAATGCTCATTGAATTTGTTCCAAAGCAGATTTGGTACGCACAATACCCAGTGACATTTGTCGGTTTGGTGGTGAAAACACGGATGACCGTTGTGCGATTGACGGATGGAACACTCTGGGTGCATTCCCCCATCAAACTTGACCCTGATGTCATAAAAGACCTGAATGAATTGGGTGAAGTTGGATACGTTTGTGCACCCAACCGATTTCATTATCTTTTTGTAGATGACTTCATGACACGCTTTCCGAACGCGTCACTCTTCGTAGCGCCGGGGCTGGCAGAGAAACACCCTGGGTTTAAGTCTGCCCGGCGCCTCTCCGATCAGCCGGAACCCGAATGGCAGCACGATCTTGACCAATTATTATTCGAAGGCATCCCGCGTCTGAATGAAGTCGTGTGGCTGCACCGAGCGAGCAAGACTTTGATATTGACGGATTTGTGTCAGTATTTTCGCGAAGACACCACCACTCTCATACGTTTCGTGACGCAATTGCTGGGTGTCTACAGGAAATTCGGCATGCCACGAACCATAAGGCTGATGGTTAGAAACAAGGCCAAGGCACGTGCGTCTCGCGACAGAATTCTGGAGTGGGATTTTCAACGAGTCATCGTGGCCCACGAGCACATCGTTAGTGCGAATGGCAAAAACGCGTTCAGTGAGGTGTTGGCCTGGTTGGGTAAAGAGGCCGGTTTGCCAGAACCGTAGATTACAGTTGCTCAACGAATCTTGAACTCGCTTGTTACAAACCGCAAACTCTGGCAACACCTGATCGTTCTCATAATGACTGCAACAACCTCTGTGAGCGCGCAAAACGGTTCTGATTCCGATCTGGAGACGATCACTGCGCAGCGGCTCCGCGCGCATGTTGATCACCTGGCCGGGACCATTGGCGAGCGCAACATATTCCGCCCTCAGGCACTGAACACCGCCGCCGCGTACATCGAACAGACCTGGCGCGTTCAGGGCTACGAGGTGATCGCCCAGGAATACACCGTAAAAGGCGTGCTCAGCGCGAATCTGGAAGCAACGCGAACAGGGGCCGCGCACCCCGGCGAGCTGCTCCTCATCGGCGCTCATTACGACAGTGTTTACGGCAGTCCGGGCGCCAACGACAACGGCAGCGGCGTCGCCACGTTGCTGGAGCTGTCGCGGCTGTTTTCGAGGGTTGCGCCCGCGCGGAGCGTGCGTTTTGTGGCCTTCACCAACGAGGAACCACCCTTTTTCACCACCGGTCAGCAGGGCAGCATGGTGTACGCCCGCGCGGCACGTGAGCGTGGTGACGACATACGATTGATGGTGTCGCTTGAAACTGTCGGCAGCTACTCCGATGCGGCCGGTTCGCAGGCCTATCCGCCACTGTTCCGGTTTTTCTATCCGGATCGCGGCAACTTCATCGCCCTGGTCAGCAACTTCAGCTCCCGCCCGGCCATGCGGAAGCTCGCGCGGGCCTTTCGCGACAGCTCGGAATTTCCATTGGAATACCTGGCAAGCTTTGAGGTGATACCCGGAGTCGCGTGGAGCGATCACCGTTCCTTCTGGAAGCAAGGTTACGACGCGCTGATGGTCACGGACACGGCCTTCTACCGTTACCCCTACTACCACAGCAGGGCGGATACGCCCGAGAAGCTCAACTACGAGGCATTCGCGGTCATGAGCAACGGACTGTTCCGGGCGCTCGTGCTGATCGCAAACGAGCAGTAAAGCAGACACAGTCGGCGGCCGCTACAGTGACCGTGGGATGCCCCGTTGGTGATGTTAATGGGTCACGTATTCGAGCGAGTCCTCGTCGAACGCGGTGGGTTCGATGCCGAAGGTCTCAAACACCGCCGTGGAATCGCAGATGTTACCCTGGACCAGCATGCTGAGCTGATCGCGCGTGACCGGGAAAAACGCAAAGCGGTCGAAAAACGTGGCCACGGTGTTCACGACCCACACCGGCACCGGAATCACCGGCTTGGTGACACCCGAAGCGTTGGCGATGAGGCGTATGATCTCCCGCCAGGCCACGGTCCGCGGGCCGCAAAGTGGATAGACCTGACCAGTGGTTTCGGGCATGTCCAGGGCCTTGACCACGACGGTAGCCAGGTCGCGGACGTGAATCGGCGACATCTGGAATTTGCCGGCCTCCAGCGGCAACAGGCCGTTGTAAAACAACGGCGCCGGTAGTGGCGAACATATCACCTCCCGGTAAAGCTGTTTCGCAAACTCGTTGTTGCCGCGGGGGTCACCGAAAATCAGCGACGGGCGGAACACGGTCCAGTCCAGGTCGGTACAGCGCAGGGCCTCCTCCGCCATGTATTTGGTGCGTTGATAGCCGGTTCCGTCCGCTTTGACACCGTTCGCGCTCATCAGCAGAAAACGCCGAACCCCCTGTGCTTCGGCGATCTCCATGCTGCGTTTAGCGCCGTCGAAATGCAGCGCTTGATAGGTGATGCCGTCCTGAGGAAATTCTCGAATAATGCCGATGTTATAGATCACCGCCTCGCTGTCTTTTAATACATCGCGCACGGCGTGGGCGTCTTCCACATCCCCTGCCACTAAACTACAGCGTTCGGGTTGTTGTATCTTGCCCTCGCTGCCCAGCCGCACCAGCAACAACGGGTCGTGTCCGTGCTCGAGCAGTTGTTCGACAATATAGCTGCCGACGAATCCAGTCCCACCCAGCAACGCCACCCTCATACAAACACCTCCCCGGCTTGCATCTGCGGACCCGCCGCATCGGTTAATGTACGCTCTTTGCCGGACCCAAACATTCCTGCAATAACACTACGTCGATAGTCAAAGATGTGTTCCAGATTCGGCCGCACGTACATGCGGTGCAGCAGGTCACGGGGGACGCCCCAAAGGGGTAACGGCAAAGCGTAACGGACGAGATCATGGATGACCGTGTACGTGCCATGGCGCTCGAACGTATGCGTATGGTGCCAGAACGAATACGGCCCCTTGATCTGCTCGTCGACAAAGCACAGCGGTGGCTCGTAAGTGGTAATCATACTGCGCCAGCGCACTTGTACACCCAACATCCGGATGGTGTAGTCAATAGTCCGCCCCCGCTCCATGGTCACAGGGCTCGGCGTCAGTACGCGGAACGCCAGCGAGGATGGGGTAATGAGTGCGAGATTCTCGGCCTTGGTGAAGAACAAAAAAATGTTCTCCAGCGGTTTCTGCACGACTTGCTCGCGTTTCAGTGTGTACACGTGCATGGCGGCCGGTGTTTACCGAGTTTCACAATGACGTACAGGGCGACCCGGTGCAGCGGCGCTCAAGGTGCCGGCGCGCCATCGCATCGCTCCATGACAGGCTGTATTGCAAAATCGCCTCAAATTGTTGGGTGATGTCCAGCCGGCGTATGCGCTCCTCCCAATCGGCACGCCGATAGTAGTCGATCTCGCGCCGGCACAAAGGGCAGCCGCCATCGTAAAAGACTTTAGATTTGTCAGACTGGTTCAAATCGACACTTCGCCAATAGTGATAATAACATTAGCTGATTGCTGATGTTATCCAAAACTATGTTAGCGCGGTGTGAAAACTCGTTGTGACCGATGGGCCTTATCGCCCGTATATCACGCCGTGAAGCCCAACGGTTAGCAATTATAGATTCCTTGCGCTCTGATAACTACACGCGAATAAGGCCGTCTTTCAATCCCGCGTATTAACCCTCTGTTGAAGTCCAGATTTTCTCTGATTGACAATGCATTTCGCGCTAAACGGACCGTTATCCGGGTATGACACAAACTCCGGACTCGCAAGAAAAAGACGTCGGATCGGTTAACTCCGACCCCTTTATCTTTCGAAATCTTCACACTACGGGATCAAGAAGACAAACAGCTCTCTGGGTAAGCTTCAGACACAATAAAGTTTTCAATCGGCGACGACGAGTCGAGGCAGTATGGGACAATCGACGAACATGTCCCACGGGTGTATCCCGCAGCGGGAAGGAATATCTCATGAGCCGAGACGAGGAAGGCAGGGCAAAATACCGGAGGTTTTCAGTGACGCAAAGGCTCCGTTTCCAGCGAGCGCTGGCGGATCTCAATAACTATTACCTGCTTCGACTGGACACCAACGATCCGCAGGAAGCGGGACGCCTGTGTGACATGCTGAACGCCAGCAAGATCGTCGAGATCGCTTACGTTCCGGCACAAGCCGCCGACCCCGACCCTCAGAGCGGGGAATGCACCGACATCCCTCCGGTAACCCCGCACTGGGAGAGCTCCCAGAACTATCGCGCCGCCGCCCCTAGCGGAATCGACGTTGCGGCGGCGTGGGCGGCGGGCGTCAGGGGACGCGGTGATCCCGATTACTGGGTCGTGGACGTCGAGCAGGGCTGGAATGTCGAGCACGAGGATCTAGACGTCAACATCGACGACGTGCTGAATGGCCCCTACAACAATGAGAAGCGGAACCACGGCACAGCCGTACTGGGCGAGATCGGTGCCTGCGACAACGGCTTCGGTATGACGGGCATTGTTCCAGATGCCCAGATGAAGATGGTGGATTGGAACCTCGAACCGAACCTCGCGACGGCCTTCGACGTGGCCACCTCTCATCTTGCCGCCGGAGAAATCTACCTGATCGAGATCCAGATCTTCGGTCCCTTCGACTTCCTGCCGGTGGAGTGGGAGCAGGCCAACTTCGACGCCATCCAGCTCCACACGTCCCTCGGCATCGTGGTCGTCGAGGCGGCGGGCAACGGCGGCGAGGATCTCGACGATCAATCCCGCTACGGGCAACTGTTCGACCGCAACTTCCGTGATTCGGGAGCGATCATGGTCGGAGCCGGGGCGTCGCTCAACCACGGACCGCTGTCCTTCACCAACTATGGCAGCCGGGTCGACTGTCAGGGCTACGGTCACAACGTGTACACCACCGGTTACGGTGTGCTCTTCGGACCCGACGTCGACCAGTACTACACCGGCGGCTTCAACGGAACGTCCAGCGCAAGCCCCATCGTCACCGGGGCGGCAGCGGCAACGGTGCTGTTGCAGCACGAGCTGACCGGACGCAATCTGACACCGGCGGAGGTGCGTGCGTTGCTCTCCACATTCGGGACACCCCAAGGCCCACCGACATCGGACCACATCGGCGTCCTGCCCGATCTGGCGCAGATCATCAACAACTTGTTGCCCGGTCTCGGAAAGATCGCCGATCTCGACGCCGCGTCGCGCATGGCACTGGCGGGTAGCACGTTCGACATGACGGGCAGTGTGACCAACACCCTTGCTACAACTGACAACGTGGACGTGTGGGCCGAGGTGATCGAGGCGGGTGAAAATCGTCCCCCCACCGGGACACTGATCTTCGGCCCGGTAAAGCTTCCGCTTGGGACAAACGAGACGATGGATCAACCCTTCACGCACACGTTCGGCACCACCGGGCACCACATCGTGACCTTTTATGCGGGAGTCTTTCCAATCGCCGTGGTCAGCCGGGCGCATATCCACGTCATGGTCACGACGGCCTGCGCCGATCCCAGCGATCCGGCTTGTGGCGGATCCTAGCCCGCATATTGCACCAGTATCCGGGAAGCTGGCGCAGGACAGGGGCGGTAACAACGCCGGACTGGCGCGAAAGCCATAGCCGTAGCTATGGCTTGAGTGAAGTCCAAGTTCCGGCGTGCCCAAGCCAAACAGGGCGAATTCGAGATGTGTAAACAATGTTTCACTCAGTTACCTCAAGGCCGGTAGCCGACTGGTGCAATACGCGGGCTAGCCGGCCCGGCCCCGGATAACACCGAGCAGCATGCCAGAGCGGCCGAGATCGAGGGAATCTTGCCGTGATCTCGGACTGTGTGGATCCACCCGGCAAGCCTCACGACAGCTCGTGCTGACGCCGCTCATCCGGCCGTCAGCTTGGGTCTTTGCGCAGAACCCCAAACCGCTTTACGTTCCATCTCGCTTTTCACGGTTCTTTCGCTTCGAAAGGAACGGCGACGATGAATTCACGATGACTGTGCCGTTGCCGTCGATGCGTTGTTGGCACTTCGAATCGGTACAAAATCCCCAACCATCAAAGCATTGTTCGAATTTTGACTGACTTGGTTGGATTGGCTCAGTACAACCCAGGGTGCAGGCGATTACCACTCATCACGCAGCATCGATCAACAGTTGTTCGCAATAAAGAGCCGTGTATACTTAATAGACTTTATGCTTCGATTGGGTTAATAACACGTGGGAGCGGGTTATGAATTCAAAGCGCAAACGATGGATTTCTACACCGATCGGCATCGTGGTCTTCAGTTTGCTACCAGTTGCCGGTAGCCTGGGCCAGATAACCACACCCTGCGACATCGAATTGACTCAGGGGATCTACCAGATCGGCGACACTGTGGAGGCGAATGTCTTCAGACTGACCAACGCATCACAGGAAACGCAGTTCTTCGAATGGAAGCTGTGGCTCGAATCTCCCGATCTTTCGATTCTGTCGCTCGTAAACATGGGTTCAGACATGTCGTTGGCGCTCCCGGGCGGTTTCGATTTCGACTTTGCAGTCTTCGGGAATATTCAACTGTTTACCGCGGATGGCGTGATATTCACGTCCGGGAACTATGAACTCGGCTGCCGCCTCCTCGACCCGGTCACTGGCGCGGAGTATCCGCAGGCGGATGTGATCCAGTTCCAGGTCAATTAGAAGACACGGCCACCGCAGCGCCTGGAACCACTCACTATTGTCAGGACGTCTTCGCCGTCCGGCAGATGGTACGCCGGTGGCTCCCTCTCCCCCATCACCGTCGAGAGTGTACCGAAGTACACCTCGAGCGCGTCATCGCGCCGCGGTCGAAGAGGACCTGAGAGAAGGCCGTCGAGCGCGATCTCTGCGTTGTCAAGCGTGGGCCGAGCGCCCTATTCTCGATGAGGTCGGCCCCACACGCAAGCGTACCCACCGGGTCTCGGAGCCGGCTTCGTGCTGCCCTTGTCCGACCGGGATGTGCGATCTCGGTGGAGATTGACGAGGGCGGGATTCAAGCAGACCTGTGCGTTGCGCTTCCATGCAATTATTGTCCCTGAAGATGGAGCAGGAAGACGTGGGCGGCGCGAAGATCTCCGCCAGGAGCCTGCCGGTCTCGGGACAGCGGGTGCGGTTCTGCTCGAGCCCGAGCCCACGATCGTGAACGCCTTCGTGCCTAACGCCGTTATTACGCACGCATAGTCAATAACTTAGGCGGTTCATTCGAAAAGCTGCTAAAACTATATCCATAGACTGAATTCACGCCCATTTCGGGTTACATGCGTTATTGACCAGTACAAAAATATTGTGAGAGTTGGTGGAGGGTCACCGCTCACGAACGAGTTACCTGTGGAGACATCTTATGCGTTGGTATGAGAAGCTCAATGTCCGTCTGATGGCGCCAATTCTCATTGTGCTCCTGATTTCGATCTCGAGTTCCCTCAGCTGGTTGCACACGCGGCAGGAAGCTCAGCTCATAGAGCGAGCACGGGACAAAACCATCGTCGTCAATCAGGTCGTCAAAACGGCGATACGTAACCAGATGCTGCGAAACGTCGACAATTCGGCGCAGGATACGATTTCTCTAATTCAAAGCCGGACCGGGCTGAACGACATTTCGGTTGTATCCAAGGAGGGTAAGATCCGTTTATCTTCGAACCCCGCTAAGATCGGGGAAAGTGTCCATTGGGGGCACCCGACCTGCGTCGTGTGTCATTCCTCCAAAGCGCTGCCTAAAACACAGACGATACTCTTGGATGTGGAAGATTCAAAAATTTTTAGGTCTATGAATCTCATCAAGAACGAGGTTCAGTGCCACCAGTGTCATGGGGATGCTGAGAAATACCTGGGTGTCCTGATCGTGGATCAAAACACGAGCGAAGACATGACATCGATAACTCAGGTTCAGAAATCCCTCGTTGGAGCGGGCTCAATGACACTATTGGCGATCTTCGGTCTCGTCATTATCATCGTGCAACGGCTTGTCCAGAAGCCGGTGGATAAGCTGCTCGACGGTATTCGTCGAATTCGCGACCAGGACTTTAACACGCAGATCGATACCACCGCCGGAGGTGAATTGGGCGAACTGGCCGGTGCGTTCAACGATATGGTAACTGACACGCGATGCTATGTTCAGCAGATCAAGAACAAGACCACCGAGCTTTCCACTCTTTATTCGATCGTTGAACGCGTTACTCGCAGCATCGACTTGGATCAGCTCAAAACAATAATCCTGGATATTATGATGGATTCGTTTTCGGACATTTCGCTGGGCGCCATCGTGTTCCGGGCGCGGGACGAGAGTGGCGTCCAAGTCAGTTTTCGAAATGCTGGCGATTCTGCAATGGTATGCAGTACCTTTGACGACTATTCCAGGCAGGTCCAGGACATGTTCGAACCTGAAACACTGAAACGATGGTTCGCAGGAGAAATCAAAGAGGTGGTTTACATGGACCAGAATAATGCGATTCTGGTACCTCTACGGTCAGAGGATAAGGACATCGGGATGTTGTACGCGCGCAAACGTGAGGGCGAGGTATTTCTGGATAGTGAAATTCAACTGCTCGACGCACTGCGCACTCACGTCTCCGTAGCATTGGAAAATGCACGTCTGTACACCCTGGCCATTACTGATGAACTGACACAGCTCTACAGCCTGCGGTACTTTCAACACGCTCTGCAGGAGGAGACCGCAAAATATCTTCGTTACGGTCAAAAACATGCGCTTTTAATGCTCGATTTGGATGATTTTAAGCGGGTCAACGACAGCCACGGTCACCCAGCCGGTGATGCCGTCCTGACACAGATCGGAAAGATCTTAATGCGCTGTGTACGTGATGTTGACATCGTGTCGCGATACGGCGGCGAAGAATTCGCCATTATCCTGCCCGAGGCGGATGAGAAAGCCGCGCAGGTAGTGGCGGAACGGATCCGCACGGAGACCGAAAACACCAATATAATAGTGGGGGACGAATCCATACAGTGCACAATCAGTATTGGCATAACATGCTGTCCCACGCAGGCTACAAACGTCCGCGATCTCGTCGAAACGGCGGACTGCGCCCTCTACCGGGCCAAAGCACTGGGAAAGAATCAGGTGTGTTCGGCCTCAGCGCTTGATGACGAAAATCCGAGCGCCCTCTCGAACGCCTGAATCTGTCCTCCAGGCTTCGTTATGTGACCGACGGCGCGTTGGTTCATTTGCCGACGTGCTGGCTGGCGGCGTGCAATGCTGTTTCCAATCGCCTGAACAGGCGTTGCACAAAATCAATGAGGGGGCGTAAAGAGGTCCGGCTTAACCGGCTTATTGCCAGCGTACTCATTCGCGTCGGTGTATAAATAGACCCTCTGGTTGCCAGTCTTCGGTGAGCCGCTGCGCCGCATCGATTTGAACAACCGTCATGCGCTTGGCGAGGATATCTCTGTACCTTCTTGCCTGCTCGATCATTCCATTGTCTGCCGCGAGACTGAACCATTTATATGCTTGCACGTAATCCTTGGGTACGCCCTGCCCATTGGCATACACGACAGCGAGATTGTGCTGCGCATTCTGATGGCCTTGCTCCGCTGCTTGGCGATACCAGGTGAAGGCCCTTTCGTAGTCCCGGGTGGTGCCTTGGCCATTGGCGTACATGATGCCTAAGTTGTACTGAGCCTCGGCAAGGTTTTGTTCAGCCCCCTTGCGATACCAGATAAATGCCTGCTCGTCATCCCGCGGTATGCCTTTGTTACCATCATACATGACGCCCAGATTGTATTGTGCTTTGGCGTAGCCCTGTTCCGCTGCTTTGCGATACCAGGCAAAGGCCTCCCGGCCGCTGCGGTACACACCATGCCCGTGTTCGTACATCACACCCAGATTGTGCTGCGCGCTGGGGTAGCCCTGATCGGCCAGCCGTTGAAATATGGGAAGCGCACTCTGATAGTCACCCGCTCGAGTTGCCAGCAAGGCGCGCAGCAACTCCTCCTCGTAACCGCGATCAGCCCACACACAGGGTGCACAGGCTATTGCACTAACCACAAACAAGGTTTTGCGGTGGATTTTAAACATAGCACGCTGCGGGCCTCAGTTTACGCCAAAATTCATGTAAGCTGAATGCCGAGACGGCGTGCTTATGCCGGGAATGACAAGGCCACAGGCGCCAGATCATGTTCTTGGCCGGACAGGGGAAACAAACTGAAACGGCCTCAATTAGCGGCTGTCGAGATGAGGCGGCCCGGCCGCGATGCCGGGCCACCGTCAAGCTCGAATCAGTAGGCGGGGGCCTCGGCGTCGTAGCGCAGCCCCATTCTGCCGGCCTGTTCTCGCACCGCGCGATAGATCTTTGTATCCAGCGAGTCCTCAGCGCCGCCGAGCTTATCCACTTCCGTAATCAGATAGCTGGAGCGCTGTTCGGCGAGATTCCGGATCTGACGCTGCAGTTCATTGCGACGCTCAGCGGTTTCGGTGATCATGGCCTCCTGTTCGCCCACCGACATATCCTGCATTGATTCCGGCAACTGATCGCGGTCGATGGTGGACAAATCCGCACCACCATTGATCACATCTTCGATCAGGTCGCCCTTTCCCGTGAGATTGGCCTTGCCGCTTTTAGAAGCATTGAACGTCGCCCGGCGTGCGCGTGATGCAAGTGAAGAAGCTGCGTGCAGTTTTTCTGTGGCTTCAATTTTCTTATGCTGCTGCTTCCTGTCCTCGGGCGGGCCATAATACATTCGTGTGTCATCCAGTTGTCTAGATAACTCGGCAAGCTTCTTGTCAAACGGTGTTGCGATCACCACCGCACTGCCCGCCTGTTCTACTTGGAAGTAACGACCGCCGCCCAACTGAGCGATCTGATGCCATTCCCTGCTGGTGTAACGGCTATTACCACTCTGGATGGTGTTAACCACGATGCCTTTTGCGCGCGCTGCGTCCAGGACCTGTGGATATTTCACGTCGTCCTGATAATCCATGTGCGGCGGCGCATCACCGACCAGGAATACAACGCGGTAGACCTTCGGGTCCTGGCTCCAGGACACTTGGTGGACCGCGCCATGCAGTGCCTGATTTACACTTTCCGGCCCGTCGCCACCACCGGCGGCCTGAAAGTCCATCAGCGTGGCGTACATCGAATCCAGATCACTGGACAGATCCACCACTCGGGTCACGTAGGCATCGCCGCGGTCCCGGTAGGCGACCAACCCCATCCTGATCTCAGGCGCCTGTTGCGCCGAGGCCATGCTGGAAGCGATAGACCAGATCTTTTCCTTAGCGGCCTGAATCAGGCCGCTCATGCTGCCGGTGGTGTCCAGTACAAACACCACCTCCACCTTGGCGCCGTAGTGTGATAGCGGTTCGACGACTGGTGTGTTTGTCAGCGTGGTGGCGTTGCTTCGATACAGCGGGTAGAACACCACCGCCGCCGCAGTGAGCACAAACAAAGCAAGTGCGATGACTTTCGATTTCATGTTGATATCCTCCAAGAGAGTTAGCGGACCGAAACAAGCCTGCGCAGGGCGGTTTCTGCAACGCGATGGGCGCACTCAAAACGGTCCTCACCGTCCAGGGGCCCCGCCTGGTTCCGGCTTCGGCGCCAGCCGGCCGGAATCAAGACAAACAGCGCCTGCACCAGAAAGAAAACCCACAGAGACAAAAACACGCTGTGCGAGTGGATACCGGCCCAAACGGCCGCGGCCAGACTCAGACCGCTCAATCCCAGGTCCGCCAGCGCGGACAACGCACTGGAATAGAAGTACAGCGAGCGGATAACCCAGATCATGCCGACGTGGACGACGGCGTACAGCGGCAGCGGAGGTGCCGCGAACCACGTGGCACCGGCCAGCATCAGCCATGCGGTCAATACCGTCACACGCCCGACACGTTCGCGGCTGCGCGCCAACAGATACACGGCATAGGCGAGACCGATGCCGGCGATCAGCAGACGCAGCACACCGCCGCCGGCAAATACCATGGCCAGCGCCGCAAACAGCGCGGCGCCGAATATGCTCGCGGCTGCGGCTACTGCCACGCCTTCAAAGAATGTGGGCCGTTTCATGACCGCTTCCTCTTTCGTTTCTCGCGCAGCAAGGCCACCTCCACGTCCTCGTCACGGACTGTGATATCAGGGGTGGCCCAGATCACCTCGCTGCGCCCGGCAGTGTCGTCTTCCGCCAACAGCTCCAGCTTTTGCTGCATGGCCGCCAAGCGTCCACGATTTGCCTCGACCCGGCCGCGCAGCCCGGCGAGCGTTTCTTGCACCGCTTCGCGTTTCTTGGCGAGGACCTGTCTGAGCCGTTGCGTCTCCAGCTTGCGCCTGATCAGCGTCCTCGCCAGATCGTCCTTGCCGGACGCGAAACAGACATCCAGTTCTTCCTCGATCTGCTGCAGTGAGTGATCGAGTTCGGAGGGCCGGCCAGACAACTGCCCGTGTTCATGAGTCAAAACCTTAATGCGCTGTTCGTCGCGCGCTATGTCTTCCTCCATCTCGCGCACCGCTTGCTTGAGCAGGACTTCGGGTTCCTCGATGCGGTCAAGAACGGCGTGAAGATCGGCCCGGAACAGTCGCGAGACGCGGGTGATTAATGCCATGCGGTGTACCTCCTGGTTCGTCGTTGCTCGGAATGTGAAACCAGTGTAGGCATGGCGTTGCCAAGCCGGTAGACAGGTTTTAGTAAATCTTGGACGCAGCTGTTTACAAAAATTTTACGTGCCGGCGCTTGAGTGAACTGCTAGGCTTGCTGTCACCATGTCACGCAAGCTGCGCATCCTGGTCGTCGAAGACGAAGCCGCGATTCGTACGGGGCTGGTAGATGTATTGGTGTATCACGGCTATGAAGCGGACACCGCCGCCGACGGGCCGGCGGGGCTCGACAAGGCATTGAGCGGAAAATTCGATCTCATCCTGCTGGACGTGATGCTCCCCGGGGTGGACGGCTTTGCGATCTGTGACCGGATACGCGCCGAGGATCGCGAACAGCCCATCATCATGCTCACGGCCAAAACCAGTGACGAAGACATTATTCGAGGACTGTCACTGGGCGCGGACGATTACGTATCCAAACCGTTTTCAGTGGCCCAACTCATGTTGCGGATCGGAGCCGTCCTGCGCCGCTCCCGAATCGCCGTAGAGCAGGACAACCACATCCGCCTCGGCGACAACGTCGAGGTCGATACGCGGAATCTCTCGGGGCGCCGCGGCGGGCAGGCCTTGTCGTTCACCCGCCGCGAAGTGGAAGTCCTCCGGTACCTGAGCATCAATCCGGAGCGGCCGGTGTCCCGCGATGAACTGTTGAACAAGGTCTGGGGCTACGCCAGGAACCAGGATATCGAAACCCGCACCGTGGACATCCATATCGCCAAGCTGCGGCGCAAGATCGAAACCGACCCCTCCCGCCCGCGTCACCTGGTGACCGTACGCGGCGCCGGGTATCGGCTGCAGGCGGACTAGCGATGCTCCGTGCTTCGCGCGCCGGGTGGGACAAGCAACGGCTGCGGCTTTGGCTGGTGCTGTTTTTTCTCGCCCTGGCGATTCCGGCCGGCATTTTGATCCGGCAAACCTACAGTCAATTGAAGTGGGAGGCGTTTCACCGGCATCGCGTCATGGCCGAGGAGTTGACGGCCCGCATCGACCGCCGGCTGAGTGAGCTGATCGATGCCGAACAGGCGCGGGCGTTTACCGACTATGCGTTCCTGGTCGTGGCCGGCGACCCGAAAGCCAGTTTTGTGCAGCGCTCACCACTGTCGGCTTATCCACTTGCCGCCGCGATCCCCGGGCTCATCGGCTATTTCCAGATCGACGCGCAAGGGGCGTTCACCTCCCCGCTGTTGCCGCAACCGGGTGTACAACCCTTGGTGTACGGTATTTCCGGCCCTGAACTGGATCAGCGGCGTGCGCTGCAGGACCGCATCCGGCAGATTCTGGGAGAAAACCGCCTGGTGCACGCCACGGGCGCCGATACCATGGACAGCAAGGGCTCGGTTATGTACACACCGCCGCACAGCGACGCCGGCAAACCGGTGGCCGCAAAGACCAGCAACGAGCAGGACCTTGCGCGGCCGCGTGGCATGGAGGAACCCGAGCGGTTGGCGTCTCAGGCCGCCTTCGATCGGCTCACCGAAGGCGGCAAACTACTGCAGAAGAAAACACAATCGCTGCCTCGCGCGCTGGGCCGGGTGGAGGATCTGCGACTCGATCCCCGTTATCAACGCGGCAATGTTGCGGACACAGCCGCCCGTGAAACCGCCGCGCCTGCCGAGAAACGGACCCTGCGTAAGGAACGCAGTGCGTTGCCAAATCAGAAGTTCGCGATCCTCGACGAAGTAACGGCCACGGAAGCCGAGTCCGAGCTGCGCATCCACATCTTCGAGAGCGAGATCGACGCGTTCGTCTTCAACGCGCTGGACAGCGGCCATTTCGTACTGTTCCGGAAGGTGTGGCGCGACGGCCAACGTTACATCCAGGGGGCGTTGATCGAGCCACAGGCGTTTTTCCGTGGCGTCATCGAATCGGCGTTCCGCCAGACTGCATTGTCACAGGTCACAGACCTGGCGGTTGCTTTCGCAGGCGACGTGTTGTCCGCATTCAGCGGACAGACGTCGCGTAAGTATCTGTCCAGTACTGAGGAGTTGCAGGGCGCACTGCTCTATCAGACGCGCTTGTCCGCACCGATAAACGACCTGGCGCTCATTTTCAGCATTACCGAGCTGCCGGTGGGGGCGGGCAGCTCGGTTGTGACCTGGGTGGCGGCGATTTTATTGCTGGTGCTTTGCGGCGGTCTCTACTTGATGTATCGATTGGGTGTTGGACAAATCAATCTCGCCCGCCAGCAGCAAGACTTTGTGTCCGCCGTCAGTCACGAACTGAAAACCCCGCTGACCTCTATTCGCATGTATGGAGAGATGCTGCGCGAGGGCTGGGCGGATGAAGCCAAAAAGAAGACCTATTACGCGTACATTCATGATGAGAGCGAACGCCTGTCGAGGCTTATCGCCAACGTGCTGCAACTGGCGCGCATGAACCGTAACGATCTGAAGATCGATCTAAAACCTGTACCCGTTACGAAACTGATGGACAAGCTGCGGTCCAAGGTCGTCTCGCAGATCGAGCGGGCGGGTTTCACGCTGAACATGACCTGTGAGGATGAAGCCGGTCAGGCGCTCATCGACGTGGACGCCGACTATTTCACCCAGATCGTCATTAACCTGGTCGACAACGCCATCAAGTTCTCCGCCAAAGCCGACCGGCGCGCCATTGACATCGCTTGCCGACGGCAACAGGACGGCACGCTGCAGTTCAGCGTGCGCGACTACGGCCCCGGCGTGCCGAAAGACCAAATGAAGCAGATCTTCAGACTTTTCTACCGCTCTGAGAGCGAACTAACCCGCGAAACAGTCGGCACCGGCATAGGACTGGCGCTGGTCCACCAGCTGGCGCTGGCGATGCAGGGGCGGGTCGAGGCCGTCAATCGTGATCCGGGTGCAGAATTTCAGGTATCTTTCGCGGCAGGCGACGGATAAGGGTATCCAGCATGCCCCGACGCGCCGGTATTGTCCTGTCCCGCCTCCCCTCGGACATCATTCAACGCGGCAACAACCCGCAGTGCTTGTTTCGACGTCCGGCAAGACGACCGCCGCTACCCGAGAACCCTGGCTGATCTGTCATCCGGGTCTCGATATCCCAAGTTGAAACTTCTACCGTATGATAAACCGAGATCTGTTTCTATAAGGCGGTAAGCCCATGGAGCCGTTGAAGGCGTAAGAGACAAAAGATTAAATCGTGATGAGTCCCGAGCGAGATGAAGGCCGAGACCGCTGAGGTACACAACCCGGGGCAGAGCGCGGGGTGGAAGTACCCCGGGTTGAAGTACCAGGAACCTCGACGGACCAAAAGCAGGGTGCAGTTCGCTTCTTCCCGCGCCGAGCCGTCGCCGGGCGTTTAGTCCTTAACTTTATAAATAGAGTCGATCTTCGCCTCGGCTTGTAACCAGTCTTGGATCGTATCGCCTCCGTCAAAACCGCGTTGCTCTGCTAAATAGTAGGCAGCCTCGGCGATTAATCGGTACCGGTCTTCACTGCTAATGATCGCATTGACGCGGTTCTTTGCAGCGCGTGTGCGGGCTCTTGCCGCCGACGTTCCAGCTGCCTTCTTCGACGCAACTTGTGCACCAACAACAGCGACTTGCTTGGCCTTTAACTTCGATTTCCTCTTCGACGGCGTCTCTGATGGTATCTGCATAATTAGCGGCCTCCTGGTATCTTTAACGATTCACGCATTAATCCGGTTTGCGCACAAATTTCCATACCACTGACGGGACCTCGCGTCTCTTGAGCTTAGTACAAATAACGCTCAGCGCCAGGTTCGTCCCGCCCCTTACATCGGAAAATGCATAAAACTATTTCCCAGTAATTCCATGTGGATTTTGACAAGCTGTGCACCTTCATCTCCGCAGCGAAAATACGGGGTCAAGTCTTGCATTGACACACTCCCAGCTTTGCTCACGCATGATAAATTCGTACTCCATGACTTCTAGAAGGACGTCATGATCCACACGGGCCATGTGGGTTTTCCCGGCACTTCGCATCACGTCACTTACCGCGGCTGCGGTTACAAGTTGATGTTCGAGGACAATACGAATCGGTGGCGCTTAAGATTTAAAAGGAAATCCTCACCACTGTTCGAGATGATTTAGGATCTCGTGATGCCGCTCTTAGCGACCTCAGTGTTAATAATGGCGAGAGCAGGAGCGGTAGCTTTGAACACAGGTGTCGAGCGCTGGGCCTTTATACCTTTTGGACGCGGGTCATGGCGGTGTGACCTTACGAAGGTTGACTATTGTCACGAAATCCAGAATGTTACGCGGACGAATTTTTTGGGAACCACACCTGTCAGCCGACCTGTCACCTGTCTGAATTAGAGACCGACAAACACTCTGTCTGAACTTTTACAATTCATAAACTCACGTTCTCTGAAAAGGCGGCCATTTGCGGCGATCGCCGTTGCGAAGCCATGCCATCAGTATGTGAAATGTGCCGTCGTGTTCTTGACAGATAGATTCTGCCTAAGGAAAGAGGTTTCATATTATCTTCTTCGCTGAGGTAAAAGCCGAAGCTTTTCCACATGGTGTCCTTGCTTACCCTGGAATACTTGGTTGCCTCGAAATGATATTCAACGTCTTTC
>CAMYJT010000009.1 GCA_947258785.1 uncultured Gammaproteobacteria bacterium
GACCCAGGATTTTTACGTGATCGACGATCCTGCGCTGGGAGCGCGGCAGAAGGGCGGCACCATCGACTTCGAGTTTCAGCCGCCTTCCGCAATCGCCCGCGCCAGCCACCTTCTGCGCGACGCCAACGGCCTGGTTTGGGGCGAACGTTTGAAACAGCGACTGGAGCGCCATTTTCTGCGCGGCCAATATGTCAAGATCGAAGCGTTTTGTGACTGGCTGCCCATTGAGGACTGCAGGATCGAGTTGGATCCCGATGTAAAGGACCGATGGGATCTGCCGGTGTCGCACATTCGCATCGATTTTCACAAACGCAACATCGATGTGGGCTGGTACCTGGCCGACAAGGGCGCGAGCGTGCTGAAGCAAATGGGGGCGGAGGATGTAATCGCTTATGCTGTAGGATCACCGCCCACCAATCTGCAGGCGGGAACCTGCCGCTTTGGCAACGACGCCGCGCGCACCGTTCTGGACGCCGACTGTCGCAGCCACGAGGCAGAAAACCTGTTCGTTACCGATGGCAGCTTCATGCCCAACGGTGGTAGCGTGCCGCATACCTGGACCATCTACGCCAACTCTTTTCGTGTAGCGGACCGCATCAAGGCGCAGCTTGGCGCCTGAACTCACTCCATCGACGCAATGGCGTCGTTAGATCTCTTTTTGATAGGTGATGATGGCAGGCTATGCGCCGGTATGCAGAAACAGCAAATTCGTGTACGGGGACGCGCTCCCGGCGCGATGTAGGAAGCCCGCCATAGTCTTGCCGGTATAGATGGGATCGAGCATCTAACTCTCCGTGAGGGCGCCCAACAGAATCGCCCGCATGCATGATTGCCTGACAGCCAATAGCCCGGCGCGGCCAAGGAAATCAAGATACCAAAACCACCGCACAACGCCACGTAACGATGAGCTGGACGAAGCGCCTAAAACGCGTGTTTAAAATTGATGTCGAAACCTGCAGTCAGTAGGACGTTGCGGTTTTACAGATGGATCGAGAATGCGGACCTTCAAAACGTAAGTTTTCCCGTATTTCGAAGGTCGAGTCATGGCCTAAGCGTGTATGGTCCAAGAAAAGGATCGTGAGGTCTATGCAGCCTCGCGATAGTAGAAACTCAGCATGCCACCCAGCCGTTCTCGACGCTGGATCGTACCGGTGTGGAAGTCAACTACATTAGACGGCTCCAATAACTGATTATCCACACCCTGGTGGTTGCGTTCACTGAGATAATGTATGCCGTATTCACGCAGGGCGCGACGAAGCGACCGCTCACCGAATAGTATCATCCGCTCAAGGCATTCTTCTTTTATTGAGCGCACAAAGCGCTCCGCGATAGCGTTGCACCGAGGTGCCCGCGGCGGACACCGCACGGGCTCGACGCCTTCTCGCTCCAGGAAATATCTAAAGGCCAACGTGAATTTCGTGTCACGGTCCATAACCAGATAGGCGTAGTCCTTGAGAAAGCCATCAAATTCATCGGTGAGGTTCTGCGCCACTTGTATCATGAACGCGCTGTTGGGTTCCGTTGTTACACCCGCGATGTGCACTCTGCGCGTCGCCAAATGCACCACGAAAAGGATGTAGTAGGTGACCAAACCTCTGGAGGTCAATACCTCAATCGTAAAGAAATCGGTGGCGGCCATCACATCCCAGTGGGCTTTCAGAAATGTACGCCAAGACGTCCGTTTACCCCGCTCCGGCGCCGGTTCAATCCCATGCCGTTTCAAAATGTTGGCAACCGTGCTAGGCGCCACGGTGTACCCGAGATTATCCAGCGCGCCCTGAATCTTATCGTAACCCCAGCTGGCGTTCTCGCCGGCCATGCGAAGGACCAAAGCGACGATCTCTTCCGATACCGGCGGTCTTCCCGGTCGTTTCAGCGCATAGGTCCACTTCCGAGCAATGAGATTGCGATACCAGGCTAGGAGCGTATCCGGGGTCACCAGATTGGCGACTTCATCGAGGACCTCTCGCCCGAGTGCTTTCGCTTTGGCGGCGCGGCGCCGCCGATCGTTGTCCGACAGCTGAAGCCGACGTCCGTTGAGCTGTTGTTTGAAAATGCGATTCTCTGCAATAAGATAGTCGATGATAGCTTGCTGATGTCGATTGACCCAACCAGCGAGAGCCATCGCGAGGAGACTGATTAAGTTGACGTTGTTCATGAGCGAGCAGCCTACTCATACGAGGCTTCGCGGGCAACCTTTACAGCGCGATCCTATTTCTGAACCATACAGGCTGCGTGATTAGCAATTCGATACGCACAACTTCACCCCCGACGATGAATTTTCAGGAACTACAAGTTTCTTTGACAACTTCCCGCGCCAAATCAGTAGCATTAATTGCCATAACGCTTCTTGAAACTGAGAACTTTTCATCACCCGGGTAAACCACGTATTTAGCCTCCGGTCTCACGTCGACGCAGGCATTGTGAAAACCTTTCCCCGGGCTTGGGTCGAGGCTCCGCTTGATTTCGATCGCCCACGGCTTGCGTCCGGGTAAAAGCAGAAGCAGATCGATCTCTGCGCCACCGGACGCACGATAGAAACTCGCCTCCGTACCGTCTGGTGCAATAGAAAGCGTGTTTTCGATCACGAAACCTTCCCAGCTCTGCCCGACCACAGGGTGTCCGACAACGTCTTCCTTGCCCCCGAGCCCGAGCAATGCATGTGTCACACCGCTGTCCCGGATATAGACCTTCGGTGATTTAACCAAGCGCTTACCGACGTTCTTGTGCCACGGCATCAGTCGACGCACTAGCAACAAATCCACCATCAGGTCGAGATACTTGGCGATGGTTTTACCATCGACACCGAGACCGCGTGACAACGCCGCCGCGTTCAAGAGTCCCCCCTGAGTATGGGCAAGCATAACCCAAAATCGCCGCAACGTTTCCGCCGGAATGCGCGGACCAAGCTGCGGCACGTCCCGCTCGAGATAGGTGCGGATGAAGTTCTGCCGCCACATCAGGCTCTCGCTATCGTCCACCGCAAGGAAACTATCCGGAAACCCGCCTCTTACCCACAGCTTGTCCAGATCGCCAGCTTCGACTTCGAGTACATCGAGCGGCGCTAGCTCCAGATAGGCAATACGCCCGGCCAGCGTTTCGCCCGTCTGTCGCAACAGGTCGATCGATGCTGATCCAAGCAGCAGAAAACGTCCCGCCCGTTTTCCCTTCCTCCGGCCTCGGTCTATCAAACCACGCAGACTTCGAAACAAATCAGGCACCCGGTGCACCTCGTCGAGGATCACCAGCCGGTCTTCATGGTCCGCCAGATAGAGTTCCGGATCCGATAACTTGGCCCGATCCGAAGTCGATTCAAGGTCGAGGTAGACAGATTCCGTGCTCTCGGCGATTTCCAGTGCCAGGGTGGTCTTGCCTACTTGACGCGGACCGAGCAGGGCGACTGCTGGGTACTGGTCGATCAGACTGCACAAATGTGGTCGTAGACGACGATCTATCATCCTTGCAATTATGGAGTTTTTATCCATAATTGCAAGGTTATTTCCGAGGTTCTTTACGTTGTGCGTGTCGGTGTCGAGATAGTATTCATGGTACTGTCAACTTAAAGTGTCCAGCGCCACCGAGTTTACAGAAATTACTGGCTTAGTATTCACTGGACACACGTCGCCTCCCGCCACGCCTCAAACGCTCGGCCACGAAACGCCCGATAGTGGATAGCGCGGATCGTATGGCGTCCGAGTCTAAACAGGTTTAGAACGACACCTTGCACAGCAAGGAATCGTTGTGCCTGACCCGATGATTTGAATCGGCGCACTTGCCGTTCGCGTTGACGTGTGGGTTCATGGGAAACTTCAGCTCGATTGTTTTCATATTGTTTGGTGCTATGCACAACCGACGGTAGCACTTCACGATGAGCAGCAGAGTAGCTTTTGAGTTTGTCTGTAATCAGTCGTCTTGGTGGAACGGATTGGCCCTTCAATAGCTTACGGAAGAAGCGTGTTGCAGCCTGCTTGTTCCGTCGTTTCTGAACCAAGATGTCAAGGGTGTCGCCATCTTGGTCCACGGCACGATAGAGATAATGACGCTCATCGCCGATGCGCACGAAGACCTCATCCACAAACCAGGTATCTCCGCATCGCCCAGCCTGGCGGCGCAATCGATTAGCGTAACCGGGGCCGAACTTGTTGCACCAGCGTCGAATGGTCTCGTAAGACACTACAATGCCGCGTTCCGCCAATAAATCCTCGATATCACGATAACTCAGACAGAAACGGTAGTAGAGCCAGACTGCATGCTGGATAATAATTGGTGGAAAGCGATGCCGGCGATACACTGAATCTTTCGTTTTCATTGACTAAGTGCGCCAGACCGACCGTTAATGTGACAGTACCGAAAAAACGCTTCGCTGCCTGTTATTCTTTGCGCTTCTGTATAAGTATATCGATGACATTGTCGTCCTGGTCCACCGTGCGCCAGAGATATCGTCGTTCACCTCATATTCCATATTTATGAAGAACGCTCCGCAGATTCCGCGTCAAGCAGAGCTTCACTTGCGATTGATCCATACAGAGTGTATCCATTTTTGCCACCTTTTTTTGCATGCTGCATGGCGATATTTCCCTTTTCGATTAGACCGTCGACCGTCTGCTCGTCATCCGGGAGAATCGAGATCCCTATGCTGCAGGTAGTGGTAAGTCTGATTTCGCCCAATTGGACGGGTGCACTGACGTCGTTGAGAATACGCTCTGCTATTTGTGCCACACATTCATTGTGCTTTATCTCGTGCAGCATGATGAGAAATTGATCATTTGCCAAAGGTGGAAGATCATTAAAGACTTCGCTCACATGAGACGCACGGTAGAGCCTGACTTCGTTCATGCTAGGATGTGCTATAAAGTCCGATTGGCGCAATGACTTAGCTAATCGACTGGCGATAATTTTCAAGTATGTTTTTCCGACATCACGACCGTGAGCAGCGTTTAGCCGATCGAAGTCGTCCAAGTCGACGTAAAGTAAGACAAGAGTTTCTACATAACGCTCAGCACGCGCGATAGCTCTGTTGAGGAACTCCTTAAAAAAAGTGAGATTGGGTAATTTCGTCAAGGTATCGTAATACGCCGCTCGTTTTTCTAAACTCAGAGTGTCGTCCGAGTTGAGGTTAGAGGTCTGTAGCGATAAAGGTCCGGGGATTTCCGTTTCAATGAAATCAAAATTATCCTCACCAACCTCTAGAATGCTGTTGGAAACAGCGGCAATGTTCGTTCTCTTCGTGGGTGTAGTTCGATCTCTTCGTTCCATCTCTGCAATGTTTAAGCCGAATTCCGTTGCCGTCCCGTTAATGCTGAAACGCGCAACAAAGAATGAACCCATGAGCAAGAGCAAAATCAAGAAGGCATCTAGAATCACGAGCTGACTCAAGAGCGGTCTCGGCGCGGCATCGAGCCAATTCGACGGAACATAGGTAACGATCCTCCACGAAGGAACTTTGGAAGCCGGCTCTATAATTTGAAGCTGTGGGCGTTTCGCTGAACTGGTGTCGTCTGGGCGTGCCGGCCTTTCGGATAGAATGCTTCGATACGTAAACAAGCCCTCAGCGCTACGGAATTGCCCGGTCGTTTTATCAGCCATCATGGTCCACGCGTCCGGAAAATGTTGCCCAAGTCGTTTCCCCTGCCAGTTTACGTGCCCGATTGCCGAAGATGTGTCCGGTATCAGGGCGGCAAGTACATATCCGCCCGAATCTACGAGCAGGACTTGCCTCGAGCCGTCGTAAGAACGCATGGCTTGTTCCAGTAGCTGGGCTCCCACATAATCTAGTGTGACGACGCCCCGTGTTTTGCCACGCCCGTCGGTGATTGGTGTCGAAAATCGAACCATTGTTGACCGAACCTGCGCACGGTTTATGCGCGTTTCTTGTTCGACGACGGGGGAAACCGTTACCTCGCCGCCAATTCGCACGATTACCCGGCCGAAACTGTAGTCGTACGCGACGTTCCGTAGATCCGCGTTGGAGGCACGAACGATGTCATTGTTCCGACGATTGAAGCGCATTAACTCGAAGCCCCGGTTGTCAACGAAGACGATCTGTCGATAACGATCATCCGTTGCGATTAAAGATTCGGAATTGCCTGCAAATCTTTCAATGTTCGGGTGCTTGAGTTGCCCATCTATATTGTTAAACTCTGCCTGCGCGGCGAGGAAGACTAGATCCGCCCCCACACGGTTAAGCTCGGTATCGACGGCATTTGCAAGGAGGGCAATCACTCCCGTTTCGACAATACCAATCTTTGCGTATTCACGCCTCGTGCCATCTATATATATCCACGTAGTGATGCCCACGAGCAAGGCTGCCAACGGGAAGAAAATGAACAGCGATCGTGCGACGATTTTCCAAAAGACTCTGTTCATAAGGGGGAGAAGCGTTGGTTGGAAGTGTTCAAGGTGTCAAGCGCCCCAAGTCGGCTCGCGCTCAAGAAAGACAGGAGGAGTTGTTGGCCGACAGGCATTAGCGTTAACAGTCAATTGCGGGTTTATCCTTACGACAGAAAACAGTCACACTGTTTTAAGAATAGTAAAAAACGGCAGCTATGCTATTGAGGGGAAAGGAGTCGGTGACAAATGAGAGTCATTCGCACGGTCGCCGACTTGTTTAACGCCGATCTACGTCGCAGTCGATAGACTTCGCGGAGTCCAAAAAGATGTTACTTAAGTCATTGATATAGATGGCGTATTAGGGCGATCTCAAATCCCAGATACCGAACGGATAGTAAGCGTAACCACTCTGCCTTTTGCCAGCGACGCGCTCGCACACGGTGCGTTGGCCAGTTTGACTGGGTCAGTGGGTTTTGTATTTTTGTTGCGCGGCTCGCGGAAACAGCCTTGTACGGGTGCGAGTACGCTGCGGTGTGGGATATGTCGCTGTTGATCACGAGTGCGGCCGCGCGATGGCTCATCCGTCATCGCTTCCCGGCGTCGGCGTTGCATTCAAGGTCGATCCGGTCAAGGCGGCGGGGCGGCCCGCAGGCTGAATGGGGCAGCGGTTGGGCGGGATTGGTCCGTTGTTCGAGATGATCGAGAATTTTTCGGATGTCGACCGGGTCTTCGATACACGCGATCACTGTGACGCAGCCGCCACTCGTCGGAGGTCTCGACATCAATCTTTAATACCCTTTTCAGGCGCAGGGCCCGGGTTGTTGTTATGGATGGCAGGTATGCCGGTTTTTCTGGAGCAATAACCGGCCATCGCGGCACCGTGTTGAGCGGGGATCTTGGCCTCGCTATCCCATCGCCCGCGCCGGGCCGGTGACGCCGGCCGGGCGTGGCAAACGAACACACGACCAAGCTAAAACGTCCGCGCATCTCACCTTCGACCGGCCATGACCTCGTCATGCTGGCTAGCGTGCCGACCATAAGCCGATGCCCGGTGCACGGTAGCGGACTGGACTCTCACGTGACGAATCCAGCTGGATGGTCAGGGTAACAAGCCCCTGCCCGAGATCGCTCAAGAACATCAAACCGACCATGACGGGGAGTACGACCGATAACAGCTGCAACCAAAAATGCGGCGCATTGCGGGCGCCGATTGGACTGATGCTCTGGGCGACGCCGCTGATGTCGGGTAGTGGATGAACGTGGTCAAAATCTGCACGGGCGTTGACGGGACCTAACCCGCATATTGCACCAGTATCCATGAAGCTAGCGCAGGACAAGGGCGGTAAGAACGCCGGACCTTCACTATTGGCGTTTAATGGTGCCGGACCCGGAATGATTCCCGACTCAGCGCCGCGACTGATCGACCACGTTCTTGATCGCGCGAATGACCACCTCGGGTTGTTCTTTGTGGATGAAGTGATGGCTGTCGTCGACCACCTGGTGTGTGGAACGTGTGGACAGAGCCGCGAGCTCGCGTTGAAACACCAAATACTGCTTGCGCATGGCACGGGTCTCGAACAGCGAGGATTTCTCCGCGGTCAGCACGACCAGAGGCACATCGGGGAAGGGATCCCAGGCTTCGGCCTCCTGGCTCAGGCCACGCAGGCGTGCGAACACATTCTCTTACAGCCCGCCGGCCGAGTGTCCCACGACCACATAGGGCGGCGGATGCCCGGTCTCTTCGAGCGTGCGGTGCAGGCGTTCGGCCAGGTCCTGCGCGGACTGTGGCGCCGGGTGCGCACTGCTGCGTCCGTAGCCGGGCCGGTTGTACGCAAACACCCGGGTGGTAGCGGACAGCTCGGTGAAAATGCCGCGCCAGGTCTCCAAGGTCGGGCCCATGCCGGTCTCAAGAACCACCACCGGGCTCCCTTGTCCCGCGCTGACAAACTCGACTCGCCGGCCGTCGACGACCTGGGTGGCGACGTTGGGCAAACCGGCACACCCGCTGACCCCCACCAATAGCCACAGACTTAAGCTGTATCGACGGCGCGCCGGTGTCCCAGAAACGCGGGGCACGTAAGACGTGAGGCGACTATTAGCCGGCACCCTGAAGAACCCGAACCGTGTCATTCGCCCGATCAGATCCGAGACAGAGCGATCCGTCTCAGCCGCCCCGAAGCGCAGGGCGGGATGCAACAAGGTGTCGAAATAGACCGTCGCTCGTTTCTGCGAATTGTCCATAGTCGAGCCTGAGCGTCAAGACGTCATAACATCCAACTGCCCGGATCGCCTGCAACGTCCAGAGCATCGCAGTCACTCGTTCATGCAGAGTTGGGGCTGATACCGCTTCAAGTGCATGGCTCCCTTCACTCACGATTCCTCCTGTCGGCGTCACTTGCGCCTCGTGATGATCCCGGCACTGGCACCCACTCAGCAATGCGTTAGCCCTCACCCGGCGCAGGCAGCCGGTCTCCATATTCTCCCATCCACGCGTCCAGCCTCTGCATCGTGTCGGCGGTCACTTCCTCTTCGATCTCCTGGATCAGGTCATCCTCAATTCGATATCTCGCCTCACCTTCGATCACCAGATCCCGCGCCCCGGCGAGCGTGTAGGTGCAGCGCCAGCGCCGAGACAATCGGTTCCCCTTGGCGGTCGGCGGTGCGAGCGCAACCAGGGTCCGAGTATCGAAGTGCCGATCGTTGTTGGCGACATCGGTTTTGAGAAAGGCAAGGATGGCCTTACGGCCCTTGCATTGCGGATCCGGGCCGCCTACATTCCAGTACGTCGCGTCCTCGGCCAGGTAGGGCGCCAGCCTCGACCAGTCATCATCGTCGACCGCCGCTTCGAACGCGGCCGCAAACGCTTCAAATATGTCGACGATTCCCATGGGTATGCGAACGGCGCGCGTCAGCCTTGCCCCGCACTTGGCGGCGGTGTCTTGCCGGAGGCCACGTGGTTCAACGGCGGCATGCGCGTATCGTTATCCGATGGTCAGCAGTTTGTCGTGATCGCGCAACAGAAACAGCGTGATACAGGCCGCCAACATTGGCCATGCCGCAAAAAATAGCAGATGTCCGCTTGCGAAGGGCGCCAGATACTGCGGGAAGGACGAAAACGTCGACACGGCATGAAAGATCACCACCGCACCGTAGGTGTAGAACTTCTTATAACCCGCCAAGAACGGCAGCAAGATGAGCATTTCAACGGCGCCTATCGCGAACATGACCCCACTGCTCAAACCGGCGATGTGGTAGAAGTGTGCGTATACCGTCGCCGCATGCTCGGGATTGATGAATTTATCGATGGTCCACATGAACATGACTACAAACACGCTCACCCGGAGTAACAGCAGTGAAACCTGAAGCTTGGTGGAGTCAATCATGATGGCGATCGCTCGTTGCGGCCGGGTGTACACCGAAACCGTCCGCTGTCGAAGCCGGGCGGCTGAATCGGCCTGGTTAGGCGTTTTTTACACGCTTGGCCAACAATTTGTCCAGCTGATCCGCAAACGCTTTGTGGTCGCTGCGGCGCAACGCCGGCGTCCACGCATATTTTCATTGCATTGCGCTTCGGTTGCCTGCGTGAGTGCCTAGCCTGCATATTGCACCAAGGATCCCGGAGGCTGGCGAAGAGATCGGGTGTCTGTACGCCGCGCTGGAACGAAACCCATAGCGAGCTATGGGTTGAGTGAAGCGCAAGCGCAGGCGTTCGAGATCGAGCCAGGGCCGGGATAGGCGATTGCGGAAGCACAAACTGTACGAATCACCTAAGACCGAATCATTGAACACAATCAACTTGATACACCATTATTTCGCCGCCTTGGTGCAATATGCAGGCTAGTATATGAATTTCCGTCGTATAAGACCGGGATCATTTATCCGGATCGGAGCGGCAGGGGCGACATCTGTAACGGCGTGTGTTTCTGCGACAGGGGTCACTCCCGCATGTCGAATGGCAGGACTGCGATGTGCAGCGGCCATCACGAAGACCGTCTTGCCCTCATCGTCGATTTGGCAGAAGAATCGCCGTCCTCAGATCTCCGTTCGCTTCTGTCCTCGCGTGGCTCAATGATAGAACCATTACAGAACCACTCGCGCGGTGCGTAACATGGCTGTCAATCTGTCCATCAACAACGTTCCCGAGGCAAGCCGTATGACAAACACCGACAAACTCAGGATCACGAAAATTGAGAGTGCGGCGCCCCTCAGATGAGATCAGCGTCCGTCATGATTTCCACCAACGCGGGTCCGTTGTGGGCCAGCGCTTCGTCCAATGCCGCCTTCAGTTTGTCCGGTGTCTTTACGCGAATACCATGGGCGCCGCAGAGTTTCGCAAAGGTGGCGAAATTCGGGTTGTGCAGGTCCGTCTGCCATACGGGCCATTCGCCGGCACGCTGCTCCTTGGAGATTTTGCCGAGCTGCGCGTTGTTCAGCAGCACGTGAGTGATGTTCATGTTGTACTTCACGGCCGTGGTGAAATCGCCCAGGTACTGGCCGAAGCCGCCGTCGCCGCTGACCGAGATCACCTTGCGGGACCTGTACTCGTCCTGGTCCTGCGTCGCTGCCCAGGCGCCCATCGCGGCTGGGAACGCGAAGCCGATCGAACCGAGATAGCCCGACATCAAAACGCGTTGGCCCTTGCACTCGAAATAGCGGCCGAAGGAATACGTATTGTTGCCGACGTCGACCGCGATGATCGCGTCGTCCGGCGCGGCATCGGTCAGCGCGGTAAACACGGCTGCCGAGCCGAGGCCTTTGCCTCGGTCGTCGTCGAGGCGACTCGCCTTCTCCTCGCGCCAGATCCCCCAACGATCTTCGAGTTCGGGCCGCTGATCGACGGTGTGGGTTACGTCACCAAGTTCGTTTGACAGGCGTTGGGCCGTGACGCCGATCTCACCCCAGACCGGAACGGCCACGCTGTGGAATTTGCCCAGCGCCATTCGATCGAAGTCGACCTGGATGATCGGCCGTTTCGGCGTGATTCCCGTATGATTCGAGAAAGAAGAGCCGAATGCGATGATCAGATCGCATTCGTTCATGAACCAGCTCGCGACCGGAGTACCTGAGCGTCCGAGGACGCCCGCGGCCAATGGATGGTGATCGGCGATCTGTCCTTTTGCCTTGAACGTCGTCAGCACGGTCGCGTTGAGTTGCTCCGCCAACACTATGACATCCGGCATCGCGTCGCGCGCGCCGTAACCGACGATGACGATCGGCCGTTGCGATTCTACGATCAGCTTTTTCGCTTCGGTCAGCGCCTGCTCGTCGGGCGCAATCGCCGGCGTGGCGATCCTCCCGTCGGGGCCCGACGCGCTTGCCGATTCGGCGGCCGCCAATGTCTGCACGTCGTCGGGAAAAATCAGGTGCGCGACGTCGCGTTCGACGATCGCATTCTTGCACGCCAGTGCCATCAGCTCCGAGTGCTTCGACGTGTGCAGCACCGTCTGGCTGAAGCGTGCGACCGGGGCGAACGCCGAATGCAGGTCGATCTCCTGGAACGCGCCCGGACCCAGGACCTGCACGTCGACCTGGCCGGTCAATGCGAGCACGGGCGCGCGGTCGACTTTGGCGTCCCACAGACCCGTCATCAGGTTGGTCGCGCCCGGACCGGCGATGGTCAGGCAGGCGGCCGGCTTGCCCGTTAGTTTCGCGTAGCCGGAGCACGCGAATGCCGCCGCGCCTTCATGGCGGATGCCGTAGTAGTTCAGGCGGCCTTTCTGCTGTTCGAGGCGCAGCGCATCCGCCAGGCCCAGATTCGAGTGCCCGACCATGCCGAACACGCTGGTGACGCCCCAGTTGGTCATCGTCTCCGCCATCACGTCGGTGACGGTCTTCTCGCGTATCGGCTCGGGCTCGAGGCCGACGTAGATGCCATCGTCACGGACTTCGATCGGGTACAATTTCAGACCGCTGTCCTCGTGGCCGCCCGGCGGTAACCCAGTCTTCGGATCGAAGTCCCAGCCGTGCCACGGGCAACGCAGCCAACACTGCCCATCGACGCCGATTTCGATGGAGCCTTCGCCGAGCGGGCCGCCCTGGTGCGGGCAGCGATTGTCCATAACGGTGTAGGCGCCGTCGATGTTCGTCAGCGCCATCGAGTGGACACCGGCGGTCACGGTCTTGACGCGGCCGGACGGCAGTTCGTCGAGATCGGCCACGCGAAGCCAGTTCAGTTCCTGTTCGCTCATTGCGCTTGCCCCTGTACTTCGTTGGTTGCTAGATGCGTCTGTCCCGCCGCCAGCAGTGTCGACCAGAGCGCCTGCAGGTACGCGGCCGGGTCATTCATTGCGACGAGATCCTTATATAAGAGCACCGCGCCGTTGAAGCCCCCGCTCTTCCACGCCGTGCCGGCCGGCAGCTCGACCGTCGGCAGCGCGTCGGGTAAGGGGTAGGCGGTGATGTAGCAATACGGCTCCGCGATGCCTTCATCACCGAACACGAAACCGAAGTTCATTTGCTTGTCCGCGTGCTCCTCGTCCGCCGGGTCCTGATCCGGCACTTTATGCCCGGGCAGCCAGATCATCGACAGGTCGAAATGGTGCGGCCAGACCTGTATCGGGCTCGTCTCTTCGCGGATGCCGGCGCGAAAGTCCTCGAGTGCGGCCGTGACCGACGCGAGTGCATACTGCAAGCTGTTCGCCCGCGCACTGGAATAGTCCGTAAATTGTTGACCAGTCCGAACCTTGTCGCTTGGTGCAAGTGACGGGTCAACGCCGATCGCAACCAGCGTCTCGTCGAGCCAGGACGCGATGCTCGCGGCCGACTGTCCGGTCAGGGCTTCGGTGACGTCTTTCTCCGTCGTTCGAACGCGTAGTTGACTTGCGATGAAGTCCAGTTCGAGCTCGAAATCGGCGCCGGCGTGCACGACGCCCGTCGTCAGCCCCGTCAGCGACGGTCTGAGACTCGCGTGCCACCAGTGTTTCCTGCGTGCCCTTATCGTTGCGAGCCATCCGCCGAGCACGCGCGCATAGCCATGCAGCGCATCGCGCGTATCCCTGATGGTGCCGGGATCGAGCTCCGGAAATCTTTGTGTGGTCATAGTGCCTCCTCGTCAGCTGGCCGAAACGCCGCCGTAGGCGACACCCGTCAGTTGACACATGTCGGTCTTGAACGACGTCAGATCGGAAGCATTGAATTCGGACAGGTGCCGGTGTCCAGCGGCGCGTGCGACGACGGCCATGAGTTCGACGGCCGCACCGAAGAATCTCGCGAGGCGTTCGGCCGCGATATCGACGGGCAGTCGCGCCCGCAGGTGCGGTTTCTGGGTCGCGATGCCTACCGGGCAATTGTTCGTGTGACAGGCGCGCATGCCGAGACAGCCAATCGCCTGGATCGCGGCGTTGGACACGGCGATCCCGTCGGCGCCGAGCGCCATCGCCTTCGCAAAGTCCGCCGGGACACGCAGTCCGCCGGTGATGATCAGCGTGACGCCATCCGCGTTGCACGCGTCGAGGTGCTGCCTGGCCCGCGCGAGCGCCGGGATCGTCGGCACCGAGATGTTGTCACGGAAGATCAACGGCGCCGCGCCGGTGCCGCCGCCGCGGCCGTCGAGGATTATGTAGTCGACACCGACCTCAAGCGCGGCATCGATATCCTTCTCGATGTGTTGTGCCGACAGCTTGAAGCCGATCGGTATGCCGTCGGTGCGCTCGCGTACTTCGGCCGCGAAGTCGCGAAACTGGCTCAAGCTCTCCCAGTCGGGAAACCGCGCCGGCGAGATTGCGGACTCGCCCTCGGGCAGATCGCGGACTTCGGCGATCTTGCCTTTGACCTTGGCGCCCGGCAGATGGCCGCCGGTGCCGGTCTTCGCGCCCTGGCCGCCCTTGAAATGAAACGCCTGCGCTTGTCTTAGCTTGTCCCAGGAGAAGCCGAAGCGCGCCGAAGCGAGCTCATAGAAGTAGCGCGAGTTCGCCGCCTGTTCCTCCGGCAGCATGCCGCCCTCGCCCGAGCAGATACCGGTGCCCGCGAGTTCGGCGCCCTTCGACAGCGCGACCTTCGCTTCCTCGGACAATGCGCCAAAGCTCATGTCCGAGACGAACAGCGGTATATCCAGACGTAATGGTTTCGCGGCGTTGGGTCCGATCGTGATGCCGGTGCGGACGGATTCGTCGTCCAGAAGCGGCAGCGTGTGCAGCTGGCCGACGACAAACTGCAGGTCATCCCACTTCGGCAGGCTGTCGCGCGGCACGCCCATCGCGGCGGCCGGGCCATGATGGCCGACCTTGCTCAACCCTTCATCCGCGAGCTTGCGGATGAACTTGACGTAGGGCTCGTCGGCCGTGCCCGTCGGGTCCTGGTAGGCGCCCTGGTAGGCGATGCGCTTGTACGGCTGCGGGTGCTCTTTCGCCCACGCCGTGATCTCATCTTCGTCGACGCAGACCCGGCCGCCCTCGATCCAGGCGTTGAACTTGGGCAGCGACTCCGTGTTGTTGTATTCGCTGATGCCGGTGTCGAGCCGGTAATCCCAACCGTGCACGCCACAGATCAGGTTGTTGCCGTCGACACGGCCGTCGGCCATCAGCGCCCCGCGGTGGGCGCAGCGCCCATACAGTACACTGACTTCGTCGTCGTAACGGATGACGACGAGATCTACGCCGGCCACCAGCGCATGCACGGGCACGCGGTCTTCGAGCTCGTTAAGGGAATAAATCGGCAATGCTCTCATGGTTTACGGCTCCGGGATGTTGTTGGTCGTTAGCCCTTCTCTGAGCGGCATATCGGATACCGCTTTGGCCTCTTCGCACTCACCCATGCGCGCAGCGAGCCGCCCATAGGCCGCGGCGAGCGGCGCGGCGGAGATGCCGTGCAGGATCACACTGAGCGCCACCGTGATCACGGTAATGGACAAGAGCTCTTCGCGATGCGGTATCTCCGTCTCTTCCAGGATCAGCAGCACGAACAGGATCGACGCGAGCCCCCGCGGGCCGAACCAGCCGAGGAACAGATACGTCGGCAGGCGTACGCCCGACCCGAGCAACGACAGTGCGATCGGGATCATGCGTATCGCCGTCAGGCTCAACACAGCGTAGACGACGAATGTGGCATCGGCGTGCGCAAGGCCCTCGGGAAGGAGCGCCGCGCCGAACACGAGGAACGTGATGAGCATCAGCAACTGACCTTCGCTCTCCATGAACTCGAACAGGTACGTGCACGGGTGGCGAATGCAGTTGCCGAACACGATTCCGGCGACGAACGCGGAGATGAAACCGTTGCCGCCGATGATCTCGGCGAAGACGTAGGCGAGCACGGACAGCGACAGGATGCCGATGCCCTGATATGCGGTTGTCGCCCATGCGCGTTCGGCGGCCGTGTCGATCAGTCGCGCACCGGTGTAGCCGATGATCGCGCCCGCGAGCGGCCCCAGCGTGACCTGTAACAGCCCGAACTGCAGCCATTCGCCGGCCTCGTTACTGCCGTGGGCGGTGCCGGCGAGCACGGCGAACAACAGCACCGCCGGCAACGCAATGCCGTCGTTCAGGCCGCTCTCGATGTTGCCTGAGTGGCACGGCTTTCGCTGATACGACCGACTGCCCAAGCGCGGCATCGGTAGGCGCCAGCAATGCGGCGAGCAACGCCGCTTCCCAGATCGAGAACGCCGGAAACAGTGACGCCGCGACAAACGTGCCCGCGGCGATCGCAAGCGGCAGCCCGATCAGCAACATCCGCGTCGGCAGGTTGTGGTCCTGGCGCACCCGGTTGAGGTCGATGCGCGCGGCGTCGGTAAACAGGACGAGGATCAGCGTGAGTTCCGCGATTACGTGGATTGCCGAGTGCTCGACGTCGACGTTTACAAGCCTCGAGCCGCCCGAGCCGGCCACGAAGCCAAACGCAACGAACAACAGCGGCGCGGTGAGCACGGTGCCTTCGAGCCGGCCCGAGACCAGCGCGTAGGCGAGAAACAGCACACTTATGATGGCAATGGTTGCGAGGTCCATTTATTCCTTTGACAATAGCAAGCCCGTACCACTTGCCCAAGTCTAGTGCGCCCGATGGAGGTCCTCACTACATTTCGTCCAGTCCAACTTAGGCCGTAACATCGGCAAGATAGTAGATTCAACTTTCCGTTGCGGCACATCTGCTTGCACAGACTGGATGCCGAACCATCCAGTCGTTCGAACCGGGCGGATGGTATCGCCGACGCGCGCCCAAGTTTTTCGTGCAACCACATTCAAGAAGGCTTCACATTCAGAGCCAGTTCTTCCGTTTGAACAAAAACAACATCGTTGCGACAACACCGAGCATCAGCAACCACAATAACGGGTAGCCGTAGTACCAGCGCAACTCCGGCATCGCCCAGGGGCTGACATCGTTGCTGAAGTTCATCCCATAAACACCTACCAGAAAAGACAACGGAATAAATATGGTGGCAATGATCGTCAACACACGCATAACGTCGTTTAACCGATTACTCATGCTAGACAGGTAGATCTCTAGCAAAGCCGACGCCATTTCCCGATAGTTGTCTACCAGATCCATGATCTGCATGACATGATCGTAACAATCGCGCAAGTATATTTTTGTTTCATCTGCTATCCATATGTCGCCATCACGAAGCAGTGTGTTGATAACCTCTCTATGCGGCCACAACATGCGACGCAGTAACAACAGATCCCGTTTGGTAGCATGAATCTGGTTCAATACCGTCTTGTCTGGTTGGCTGAGTACCGCTTCCTCGAGGGATTCAATTTGATTACCGATTAATTCAAGTATTGGATACGCCTCGTCAATGACCACATCAAGCGCGGCGTACATTAAATAATCAATGCCCAGGGTGCGCAGCTTACCCGGTTGTTTTCTGAGACGGCTTCGCAGCGGTTCGAATGGATCGTACCCGCCGTGACAGAAAGTGATTAGATAGTCTTTGCCAAGAAACAGGCTTACTTGAGAAATGCCAATCTCAGTATCGCTGAAAGACGGTAACGCCAGGACGACGAACAAATGGTCTTCGTGGACATCCACTTTTGGGCGTTGCCCGACATTGAGCACGTCTTCCAGCGCCAGTGCATGTAAGGTAAACATTTCGCCCAAACGAGCCAAAGTCCCGGGGGTTATGGATCCCTGGACGTGCGTCCAGGTCCGGCTCGCCAGAGACAACGAAGCCTTACACTGCTCCGCTGTCGCGTCTTCGTGCTCCACGATAGATTCCGCGGTGTAATCAAAAAGATGAATCCGAAAGTCGTCCTCCGAAATCTCCTCTTCGACTCGCAGAGTTCCGGGGCCTGTGCCCGGCGGGTGATATCGCTTTTCAAATAGCTTCATGATTGGTCTGATTTATTGCGGTTGCCGGAGCTGATTTTCTTTGTTTCAGGCGACAAAAACAATTCTCTGGCGGCAAGGCCGTTCAAGTAATGTGAGGCTATGCTTGTGTTCATTCCAGGCGCACCGACGCATTCATACTCTCGCAGTTGATTCCTTTTGCATCTTTGCCCGGATAATCTCGGGTATCCGCAGACCCGGAGGCTAGTCCGCCAACTGTGAACCATGTCTCACGGATGTGCCCGAAAGCGCTAGCGTTGATCGAACAGAAAACGCCCCCATGTTGACGCAATTTCCCTGCCGGGAGGTATACTCTCACGCTGTAACATAAGCGTCGGGTCCTGAAGGAAAAGCAAACGCAGTACCGGGAATGTATTATCGTAAAAACAGGAAATGCCAGACCTTGACATTGTTATCCTGCACTGGAGGAGAATACCGTGACCGTTAGCCGAGTGCTACCACTCATTATGTTCTTTGCGTCACTCACCGCATTCGCGGAGGTGAGAGCCGACGCGGCGACTGGGCTTCCACCCGTTGTGATGGAGAAAGCGGACACTAACCAGGACGACAGGATCGACCGTCAAGAATTCGAGAACCGAATTATTGAGATGTTCCAGTCCTCGGACAAAGACGGCGACCAGAGGCTTTCCATACCCGAACTGGGACCCGTTAATGAAAAGCCCTTTCAGGAGGCGGATAAGAACAATAACAAGAAACTCAATCTGAAAGAGTACATCCGATTTCGTTTTGCGGATTTTGATAGGGTCGATCAAGACAACGACAATCTCATAACGCCGAGAGAACTGCAAAACTGGTAACACGCCCCGGAATGGATAGACATGGCTATCCATACGACGTCAATAACGACGGTGTTGCCATAGTATGGAATCCTGGACGGAGTACACACGTCTCATTACCGCTTTGCTGGTAATCCTCGACCCATTTGCGGCGATCCCGATTTTTTTAGCTTTTACGAAGGAATACTCCACGCACGAGCGGGCTCGAGTCGGGTGGGTAACCGCGTTCACCGTTGCGATGGTGCTCGCTGTTTCCGCAGTCGCCGGAGAGACGCTGCTGCGATGGATGGGAACCAGTCTTGCGTCGTTCCGGGTTGGCGGCGGTATCGTATTGCTATTGATGTCGCTGTCACTGCTCCGCGGTCAGCCGGATCTTGTACGCACCACACCGACGGAATCTCAAGAGGCGTTGTCAAAATCCTCAATCGCGGTAGTACCGCTGGCCATTCCACTGTTGGCCGGGCCGGGCGCAATCAGCACGGTTATCATCGCGATGCAACGTTCTAGCGCTGAGTTTCATGGGCTTCTGGTAATCGCTTGTATCCTTCTGGTAAGCGCGGTGCTCTGGGCAGTTCTCCATCTGGCGTCTCGCATCTCCAACATGTTGGGCACGATCGGACTGAACATTATCAATCGCCTGTTCGGGCTCATCCTGGCGGCCATCGCCATCGAAATCATGGCCAATGGCCTGAAACAGCTGTTTCCGGGGCTCACCTGATCAACGGGGCCAAAGACAGGCCAAGGATTCCAGACGATGGCGAGGAGAACGGACAATAAAAACCTCGCGAGGCACGTGTATCACGGACGGAGTCTGCGACTCCGGCCCCGTTTCTTGCTCAATCCTGGGCGCCGCCTGCCAAGCGGGCGAACAGCGTACCATGCCGCCGGAGTTCATCGACGTGGCCCTGCTCCTGGAGAGAACCGCCGTCAAAAACCAGGACGCGGTCGAAATATTGAGCCAGATCTGCGCGGTGCGACATCCATATCAAGCCACGGCCTGGCGTTGCCGCAGTAAGCGCCCGCACCAGAGCCCGCTCGCCGTCTCCTGAAATATTGGACGCGGCATAACAAGCGATGATGACTTTCGCCTGGGCGGTCAAGGCTCGCGCCAGGCCCAGCCTCTGGATTTGCTCGGCAGACAGGTTGGATCCGGCGACACCGATGTGATAGCCGAGCGCTGCCGTCACGACGCGGTCGTGCAACCCGCCCGCTTCGATCGTTTGCGCCAGCACCGAGGCGACACGGCTCGCGGCCTTACGGTCATTGGCGTCCGCCCGGCCGAACAAGAGATTGTCACGCAGCGTCATCGCCGGGTTGTAGGCCTGTGTGTCGAAGAAAACGACGACCTGGCGCACCCAGGACGGCATGGCACTGCGCAGCGTTTTCCGCGCCGCAACAATATCGGATTCGAGTTTTTCCACGGACTCAGGCAGCTCGATTCGATCGGTGATTAACTCGAGCGCAAGGTTGGTCAGCAACCGGCGTTGGGGTTTGAGCAAGGCTACGATATTGCCACGCCCAGCCGTGGCCGTGATAACCTGCAGCTCCGAGGTCCGGTCGTTGACCAGCTCAATGACATCGATTGGCATCCTTTCGCGGGCCAGCTCTGAATCCGGACCAATCAGCAGGGCGTCGATGGCTGACAGCCCCAACTGTTCGAACCGCTGATCGAGTTGGTATTTCCTTAACACCCTGCGGAACCAGCGGGCACCAATCAGCTGTTCGATGTCCACCAGTTCCTCGTTCAGGCTGCCGAACAACAAGTTTTCCAATACGCTTGCGTGTTCGTTGTACTCGTCGGCTCGAAACGGCCGAAACAGGCGTCCCCTGTCCATTTCCTCGAGCCGCTGATGCAGCTGCATGCGAATCCGCACGATCTCGGCCTGGAGGTCCGGGTCATGGGATAGATCCACCTTCGTATCAAGGCCGAAATCAAATAATTCCTCACCAAGTCCACAGATGCGCAACGCGTCCAGGGCCTCGCCCGGCCAGCCACCGGGATCGGCGCCGGGCGGGCAATGGGCGAGATTCTGCCGAATCGTTCCCGTGAAGAACCGAGGATGGCTGTCGGCGTAGGCAAACAGGCGCGCAACCCGGGATCTCGACACATCGATACTGGGGTTACCGTCTATGAATACGCCACCTTCCTGAGGCTCCTCCAGACCGATCAACAGCCCTGCCAATGCCTGTCCGGCTCGATAACCGGTTCCGAGTATCATGACGCGCTCATCGGCCGCCAGGGAGAAGGTCACGTCGGACAAAATCGGATCATCATTCTCGAAGACGCTAACCCCCTGCACTTGAATTTCTCGTCCAGGGTCTGTTTGCGCATCCGCCTTGTCGAAACTGGTTATCGGCACGATTCCTGCCGGCCTGAACTGCGAGGTCACTTGTTCGTACCTGACCCGCGCGTCATACTGGTCCTGGAAATAATCCAGCAGCTCTTTCCAAGGCGCCGGCACATCTTTATAAGCGACGATAACCGCCACCAAGGCACCGACAGTCAGCTGGTCGCGAATCACAAAATAGCCGCCAATTAAAAACAGAAAGAACGGCGTGAGCTGAGCCAGAAAATTATTGAAGAACTTTATAAAAAACTTTTTCTGAAATATTTGATACCGGATGTCCAGGATCCGTCCCAGGCGATGATTCAGAACGTCGAGTTCGCGCGAAACCGCAGCGCTCGCTTGGAGATGTCTCGCCAGGGCAACACTTTCACTGAACCGCCGCGACAATTTCCTGAGCTCCCGAACCCGTTTTTTAGAAAGTTTATTCACCTTGCGCTGGATTCTTGGCACGACCACGATCTGTACCGGGAGCAAAGCAACGGACGCCAGTCCTAATAACACGTCTTGCACGAAAATAAATAGAAACGCGGTAATAACTAGGCCACTCTGCAGCGCCGGCACCGAAATGGCGTCACCGATGAATCCGCCCAAGGATTCGACTTCCGAGGTGATCATTGAAACCAGCTCGCCTGGTGAGATCTTGCGGAAGTGTTTCAACGGGAAACGCAGTGCCTGACTGCACAAACTCAAGCGCAGCTGCCTCAGCAGCAACTCGCCCAGCCGGGCCCGTTTGAGATTGACGATATATTTGATACCACCGTTGACGACGACCGCGGTCAGGAATGCTATGCAAAGCGCGGCCAGCAGCGGGAATTGCTCGAGGTGCACGAGCGTATAGCCCCAGACCTTCAGGCTGGCAGGAAACTGCGAGGTTTCCATACCCAGGCCCTTGTTGACGATCTGACGCGGAAAATCCAGCGCCGCGTAGTAAAACGGCAGCGACAGGGCGGTCAGGGCGAGAATGACAATCTGCTGCCGCGCGCTGTTGCGGAGAATGAATCTAAATAAACCGCGGTCCATGTTGTTCCAGACACGTTTACATGGGTCTCCAAGACTCCCGAACTCCAGAGGCGAGTGCGAAATCTTGACTCGTACGCTATATGTCCGGACTCCTTCCCTGGGTCAGAACCGAAGACATCCGTATCGTTTGTGTATTGTGTCTCGAGCCGAACATACAACTGTATCAGGATACAGTTTATGTGAATTGTGGCGCAGTTGGCTCTGGCAACGCGCCAGTTTTCGCCTACGGTTAGACCCTGTTGCCGCTTCGGGCGAAAGTCGTGCGTCCCGGTGGTGGGCTGAGTGTGACAACCCAGAAGCGTTGCGGCCTGCCGAATGGATTTGTTGCCCGTTCGGCCCTCTGATCGCCGGACAACAGCATCGTCATAACGTAGTGAGAAGAGGGAATACTGGTAATAATCGACTCTACCACGTGTGTATAAATTTCTTGTCAGGCAACCTGCTCTAATTGCTCAGATTATTCAACCGGCGTGAGATCGATGATTGTTTCGGAACCGCAGGCTTTGGCAACACACCAGATATTACTCGCGGCGAAAAGCTGGCGCGCTTCAGTGCAACAGGCTTGTGTCCCGGGGTAGGCTGAATGCCCGGCGCCGTTACAGGTCTTGTGACAGAAAAAAGTGCTGCCTGAGTGCCGTGAACAAAAGTCTTTCAAGTTCCAGGTGGGCACCTCCGCGGTGTTTCAGGCTTTCCGCTCTTGCCGGACGTGCACAACAACACCGTCGTTCCGGTCCCCTTGAACATAAATTTTAGGTTCGACAAGCCAAGGGCAACACTTACTATTTATTATAACGCAATCGGGTTCGTAGCGCGTGCGATTTCCGGTCAAGACCGGCTTGAGAAATCGCAATCATTATCATTTGCACTGATGAATCCTGTTGCGTATTGCTCGCCGACCCTCCACCAATAACAACGCATCATACAGTCCACCGAACGCGCTCCCGCAAGCGCGCCGCTGCGTCACACCTTGATCAATCCGCTTCGTTCAAGCCGCAGCCTCAGTGGCGCCATGATAATGCTTGTCAGCGCTGCCACTCCTTGTCGCGGTAGTGCGAATCCGTCCAACATCGAGGTAAAGCCTCGTCGGAGAGAAAGACCAGATCGGCTTTGCTGAATTTCTCGGGGTCTTGGGCCTCTTCCCCGTAGTGGAACCGCCCCAGCACCTCGACGTGATTGGGATTGAACAAGCCCGGGAGATCTAAGACTTCCACCAAGTGGCCACTGCTTCGTTGTTTTACAAACATGCGCTGATCTCCTCTTTCCCTGGGTTTATATCTATTTAGACCAGAAATCCTGAATTGAGGTTCCCGGCAGACATGACCGAGTCCACAGTACAACGACCAACACCGTCGGTCCGGGCATGTAATTCCCAACCGCTAAATCACGACGGGAAACGGGCCGACTCGCCGTCTGCCGCCAGCTTGCCGAACCCGCCATCAGCCCCCTCAATGCGCAACCAAATCGGCTGGAGCCGGCCATCAATCGGATCCGCCGCACCTTGAGGCATGAGATATCTACTATTTCGGGGTGTCTCGACACGCGACGTCAACGGGATTCGAGGCACGGGCTAGCAGCATATTGCACCAAGGCGGCGAAATAATGGTGTATCAAGTTGATTGTGTTCAATGATTCGATCTTAGTTGATTCGTACAGTTTGTGCTTCTGCAATCGCCTATCCCGGCCCTGGCTCGATCTCGAACGCCTGCACTTGCGCTTCACTCGACCCATAGCTCGCTATGGGTTTCGTTCCAGCGCGGCGTACAGACGCCCGATCTCTTCGCCAGCTTCCGGGATCCTTGGTGCAATATGCAGGCTAGACCGGTTGCGGTCGGATGGCGCGTGGTATGTAATGCCGTCCGGATGATCAACGAGACGTACTGCTATGCATTACCCATCTCTGGAATCCATCATGTCGTTGTCGCAGGAACCGCAAGTCGATTGGAGTGCGATCGAGGAACTGGCGGAGGACGTGTACACAGGATTGCAGGCCGCGCAAGACGTGCTCCGAGCCAACGATAGCTCCGGTCTTGAAGGCGCCACCGGCGGGCAAGTCCACCAGGCCCTGTCGTCCTTTCACCTGTTGCGGCTGCTGCTGGCCAGTCACCTCGAGGACTACGAAAACTGGGGCGACGACTGGAAACGCTACGCGGAGCAGTATGTCCCCGCCGAGCACAAAGTCCGCCTGCACATCGAGCGCGCCAACCTGACCGGCGATTGAGCCCGGCACCGCCGGACGACGCACACTCCGAACGGGCCTGACCTCAGCGTCTGGCGGCCTGAATGTGCATCCAGTCGAAATTGGCCGTCCGGCCCAGGCTAACCCAACCTTCTTCCTCCCACAGCGCCCACCACTTGTCGTATTCGGGTCGTGCGAAAGCAGCGCGGTCGCGCCCGGCTTGGAGCGGGTTGCGTTCGGGGTCGTAATCGACGGCGATGCCCCAAGCGTGGGTCGACCAACGCGTTCCACCGCGTTTCCGGCGCACGTTCAAGCAGCCGCCCCACAGGTCCAACCGCAGGGTCTTGATGCGCTCCTCACCGTAGTGGCCAAGCACCCGGTTCAGCACCCGCGCCAAGCTGTCGTGAACCCGCTCGTGGCAGAGAAAGGAATTGACCCGCCTGGCCCGGTTCCAGGCCAAGCGGTGGGTGTAGGGCAATTGGACACGCGTTTGATTTTCGCCGACGGGTCCGTAGTGGCGCGTCAGGGCCCTGTCGGTCTCCTGCGGCCAACGATTTGGGTTCGCATCGCTGGGTTCCACGTCCCGCCATGGGTCCGGCATACGCCCGTGCTCGAGAAAAAACTGGAGCACCCCGTATGCGTAATCCGTCTGCGGCCCCCAATAGCCGTCGACGGGTCCGACGTCGATGCCCTGCTCCCGGCACAGCACCTGCACAAAGGCGACGAACCGGCGGCGTTTCGACCACAACGGCCACCCCGCCGGAACGCCCTCCCCCTGCCGCTCGAGCGCTCGGACAATTGCGCGCAGGGTTCCTTCCCCGTACACACCATCGATCGGCCCCCGGTACAGGCGTCTGGCTTTCAACTGTCGTTGCACGAGTCTGATTTTCGACTTAGTCATGGCGGTCTCCGTAGTGGTCAGTCGGCAAACCGGACGAGGGACTCCTTGAAAGCCCGGTACAGCGGTAGATAGTGTTCGTAGGCGGCCTGGTCCCGGAACCGGATACCGACCACCCAACGAATCGAACCGTCCTGCCGTGTAGTGTCCCGATACGAGCGGCGATACGATCCGTCTTTCGCCGCCACGGTATATCGGCGGATCCACGCATCCCCGGCACGATGTTCGTGTTCATCGACCATGCGCTCGGTGTCGGTGTTGACGGCGATGTCGACGGGCTCGCGGCCCCACTGTGGCGCACACACATAGAAACTGACCGCGCCATCGGGCGAATCAAAAAACGCACTGTCGACGCCGGCGGCCGTTAGGCTCGGCAGTGACGGCCGGACACGGAACCCGGCCGGATGACGGACCTCAAACCAAGCTCCCGAATAAGTCGCCATCGTAGGCCGGACAGGCGGATCCGGGCCAGAATCGGACGCCGTCAACGAACCACAGGCAAACAGTGGCACAACCAGGGTGCCCACCAACCACCGCCGTTGCCGCCTCATCGTAATTGTCTGTCGCGACTCGCCACCCGCTCGACCGTTCATCGTACACCGTTTTGCTTCGGGAGTCGGGCCCGGACGGACTACGGACAAGCTGCGCACCCGCTCACCACGCAGGCCAGGACCAGGGATTTCGAACCGGGCGGGTTAACGTCGGACACGGTGAAAGCGGTGAACATCGCTACGGTGGTTGCAATCCGGCGGACTGGGGCAAGATAAGCAGACCCGCCGGCGTGCTGCAGCGATGGTGTGCCTGGTCGGCCACCCCATCGATTACCACGTATGCATTGGCGCCCGATATTGCCAAGCCCTCCGCGGAAGCCGGTAAGGCATCGACCCGAATCGGGTGGATGGCGGTGCCCGGCACCAATGCACCGGCCGGAAACCTCCACAGTGCGAACCCGCCGCCGACGACGTCCCCGGCAGGCCCGGAAATGACCCAGACCGTGTCGTCGTGGAATTCAAGTTCACGGACGCCGTGCCCACCCAGATCGATCAGTGCGACAGCATCGAAGCGGTAGCGATCCCGCTCGGGCTGACGCAGCAGGATTGCGTACCGGCGCACGCCGGCGCCATCGATCGCGTCCGGCCACAGCGGCGACCGCAGTCCAACCCAGAGGTTGGATCGCGATCCCGACGGTACCACCACCGCGCCTTCGGCGTTGTACGGCGTAATCTCATTGCACAGGTCCTCGGCGGCCGGTGCCGGAATCGTGCCACGCTCGAAAGCCTGTTCCACCGCATCGGCCAAATCCTCCTTGAGTTGGATCAGACGGCAGATCCGCACGGCCAGGAAATCGTCTCTTCTGACCTGCCGGTTGAACAGCCGCTTGCAGCGGATCGATGACGACTGGTTGCGTTGACCGGACCACACGCCCGCGGCGTCCGGTGAGAGTTGGGCGAACCGCCGCCGGTTCTTGCGCTTCTGGCATTTGTTGTTGCGGCTGTGGGAACCGAATACCACAATCCTGTCGTCATCGGACCGGACGAGGGCTTCGACGTCCGAAATCACCATGGCGTCTCCGTTCGACTTAACCAAAGCCAGCTCGCGTTGGCCGCCGAGTACGGATCCGGCCTGTCCCAATTGGAAGAAGAACAGGCGGTCCCGAATCTCGTTGTCGGCAATCAACAGGCAACGCCGGGACGGGTCGTCTGGGCATTCGATGAGCCGCGCCGCCGAAGGCTCGCAGAGCGGGAAGTGACCAAGCGGTACGGCGTGGGTGTTCGGCCCGGCCACCCAGAGCACCAGCGCCGCTCCGATCCGGGTGCAACGGTACATTGTTGTATTGTTGAACATAGAACGCCTCCGCCCAGCCGCATTGAAATGACCCTTGGTCCAGCCGATCCCCTCAGGAACTGCAACAGATAGTAGCAACTCTTACTCGGACGGACTCCTGTATATCACGTTTTGATCGGTTCATCTCGGCGAACATCGGTGATGTTCAGGTGGGAACACAAACCCACAAATTGCAGCAAGGCGGCGCAAAGAGGAGCTAATAGTTTATTTGCAGCGAGAAGTTCGATGTATGGCAGGTGTCAGACTTTGTACCGAGGTGCGTGCCTATGCCGATCCCGGCTCGCTGAATAACCGCGGTTCAATGACGAATGGGATGACGCCACACGCAGCGGACGGAATCATGTGAGGATTCCGCGCGATGGCCGATCCCGCGGTCCGATTACGGGACCGAGGTCTGTGTGCGCTAGTCCCGAGCGGGGAGATCCTAGGCCCCCGCGATCGACGGCTATCGGCCCCGGGTGAACCAGGTCGGAAAGTGCGTCAGCCGCCTCGATTTCACGCGGGTCGGGCCGACCACCACGCGGTGATTCTTGAGGCGTTCCTGCAGTTCGGCCTCGGTGATCTCAACACCCTGGTTGGTTTCCCCCTCCTCGAGGATGCGAATCGGACCTTTATAGGACCATTCATCCGCGAACGCAGACAAACTCAGGCCCATCGCCACAACGACCACAACAGTACGCATAACACCTCCCACTGACAGACAACAGTTTCGAGACACCTTACCACCAGGGTAGACAGTCTTTTGCGTATTGTCGAGCCGACGGATGCGGGCCTGCACCCCGCCGATTACCCACCGCACCGCCGCGCCGCTGTTACCGATTCTCCGCCCGGGCGGAACCCCTGTCGCACACCGTCTTGATCCCAGTGAACAAACAGGATATGGTCGCCGCGCTAAAAATTTAGCGCGTAAATTGACCCATCTTTACAAAGGAGCATATCGATGCGAAAAACTTCAGTCATGACCGCATGTTTGAGCGCCTTATTGATGCTCAGTGGTACCGCCATCGCCGGCGGCGACGCGGCCGCCGGGAAAGGCAAGGCTGCCACCTGCGCTGGTTGTCACGGCGCAAATGGCGAAGGCGTGGCTCCAAATCCGCCCCTGAAAGGGGTCTCGGAGGCCGACATCGTCAAAGCCCTACAGGCCTATAAGTCCGGCGAACGGGACAATCCGATCATGCAGCCGTTCTCGCAAATGCTCAGCGATCAAGACATGATGGACCTAGGGGCCTACTACGCCTCGATGAAGTAACCTGCAGCAGTTTGTCGCACGCGGTAACTGGCAGTCCGTGTGCGCCCGGTTTACTTACGGGATGGACTCACGGCCCAGGGACGGGCGTGAGACCAGAGGCGGTCTCACCCTACGCAGCTGGCGCTGTCCGGGACAGCGGCCGTTCGACATCGATTACCACCGGCGGTTTTGGCTAGATACATGGCCTGATCCGCCCTGCTGACCAATCCGAAGTAGTCATCCTCAGCACCCAGCGACGCCACCCCAATGCTCGCGGTAATCGGGTGGTGGGTCCCATCCGGCAACCGGATCGGGTCGGCGGTGGCGCGCAGTACTCGATCCACCACGACCGCGGCCTGGACGTCGCCGGTATTGCTCAGTAACACGGTGAATTCATCGCCGCCGTATCGAAACAGCAGGTCACTGTTCCGAATCGCAGCGACATAGCGATCCGCTACCTGCCTGATCACAGTGTCGCCCATCGCATGTCCGAATCTGTCGTTAATCGTCTTAAAGTTGTCCAGATCGATAAGCAGCACTGACAACGGCGTTTTGTGGCGTCGTGCAATGTTGATTTCACGGGTGATGTAGATCTCCATGGCCGATCGATTCATGATCTTGGTAAGCGGGTCATGGTGGGCCGATTCCAGTGCCTTTCGGTACTGTAGGGCGTTCGACAGCGGATAGATGAGACTGCACAATAAATACTCAAACTCGGACACTTCGTGTTCGGCTAGCGCCTGCCGGCAGGTGATGACGACGCTGCCGATATGTTTTCCGGTCACATTGAGCCGATACCGATAGGCGAAGGGCGCCTTCCGCCCGAACGACAACTGCGCCCCGATCAGTGTATTTTCGTAGTCAAGGCTTTCGTGGGGCACATACAAGGAGACTTCCTGCGAAAACGACTTCAAGACCTGCTCCAGATCGATGGTCGCCTGAAGAACGCTCATGATGCGCAGGGTGTGCGCCACCGGCAGGGCGATATTGCCCGATAACTCCTGAATTTCCTGCTCGAGATTGAGCCCTTCGGACATTGTATGATCGATATCGACGGTATAAATCCGACCCTCGTGCGCCGGCTCGATCCCGTTGCTTCTGGTATGCGGATTGATCATGACTGACTCCAAGACTGATCCAACTACCGTGGCGCCGCCCCGACGCCACGCGGGTCGGGCGGCGCATCAATCCGACTATGGTACAGGCAACAAGGCGCGTAGCGCCAATCGCGGAGCACATCGACCCTAAATATAGAAGCATTAATTGTGCCAAAAACACCGGTTCGATTGCGCCTGCTGGTGGGCGCCCGACCGTCGTGGAAGAAACGTCAAATCCTAACTAAGCTAATACAGGGGCCCCGTCGCTGGGGCAAAGGATGTAGGGGCGAGGTCCGTTGGAGGTTCGCTGAGGACGTCCCAATTCCTCGCGTATGTTGGCTGCCGAAGGTCATCCAACGGAGTAACGAGCGGTGCAATTTGAGCGCAAAGAACCACGGTATCAGGTGAACAAAGTCATCAGGGGCTCTTTACGACACAATTCGTCTCGTCAATCCGTCGACTTCCAGGTGGTCAACGTCTCCAGTTCCGGAATGTGCGTGCTCGCCGCAGACAAACTCCCCGAGCACCAGGAATTGACCATTGTCATCAACAACATCCAGAGCCAGGTAGCCGTTGCCTGGAACATGTCTGTCCGACACGAAAACAAATCCATGTTCAAGTACGGCATACACAAGACGGGATTGGACGTTGACTTCGTCGAAGAGTTCAAGCGGTATGGGCTATTGAATGAAAAAGACCGCATACCAACACAATCTGAGTCCGAAGAATTTCTCGAACAGTTTTCCGATGACGATCCCGACGACCAGTCCGGTGGGGATCTGCTGTTCGAGTAACCCCGGCGTGTCCGGCGACGTCCGCTTCGCCAGCCACAGCAACAATTCCGAGTGCCAGTCAGCGACGGGCTGTGCCTCGTGTGTCCGCCCTGTTGTGGACAGGGTGGATAAATTGCTTAAATCGGGGTTGAGAACGATAGCGGCCGGTGTCTGTCACACCGGCTGATAGTTCAGCCCGGGGAGGCGGTGTGCTGCTCGACTATTACGACCATCCGGACGGGATTACCACTATTGATGCGGCCTACCTGCAAGCTGGTGTCGCGTCTATCCACATGATCCAACAAGGTGGCGAGATCGGCTTTGTCGACACCGGCACCACCCACTCCCTGCCGATCGTCCTCGAGGTGTTGCGAAAAAAAGCCCTGCGGGCCGATGACGTTCAATACGTTATCGTCACCCATGTACATCTCGACCATGCCGGTGGCGCCGGGGCGATGATGCGTGAATTCACGAACGCCCGCCTTGTCGTCCATCCTCGCGGTGCCCGACACATGATCGATCCTGGAAAGCTCGTGGCCGGCACCATCGGAGTTTACGGCAGCGAGGCGACACACAGGCTGTACGGCGAGGTCTACCCGGTGCCGGAGTCCCGGGTGCTGATTGCCGAGGACGGGTTCGAGCTCGATTTCAACGGCCGGCCGTTGCATTTTATCGATGTGCCCGGCCACGCGCGGCATCATTTCGGGGTCCTCGACCTTGTTAATCGGAACCTGTTTTCCGGGGACACGATGGGTATATCGTATCGGGAGTTCGACAACGACGGCGCACCGTTCCTGTTTCCGACAACCCCGCCCGTCCAATTCGAGCCCGAGGCGCTGCACGATTCCATAATCCGCTTGATGGAGACCCGGCCGCGATCGATATTTCTCACCCACTTCGGGCGAATCTCGCCCACACCTCAACTCATCGCAGGACTGCACCGCCACCTGGACGCGTACGTCGACATTGCGCAACGGCTGAAGCACGAACCCGACCGCTGCGCCCGTCTCGTCGACACCATCGGCGAATATCTCTATACGGAGGCCAAACGACACGGCCCGCCGCTGACCGACGAAGACATTCGAAAACTTCTGGCCGGCGATGTATTGTTGAATGCCCAGGGCATTCACGATTGGCTGGAAAAGGGCGCTCCGCGTCCCAGCGGGTCCGGCAAACGGCTGACCGAGTAGGCTCAATCTGATGTTCCATCGAACCACACTCCGCCGCCCCTTCAAGCAGAGTCTTGCCTGGTTGCGCCTCCTGCTGAACTAGCCTGCATATTCCACCAGTCGGCTACCGGCCTTGAGGTAACTGATTGAAACATTGTTTACACATATCGAATTCGCCTTGCTTGGCCCGGGCGCGGTTTGAATACGGCCGGTGTCCTATCCGGGCTCTGGCGGGTCCAGGCACGCCGGAACTTGGACTTCACTCAAGCCATAGCTACGGCTATGGCTTTCGCTCCAGTCCGGCGTTGTTACCGCCCCTGTCCTGCGCCAGCTTCCCGGATACTGGTGCAATATGCGGGCTAGGGGCGGGAATCAAAAGAAAACGGGGTCGGAGTGAACGACTCCGACCCCATGTTTTGGTGCTTTTATCCCTGTTGTTAGCTGCTGGCCCGTGTCGTCATCGCCTAATGAAGACAAGACGGGCTGGGCCTCGGTAGCGAAACACGTGGTCCCGCCGGTTCAGGCCGTGAGCCGATTGTCGACCAGATCCTCGACCACCGATGGGTCGGCCAGCGTACTGATATCGCCCAAGTTGCTGACGTCGTCTTCCGCAACCTTGCGTAATATGCGGCGCATGATTTTGCCGGACCGGGTCTTCGGCAAACCGGGCGCCCACTGAATGTGATCCGGTGTCGCGATCGGGCCGATCTCGGTGCGCACATGACGAATCAACTCTTTGCGCAGTTGTTCGGACGGCTCGATTCCGGCCATCAAGGTCACATAGGCATAAATGCCCTGGCCCTTAATGTCGTGGGGGAACCCCACCACCGCCGCTTCTGCGACGGCGTCGTGGAGCACTAGGGCGCTCTCCACCTCAGCCGTCCCCATGCGGTGGCCGGAGACATTGATCACGTCATCCACACGGCCGGTAATCCAATAGTACCCGTCTTCATCGCGCCGGCAGCCATCACCCGTGAAATACTGTCCGGGATACATCTTGAAATAGGTTTCGAAAAAGCGCTCATGGTCTCCGTACACGGTCCGCATCTGTCCAGGCCAGGGCTGGCTGATAACCAGGTTGCCGCTGGCGGCGCCTTCGAGTTCGGTCCCCTGTTCGTCGACCAGCATCGGGACGACGCCAAAGAACGGCCGGGTTGCCGAACCGGGCTTCAATGGGATGGCCCCCGGAAGGGGGGTAATTAGAATGCCACCGGTCTCCGTCTGCCACCACGTGTCCACGATAGGGCTGCGTTCCTCCCCGACCACATGGTAGTACCACTCCCACGCCTCGGGGTTGATGGGTTCGCCGACGGTGCCCAGCAGTTTCAGGCTTTTACGGCTACTGCGCTTGACGAATTCGTCGCCCTGCCCCATCAAGGCTCTGATTGCCGTGGGGGCCGTGTAAAAAATATTAACCTGATGCTTGTCCACCACGTCCCAGAAACGCCCGGCATCCGGGTAGGTCGGAACTCCCTCGAACATCAGACTGGTCGCCCCATTGCTGAGCGGCCCGTACACGATGTAGCTGTGGCCTGTGACCCAACCTACGTCAGCGGTGCACCAGTAGATGTCGCCATCATGATAATCGAACACATATTTGTGCGTGATGGCCACGTATAGGTTATAGCCCGCGGTGGTGTGACTGACCCCTTTCGGCTTGCCGGTCGAACCGGAGGTGTAAAGGATGAACAGCGTATCCTCCGCATCCATCTCCTCGGGCGGGCAATCCGTCGAGGCGGCGTCACAGATCTCGTGGTACCACACGTCCCGGCCCTCGCTCCACTCCACGTCCATGCCACCGTGCTGGACCACCACCATATGCTCGATGCTCGGCGCATTCTGAAGCGCCTTGTCGCCATTGGCCTTCAACGCTACCGGGCGCCCACCTCGCAGCCCCTGATCCGCGGTAATCAGGATCTTGCATTCGGAGTCGTTGATCCGATCCCGCAGCGCCTCCGGGGAAAAACCACCGAACACCACGGAGTGAATTGCTCCGATGCGGGCACAGGCCAACATGGCCACCGCTGCTTCCGGGATCATGGGCATGTAAATACATACTCGGTCACCCTTGACGACGCCCAACCCCTTCAACGCGTTGCCGAATCTGCAGACCTGTTCGTGCAATTGCCGGTAGGTGATTTTTTTGTCGACCTTGGGATCGTCCGCCTCCCAGATGATCGCAACTTGATCGCCCCGCGAGTCCAAGTGCCGATCCAGGCAGTTGTACGAGACATTCAGTTTGGCACCTTCGAACCACCGAATGTGAGCCTTGGTAAAGTCGTAGTCCCTCACCGTGTCCCATTTCTTGAACCAATCGAGGAATTCATCCGCCTGTTCCGCCCAGAAGCCCTCTGGATCTTCCACCGATCGCTTGTACATCTCGTTGTACCTCGCCTCATCGATATGAGCGCGCGCGGCGACGCCTTCCGGAACCGGATAGACTTTGCTTTCTGACATGTTCGTCTCCTTCGGTGTTACGTTATTGTCTACCCGGCACACCGGGTAGTTAGTATCTCTGGTGCGAGCGCGCGATGTCCCGCTACCGTGCGGCACCCGATCAAAAACACGCTTTACCGGCTCAACGGGCTGTCAGCGGATGGGTGCGCCAAAACCGCCGATTCTAAAGGGTAAACGCCGACTGTCAATGTCCGCGACGGCTTTCTCCAGCGCCTCAGCCGACGATCGCCGTGGAACTGACCCGTGATTCAAGGGTCTCAAAATCAGGGTCTACTTGTTCGCCACGGGCCGTGGGGCCTCTCGATCGTGCAATACTTCAATCGCCACATTAAGGCCGACACCGTCGCCGTTCTGGATGCGTCATCGGCGCTTGAGATAACGGAGTTCAAACTGTTCGAATTGGCCTACCGCGACTGGCACGGTCGCTCGGCGACCGAGGCATACATCGAAAAACATTTTGCCGCCTACATGTTCGCGGACCGGATTCCAAACTGGGTCCGCTATTTCGCACGCAAGGTCCTCAAGCTGCACGCCGAAGGGCGTCTTGAGCCGAAGCGCTTCGGTATCTGGCAGCCCTTACCCAGTACCCGGATGGTGCTGATCGCGAAAATCTACATCGTCGTGATCCTGGTGGTGACCATCGCGCTGTCGCTGTCGGTCTACTCGCTGCCCGAGGAAGTGATGGCAGTGTTTCGGCAATGCTACTTCCCGCCGTGCTACTGAGGTACACCGCCGATCGACCCTCAACCCGGTTATTGGGTGTTATCCGAACACCTTGAGTACATCGACAAAGAAAAATCGCAGACAGAAAACCAGCGCGATGCAACCGAACAGCAGGTGCCCGATATCCGTATCGCCATTCTCGTCGCGGTAGGTGATGCCGTGATAGGCGATAAAGCCGGTCACGGCGATCAGGACGATATTCTTCAGCGTATCGATTTGTTCCATCGACCCGTTACGTTCGCCACCCGGCGATGCGGACGATTCCGCGTACCCCTCGGATTTCCGGCCGATTACTGTTTATAGGTTCTCTGCTTGGCATCGATCTCCGGTTTCCGCAATACCCGCTGATCGGCGGGTTTGGCCAGTTCTCCCTTGAGATAGTCCGCGCGCTGCCTGATGGTCGGCGGCTTCTCGGGCTGATTACGCAAGAAGCGGGTCAGCCAATGCGGCCCTTCAGCGATCTTGTCATCCAAGGACAGGGCCTTCTCGTAATCGGCGATGGCCAGCTCGTAGTCTCCCATGCGGTCGTACAAGATGCCCCGGTTGGCGTAGCTGCCGCCGAAGTACGGCTGCAGATCGATGGCCCGGTTGAACAACTCCAGGGCCTCCTGATTACGGTTGAGTTGCATCAAGGTCCGGGCCTTGGCACGCATGTATTTCGGGACCTCAGGTCCCTGCCGGAGCGCTCCCTCATACTCACGCAGCGCCTGGTCGTACTCGCCGTCTTCGAACAGCGTGTTGCCGGCGACGTAGGCCGTGTTGCCGGGAACGCGCTCGATGAAAAACGTGTCGGCCAACGTCCACAACACCCACCCAGCAACCATAATGATGGCCGTGTATTTGAGTAATTTGTACAGCCCCTCATCCACTGGTCGGGAAACCCAAGCGCGCGATGTTGTACATGACCGAAAACATGAAACAAACAATGACAGCGATAAAACGTGCGCGCTGCTTCTGCTCCACCATCTCCGATTCGTTCAGCTCCTTGTGTAGCTTTTTCTGCAGACGGCGCACGCTAATCACCCACAGTAACTTACTGACCGGGAAAAACAACAGCGCGGCCAACAGAACAACCCAAAACCAGAACATCAACATGGCAAAAATTGTAAGCCGGTTCGGGCCAACTGCAAAGTCGTATTCTTATTGAACGCCGACGGGCAATAAAAAGGGGGAGGGTATTCCCCTCCCCCATTAACGCTACAACTGAAGTTGATGATTATAGTTCTTCGGTCGCTTCGTGGTAGTCGCCGATGTCCTCGTACAGCACCTCGATTTCTTTCTCGGGGACCGTAGACATCTCCATCTTGTAGGCGAGAAACCACATCATGAACACACCCAGTGCCCACCACAACAGCTGCCAAGCCCAGATCGAGGGTATGCCGAAGACCCAAGTGGCATAGTCGTTCGGGTTGCCGAAGATGGTGTTGCCGATGACCGCACCAGGGCCGATACCGAAGAAGAACCACACCAGGGTGATGATCCAGGCAATCGGCACCAGTCCACGTTTGGACTCGGACAGAGTGGCGTGTTCCCTCAGGAAGTTGTGGAACTTCATCCTGTGCGCAAGGTCCTCCTTGTTCTGGGTAAACGAGGAGATGATGATGGCCAGCCCCAGGTTGAAGATGATGCCCCAACCCGCCGAGTGGATGGTCCACGGCCAACGGCCCCAGGGGAAGAACTGCGCACCCAGCTTCTCGGTGATGGTGACCGCAATGAGCCCGGCCGCCAGACCGACGGTGATACCCGCCCGGGTAAACCACGGGAAGTAACACACCGACATCAACGACGGCCACATCTGAAAGCCGTAGGCCACCGCCAGTCCGCCCAGCAACACCAAGGCGTCCGTCGCGGTGGTGGCGACCACAAGCGCCGCCAGCACGATTACCAACACGCCGACACGGCCGAAGAACTTCTGCTGACCGTGGCTTGCCTGCGGCATGAGGAAGTGCTTGAGCAGGTCGCGGGTCAACATGCCGCCGGCGGTAGACATGTAGGCGGCACCGGTAGACTGCATAGCCGCCAGCGCACAAACCGACAACAGGCCGACCAGCCAGGGTGCGGTGTCACCCATCAGGTGAATGAGCTGCGGCACCAGCATGCCTTGCTTGCCAGCGGATTCCATCAGATCCTTACCGCCGAGCCCCGCTGCCATGACATTGTTGACCAACTCGGGATGAGCCTTGGCAAAGGCGACATCGGCCCCCAAGAGGTGGCCACCCAAACCCTGCATCGCCGTGAACAGGAACAGAATAATGCCGATGCCAAACGACGATGCCCACACCTGCTGCGGCGCGAACGGGCGCGGATCGGTGTTGGAGAACGCCCACATGGTGAAGGCCGGGGCCGAATGAATGCCCATCAGCGCGAACATGTAGGTCAGAATCATTATCCCGGTCCAGGCCCCGCCAACCGGATTCTCGACACCGAGTCCGGCGACAAACTGAATCACGCCGGGTATGGCGATGTAGTGGCTGTAGCCGTCGGCCGTCTTCTTAGTGTCATCCAGGGCCAACTGGGCGATGCCTTTGTTGAGCTGCTCCCAGCCGCCGACAAAGGATATCGCGATGATGCCGAGGGCGACGATACCGCCTGCGAGCAGAACACACTGCACCGTGTCCACATAGGCCACCGCGCGCAGACCGCCGGAGGCCACGTAGATGAACACAACCGCGGACAACAGCCACATGCCGACTTCAACGCCCAACAGACCGTCGGTCAGTACGTTGAACAGGAAGCCGGACGCTCGCAGCTGCAAACCGAGATACGGCACCGAAAAACACAGCGCCACCAGCACCACAAGGAGCCGAATAATGTCCGACTTGAAGTAGTGCGACAGCATCTCACCGGGCGTCACGAAGCCGAAGCGTTTGCCCAGCATCCACTGGCGCTTCAGGAACATGACCCCGGTAAATGGGATTGTAATGGCGTAGAACGAAGCATAAGCGTACTGGAACCCGTCTCGATAGAGCAGGCCCGGATGACCCATGAACGTCCAGCCGGAGAAGGATGTTGCGGTTGCCGCGAGTACGAATACCCACAACGACAGGCGTCGGCCTGCGATGAAGTAATCGCTCGCTGTCTTCGCGGACAATGCACCTTTGATCCCCCAAAAGATGCAGTACGCCCAATACAGCAGCACGAAGATGAACAACCAGACCATTTTGGCATCCATCGTGATTGCTCCCCCTTTAGTCTGGGTTGGTTGGTTAGAGTTAAGTTTCGTTAATCGTGGCCCCTGATACCGGAGACGAGCCGGTCAAGGACCTGTCGCGCTTCCATCGCGCTGCGGTGCAACACACCGCGCCACAACACTGGAATGACGATTCCGTCGTACATCGAATGCATTATGCAGCAATAATCATGCCGATATTTTCGAGTCGCCGTAGCGAAAGGAAAAGCTCAATTTCCTTGACCTTTGTCATGGAGGATGCCAGTGGTGACCGGCCACAATCCGTTACGTTACGTAACACCGTTACGTAACGCGGTAACAATCGACCTCCCGGCTTACCCACCAACAACGGATTGACCGTGGGCACGGTGCACGCATTGTTCGGCCCGCACAACGAGGCAAACGGAAATCGGCGCTACGGGCCGTGGGTGCGGAATCGACCGGCCGCGACAGGGTCGGAACCTCACGCGTGGCTGAGTTCCCGCGGGCCCACCGAGCGGTCAGGCGCGGCGCCGGGGTATGCCGAGGCGCTGGCGTTTTTCCCACAGCGTCTTGCGGCTGATCCCCAAGCGCTTGGCAAGCTCCGTCTCGGTTATGCGGCCCTCATGTTCCCGCACAAAGCGACGAATGTAGTCGTCCAGGGAGGCGTTCGCACCAGGCCACGGACGCATCGGATCCGTCGCCCTGTCGCCCTCCGAAGTGATGGCCAGCAATTCCGGTCCAATTTCCATGCGATCTGCTAGAATGACGGCGCGTTCAATCGCGTTCTCCAGTTCCCGAACGTTTCCCGGCCAATGGTATCGCCGGATCAGATCCAATGCCTTGGTATGAAACGTCATGGGCGATCTGTTCAGTTGTAGACACGCCCGTTCCAGCATGTGGTGGGCCAGCGCCGCAATATCCGACCCGCGTTCCCGCAGCGGCGGCAAATCGATCTCCATTACCCGCAACCGAAAATACAGATCCTCGCGAAATCGGCCCTGTCGTACGTGCTCACTCAGGTTGCGGTGTGTTGCCGCCAATACCCGGACATCGACCCGGCGCACGGTGTTCGAACCTACTCGCCTGATTTCTCCGTCCTGCAAAACCCTCAACAACCCCGCCTGGGCACCGGGCGACAGCTCGGCGACCTCATCCAGGAACAGGGTGCCGCCGTCGGCGGCCTCCACCAGCCCTTCACGCGCCCCCACCGCGCCGGTAAAGGCGCCTTTCTCATGGCCGAACAACTCGGATTCCATCAACTCTTCCGGAATCGTCGCGCAATTAACGGTAACAATCGGAGCGTCGTTGCGCCGACTGCTCTCGTGTATATCCCGCGCCACCAATTCCTTTCCGGTGCCCGACTCCCCCAGGATCAGTACAGTGGCATCGGTCGGGGCGACTTTACCAACGCGTCGGAACACCTCCCGCATGAGATCGCAGTCACCGATCATGCCCTTAACGGGATACTCGCGCTCTACAACCGACTTGAGCGCCGCGTTTTGTCTCTGCAGCCGCGCCCCTTTCAAGATCCGCTCCACCACAATGATCATCTCATCGTGGTCGAACGGCTTGGCGATGTAGTCCACCGCCCCCAGGCGCATGGACTCAACCGCGGACTGAATACTGGCGTAACTGGTCATAATCAGTACAGGAGCGCCGTTGCTCTTCTTGATCACGTTGGTCCCCGGCTCCCCGGGTAATCTCAGATCGGCGATGATCAGATCGAACTGGCTGACATCGTGCTCGTTCTCGGCTTCGCGTATCGAACTAGCGCTCGCCACGGTATAACCGTGACGACCGAGCAAACGGGTCAGCGCTGAACGAATGACCGCCTCGTCATCGATAATCAGTATCTCGCTCATAGACTCACCGCCTGTCGTGGTGACAGCGATCTTGCAAACGGCGCCTCGCGGGGTAACTGAATCCGGACTAGCGTCCCAGCCTGCGGGGCACTTTCAATGACGATCTCTCCACCATGGTCTTTAACGATGTTATAGGCCAGCGCCAATCCCAAGCCGGTGCCCTGCCCCGGTTCCTTGGTGGTATAAAAGGGTTCGAACACCTTTCCCAACTCGGCCTCTGTCATACCGGTCCCCTGGTCCCGTACCCCGACGACGATGTCATGTTTGTTGATCGCCGTACTCACCTCGACCTGTCCGTTGCCGGCAGATGCATCGCATGCGTTGCTCAGTACATTCACGAACACCTGCAGCAGTCGTTGGCGGTCGGCAACGATAGCAGCGGTCGGATTACAGTGGTTGACACAGGTGGTCTTTTGTCCCGTGTGACCTAATTTCACCAGCCTGATGGCCTCCTCGACGCACTCCCGCACATTGAATTCCTCCACCTGATTGTCATTATTGGTCCCGCTATGACTGAAACTCACCAGCGAGAGGACGATCTCACTGATTCGTTTCGTCTGTGCCAGTATCTGACCGACGCTGTTGCGTATGTCCGGATCGTGGCTTTCCACCTCAATGTTTTGCGCCAAACACGCGATGCCCGTGACCGGATTGCCGATCTCATGGGCGACCCCGGCCGCCAGCCGCCCGATCGAGGCCAACCGCTCGCTGTGCACCAGCTCCGCCTCCAGCAGCTTGGTCTCGGTAAGGTCCTCGACCAGGATAACGGTTCCCGCGAACTGCCCGCTAACCTGTGGCAACATCCCCGACTCATCCTCCAGGGATGCCTTGTGCAGACCGAACCACCGGGACTGAAGATTCGGCATCTGCAACCTCCGGATCGACTCGCGTTCCCGGGCATCCAGGACGCCCCCCAACAGACCGTTCCAGGGGTCCTCCAACTCGTCGATGGTAATACCGACGACTTGCTGGCCTGCGATGCCCGATATTTTGCCCATTGCGTGATTCCAAATCACAATCTCACGATTCGGGTCCGCGGAACACACACCGATTGGCAACTCCTGCAATACCTGCCGATGATAACGCCGCAGTGTGTCCAACTCAGCGGCCAGGCCTCTCAGTTGCGTGCGGGAAGCCTCGAGTCGGCCTTCCATCATACGTACGCTGTCGGCGAACGCCGTCTGTACCTGGCGGTCGATTTGCAGTTGTTCGTTGACCACCATGCGGGCCATCTCCGGACCCATAAGTCCGGACAGGTTACGTTGGATCTGATCGCGCAACTGGCGCAGTTCCGAGGGTTTGGCCTCTTTGTTGGTCAGTCCTAGGTCATTCAGCGCCTGTTCCACCTCACGCTCGGCCATGACCGGTCCCAGCGACATCGCCAGGCGTTCGACGAACTGCGCCGGCGAGGTCGCGGCCAAAACACCATGAGGTAATGTGAACGTACCGCGCGTACAGATCAGAGCACCCTCCCGTTCCTCCCGGGTCTGGCGGGTGACCAGCGACACCAGAACAAACAGAAATCCATTGACCGCTAGCGACCAGAACGTGACAAAAGTCCATTTGTCTTGATGTGTGTAGTCAAGCAGCGGCGCCAGAGAAAAGCCCAGACGCAGCTGACCGGTCTGCTCCAGCAGCGGCACGATGAGCGTCGCACACCACACCACCGCCCCCCCCGACAGGCCGACGATAAATCCATACCGATTCGCCTGCGGCCAGTACAACAATCCCACAACTCCCGGGACGAACTGGGCCACCGCCACGAAGGAAATCAAACCCAACTCGACGAGACCCTGATTGTGTTCAAGGATCACGTAAAACCCGTAACCCGCCAGGACAATGAGTGAAATAACGATGCGCCGTCCCCACAGCAACCACCGGTAGAGATTGACCGTCGGGTCCGGATAGCTCGCGGGGAGTATGATGTGGTTGATACACATCGCCGACAACGCGACGGTGGTCACAATCATCATTGCGCTGGCCGCCGACACGCCGCCCAGGAACGCCAGCACCGGCAACAGTTTGGAACTGCCACCGAGGGTGATTCCCAGCACAAAGTAGTCTGGGTCCACGGTGGTATTCATGGCTGAGGCCGCCCACAGAATGGGTGGTATCGCCAGATTCAACAGCAGCAGAAACAGTGGAAACGCCCAGCTGGCGACAGCCAATGCACGGGGTTCGAGGTTCTCCGTGAAGGTCATATGAAATTGTCTCGGCAACAAAAACGCCGCCGCGAAAGACAGAAACAACAACGCCGTCCACGGACCTTCGCGCACCGGACGGTAGAGCGCCTCCAGCGCTTCGGGGCGCGCCTGCAACCACTCACCTACTTCGTTCAACCCCCCGAACACACCGAACACCGCAAAGGCCCCCACCATCAGCAGGGTCAAGAGCTTGACCAGTGACTCGAAGGCAATCGCGACCACCAGCCCCTCGTGTTTCTCACGTGGTGATATGTGACGGGCTCCGAACAAAATGGCAAACAGAATCAAGGTCACGCAAAATCCCAGCGCCAGAACACGCGGCGTCGCCTCATGGGTCAGCACTTGGATCGACTCGGTCACCGCCCGAATCTGCAGTGCAATATACGGCAAAGTCCCGGCCAGCATGAACAGGGTTACCAGAATACCCGCCATCTGGCTGCGATAACGGAACGCAAATAGATCCGCCGCTGAGGTCAGTTGGTGTTCACGGACCAACCGCAGTATCGGCCGCAGCAAGATGGGCGTCATAACGAACGCGATGGTGACGCCGAGATAAACAGTCAGAAACGCATAACCGTTGGTCTGCGCGAATCCAACACTGCCGTAGTAGCTCCAGGACGTCGCGTAGACACCGAGTGACAACACGTAGGTCGCGGGATGCCGTGCGATGCGGCCGGGGATACGTCCATGCTCAGTGGCATAGGCGATCAAAAACAGCAGGGACAGATAGGCGAGGGTGGCGAGAAACAGATGCGTCAGGTTGAACGTCATGTCACTCGCGCCGGTACTGCAACCAAGCGGTGAGCGCAATGATGATGAACCACAACAGATAAATCAGGTACCAGGGACTGTCGTCCTGCGCCCACCAGTACACCAAGGGGGTGGCGAACAGCAACAGCGCCAGCATCACCAGCAGCAGTATTCGCTCGACACGCCGCCCAGGTTCGGTTGTCATCGCCATCGCTGTAGGGTAGCAGATCATGTTACGAAAAGTAACGTACTCGTGTGCATGGGCCGATAGGCCGACGGCGGCCGGGCCGATTTACCGATCGGTAAATTGGCGGGTACACTACCGGGCTGGCCTGTCTCGTGTCGGAAAGCGACCACTGCCCAATGCGTAAAACGATCAGCCTGCTGGTATTGTTGTTTTCGATCTGGCTGCTGTTGTCGGGGCATTTAGAACCCCTGCTGCTGATCCTCGGCGGCCTATCCTGTTTGTTTATCGTTTGGATTGCCGTTCGGCAGGACGTCGTGGACCATGAAGGCCATCCCTTGAACCTGCATCCACTGCGGTGGCTGCGCTACTCTCTGTGGCTAATCGGTGAAATTGTCAAATCCAACATCGATGTCGCCAAGCGCATCTGGAACCCGAAACTGCCGATCACTCCAACGGTGACGGTACTGCCGGCCGAAATGATCGACCTGGGTCAGGTTATCTACGCCAACTCCATCACCCTCACACCGGGCACCGTATCCATCGACGTCCAGGACAATCGGATAACTGTGCACGCACTGTCCCGTGACGCGGCCGAACAGCTGCAGCGGGGTGACATGCTGCGCCGAATTCAGCACGTGATCAAGGAATCATGATCTACGCGGCGGCGGCGTGCGCGATCCTGTTGACCATGGTCTTGACCCTGAGCCGGGGCATACTGGGCCCGACCACCTATGATCGCATCCTCGCCGTCAATTCGTTCGGTACCAAAACCGTTCTGATCATCGCGGTGTTTGGATATCTGACGGAGCGCCCCGACTTTCTGGACATCGCGTTCGTGTACGCGTTGATCAACTTCATAGGCACTATCGCCGTACTTAAATTCTTTGAGTACGGTGATCTAGGCGGTGCTCGACGCCCGGATCAGTAGAACGCGGAGCAGGCATGCAACTCCTTACCGACATAATCAGCTGGACCACAATACTGGGCGGCAGCTTTTTCGTCATCACCGGTGGTATAGGAATCCTCCGGCTGCCCGATTTCTTCACCCGCCTGCATGCGGTGAGCATGCCGGATACGCTGGGAGTCGGCCTTATTGTCATTGGTCTGGTTGTTCAGACCGGGTTCTCGCTCACCAGCGTCAAGCTGATCATGATCCTGCTCTTCATGCTGTTTACCGGACCGGCTGCAACACATGCCCTGGCCAAGGCGGCGATACATGGAAAGCTCGAACCGTTATTGTTCAACAAGGAAGAAAGCTCATCGAGCTCCTGACCGATATCACTCTGCTCGGGCTGTTGATGGCCACCGCCATTGCAGTGGCGCGGCTGGACCAGCTGTTTGCTGCGGTGATGCTGTTCGGTATTTACAGCCTGTTGTCGGCGGCACTTTTTGTGGTGATGGACGCCGTAGACGTGGCGTTTACCGAGGCGGCCGTCGGCGCCGGGATCGCGACCATCCTGATGTTGAGTGCCCTGGCGCTGACGAGCCGGACACAGCGGCCCGTGCCCCGGCGGCGGCACTGGATGGCCACAGGGGTGGTGGTCGTTACAGGTTTGGGAGTAATTTACGGGACCTTGGACATGCCGTCCTACGGCGATCCCAACGCGCCCGCCCATCTACACGTAGTGCCGCATTACCTCCAACAATCGATGGCAGAGATTGGGATTCCCAACGTCGTGACGTCGGTGCTGGCAAGTTACCGCGGCTACGACACCCTCGGTGAAACCGTGGTGATTTTCACCGCTGCGGTCGGGGTCATCGGCCGCTTGGGCGTGGTCCCCGGGATCACCGCGTACGTGAAATCGGGTGGCATGCAGCACCATTTGATCCTGCGAATTACCGCGAAGCTCATGCTGCCGCTGATCCTGCTGTTCGCGTTGTACGTGCAGTTTCACGGAGACTACGGTCCGGGCGGGGGATTTCAGGCTGGGGTGATCTTCGCGTCGGCGTTTATCCTCTACGGACTGGTGTTCGGGCTGGAGGACGCCACCGCGGTCGCACCCTCCATCGTCGTCCGCGTGGTGGCGGCCTGCGGCGTCCTGCTCTATGCCCTGGTCGGGGTACTGAGCCTATTCCTCGGCGGTAATTATCTCGATTACGGCGTGCTCGTCGAAGACCCCACACAAGGACAACACATAGGGATCCTGCTGGTTGAATTCGGCGTTGGCATGACCGTCGCTGCGTCCATGATCAGCCTCTTCTATGCCTACGCAAGCTACAAGCCGGAGGAGTAGATTTTGGAAATATTTGGCCTGTACAACTACTGGGTGGTCGTCGTACTCATGATGATCGGCTTGTACGTCGTCGTCGCCAGCGGTAACTTGATCAAAAAGATCGTCGGCTTAAACATCTTTCAAACCTCGGTTTTTATACTTTACATCTCCATCGGCAAGTTGAAGGGCGGTACGGCACCGATCTTGATGGAAGATCCCGCATCGTACTCAAACCCACTGCCGCACGTGTTGATCCTGACGGCGATCGTTGTGGGCGTCGCCACCACCGCACTGGGACTCGCATTGGCGGTCCGGATTTACGGCGCCTACGGTACGATCGAGGAAGATGAAATAGAAGAACAGGAAAGCACGACTTAGTGATCAGGACACATCTCCCGGCTCTTCAGGTTATAGTGCCCCTGCTGGCAGGACCCGTCTGCCTGCTGCTGCATCACCCCCGTCTCAGCTGGGGGCTGGCGACAACCGCGAGTTGGATCGCTTTCTTCATTGCCCTGACGCTGCTCGATCAAGTGCTGAGTAACGGTACGATTACTTACGCCCTCGGTGGCTGGGCCGCCCCCTGGGGTATCGAGTACCGCATCGACGAGATCAATGCCTTTGTACTCTTAATCGTCTCCGGCATCAGCGCGATCACCCTGCCCTTCGCCCGTACCAGCATCGAGTACGAGATCAATCCACGGCGAATCTACATTCTTTATACGGCGTGGATGCTGTGTCTGACGGGCCTGTTGGGCATTACGATCACCGGCGATGTGTTCAACGTTTTCGTGTTTCTCGAGATCGCGTCGCTGTCGTCGTACACACTCATCAGCCTCAGCCGTGATCCCAGATCGTTGACCGCCGCCTTCCGGTATTTGGTAATGGGAACAATTGGCGCAACTTTCATCCTCATCGGCATCGCGTTGCTCTACATAATGACCGGGACACTCAACATGATGGACCTCTCGCAACGCATCCCGGCTGTTGCAGATACACGGACGGTAAAAATGGCATTCACCTTCCTGATTGTGGGTATCGGCTTGAAGGCAGCCCTATTTCCGATGCATTTCTGGCTGCCCAATGCGTACGCGTTCGCACCCTCGGCGGTCAGCGCCCTGTTCGCAGGCACTGCCACTAAAGTCGCCGTGTATCTGCTGTTGCGTTTTTTCTTCACCGTCTTCGGACCGGAATTTTCGTTCGATGTCATGCAGTCCGACCGGGTGCTGCTGCCGTTGGCCCTGGTGGGCGTCTTTGCCGCCTCCACCGCCGCGATTGTCCAGTCCGACGTCAAACGCATGCTGGGCTACTCCAGTGTGGCGCAGATCGGATACATGGTGATCGGGATCAGCCTGGTTTCGGTGCTCGGGGTCACCGCCGGAATCCTGCACTTGTTCAACCATGCGCTCATGAAGGCTGCGTTGTTCGTATCGCTGGGCTGCGTTGTCTACCGTATCGGATCCACACGGCTTACGGATATGGCTGGTGTCGGACGCGCGATGCCATGGACAATGGGGGCATTTGTAGTCGGCGGCTTGAGCTTGGTCGGGGTGCCATTGACGGTGGGGTTCATCAGTAAGTGGTATTTGATCCTGGCTGCGCTGGAACAACAATGGTGGTGGCTGGCGGTGTTGGTGTTAGTCAGTTCTTTACTCGCTCTGATATACATCTGGCGCGTGGTTGAGTTCGCGTACTTCAAGGCACCCGCTGACCCTGCGCGGGAAATCACCGAGGCGCCGGCAACGCTCTTGATTCCGACCTGGCTGCTGATTCTCGCTAACGTTTATTTTGGCATTGACACGTCTTTGACGGTCGGTGTCGCCGAGCGCGCGGCAAAACTCCTGATGGGGACTGCTTCATGAACCCCGCGATGGCCGCCCTGCTGGCCGTTTTCCTGCCTCTGCTCGGCGCCGTCGGCATCGTACTGCTCGACAAACACCCGAATCTGCGGGAGACCGTCACCCTGGTGACCGCCGCCGCGTTGTTTCTGGTGGTGTACAGCCTTGTCCCCGCTGTGTACAGCGGGCATGAGCCTGCGGCACACTTGATTGAGCTCGTCCCGGGCCTGTCACTCGCGCTGCGGGTGGAGCCGCTGGGCCTGTTGTTCGCGCTGATCGCGTCGGGACTTTGGATCGTCACCTCCGTGTACTCCATCGGCTACATGCGTGGCAACGACGAGTCTCACCAAACGCGTTTTTATGTCTGCTTTGCCGTCGCGCTGTCGGCCACAGTGGGTGTGGCCTTTGCCGCGAACATGCTCACGCTGTTCATCTTCTACGAGTTGCTGACGCTGTCAACCTATCCGCTGGTGGCCCACAAGGGTACGGAAGAAGCGAGACGCGGCGGCCGGGTTTACCTGGGTCTGCTGCTCAGCACCTCGATCGGTTTTCTCCTTCTCGCCATGGTCTGGACCTGGTACAGCGCGGGCACACTCGACTTCGTCAAGGGCGGCATCCTCCGGGACAAATTGGATCCTGGCCTGTTACCTCTGCTGCTGGCCCTGTATCTATTCGGAATCGGCAAAGCGGCGTTAATGCCCTTTCACCGGTGGCTGCCTGCCGCGATGGTCGCGCCGACTCCTGTCAGCGCCCTGTTGCACGCGGTTGCCGTGGTCAAGGCCGGCGTGTTCAGCGTGGTCAAAGTGACAATCTATATCTTCGGCACCGATTTGTTACGCGACACGGATGCCACCACGTTCATGATGTGGATCGCGGCAATCACGCTGCTCGCGGCGTCGCTGGTGGCGATGACCAAAGACAACTTGAAAGCCCGGCTGGCTTACTCCACGGTAAGCCAGCTCGCCTACGTTACCTTGGGCGCGATGCTGGTCAACACCACCGCGTTGATTGGTGCCGGCATGCACATCGCCACCCATGCATTTGGGAAAATCACGTTGTTTTTTTGCGCTGGCGCCATTTACGTGGCCACCCACAAAACGGAAATCAGCGACATGAATGGCCTTGGCCGGGCCATGCCCATCACATACGGCGCGATGCTGATCGGTGCACTGAGCATCATTGGATTACCACCTCTGGGCGGAATCTGGAGCAAGTGGTATCTCGCCATCGGCACGCTGGAGGCGGGTCAAGGGATAATGCTGGCGGTCCTGCTCATCAGTTCACTCTTGAACGTAGCGTATCTGCTGCCGATTCCGATCTACGGGTTCTTCGGTAAATCTTCCAAACAACCAAATGCAGCTGCGATCAATGAAGCTCCCCTACCAATCGTAATCGCCTTGGTCTTTACCGCCTTGGGTTGCATGGTTTTGTTTTTCTATCCAGAACCCTTGTACGGCCTGATGGCCTTATTGTTTGAAGGGCAGTGATAATGAACTCGCAAGCAATACCTGGGGGAGACAAACGACGCAACACCAAATTACTGCTTTGAGTATGCTACATCGGTTGATAAAACCTCGGTACCAATTCGTCGCCCACACGCGGCCGTCCCGGCCGAGTTTGTTCAACGCTTCTACCGGTGCCACGGCAGGTTTGAGCGGCTGGGGCATAGTACCAACCGCGCCGATGACCTCAGGCTTGCTGTCTCAGACTTCGAACGGTGGCGGGACCCACGCGGCCATTTTCAGGTCCGCAGCGCTCGAGGGGACGCAATTTCCGACGGGTGCAGCGCACACGGTGGGCCGCCGCGGTATGTGCGGCGACAGCCAGTTCCAATCCCATCTCTGACACGGCCACCCCCGGGGTATACTCTGGCTATGGTGGCTCCAGACGACAAACACTGGCTCGTTCGACCAAGGACCATACGCCGACTGTGGGTGTGGTTCGGCACGGTACTCGCCGGCCTGGTTCTTGCTGACGCGTTCGTTCACGGCCACCCGAGCTTCGGTTTGGATGGGACCTTCGGCTTCTACGCGTGGTACGGCCTCGCAACCTGCATGGCAATGGTGATAATCGCGAAGGTGCTCGGCACGCTGCTGAAGCGCCCGGACACATACTATGACGACGGCAACGATTAGCCTGATACCACCGGGCGCATGGCTTGCGCTTGGCGCCCTGCTGCTTCCGCTAATCGGCCGGCGTTTTCGCCCCACGCTGATTCTCGGTCTGCCACTAGTGACCTTGTGGCTGGTGTGGACAATGCCGAACGGCGCGTCTCCAGTCCTGCCGGTGTTCGATTACCAACTCGTACCGGTGAGGAGCGATGCGCTCGGGCGTCTGTTCGGCATCATCTTTGCGCTCATGGCGTTCGTGGGAGGACTATTCGCTCTGCGCCAGAAGAGCACCGTGGAGCTGATGGCGGCAGCCGTGTATGCGGGAAGCGCGATCTGCGTCGCACTGGCAGGCGACCTCGTCACGCTGTTTGTGTTCTGGGAAATCATGGCGCTCGCCTCGACCACCGTGCTGATCTCCTCAGGCGGAGAACGTGCGGTTCAGGCCGGCATGCGATACTTTTTCGTTCATGTTTTCGGCGGATCGCTGCTGATGGCAGGAATCGTCGTAAACCTCGCGGATACGGGCTCACTCGCCATCGACGGTCTCGACGCCGGCACCATCGGCGGCGGCCTCATCCTTGCCGGCGTGCTCCTAAACGCGGCCGCGCCGCCGCTCTCCGCCTGGCTGGCCGATGCCTACCCCGAGGCATCTTACAGTGGCATGGTGACCCTCTCCGCGTTCACAACCAAAGCGGCGGTATACGTCCTCATCCGGGCCTTTCCCGGCACCGAGATTCTGGTTGCTGTCGGTATGTTCATGATCTTCTACGGAATCATCTACGCTCTGCTGGAGAACGACATGCGGCGAATCCTCGCGTACAGCATCGTTAACCAAGTCGGGTTCATGGTGACCGGCGTCGGGATAGGCACCGAGATGGCGTTGAATGGAGCGGCCACGCACGCTTTCACCCACATCATCTACAAAGCGCTCCTTCTGATGTCGGCGGGATCAGTACTTTATCAAACCGGCAAGCGCAAGTGCACGGACCTCGGCGGCCTGTTCCAGAGCATGCCTGTCACCATGCTTTGCGGGGTGATCGGAGCGCTCGCGATCTCGTCTTTCCCTCTGACTTCCGGTTTTGTAAGTAAATCGATGATCAGCCAAGCCGCGGTGGACGAGCATCTCCCGCTGATCTGGTTTCTGCTGATGGCAGCTTCGGCGGGCGTGTTTCTGCACGCAGGGATCAAGTTTCCGTGGTTCGTGTTCTTTCAGAAGGATTCCGGTCTCCGACCGCCGGATCCTCCGTGGCACATGCGGGCGGCGATGATACTCTTCGCCTCGCTTTGCGTCGGGCTTGGGATTTGGCCACAGCCGCTCTATGCCCTGCTCCCGAACCCCGTCGAGTATGTACCGTATACCGTGCCGCACGTCGTCAACATGCTGCAGCTGCTGCTCTTCTCGGGACTTGCGTTCTTCCTCATGCTCCCGTTGATGAAGCGCTCGCTCACCATCACCCTGGACGTCGACTGGTTCTACCGCAAGCTGGTACCGTGGGTGGCGACTCGATCCTTCGGCTCCGTCGCGGCGATGTACCACCGGTGGGAGACGTTCGGACGGCAACAGATCGGCGAGGTATTTGGTTTCCTCGTCCGCCATGCCGGTCCTCACAGCGTGGCGGCGAAGACCCCCGACTCGTCGTACATGGCGCTAGTGGTCGTCGCGTTGCTCGGCGTGTTTCTGTTTCTGCGGTTCTTCGTGTGGTGACAATCTCTCCGGCGTGCCGGCCCTCGCTCACCGGCTGACCCGCATATTGCACCAAGGATCCCGGATGATGCCGAACGGTGGCCTGGCCCGGAGTTGAACGACAAGCGATGCAGCCCTTATCGCTCTGATTGCTTTTGCGGTTATCTGGGCCGTGATTTATTTTTTACAGGCCCGGAGACTGCCCCGGTCTTCTTCCCAGCCCGGGACCAATCCCGAACCATGGTCTTCAATCGATACCTGATCGACCGGTAACGCCGATAGGCCCGCATCAAGCGGTAGGCTGGTGTCGACGTGTCGATATTCAGCCTCCGGATGATGTCCAGGCCGCCATTTGTCTTTTGTTCCATCAACAGGAAATCGTTGTAATCCGAAAACTTGCCCAGCCGGGGTTTTCCTTTACAGTCGATTACAAATACCTTTTCTCCATCGTAGAGAAAATTTTCTATATGCGGGTCCTCGTGCCGAAAACCCGCCCGATGTAATGCCTGCAAGACGTCAATAATGAGCTGGAGCTGTTCTCGGCTGCAGGGTTTTCCAGTTCGGTAGAAGTAAAACAACCAAGAATCCACAACCATGCCCCAAACGCGTTTTTCCAGCGCCGCGATCGGACGTACAGTCTCCACAGCCTCCCGTTGCAGGGTGCTCAGCGTGGTCAAGGTATGCCTGACCTCGCTGTTCCGAACCAAGCTCAACAGGCGTATCCACTTTCTCCGGTTCTTATCCCGCGGCTGCTTGGCGGCGATACCGTGGCCATCGACGATCAACCTCTTGACCATGCTCCGGTGGTCATCCTTGATGACCTCTCCCGTTCGCGTGGTCAGCGCTAACAGTTCCGCTGTCGTACCGATACCGCTGGGAGGCTCGCCAATCCAGTAGGCCGTCCAGCCGGCGTACTTTTCGTGTCGCATAGTTTCGTCTATCGTTGGAGCACCAATTGGACCGAACGGACTTATCTCTATGATCATCCGGATGTTAATCACGATACTGCAGCTGTCCTTGGCGGCACAAGCGCCGCTAGACACAATCGGGCCAGCTGCAAACCGGGATCCCTCGCCGTCAACGCTCCCTCAGCTCGGCCCGCACAGGTTTGCTCTCGCCGATGTCAACGCGATAACCGTTGCTCGGTCCGGTGCCGAACAGCAGCCGGACCGTCGGACCGAATCGGAACGACCGGCGGCGCATCCAGTGTACGAACGGGGATTACTGTGGAAAATCTCCGGAACCGGTGCGGCACCCAGCTATTTATTCGGCACGATTCACATCGAAGACCCCCGGGTCCTTGCCCTGCCGGCAGTGGTGGAGGAAGCGCTGAACCGCAGCACCAGTCTCATTCTGGAAGCCGATCTGGACCTGACGAGCATCGGCGGGATCGCCACCAAAATGGTCCTGACCGACGGCCAAACCCTGCGCGGGATCCTGGGCCCACCTCTGTATCGTGAAGTAGAGCAGTTGCTGGAACGACGGGGAATCCCGGCCGTATTAACGAACACATTCAAGCCCTGGGCAGCCGCGGTCCTGCTCAGCACACCTGCGTCGAGTTCCGGCGTCTTTCTCGACCGCAAGCTGTATCTGCTCGCCCAGCAGGCGCGCAAACCCATCTACGGAATAGAGACCCTGGACGAGCAACTCGCCCTGTTCGATGGCCTGAGCGGGAGGAATCAGATACAACTGGTTCGCGACGCGGTGGCCCAGCACGCACAACTGCCTGAACTCATTGAGAGCCTGACCCGCGCCTACCTGCGCCGTGACCTGGCCGAACTCGTGACCTTGACCGAGTCCATCCAGTCACCGGACCAACACACCGCCGACACCGTCAAACTGCGTCTAATCACCGAACGGAACGGCATCATGGTTAAGAGGATACTGACCAGGCTGCAGGAGGGTGGCGTCTTCATCGCGGTGGGCGCGCTGCACCTGCCGGGCGACGACGGTATTCTGCGCCGGCTGGCGGCCCGCGGTCTGCAGCTCAGCGCGGTCTACTGACTATCGGCCCAACAATTTAGTGACTCGAGTCCACCAAGTGACCCGTTGCGGCCGCTGGATCCGCAGCGGGGCCCGCGGTGCAGACAGATTGAGTCGACTGATCGACACCCGTGCGCGCGGCAGCTTATCGGGATCATCCCAGCGGGTGCTCTTCGAGTGCCGTATGTCGGGAAATTGAGACAGGGCAAGGCTCTGGTGGACGCCGGTGCCGAGCAGGTTGGTGCCGCACAGATCGGTGGATGGATACCTTGACCCCATCATCTTTACCGACCACAGATCGGCCTCCATCAAGGTGGCGCCGGTGAGATCCGCTCGATGCAGATCAGCCCGCGACATGACCGCCCCGGACAGATCGGCCAGCCCAAGTTTGACGCCGGTCAGGTCAGCGGTCGACAGATTGGCCTCGTGCAGAGTGGCCTGGGTCAGGTCGGCCTGCACCAAGTTGGCGCCACTCATGTCAATGTTGACGAGGTAACTGCTGTTCAGCTGAGCCAGGGACAGGTTTGCGCCCTCCAAATGGGCGCGATCGAGTACGGCACCGCCGAGCTGCGCCCCCACCAGCTTGGCGGCGAACAGCTTCGTCCCCGACAATTTGGCCGACACCAGATTGGCCCACGACAAATCGACCCCCGACAAGTTCGCGTTCCGCAGATCGGCTTCATAGAGATCGGCCGCACTCAATACGGCACCGGACACCGAAGCGTCGCGCAGCGTGGCACCGGACAGGGTGGCCCCGGTCAACACCGCCCCAGCCAACATCGCATCGGTGAGATCCGCAGAGGTTAAATCCGCATTGGCGAGGTTGGCGCCGAACAAGCGAGCACCGCAGAGTTTTGCTCGATATAGATCCGCGCCAGACAGGTTCGCGCCGGACAAATCCGCCTCGGTTAGATCAGAACGAGAAAGGTCCGCCCCGCGGAAATCGGTCCCACAGAGCCGGGCACCGGACAGATTTGTCCCGGCGAGATTGGCTTGGGCGAGGTTCCGTCCGGCCAGGCTGAACTCGATCAGCGACCCATTACGCCACAGATCCGACGCTACCACGCGCACTTGACTGCCCTCGGTGAGATATCGACCCGATAACCTTACCCCCCCCTTTCGTGTTGTCGAGCCAGTATAGCTGCTCTGGACCCCGTTTACGACTCCTCCTCCAAGCGGCGCCAAAGACAGCTGCCCCCGCTCTCCTGGTCCAGACGCTCCAACCATCGCTCGTGCGCGATCCGTTCCTCGGCGCTGGCTGGGATTACCAGCAACGGCGTCGCACGCGGCTCGGGCCGGCGGCCGTGCCCGGCGCGTAGCGCCTGGAATCCAAATTCGCGGTCGTCCAGCATCAAAGTGGTCTGCCCGCCGGTCATGGCTAGATAGACATCGGCCAGGATCTCGGCATCGAGCAGCGCTCCGTGTCTCGTGCGTTGGGAGTTGTCCACAGCGTAGCGCTTGCACAGCGCGTCCAAATCGTTGCGTTGACCGGGATGCAATTGACGAGCCATCGCCAGCGTGTCCAACACCTTGCAGTAATCCTCAATCCGGTTTCCGCTCCGACCGGTCAGGGCAATTTCGTGGTTCAGGAAACCCGTATCGAATGCCGCGTTGTGGATAATAAGTTCGGCATCGGAAACATACTCCACGAAATCCTGAAACACATCGCTGAAACGCGGTTTATCGACGAGAAAATCGTTGGTAATGCCGTGGACCTCCAGCGCTCCCGCATCGATCTCTCGATCCGGGTTGAGATACTGCTGAAAGCAATTGTCGGTGGGACGCCGATCGATCAATTCCACACAACCGATCTCTATAATTCGATGGCCCTGTTCCGGATCCAGGCCGGTGGTCTCGGTGTCCAGTACAATCTGTCGAAGCATCGACAACTCCCGTGTCTACGGTGCCGACGACATCAGGTCATCGATCGCCCGGTTTGCCAACGCATCGGCGCGTTCGTTGCCGGAGGTCCCCGAGTGCCCACGGACCCAGCGCCAAGTGATAACATGCCTGGTCGCCAGTTCCTCGAGCCGCAGCCACAAGTCTTTATTCTTCACAGGTTTCTTACCTGCAGTGCGCCAGCCCTGGGCTTTCCACCGCGGCAACCATCGAGTGACCCCGTTCTTCAGATAAACGGAATCGGTCACCAGGGTGACTTTGCACGGGCGTTTCAACGCCCCCAACGCCTCAATGGCGGCCGTCAGTTCCATTCGATTGTTCGTAGTCTGACGGACCGCTCCGGCCAGCTCCCGCCGGTGCTCGCCCCACATCAATACAGCGCCCCATCCTCCAGGACCCGGATTTCCCCGGCAGGCGCCATCGGTGTATATCTCTAACTCGCTCACGTTGCGCCGTTCTTGGTGACCGGTTCGACCAGCCCCGGCGTCAAGCGCTGCTTCTGTTTCCATCTCAAGGAAAGCCCGGTCATACCAAACTCGCGCTTACGAGCCACAACAATGTATGCGGCCGCCGTCATCGGCCACCAACGCTCGCCCGCCTTCTCGAGCACCTTCATGCGTTCGTTCAATCTGACCGACGACGTGGGGGGGCGATAACACGCCATGGCGCCGGCGTTGATCTCGAATCCGAGCACCTGCAGCCAATCCTTGATTCGGAACAAACTGTAATACCGGCCGCTCCACGGGGCGAGGGCAGAGCGTATCGTCAAAAGTTTTCTGAATCCCCACAAGCTGATTGGGTTGAACCCCAATAGCACCAGATGGCCCTCCGGCACCAAAATCCTCTTTACCTCACGGAGGATCTGATGCGGGTCGTTACTGAATTCGAGCACGTGCGGCAACAAGACCACACCGACCGATGTGGCCGCGAAGGGCAGCGCCTCGGCCACCGCGCAGACCTTGACCCCCAAACCACCCCGGTCGGTTTGATCGTCCACGAAAACATCCAGGATCGCCTCGCTCGCCTGCAACAAATCTGGATATCCATGGCGGGAAATCTGTACTGCGATCGGGCCGTACAGCCGGGACAGCAGACCCTGCAGGCGCTCGCGTTCTGCGTCGACTAATAGCCGCCCACTGATCGTGTCGAACCACGACTCGGACGAGGTGCTGGCGACATTCATAAGGGGTTTTTACACATCACTACGCGGAGACACAAGCACCAATGTCCCGCCCCGTCAATAACGCACCATTCAGCGCGATTATCCAGGATGGCCCGAAATTGACTGGACGTCGAGACATCCAGTACTATCTGCTCCCCATATGCGCGTTATAACCATAACGATAAAGTGGATCGTGCTGTGGTGCCTGCTGTCGGCGGGTTGTGCTACCAGTCCCTCTACCCCACGCGTAACCACCGCGCAGTCCGCAGTTCCCGCCCACACCGACGAGACGCGTACCGCCGTGGCAAAGCCGATGAAAATCCGATCGGCGAAAGCCGATCCCTTACCGGCTCCGGCACGCCCCGCGGCATACCAGGACCTGTGGGACCGCATCAGGGCCGGATTTGCACTGCCGTCCTTCGACCATCCGTATGTGAGGTATTACGAGCGCTGGAACCAGGACCGGCCCGAATATCTGAAGCAGCTGGTGGACCGCGGGCGCCTGTACCTGCACTACATCGTCGAAGAGGTGGAGAAACGCGGCCTGCCGCTGGAAATCGCACTACTGCCGGTCATCGAGAGTGCTTTCAAGCCGAACGCGTACTCCCGGGCGCGGGCCGCCGGACTGTGGCAATTCATGCCCGCCACGGGACGGCGCTTCGGATTGAAGCAGAATTGGTGGTACGACGGGCGTCGTGACGTAGTCCGGTCAACCCAGGCGGCGTTGAACTATCTCGAAACACTGCACCGGGAATTCAAGGGCGATTGGTTGCTCGCCCTCGCCGCGTACAACGCCGGGGAGCGCCGCGTCGCGCGGGCAATCGCGGCCAATCGCAAGAGAAATCGACCGACCGACTATCAGAGCCTGAGGCTCAAGGCGGAAACCCGGCGATACGTACCCAAACTGATCGCGTTCAAAAACCTCGTCACCAATCCAAAACGCTACGGGTTGCATCTGGAGCCAGTTCCGAACCGCGCATATTTTACGAGTGTTGAGTTGAAGTCTCAGATGGACCTTGGTGTGGTCAGTGAGCTTGCCGGCATATCACAGTCCGAATTCCGCAAGCTGAATCCAGCATTCCGGCGCTGGGCCACCGACCCCGACGGCCCGCACGACATTCTGATCCCGGTCCACGCGCAGTCGTCCGTACAGGCCGGCTTGGCGGCACTGCCGCCGCACCGCTACATGCGCTGGACGCGGCACAAAATCCGACGCGGTGAATCACTGAGCACCATCGCCAGACGTCACGGCGTATCGGTACGCGCGATCAAGACCGCCAACAAATTGAGGGGTTCCAAGATTCGTGCCGGCAACAATCTCCTCATCCCCGTGTCCCAGCGGTCCTACACCCCGACACGGGTTAAATCGGCCCGCAGTCGGCCGCGCCGGGCGCCCACGTCGACGGCAGTGGTACATCGAGTACGGTCGGGCGACACCTTGTGGCAGATTGCCAGACGATACGACGTTTACGTGAAGCAATTGGCGCACTGGAACGCCATCAGAGTGAACGACATCCTGAAACTGGGACAGAAGATCCTGATTTACAGCAACTGAGACGTCAACTCAGGGTCAGCGGACCCTAAATCAGCGTCTTAGCCAATACCAGGGCGTTTTCGCGTCCTCCCCCAGGCGCTGGATAATAGTCGTTCCGTTCGCCGATCTCGTTGAAACCAAGGACCTGGTACAGGTGGCGCGCCGTTTCATTGGAGATGCGCACATCCAGAAACGCCATCCGCGCCTTGTTGCGGACGGCAATGTCGAGCAGATGTTCAACCATAGCCTGACCCAGACCGCGGCGCTGATAGTCGGGATGAACGCAGATGTTGAGGATGTGACATTCACCGGCGGCGACGGACATAACGCCATAACCGAGGATCCCCGATTCGTTCTCGTACACCTGACACACATAGCCGATCCGCAGACAATCACGGAATATGCCCAGGGTCCAGGGAAAGTTGTACACCATCTGTTCGATACAGAGAACACCGACAAGATCGTCTTCGATCATCGATCGAACGCGCGGCACGAGTTCTGTGGGTAGCGCGCTCATGCCTATTCCACCACCTTCTTAGCCAAACACAAGTCCAGCCAAACCTTGCGTTTATCCACCGGGTTGCGCAGTAGATAGGCGGGGTGGTAGGTAACCAGCAACGGGATCCCGGTATCCTCGTATTCGAAGACCTCCCCGCGAAGCTTGCCGATCGGTCGCGTTGTCTTCAACAACGATTGTGCCGCGAAACGGCCGAGCGCGACGATGATCTTCGGGCGGACCAACGCGACCTGCCGATGCAGATACGGTTCGCACCGCTGGACCTCCCTGCCCATCGGATCACGGTTTTGCGGAGGCCGGCACTTCAGGACATTGGCTATGTACACCTGTTCACGCTGCATGCCAAGCGCCGCAATCATCGCGGTAAGCAGTTGGCCGGCGCGCCCCACGAAGGCCAAACCCTGGCGGTCCTCTTCGGCCCCCGGCGCCTCACCGACGAACATCCAATCCGCGGCCTGGTTGCCGTTACCGAACACCGTCTGCGTCCGCGTCTTGCACAAATCACACAAGGCGCATTCGCAAACCTGGCGGCGCAGCTGCGCCCACTCCGCCGGTGACGACTCGCCGAGGGGCTCCCAGGTCTGAACACCCATGACATGCAGATACTGTTTTCGGCGCGGCGTCAAGCTCGGCATAGACATAAGCATAGACGGCGCAGGCCGAAAGCACAAAAGTCCCCACGCTGCGTTCAGATCGGTTGGCTGTACTGAGGGTGTTGCCGCAGTGCCTGTGATTCCAGCTTATTCAACGCCATGATGTAGGATTTCGCCGAGGCAATGACGATATCCGTATCCGCTCCGTGACCGTTTACGATGCGCCCGCCCTTCTCGATCCTCACCGTCACTTCGCCTTGCGCATCGGTACCGCTGGTAATGTTGCTCACCGAGTAAAGCTGCAGCTGTCCGCCGCACTGCACAATTCTCTCGATTGCCTTGAAGGTGGCATCGACAGGACCGCTGCCCTCAGCCACCGCGGTTTCCTCCTCGCCATTTACCGACAGTGTCACCGTCGCCTTCGGCGTTTCACCGGTTTGCGAGCACACATGCAAGGTAACCATTTTAAAGCGCTCCGCGGCGTGCTCCAGGCCCTCCTCGGTTACCAAGGCCTGCAGATCTTCGTCGAAGATTTCGTGCTTCTTGTCCGCCAGCTCCTTGAAACGTGCAAAGGCGGAATTGAGCTCCTCTTCCGTCTTGAAATCGATCCCCAGTTCCTTAAGCCGGGTTCTAAACGCATTGCGGCCCGAATGTTTGCCAAGCACCATGCGGTTCGCGGACCAGCCGACATCCTCCGCCCGCATAATTTCGTAGGTTTCACGCTTCTTAATCACTCCATCCTGATGTATCCCGGACTCATGCGCAAACGCATTAGCGCCGACCACTGCTTTATTGGGCTGCACTGAAAAACCGGTAATGCTCGACACCAGGCGGCTGGCCGGGACAATCTGCGTCGTATCCAGTTGGGTGTCGCAGGGAAAGATGTCTTGACGCGTGCGCACCGCCATCACAATCTCCTCGAGGGAGGCATTGCCCGCGCGCTCGCCCAAACCATTGATCGTACACTCTACTTGGCGGGCGCCGCTTATCACCGCCTCCAAGGAATTTGCTACGGCCAGACCGAGATCGTTGTGACAGTGTACGGAAAACACCGCTTGGTCCGAGTTCGGTACCCGGTCAATCAGTTGCCTGATCAAACTGCCAAACTGCGAGGGCACATTGTAACCGACCGTGTCGGGTATGTTGACCGTGCCGGCGCCGGCCTTGATGGCCGCCTCGACTACCCGGCACAGAAAATCCAACTCTGAGCGCCCCGCGTCTTCGGGGGAAAATTCCACGTTGTCGGTGTAACGTCGCGCCTGCTTCACAGCCCGCACCGCCTGCTTCAACACCTCCTCCGGCTGCATGCGCAGCTTTTCGCGCATATGAATCGGCGACGTCGCGATAAACGTGTGGATCCGGCCGGATTGAGCGGGCTTAACCGCCTCGGCAGCTCGTTCGATATCGGCGTCGACCGCCCGCGCTAAACCACACACAGTGCTGCCCTTGACGACCGTTGCCACGGCCCTTACGGCCTCGTAATCACCCGGACTGGCCGCCGGAAATCCGGCCTCGATGACGTCGACGCGCATCCGCTCCAGCACTGTGGCGATTCGTACTTTTTCGTCCCGGGTCATCGATGCCCCTGGACTTTGCTCTCCGTCCCTCAAGGTCGTATCAAAGATAAACAGTTGTTCGCTCATCACTCTTGCTCCGCATTCGCTGCATCAGAACTTGCTCCCCGCAAGGCGGGGAAAACGGAAGTCGGGAATTGGACTGGAGTCAGATAGGTGCGCCGCAACGGCGCAGCAGCAGGGCAGACAAGAACAGGCACTCGCCATCACGCAGCAGGCTACCAATCCCGCAACAAAACGGTCGTATATTTGGATACCGGATCCTGTCCATGGCCTGAGTGTAGCGTCGGTTGATCACGCAATTCAAGGCCCACCCGCCCTGTAACCCCAACGCGGGCGCAACGTGACCCGATTATGGGCGCTTGTCCGGGCATTTTGCCCGTAGCGCGTTAGCGGGAGAGCAACAACAGTCTTTCAGAGGTTCGTGGAGAATAGTGGGCTATTTGACTAGAAGTTTCGGGACAATCGGCCGCTGTCACAGTAGGCGCGCCGAATCCTCGGACAGGCTCCTAAACGCCTTCCGTTTTGGACCGCCGCTGCCTGCGCAGGGCCAACAGCCTCATGACCGGTCCGGATAAAAAATACCCGAAAAAGATGACAAACAACACCCGCGGCGGGTCGAAGGCGATCAGTACGAACGCCAGCACCAGCGCCAGCAAGGAGACAAACGGCACCTTACCCTTGAGATCGAAATCCTTGAAACTGCGATAGCGGATGTTACTCACCATCGCAACGGCGGTGGACACCGTCAAGACCAACCCGATCACCTGCATGGTTTTACCTTGTAATCCGTAGGTGTCCATTACCCAGACCAATGCCGCAAGCAACGCCGCGGCAGCGGGGCTTGGCAGACCTTGGAAGAATCGCTTATCGGCCACTTTCTGGGCGTTAAAACGGGCCAGCCGCAATGCCGCCGCCGCCACATAAAGGAAGGCCGCCAACCAACCGAGCTTACCGCTCTCCATCAAGGCCCACTCATACATCACCAGGGCCGGAGTCAGACCAAAGCAAATCATATCGACGAGACTGTCGTACTCGACGCCGAAGTCGCTGCTGGTATTGGTCAGCCGCGCCACCCGGCCATCCAGACCATCCATCACCATGGCAATGAACACCGCGATAGCCGCCGTTTCGAATTGACCCTTGGTGGCCTGCACAATGGCGTAAAATCCGGCGAACAAGCCGGCAGTGGTGAATAGATTGGGAAGTATGTAGATACCTTTGCGACCCGGCCGCTTAATCGGACTGTCGACCGCTTCGTCGGTTTTAAGATCGTGGTCAATATTCATTGTCAACCATCTCCGTGCGGCGCCGCAGTGAACCGGCCCAGGGAGTCCCGGCCGGCGTAAACCCAATCACCCAAGCCGACGCTGGAACGAAACGACGGCGGCAGGTATACATCCACACGGGAACCAAAGCGGATAAATCCATAGCGCTGCCCGTGCCGCACCTTATCTCCGATCTGTAAATAGCAAAGTATACGCCTTGCGATCAGACCTGCCACCTGGACGCAGACCACGTCCTCTCCTTCTGCAGTCCTGATCCAAACCGCGTTACGCTCATTTTGACTCGATGATTTGTCCAGTTCGGCGTTGAAAAATTTACCCGTAGTGTACCAAATCTCTTGGACAACTCCGGTTACCGGAACACGATTGGAATGAACGGAGAAGACATTCATGAACACGCTGATCTTTACCGAAGGCCGTTTTAAGTATGGGTCTTCCGCGGTCCCGGTATACACAATCTTGCCGTCCGCCGGACACACCACGGCATCGGTCATATTTGCGATGTTGCGTCCTGGATCGCGGAAAAACTGCACCACGAAAGCCACCACGAACCACGCGGGGACCGACCACCACCAACCCCAGACCAAGGCCACGAGTAATGCGGCCGCGGCGGTAATTGAAACGTGCAACCAACCTTCACGCGCCAGCAAGGGATGGGTATCGGCGGTCATCTCGGTGGGCCGGCGTACCGGCGCCAAGATTATCGGTGTCCTCGGCGCGCGCTCAATTTATGCTCTTATCAACGACCTTGCCAGCCTCGATCCAGGGCATCATACCCCGTAACTGGGCGCCCACCTCTTCGATCTGATGTCGGGCCGCTGCCTCCCGCAGGGCCAGAAAACGTTTCTTACCGGACGCGTTTTCCTCCATCCACTCCTTGGCGAACTGACCTGATTGTATTTCCTGCAGAATCTTGCGCATCTCGGCCTTGGTCTGGTCGTCAACCACTCGCGGACCGCGGGTCAAGTCACCGTACTCCGCGGTGTTGGATATTGAGTAACGCATGTTGGCGATGCCGCCTTCGTAAATGAGGTCGACGATCAGCTTCAACTCGTGCAGACATTCAAAGTACGCCATCTCCGGCGCATACCCGGCCTCCACCAGCGTCTCGAAGCCGGCCTGAATCAAGGCAGTGGCTCCGCCGCAAAGCACGGTCTGTTCACCAAACAGGTCCGTTTCCGTCTCTTCCCGGAACGTCGTTTCGATCACTCCGCAGCGCCCGCCGCCGATGGCCGCCGCGTAGGACAGCGCCAACGCGCCGGCTTGCCCGGAGGAGTCCTGCTGGACGGCAATCAGGCAGGGCACTCCACCGCCCGCCTTGAACGTGGATCGCAACAGATGACCGGGACCCTTCGGCGCCACCATGAACACATCCATGTCCGGTTTCGGTGCGATGAAACCGAAGTGAATGTTGAAGCCATGGGCAAACGCCAAGGCAGTTCCGGGCTGCAGCTGCGGCTCGATCTGGGCAGCGTATAAGCCGGATTGTATTTCGTCCGGCGCCAGCATCATGACCACCTCGGCCTGGGCAACGGCATCGGCGACGACCGCCACGTTCATTCCCGCATTTTCCGCCTTGCGCCACGAATCCGACCCTTCTCTCAATCCAACCACGACCTCGACACCACTGTCGTTTAAATTATTGGCGTGGGCATGGCCTTGCGAGCCATAGCCGATGATCGCTACCTTCTTGTTTCGGATGATGGATGTGTCTGCGTCGCGATCGTAATAGACCTTCATGGCCACCTCTCTAAGGGTCTGGAAATGGATTCATACGTTCAAGGCCCGGTCGTCGCGGGCGATCCCGGTCACACCGGATCGAGCCACTTCGATGATTTCGGTCAGCTCCAACGCCTTGACGAAGGCATCGAGCTTTTCGACGGTACCGGTGAGCTCCAAGGTGTATGTGGCATTGGTCACGTCGATAATCCGGCCCCGGAAAATATCGACCAATCGTTTGACCTCTTCACGGGCCGTGTCGACGGCCCTGACTTTGACCAGCATCAATTCACGCTCGATGTGGGCGCCTTCGGTGAGATCCTGCAGTTTGACCACATCCACCAGTTTATTGAGCTGCTTGACTATCTGCTCGATTATTTGATCGGACCCGTGGGTGACGATGGTCATCCTTGACAGGGTCGGGTCATTGGTCGGGGCGACGGTGAGTGATTCAATGTTATATCCCCGTGCCGAGAACAATCCAGACACACGAGACAAAGCACCTGCTTCATTTTCGAGCAGGATAGAAATGATGTGACGCATGTTATGCCAATTCCCGCTTCTGGGGGGTGTCGCCGTTCCCCGGACTCAAATGCATCTCATTGTGCCCTTTGCCCGCCGCAATCATGGGATATACATTTTCTGTCTGGTCGGTCACGAAATCCATGAATACCAGGCGATCTTTGACACTAAGCGCCTCATTCAATGCGTCCCTGACATCGCCGGGTTTTTCGATGCGCATACCGACATGTCCAAAGCTTTCCGCCAGCAACACAAAATCGGGTAAAGCATCCATGTACGAATTTGAATAACGGCGATCGTAGAAAAATTCCTGCCACTGGCGGACCATACCCATGTATCGATTGTTGAGGTTGACGATTTTGATCGGCAGATCGTACTGCTTGCAGGTCGACAGTTCCTGTATACACATGGTGATACTGGCCTCGCCGGTCACACAGGTAACCAGCTCATCGGGATGCGCGAGTTGCACACCCATTGCCGCCGGTAGACCGAAACCCATGGTACCGAGCCCCCCGGAGTTGATCCATCGACGGGTTTTGTTGAAGCCATAGAACTGGGCTGCCCACATCTGGTGCTGGCCGACATCGGAGGTTACCAGCGCATTACCGCCACTCGCCTCGTACAGCTGTTCAATGACAAATTGCGGTTTAATCAGATCGGAATTCCGATCGTAGGAAAGGCAATTGATCGACCGCCACTCATCGATCTGCTTCCACCACCGCTTTAACGCCTCCGGATCGGGAACTGCATCACGTTTGTTCAATTCAGCATTTAGGTCATCGACCACCAGCTTCGCGTCTCCCACGATCGGGATCTCGACTTTCACGTTCTTGCCGATAGACGACGGATCGATATCAATGTGAATGATCCGCGCATGGGGGGCGAACTTCGCCAAATCCCCGGTGATACGGTCATCGAACCTTGCGCCTATCGCCAACATCACATCGCAATCGTGCATTGCCATGTTGGCCTCGTAGGTCCCATGCATGCCCAACATCCCCAGAAACAGCGGATCCTCAGCCGGGTAGGAACCAAGTCCCATCAAGGTATTGGTACACGGATAGCCCAGCTGGCGCACCAATTTGATCAACGAGTCCGCGGCGTCTGCCAACACAACACCCCCACCGGTGTAGATGATGGGGCGCTTTGCGTTGAGGAGCAGATTCACGGCACGCTTAATCTGTTTGGGATGTCCCTTCGCCACCGGCGCGTAAGACCGCATGGTGATGGAGCTCGGATAAATGTATTCTGTTTTCTCCGCAGTAACGTCTTTGGGAATGTCCACCAGCACTGGACCCGGCCTGCCGCTGCAGGCGATGTAAAACGCCTTCTTCAAGGTCGGCACCAGATCGTTCACATCCTTGACCAGAAAATTGTGCTTGACACAGGGCCGGGTAATACCCACGGCATCGACTTCTTGAAATGCATCGTCCCCGATTAAATGTGTCGGCACCTGAGCGGACAACACAACCATCGGTGTGGAATCCATGTACGCGGTGGCAATCCCAGTGACCGCATTGGTAATGCCCGGACCCGAGGTGACCAGTACGACACCCGGTTTTCCGGTGGCTCGCGCGTAGCCGTCAGCGGCGTGCGCAGCGCCCTGCTCGTGGCGCACCAGAATGTGCTTAACGTCGTCCTGTTTGTACAACGAATCGTAGATGTGCAGGGCCGCACCACCCGGATAGCCGAATATATACTGGATGCCTTCGTCGCGTAGGCATCGGACGACGATATCCGCACCTGTCAATTCCACCGTTATCCCCGTGAGTTGATAAAAAAAAGCCCGCGCCCGGGCAGATGTGGCGTAGTATAACGTCCGTAAGCCCCTAGTAAAACAGCAATTTGCCCCGCCGAAACGTTGCAAGCGCCCTCTGCATTGGTGAAAATTTAACCAAGCAGACACATAAGGATATTGAATGGCGATGGGCGGTCGGCTGCAGAGGCAGAGGGTCTGGATGAAGACCGATTACGGCCTGATTCTACTTGACCTCTACGTGGATCACGCGCCGGTCACTGTGCACAACTTCCTGCGTTACGTGCGCGACGGTTTCTACAACCAAACCATATTTCATCGGGTGATCAGCAATTTTATTGTTCAAGGTGGCGGCTTCGAGCCCGGTATGATCCAGAAATTGACCCGCGCGCCAATCAAGTGCGAAAGCAACAATGGACTGCATAACGAACGCGGTACCATAGCGATGGCGAGAATCCCGGCGTATCCCGATTCCGCGACATCTCAATTTTTTTTCAACACTTGTAACAGCCGCGACCTGGATTACTCAGGTGATGGCTCGGAACAAAGCGGTTACACCGTGTTCGGAAAAGTCGTTGATGGCATGCAGACGGTGGATCGAATCAACGGTGTCGCCACCAAAAGGGTGTATGAACATCGTCACGTTCCCACCCAGGACATCCTGCTGATGCGAGCCTGGCTGTGAACCAAATGCGCCACTCCGAGTCTGTGGCGACTCTGTTTATCTCCGACCTCCACCTCACGGCCGAGCGCCCCCGGACCAACGAAGAATTGTTCGTTTTCCTCGAACACGACGCCGTTTCGGCAGACGCACTGTACATATTGGGCGACCTGTTCGAGTATTGGATTGGCGACGACGCCGCGGAAGCACTGGGTCATGAAGCTGTCCTGCGCGCGCTGCGCCGACTCACCGACCGAGGCACCCCAGTCTTTTTTATGCACGGCAACCGTGATTTTCTGGTCGACGGCGAGTTCAGCCGCCGGACCGGGTGCCGGATCTTGACGGATCCCACGGTAGTCGAGCTTTACGGCGAGCCGGTCCTGTTGACCCACGGTGACCGCCTGTGCACCGAGGACCACGCACATCAAGAATTCCGCAAACTGGTGGGTGAGCCCGCCTGGCAACACAGTTTCCTGGCGAAATCCATTGCCGAGCGGACGCGGTTGGCCACCGGCGCGCGTCAACAGAGTGAACTCAATAAGTCGCTGATGAGCATGGAAATCATGGACGTCAATCAGGACGCGGTGGAAGTTCTAATGCGCGACTATGGTGTGGGCACGCTCATCCACGGCCACACACACCGCCCGGCCGTGCATCATTTCTCTCTCGACGGGACCCCGGTGCGCCGCATTGTACTGGGGGACTGGTACGAACAAGGCAGCGTGTTGTGGTATTCAGACCGGTCCGTGCGACTCAACCCAGCAGGTCCGACATCTTGACCCGCCTATAGCGCTGCGGTACCTCAAACAGCCGCGGATCGACGAGGTATTCCGCGTCGTAGCTCTGCAACTCCCGGTGCCTGCCATTGTAGTCGGACTGGCGTATCGGAAAACCGAATTGCAGGTACCGATCCGGCTCGAAAACCGTTTCGGATAAATCGCAATCCGAGCGCATCGCCAAAGGCGCACGGCCAGCCGCCAGCGCCTGATCTCCCGCTAGGGTTCGATGAAACTCGCGCAGTGCCTCTACCACTTCGTCGAGCAGCCCCTTGGCGGCGGCTATCTCAAAACACAATCGTTCGTTGGTGTAGAGGCGGTATAGATTGACAGTCGTACCCACCACCGTTGGGGCATCAACGGTGTCAACCTGTTCCGTCCGGAGTTGAAAAACCGGCGGAGCGTCCAGGTCGAACGCTGTTTTCGTAACGACCAATACCGATTGCTGCCCGTGATCGACGCTGTGGATCGCCGCCCGGCGGCGATCGAACAACACGAAATCGCCCAGATCGTCACCGTCGTCGATACGCAGGTAGCGGTCGCTGACGATCATACGGACCCGATAACTGCCGATGCCGGCTTCCTGCTCCTTGAACCAGACCAAATAGGCGGACTGAGTGACCGGCAGCGGTTGCGAAGCAATTGCGGAGTGGGCGCCGATAATGCCGAGCACGGCGATGACGCAGCACAGGTGTAACAAGCCGTGGCTGCGGTTCGTCATGGCGATCTACGTCAACCGGTCGAGATGGAGATCATCCTGGATATCGCTGATGTCTTCCAGTCCGACGGAAATTCGGATCAACGACTCGGTTATTCCCACCGCTTCGCGTTGCTCAGGCTTCCATCGACTGTGCGTTGTGGTGGCCGGATGTGTGATCGTACTTTTGAGATCGCCGAGATTTGCGGTGATGGACAGCAGTTCCGTAGCGTCGATCAAGCGCCAGGCCGCCTCCCGCCCGCCACCGACTTCAAAGGAGACAATACCGCCGGGGGCGTGCTGCTGAGCCTTTGCCAATGCGTACTGTGGATGGGTTGCCAATCCCGGATAAAACACCCGCGTAACCGCACTTTGTTCAGACAACCAGCGGGCGAGTTGTGTCGCGTTGTCACTGATCGCGCGCATCCGCAAATCAAGGGTCTCCAGGCCTTTCAGAAATACCCAGGCATTGAATGGGCTCATCGACGGCCCGCCGCTGCGCAGCACCCCGAACACGGCCTCGCCCACCAGTTCCTTATTGCCCACCACCGCGCCGCCCACACAGCGGCCCTGGCCGTCCAGGTATTTGGTTGCCGAATGGATGACCAAATCCGCACCGAGGGAAAGCGGCAGTTGCAATGCCGGCGTACAGAAACAATTATCCACCGCCAACAGGATATCCCGGTGGTGTGCCAGCTCCGCGAGGGCGGCGATGTCTCCCACCTCGGTCAATGGATTGGCCGGCGTTTCCAGAAACATGAGACGGGTGTTGTTGCGGATACCGTCCCGCCAGGCGTCCAAGTCATCGAGGGGGACAAAATCAAACTCGATGCCGAAACGGCTCATAATGTTCACGAACAGAAGACGGGTGGAGCCGAAAATACTGCGCGACGTCAGGACATGGTCTCCGGCTCGAAGCAAGCCTAGACACATGGACAGGATCGCCGCCATGCCCGAGGCGGTCGCCACGCAACTCTCGCCCCCCTCCAGCGACGCGAGGCGTTGCTCAAACGTTCGAACCGTCGGATTGGTAAACCGGGAGTAGACGTTCCCAGCCTCTTCATAGGCAAAGCGGGCGGCGGCCTGAGCCGCGTCTCGGAACACGAAACTGGAGGTGGTGAATATGGGTTCCGCCTGCTCTCCTTCGTTGGTGCGGGAGTGCCCAGCCCGTATGGCCCGTGTCGCGAAAGCGTAACGCTGCGCTTTCCGGTTTGCCTTGGATGTGCCCACGCTACGAATAGCTGTAACTGTTCAACTCGCCGAGATCCAACAACGTGGCCTTGGGTTTGGATTTGGCCTCATCATTACGGACCCTCTGCAAATCGAACAAATACTCCTCGCTGATGTCGCCGGTGACGTACTTGGCGTCGAAGCATGAGGTGTCGAACTCAACTATCGACGGATTCCCCTCGTGAGCCGCATCGGTCAAATCCTTCAGGTCCTGAAAAAACAAGCGGTCTGCACCGATTTCGCGGGCAACCTCGTCCTCGGTGCGGCTGTGCGCCACCAGTTCGTCCACAGCCGGCATGTCGATCCCGTACACGTTGGGATACCTCACTGGCGGTGCGGCAGACGCAAAATAGACTTTGCGTGCACCCGCATCGCGGGCCATTTGAATAATCTGCTTGGACGTGGTGCCCCGAACGATGGAGTCATCCACCAGCAATACGTTCTTCCCCTTGAACTCCAGTTCGATGGCGTTCAGTTTCTGACGCACCGAACGTTTGCGCTGTTCCTGTCCAGGCATGATGAATGTGCGGCCAATATAGCGATTTTTGATAAATCCCTCACGGTATTTCAAGCCCATTTCATAGGACATCTGCAGGGCAGAGGTCCGGCTGGTGTCCGGAATCGGTATGATCACGTCTATGTCGTGGTCCGGCCATTCGCGCATGAGTTTGCAAGCTAGCTTTTCACCCATACGCAGACGGGTCTTGTGCACTGCAATACCGTCGATGATGGAGTCCGGACGCGCCAGATAGACGAACTCGAATATGCACGGCATGGACCGAGTTTCCCCCGCACAAACCCGGCGATGCACCTTACCGTTCATGTCTATAAAGACCGCCTCACCGGGCCCAACATCGTTGATAACGGTAAAATCCAACATATCCAGAGCGACACTCTCAGACGCCAACATGGTTTCAAAACCGAGCTTGGTCTCACGCTGACCGTAGATAAGCGGCCGAATGCCGTAACAATCGCGAAACCCCAAAATCCCGTGGCCACGTATCATTGCGACGACCGCGTACGCCCCACGGCATCTGCGATACACACTCGCCACCGCATGAAAAATATCGTCCGGCATCAACCGGAAGTTGCGCTGATCAATCGCGGCCGTAAGCTCATGGGCGAGGACATTCAACAGGATTTCCGAATCCGAATTGGTATTGAGATGACGGAGGTCCTCCCGGAACAGCTGTTCACGCAATTCCGCGGCGTTCGTTAAATTTCCATTGTGTCCTAATGAGACACCGAACGGCGAGTTGACGTAGAACGGCTGAGCTTCAGCGGGCGAACTGGACCCCGCTGTTGGATAGCGGCAGTGGCCGATGCCCATATTCCCGTGCAGCTGCCGCATGTGCCGGGTGTGGAACACGTCACCCACGAGGCCGTTGTCTTTACGCAGGTACACCCGCTCACCGTCACTGGTAATTATGCCTGCCGCGTCCTGGCCACGATGTTGAACTACCGTCAGGCCTTCGTAAATCGCCTGGTTCACCCGCGATTTACCGAACATTCCGATTACCCCACACATCGTTGTGGACTTCCTCTCAGGTTAGGAGCTCTGAATACTCGGACAGGCTCCAGCTTTTGAATACCGAATTGTGGCCATGACTGCGAGCTGTCACCACTTTCAACGGTCCCCCGGGTTTCGGATTGAGAGTTTAATCGATAGCTGTCCGTCGACGGAACAGGTTGGCGTCATTTCGTCATTAATTGTTTCGCGATGTCCGCCGGCAACAGGTCGCGGATCAACAGCACCAGGGGGTTGAAGTGCTTGGCCAACATTGAATCCCGCCACCACGGCTCTTGCGGCAACGACGTAATCCCCGCCACCAGCATGAAACCCGCGATGATCACGACGGCCCGCACGACGCCGAAGAACCCGCCCATCACTCGATCCGTCCCACCGACTCCCGAGATGGCCAGCAGCCGGTAAATCAATGAACTCACCACGGTGAGTAACAACAGGCTGATCACGAACAGCGCGACAAACGCGGCGGCGACTTGCAGTGGGGCCGAACTTAGATAAGGCTGAAAATACACGCCGGCCGCCGACGCGTAAGTATAAGCAATCCAGAACGCCAGAAGCCATGAGATCAGCGCCAGCGACTCACGGATGAACCCCCGGAACACACCCAGCAACGCGGAAACCGTTACCACCGCCAGAATCGCATAATCGAACACGTTAATCATACCGGAGGGACTGGTCCAACGGCGCCCGCCAACGCTTTAGCTCTCATGGGTAGGCCGCGATGAGGCCTTTCTCTCCGATGCTCTGCTGAATCCGGCCGCGCACCCGCGCCGCCTCGACCCGCTGCGCGAACGGGCCCACCCACACTCGTGTCGCCGTGCCCTTGGCGGTTTGTATGTTCGCCGACGACGGTTCAAAACCTTGCTGACGCAACGTTTTAATCAACTCCGTGACGTTGTGCGGATTCGAATACGTGCCGATCCGCACGATCCAGCCCCGTTCAATGACTGAGTCGGAGACATCTTTGGCGACAGTCTTGGCGGTGTCCGATGCGGTTTTGCCGACCGCACGCGCTGCCGCGAGTTTCGGCGCCGTGCGGGCCGGCGGCGGGGCAGCCGTGCCGGACTTCCTGGCCGGTGGCGGAGGCGCCGTGCCGGACTTCCTGGCCGGTGGCGGAGGCGCCGTGGCGGACTTCCTGGCCGGCGGCGGGGCAGCCGTGTCGGACTTCCTGGCCGGCGCGGGGGGCACGGCCGGAGGCGCCGGGTCAGGCACCGACGCTGGTTGGACAGAGGGAGTAGCACCGGCTATGGGTGTGATCTTGGAGATGAACACCTTGGTATCCGGCGCAGGAGGATCGGTGGATTCCTCGGCCCCTTCGTCCAGAAAACCGGGCCCACCCAGCACCATTGGCAACACGACAATGCCAGTCATGATCAATATGAGTGCACCGGCAATTCGATGTTTCAACTCGAACTGAGAATCAGCACCAGCGGGAGATTGAGGCATTGATTTAGACCGACGGCAAATTCAGATGATCAATTATATCACCCACGGTGTAAAACGAACCAAATACAACGATGGTGTCTCCAGCCGCGGCCTCACTGCGCGCCGCGCCGAACGCATCGACAACAGATGGACACAGGTGTACAGCGGGCGCTGCAACGACCTCCGATATTCCCGCCGTGACCCGCTCGTGCATCTGCTCGCCGGTGGTGCCGCGCGGGCTGTTCACCGCGGCCACATACCATCGATCGACGTCCGCCGCGAGCGTCCGCACCATGAGTTCGATGGGTTTGTCACGCAGCATGGCGCAAACCGCCAGCGTCCGGCCGCACCCGGGCAGACTGTGCAGCTGCTTTCGCAGAACCGAAACCGATGCGGGGTTGTGAGCGACATCCAGCACCACCGTAGGTCGTCCGGCAAGGATCTGAAACCGGCCCGGTGCGCGTACCGAGCGCAAGCCCGACCGCACCGCCGGATTGCCGATTTGCAAGCCCCCGGGTAGGCACTCGAGGACCATCAGCACTCCTGCGGCGTTCTGCAGCTGCACCGGCCCGGGCAACGCCGGCCGCGGAAGACCGAGCCGCCGCCAGACGGGTCCGTGCCAGTCCCAGCGGTCACCATGGGCGCGAAAATAGAAATCATCCGGTTGCCGGTATAATCGGGCCTGAATACGGTGGGCCTCGGCGGTTAAGGTAGCGGGTGGGTGGGGCTCCGCGTACACCACCGGCCGGCCGCTGCGCATGATTCCGGCCTTCTCCACTGCGATATGGTCGCGATCATGCCCTAGCCACTGTGTGTGATCGATGGCGACGCTGGTGATCAATGCCACGTCTGCATCCACAGCGTTGACAGCGTCCAGACGTCCGCCCATGCCCACCTCCATGACCGCAATGTCGATATCCCGCGCCCGAAACAACAACAGCGCAGCCAGGGCGCCGAATTCGAAATAGGTCAGCGGCACCTCGCGCCGCGCTGCCTCGATGTCGGCAAACACGCCGCACAACTCGGCCGCGCTGACCGGCCGGCCATCGATACGGATGCGCTCGGTGTAATGCACCAGGTGGGGCGAGGTAAAACTCCCTACGCGGGGCCCCGCTGCGCTCAACATCGCTTCCAGCAGTGCAACGCTCGAACCCTTGCCGTTGGTGCCCGCGACATTGATCAGGGGATAGGGCAGCGGAAGGATGTCCAGGTTTCCGATAACGCGCCTGATTCGTTCCAGACCCAGATCCACGGACCGGTGATGCACGGATTCAATGTGCGTCAACCAGTCCGCCAGCGAGCGTTTATTCTCAGTCATGCTGCTGCATGACTTGCGGATTCACACCACGCCAACGGTGGAATCGCAGTGGCGGTGTCAATGTGAGGCAGGGGGGTCGTCGGGACCCTCAGCGGCGGGGCGCTGGGTTGGGGCGCCATTCGCAGCTTGCGCTGCGTCGCCGCCCGCGAGCATGGACAGAATGACATGTATCCGGTCCCTTAGCTCGCGGCGATCGACGATGATGTCGATGGCTCCATGTTCGAGCAGAAATTCCGCACGTTGAAAACCGTCCGGCAGTTTTTCGCGCACAGTCTGCTCGATCACCCGTGGCCCGGCGAATCCAATCAGCGCATTGGGCTCCGCGATGATGACGTCACCCAACATTGCGATGCTCGCGGAAACGCCCCCCATCGTCGGATCGGTCAGAACCGAGATGAATGGTAACCGGTGACGGGCGAGTCGCGTCAAAGCGGCACTCGTCTTTGCCATCTGCATGAGAGAGAGCAAGGCCTCCTGCATTCGTGCGCCTCCGCTCGCCGAAAAACTGACCAGTGGAATCCGCTCTTCGATACAGGCCCCGACAGCACGTACGAAACGCTCTCCAACCACCGATCCCATGGACCCGCCCATGAAACCAAACTCAAACGCCGCGGCAACCAATGGCAGACCTTTCAGTTCGCCCTTCACCACCACCAATGCGTCATTGTGACCGGTATTCTTTTGCGCCTCGGTCAAGCGATCTTTGTACTTGCGGCTGTCGCGGAATTTCAGCGGGTCCAGCGGACGCAGCTGGGCGCCGATTTCCCGGCGCGGCTCGGCGTCGAGAAAGCTGTCCAATCGCTCACTGGCGCCGATCCGGATGTGATGGCTACACTTGGGGCAAACAATCAGGTTCCGCTCCAACTCCGCCCGGTAGAGTACCGCGCTGCACTCCGGACATTTCGTCCAAAGCCCCTCCGGCACACCGCGTTTGCCGAGGCCGGCACCAGACTTGACCTTGGGCGGCAACAGCCGTTCAAACCAGTTCATGGTGTGGCCTTCAGCCGCGGTGCCACCCCGTCAAGAGCCGCCCGCAGCGATGCGACGAAGCGGGTTAACGAATGCCGTGCCTGAGGCACATCCCGCGAGTGTTCTTCGATCCGACGCACCACCGCGGTGCCGACAATCACAGCATCCGCAAAGCGCGAGACCTGAGCTGCGACCTCGGGGCCGTCGATTCCGAAGCCCACGCCGACTGGCAGATCGGTCTGCGCCTTGATCGCAGCGATGCGGCTTTGTACCTCCGCCACGTCGAGATGCGTGGCACCGGTAACGCCGCGTAGCGACACGTAATACACAAAGCCGCGGGCGGCCTGGCAAATGCGTTGGATACGCACATCCTGAGTATTGGGGGCGAGCAGAAATATTGGATCGATCCCCGCCTGCACCAGCTGTTCACGGAGTTCATCGCCCTCCTCCGGGGGCATGTCGACGGTAATCAGTCCGTCCACACCGGCATCTGCCGCGCGCGTCGCAAACTGACGGTAGCCGGTGACCTCGATAGGGTTGAGGTAACCCATCAATACAACGGGCACATCGGCGTAGTGGTGCCGGAACCGTTTCACCATGGCCAACACATTATTAATTGTGATGCCATGAGCAAGCGCTCGTTCGGAGGCGCGCTGTATCACTGGACCATCCGCCATCGGATCCGAGAACGGAATGCCCAACTCCACCGCGTCGGCGCCCGCGTCAACCAAGGTACGCATCAAATCAACGGTCGCCTCCGGGTGCGGATCACCGCCGGCCAGGTAGGGTATCAGTGCCGAGCGCCCTGCGGCGCCCAGGCGCTGGAACATGTCATGCAGATTCGACATCAGATCTCGATCCCTTCGAGAGCAGCCACCGTGTGAACGTCTTTATCGCCGCGGCCGGACAGATTGACGACCACCACCCGGTCCGGTCCCATGTCCCGGGCTAGTTCCACGGCGTAAATGACGGCGTGACTGGACTCCAAGGCCGGTAGAATACCTTCCTGGCGGGTCAGTGCGTAAAACCCCTCCAGTGCCTGCTTATCGGTCACCGCTGTATATGCCGCGCGCCCCGTGTCCTTGAGCCACGCATGCTCGGGGCCGACGCCGGGGTAATCCAGACCCGCGGAGATCGAGTGAGTCTCCGAAATCTGGCCGTGTTCGTCTTCCATGAGATAACTTCGCTGCCCGTGCAGGACCCCGACTCGACCGTGGCACAGCGGGGCGGCATGGCGTCCGGTGTCGATACCCTCACCGGCCGCCTCAACCCCGAACATGGCCACGTGCGGGTCGTTGATGAACGGATAAAACAGCCCCATTGCGTTGGATCCGCCGCCGACGCAGGCCACGACGGCATCAGGCAGGCGATGTTCCACCGCCAGTATCTGCTCACGCACCTCGCGGCCGATGACGGCCTGAAAATCACGCACCATCGCGGGATAAGGATGCGGCCCCGCGACGGTTCCGATGACGTAAAACGTATCGTCCACGTGCGTCACCCAATCCCGCAACGCCTCGTTGAGGGCGTCTTTGAGCGTCTTCGATCCAGACTCAACGGGGACAACCTCAGCACCCAACAGGCGCATCCGATACACGTTGATGGTCTGCCGTTTGATGTCCTCGCTGCCCATGTAAACGACGCATTCGAGCCCCAACCGGGCGGCGACGGTGGCTGTCGCCACGCCATGTTGCCCGGCGCCGGTCTCGGCGATGATTCGCCGCTTGCCCAAGCGCCGGGCGAGCAAGGCCTGACCTACCGTGTTGTTGATTTTGTGGGCCCCGGTGTGGACCAGGTCTTCGCGCTTCAGGTAGATTTTAGCGCCGCCAGCGTGGCGGCTCAGCCGCTCGGCGAGGTACAAAGGCGAAGGCCGGCCCACATAGTGTTGCAAATCGGCATCCAACTCGGCCAGAAACGCCGAATCTTGCAGATAGTGTTCGTAAGCGGTCCGCAGTTCCGCCAACGGGCGCATCAGCGTCTCCGCAACGAAGACGCCGCCGTACGGCCCGTAGTGGCCCCGTTGGTCCGGTAATGAATAGCTGGTCGCCGTATGAGTGGCAGTCATCATCAGTTCTCTGGATCGTTCATGGTCAAACCTTGGTCGGCGCGGCGTACGGCCGCCACGAAATGCCGTATCCGGTCGGCGTCCTTGCGGCCGGGTGATCGCTCGACGCCGCTGCTTACATCCACCGCGTACGGCCGCACGGCATGAACGGCATTATCCACATTTTCCGGATTCAATCCTCCCGCCAGGATTATCGGCTTGTCTAACACCGCCGGAATGCGGTGCCACTCGAACGTGGCCCCGGTGCCACCCGCTTGTCCCGGAACGTAACTGTCGAGCAACAAAGCGCGGCAACCCGCGAAGGTCCGGCTGAGCGCGTCCACATCGATGCCGTCACGCATACGCAGACCCTTGATGTAGGGCTGTCCGTAACGTGCGCAATCCGCCGGTGTTTCGTCACCGTGAAGCTGCACCAGGTCCAGAGGAACTTGCGCGCAAACACCCTGCAGGTCACGGACCTGGGGGTTGACAAACACCCCGATCACCTTAATGAACGGCGGGAGGGCTGTAACGATGGTCGACGCGTAGTCCGTGTCCACGCAGCGCGGACTGTCAGAATAAAATACCATGCCGAGCGCGTCCACCCCGGCCTCTGCCGCTGCCAAAGCATCCTCCACCCGGGTGATACCGCAAATCTTGATTCTTGTGCGTTGCGCTGACGGCAAATGTGACGTTGACTCGATTACTGGAGCTACCCACCGGAACCGGCCGGGTAGTTTACCAAAACCGGCACGGAGGGGGGGGTGGCGGGATACGAAACCCCGCGGGGTAGTCGACGGCAGTCAGGTACAAACCCGACGCCGGGGCCGCTGCGCCGGCTTGCCTGCGGTCTCGGCCCGCGAGGACCTCGGTTACCCACTCGACCCGCTCGGAACCGGTTCCTACGGCGACCAGAACCCCGACCATATTGCGTACCATGTGCTGCAGGAAAGCATTGGCTCGCACATCAATACTGAGCCAATTTCCGTGCCGGCGGACGGTAAACTCGTCAATGCGTCGCACCGCCGATTTGGCCTGACAGCCCGCGGCACGGAATGCGCTGAAATCGTGTTCGCCGACGAGCAGCGCCGCCGCCGCCTGCATGGCCGCTGAACGCAGCGGCAAACAATGCCAGGCAACACGGCCCCGGAGTACGGCAGACCGTGTGGGCCGGTTCAAAATGACATAGCGGTAGCAGCGGCTCTGTGCGCTGAACCGTGCGTGGAACTCCTCCACGGTCGGCCGCACCCAATGCACACTGATGTCGGACGGCAGGTAGGTGTTGACACCCCGCAACCATGAGTACTCACTCCGCTGACTGAGGGTGTCGAAGTGGGCTACCTGGCCGGTGGCGTGCACGGCAGTGTCGGTGCGACCGGCCGTAACTACCGAGACAGAATGATCCGCTACCCGGCTGAGCGCCTCCTCAACGCAGGCCTGAACGGTGCGCACGCCCACTTGACGCTGCCATCCCTTGAATTCGACCCCGAGGTACTCGAGTCCGATTGCAATCCGCACCCTTTGCGCTCACTTTAGCCGCCGAACACCTAGCCCCGAGTAACGAGTGAAAACCGGCCGAAACAGGCGTTCAGCCGCGTCAAGCACCGAGCTGATTGGCAAGCTCCTGGGCCTGATTCCGCTGCGCTGGGTTCCCCTCCTTGAGCACTTCATCGATGATGCTGCGCGCGCCGTCCTGATCACCCATGTCCATGTATGCACGCGCGAGATCCAGTTTCGTCGCCGCCTCATCCCAGTGGTCTTGATCGACGATTTCCAGCGCATCGGTTTCGTCCATATCGTTGACGCTCGCCGCCAACGCCTCTAGATCGGCTTTTTGAACGTTTGGCGAGGCCACCTCGTGGAGCGTCAGTAACTCTCCATTGTCCGTGAGCACAGCCGCGGTCTCCGACTCGGTTCGCACTACCTCCGGGGAGACTGTTTCGGTCTGATTGTCTCGGCTCACCGGTATCGGCGTTACCGTGGCGGAGGCCGGTTCCGCCAACTCTGGCTCCACCGGCTCGGTGGCCGATCCCGGCTCCATCACGAAATCAAACTCGTCCTCCGCCAAGTTCTCACCGCTCGAATCGCCCGACATCAATTCGTCCAAATTCTCGTCGGGGATCTCCAGATCCAAATCAAAATCGATTTCCTGATCCTGGGGTTTCAACTCTGACAGGTCCGAGCCACTGAACTCTGCACGGCCACCGTCCAGCAGTTCATCCTCCGGCATCGATTCGAGGGGCCCCTCCATGATCTCGAAGTCGTCCACTGCCATCGCTTCCTGTTCCGATTTCGGCGCCGCTTCGGCATCCGCCGGCTCACTCTCTAAGCGATCGCTCTCGAGCGTATCCATGTCGGTATCCAGATTCAGCTCGTCACTCGGTTCTGGAAACGGCCGCAGGTCGCTGTCACCCTGGACCGCTCGGGCGGCGGTCGTCGGCGCCTCGGCAGAGTCCCCGGACTCGTCTTCGCCGGTCAAAGCCCCGACCGGAAATTCCTGACTGAACAGGGGGTTGTCCGGATTGACCGTGCGCCCCATGGCAACCACCTGCTGCCAGACCACCGGATCGCCTTGACCGCCGGCCGGATACAGCTCTTCAGCCAGCGTCTCGAAGGCCTTGAGATCATTTCGTTGCTGATAGATTTCCAGTAATTTCAGTTTTAATTCACTACGTTGCGTATCTTTCTTAATTGCTTCTCTCAAGACTTCTTCGGCCTGCTCATCCCGGCCGTACGCCAGGTAGACCTCAGCCTCGGCCAGGGGATCTACCTCATCGGCCTGTACGCTGCCCATGCCGGCCATCCCGAAATCGCTCAAAAAGGACGTGTCCGAGGCCGCGCTCTTGGAGGTCTCGGTGGTCTCCGTCTGCCCTTCGAGTACGCTGCCGGTCAGAATGCTCTCCTCAAATTCCGCGATCGACCGCCGCCGCCGAATAAGCTGCACGAGACCCACGACCAGGGCAACCGCCGCAACACCCAAACCCACCATGTATTCCCAACTCGCCAGCAGACTGTCGAGGATGGATTGCCACCATGGAACCGCCGGTACGGGTTTGACCTTGACGGGTTTGACTTTGGCCGCGGGCTTCTTGGGTTTAGGTTTAGCTTTGGGTTTGGGCGCGGCTTTGGGTTCGGGTTTGGCCGCGGCCGCGGGCTTCGGCGTTGTGTCCGGCTGGGCCTCAGGCCGCGCCGGGGCCCGCGACATGACCGGCGCCTCGGGCGCCTTGGCCTTCGGTTTTGCAGGTACTGGCCCCGCCGGCGCCTCGGATCGCCGCTGCGCTTCGGCGAGCTGCTCGCTCTGAATCTCGATCAGGCGGTTGGCCTTGTCGACCTGGCTCTCGAGCTGTGCGACCCGTTCACGCAACTCCTTGTTTTCGAGCTCCCGGGACAACAGAGTCTCGTCCAAGGTATCGATCTGCAACCTCAGGGACTGCAATTCCGCACTGTCGGCACCGCCCGGTTGGCCCGCTGCCGTCTCCGTCTTGGCCCCGGCATCCCCAGCCGCCACATCGCCACGCAGAATGCGCAAGGCCTCTCCCGGCGGAGGACCGGCCGGCTGAGGCGCCGATGTCGGGGCCTGGTCCGGAGACGGTTCGGCCGTCGCGGTTGCGGGCACGGTCAGTTGGGGACTGGCCTTGGCCAATTGCAGCTTGTAGGCCTGCCATTCCTCGAGTTGAGCGGTGTACGCTGAACTGGCCTGCTGCTTCGGGATGTTGGCGATGTCGGCGACGTTGCCCAGCCTTAGAATCTTACCGACCCGCAGGCGATTGATGTTCAGATTAACAAAGGCATCCGGGTTTTCGCGCAGCAGAGCGATCATAATCTGAAAGACATTGACCTTGGCGGTGCCGACATCCAGGGTCGAGGCAATTGACCACAGGGTGTCCCCCACTTGGATCGGACCGTATTCGGCGCTGAGCACCCCCTCGTCCGGCGGCTCGCTGGCGGCCGGTGGTCCTCCGGTGCCCGGCTCCGCTGCAATCGGCGACAGGGGCTCAGGTGCGGCCACGGCACCGGCGGTGTCGGTCCGGTCCGTGCCGACCACCCGCGGGCTGCTTACCGGAGCCGGCTTGTCAATCGCGTAGGTCGGCGGGTCGAGCAGGGCGGTGTATTCGCGAACCAGCTTCCCCCCCGCCCACTGCACAGTGACCAAGAAATGCAGGAATGGTTCGGCGGCTGCTTGTTTCGTGGTCACCGCAATATAGGGAGTCGGGGCATCCCGCTCCACCTCAAAGATCAGCTTATTGAGGAAATCGGCCCGTTCAACCCCGGCGCGGGCAAAATCCTCGCTGGCGGCGAGACGCGCCTCTAAGGTCTCCAACTCGGCAGCCTCGACGGTGGCCAGTTCGATACGCGCCACCAGCGGCTGGTCGAGACCGGAACGCACCTTGAGTTTCCCCAGTCCGACGGCGTAGGTGTTCCCGACGATGAGCAGACCGATCGCCGCAACGGCCAGTCGCCCAAGCCGGATGGTTTGGCCGCGCTTGCCGCGCACCCGCTTTCTATATTCTTTCAGCAAATGTCTATAACCCTCTGTTTAGTATGAGTTAAAGAATTATTCACCAAATTCAATGTGGGCCTTGTCGGGGCTCCGATCCGGTTTGGGATGTCGCGGATGAGCAGCGGCTCTCGGTGTTAAAAAACCTTTTTTCACTGGTAGTTAGCCTGTTATTCTAGCAACGCTCTTGATGTATGTTAACTAACTCTTAGCCGATCAATAAAATTTTATCAATTGTTCGGCAATTTGTATGCTGTTGAGTGCCGCTCCTTTGCGCACGTTGTCCGACACCACCCAGAGGTTGAGTCCGCGTGGATGCGTGATGTCTTCGCGAATACGCCCCACGAATACGGCGTCCCGATGGGCGCCGTCGGTGGCCGCCGTTGGGTAGCCGCCATTGGACCGCTCGTCGATAACTGTGATCCCGGGCGCCCGCTCCAACAGCGCGCGCGCGTCGTGGGCAGTGATTCGATCGCGGGTCTCCAGGTGCACCGCCTCAGAATGGCCGAAAAACACCGGGACTCGCACGGTGGTCGGGTTCACTCGGATGCCGGGGTCATTCATGATCTTCTGAGTTTCCCAAACCAGCTTCATCTCTTCTTTGGTGTAGCCGTTTTCCTGGAAAACATCAATGTGCGGCAACACATTAAACGCAATCTGTTTCGGGTAGACCTCAGGCGCCGGTGGCAGATCGCCTTTGAGTATGGCCGCGGTCTGATTCTCCAGTTCACGCATCGCTGGTTTACCGGTGCCCGAGACCGCTTGATAGGTGCAGACGTTGATTCGCTCGATGCCGACTGCGTCGTAGATTGGTTTCAGCGCGACCACCATCTGGATCGTCGAGCAATTGGGATTGGCGATGATACCCGGGTTGCGGAATCCGGTCAGCGCCTGCGGATTGACTTCGGGCACCACCAGGGGAATATCGTCGTCGTAGCGGAATTGTGAGGTGTTGTCCACGACTGTGCAGCCGGCCTCGACCGCCCGAGGTGCGTGGACCTTGGACACCGAGGCCCCGGCGGAGAACAACCCGATATCGGCGCCGCGGAAGTCGAACTCGGCAAGGTCAGCCACTTGCAAGGTCCCGCCGTTGAATGCCACCGCCGTCCCGCGGGAACGGCTGCTGGCCAGGGCGTACACCCGCGCGGCGGGAAAATTGCGCTGGCCGAGGATGTCGAGCATGGCCTCCCCCACAGCCCCCGTGGCGCCGACAACCGCAACGTTGAACCGGTCAGCCACGCGTGTCCTGCCGCATTGATGGCGACTCAGCAAGCAGGCGCCGCACCGCTTGCACCACCGCATCGCCCATCTCCGAGGTGCTGACCGGCACCGCGCCGCCGGCGGCGATGTCGGCGGTGCGCAAACCGTCGTTAAGTACGCTGTCGACCGCCTGCTCTACGCTGCCAGCCGTCGCGGCCTGGGCAAAGGAATAACGCAACATCATGGCCACCGAAAGCAGAGTCGCCAGCGGATTGGCGACGCCCTGCCCGGCAATATCCGGCGCTGAGCCATGGATGGGTTCGTACATGCCCTTGCCACCGGCGTCCAGCGACGCCGACGGCAGCATCCCGATGGAGCCGGTCACCATTGCCGCGGCATCCGACAGGATATCACCGAACATATTTGTGGTGACGATGACGTCGAACTGCTTGGGCTGACGCACCAACTGCATCGCGGCGTTATCCACATACATATGGGTGAGGGCCACGGCCGGAAACTGCCGGCTCGTCTCGATGACCACTTCCCGCCACAACTCGGTACTTTCCAGAACATTTGCCTTGTCCACGGAACACAGCTTCTTGCCCCGCTGATCCGCGATTTCAAATGCCACTCGAGCGATGCGACGGACCTCGGACTCACGGTAGACCAAAGTATTAAACCCCTCTTTCTCCCCGCCGTCGCCGACACGCACCCCGCGCGGCTGGCCAAAATAGATGCCGCCGGTCAACTCACGCACGATCATAAGATCCAGCCCCGTCACCAACTCGCGCTTCAAACTGGATGCGTCGGCCAGCGCATGGTAGGTGAGTGCCGGCCGTAGATTGGCAAACAGTCCCAGTTCGGAACGCAGGGCGAGCAATCCGCGCTCTGGCCTCACCGCGTAGGGCAATGCCTCCCACTTGGGCCCACCGACGGCACCGAGCAGGATGGCGTCTGCGGATCGAGCCGCATCCAGAGTGGGGTCCGGCAGCGGCGTGCCGTGCTGGTCGTACGCGCTGCCGCCGACCAATCCCAGTTCGACCTCCACTTCCAGACCGGCGTCCTGCTGCAGACAGTCGAGCAACTTGGTCGCTTCGGCGACCACCTCTGGCCCGATCCCGTCACCCGGCAAGCAGAGAATTGTTTTAGTCATGTCGAAACCCGGTTATGTTAAGGCTCGCTAGTGTGGCCGGTGTCGGCGCAATACGGACTCCGACCGCCGAAAAGGCGGGGCGCTTATGAACCGAACCCGGAAAATAACCACGGGGCTTGCTGACGCTGTCGCGCTTCGTAGGCGCAGATGGCGTCGGTGTGATCCAGTGTCATCGCAATGTCGTCCAGACCGTTGAGCAGCCGGTGCTTGCGAGCTGGATCAATCTCAAACGGAAACATCTGTCCCTCCGGCGTCGTGACGGTCTGGGCTTCGAGATCGACCGTGAGCCGGTACCCGGTCGTTGCGCCGCATTCAAAGAACAGCTGGTTTACCTTGTCGGCTGACAGAATGACAGGCAGCAGGCCGTTCTTGAAACAATTGTTATAGAAGATATCGGCAAAGCTCGGCGCGATCATCGCTTGGATCCCGAAATCCAGCAGCGCCCAGGGAGCGTGTTCACGCGACGAGCCACAGCCAAAGTTCTGCCGGGCGAGCAGTATCTTCGCATGCCGGTAACGTTCCTGATTGAGGATAAAATCCGGGTTGAGCCGCCGTTTGCTGTGATCCTGGCCGGGCTCTCCGGGGTCCAGATAACGCCAGTCGTCGAACAGGTTTGGGCCGAACCCGGTGCGTTTGATTGACTTGAGATACTGCTTGGGAATAATCGCGTCGGTGTCGACATTGGACCTGTCCAAAGGCACCACAAGTTCGGTCATGCGGGTAAATTTTTCCATCAATGCAGATCCCGTACGTCGATAAAATGACCGGCCACCGCCGCGGCCGCCGCCATGCCGGGGGAAACCAAGTGGGTGCGTCCGCCGCGTCCTTGACGACCCTCGAAATTTCGATTGGAGGTCGACGCACAGCGCTCACCCGGCTGCAATCGGTCGGCGTTCATGGCCAAACACATGGAGCACCCCGGCTCGCGCCACTCGAACCCCGCCTCTTGAAAGATACGGTGCAGCCCTTCGCGCTCCGCCTGCTGTTTCACCAACCCGGACCCGGGCACCACCATGGCAAGCACGACGTTGCTGGCCACGCGGCGGCCCTGGACAACACGCGCCGCATCGCGCAGGTCTTCGATTCGGCCGTTGGTACACGAGCCGATGAACACTTTGTCGATGGCCACGTCCCGCATCGGCGTGCCGGGTTCCAGACCCATGTACGCCAACGCGCGGCCATGCCATTCCCGCCGGTCCGGGTCTGTCTGCTGCGAAGGGTCGGGCACATTCCCGCTGATCGGCACCACCATCTCCGGGGACGTGCCCCAGGTCACCTGCGGGTCAATGTCTTCGGCACGCAGTGACACCTCGCGGTCGAACACGGCGTCATGATCGCTGTGCAGGGTCTGCCATGCGAGACGCGCGCGTTCCCAATTCTCGCCCTTGGGCGCGTAAGGCCGGCCAGCCACAAAATCGACGGTCTTGTCGTCGCAGGCGATGAGACCGGCCCGCGCACCGGCCTCGATGGTCATGTTGCAAATCGTCATGCGCCCTTCCACCGACAGATCGCTGATCGCCGACCCCGCGTATTCGATCGCGTAACCGGTGCCACCGGCCGTACCGATCGTACCAATGATCGCCAGGATCACATCCTTGGCGGTCACCCCGGCGGTTAACTCGCCGTTGACCCAAACGCGCATGTTCCTGGACTTCTTCTGCAGCAGGCATTGGGTGGCGAGTACGTGCTCGACCTCTGACGTGCCGATGCCGAAGGCAAGTGCGGCCAAGGCCCCGTGGGTCGAGGTGTGCGAATCACCGCACACCACGGTCATCCCCGGCAGGGTGGCGCCCTGCTCCGGACCGATGACGTGCACAATGCCTTGACGCGGGTCGTCGACATCAAACTGCAGAATGCCGAAGTCGCCGGTGTTCCGGCCGAGGGTCTCGACCTGTAGCTTTGACACCGGGTCGGTGATGCCGGCCTCACGGTTCGTCGTCGGTATGTTGTGATCCGGCACCGCCAGGTTGGCGTCCGCCCGCCATGGGGTCCGGCCAGCCAGCCGCAGGCCTTCAAACGCCTGTGGTGAAGTCACCTCGTGAACCAGGTGACAATCGATGTACAACAGGCAGGTGCCGTCGTCGTCTTGGTGAACGACGTGATCGTCCCACAGCTTGTCATGCAGAGTCTTTCCGGCCATAGTGGTAATATTACGGCATCGCGGTGTACGCGGTGTTCAATCAGCCGATAAATGGTATCACAACCGAAACAGCGACTAGAGCGTCACCGAACCGATGCACAAACTCAATACCGCTACTTCGAGAGCTCCGGTTACCTTCCGCGAATTGATTCGCGGCTTGGCGGATGACGTCGGCCGACACCAGATTCCCATCCGCGATCGCGCTGCCGACATCCACGCCTTGCTCGGATCCGATGCGGTACACCACGAGTTGATCACCAACCTGGTGCGGGCCATATACAAGTCCAACGGCTGCGGTCATCTCGACGCCCCGGTGAACTCCGCGCAAACGTTTAACGCACTGGGCGTTATCCGCAGCCGGTTGCGGCGCACTCGGCACTGCGATGTGGACCAGATTTTCCTGATCGACAACATCGGATCGATGGTGCGGAAACGCCTCGATCACATTCCCATCCGCGCGGACCCAGCCACCGGCGAGGGCCGGGTGCCAATGGCGCACAGCGCAGCGGTGGTGGCCATCTCACGGGCCCGGGACTGACTCGGGCGCCGCCGGCGCGGTGGTGCACGCCGGGCGGATGACCCGCATCACCAGCACCCCCGCCGCCAGCGCCAACCCCGCAGCGATCAGGAAAGTGGCCGTGGGCCCAAGATTCTCCCAGGCATAACCACTAAATACGCTGCCGACGGCGCCACCCGCGCCAAAGCTGGCGCTGCTGTACAGCGCCTGACCGCGGTGTTGATGGGTACCCCGGAAAAACCGGTGAATGAACTGAATAGCGGCCGCGTGATAGGCACCGAATGTGATTGCGTGCATGGCCTGGGTAAGCACCATGATGGACAGGGACGACGGAAACAGCGCCACCAGCACCCAGCGCAGCGCGGTGACCATGAAGGTCGCCGCCAGCACCGCACCGAGGGAGACCGACCCGAACACCCGATGCATGATGAGAAACACACCGATCTCGCAGATTACGCCGAACGCCCACAGCGCGCCGATGACCGTCTTGCTGTAGGCGTAATCCTGTAGGTAGATGGAAAAAAATGTGTAGAACGGCGCATGACTGACCTGCATTACGAAACACGCGAACAGGAACCAGATCACCGCCGGCCGGCGAGTCATGCCCGAAAGTCGGTCCTGCCCGCTGTGAGCCGCGCCCTCGGCCTCCGGGATTGAGAGACTCACCAGCCAGATACCGGCAAAACACGCCAACAGCACCGGCAGAACGACTCGCGGGCTGTAATGGTCGACCAGCGGACCGACGGCCAGGACAAGTACGATGAATCCGACGGACCCCCACATGCGCACTCTACCGTATCGCTCCACCCGCTCACGCAGGTGCTTGAGGGTCGTGGCCTCCAGTTGCGGCAGGGAGGCGTTCCAAAAGAAGCTGAAGCCGATCATGATGAGCGCCATGCCCCAGAAGTCTGTGACCCAGAACACCGGTATGAAAATCAACATGGCCAGGAACGCCGCCAGTCGAACGACCGTCATGCAGCGGCCGGCACGATCGGCGATCCAGCCCCAAAGATTCGGCGCCACAATCTTGGTGGCCAGCAGCAGCGACACCAGTTGCCCGATCTCGACCGCGTCGAAACCGATGAACTTCAGGTACAAGCCCCAGTACGGAATGAGCGCGCCCAGTGAAGCGAAAAAAAAGAAATAAAAACTCGACAAACGCCAATAGGGCATGACCAACAACCAGGTTTAGGCGCAACGAATACTTGGACGGGCTCCTAGCCCTGGTTCGTGTCCGGCACCCGTGACGGAATCCGCGGCACAGCGGGTTCTACGTCGGCGTTCTGCGCCCGATTCCTCAGCAAGTGATCCATCAACACGATCGCCAGCATGGCCTCGGCAATCGGCGTCGCCCGTATCCCGACACACGGATCGTGACGCCCTTTAGTGACGATTTCCGCGGGCTTGCCGTGGCGGTCGATGGTACGGCCGGGAATGCGGATACTGGAAGTGGGCTTGAGTGCAATACTGACCACCACATCCTGGCCGCTCGAGATTCCGCCCAACACGCCGCCCGCATTATTGGTCAGGAATCCTTCCGGCGACATCTCATCGCGGTGCTCGGACCCCTTTTGCGCGACACTCGCAAAACCGGCGCCGATTTCCACGCCTTTGACCGCGTTGATGCTCATCATGGCGTGGGCAATGTCGGCGTCCAAACGATCAAACACCGGCTCACCCAAACCGGCCGGCACCCCGCTGGCAATGACGTTGACCCGCGCCCCGACCGAGTCCCCCATCCGTCGCAGTTCGTCAACGTACGCCTCCATTTCCGATAGTTTGTCCGGATCCGGACAGAAAAACGGATTCTGCTCGACCGCCTGCCAGTCGAATTTTTCGATGCTGATCGGCCCCAATTGGGCCAGATAGCCGCGGATGAGCACCTCCGCGGCGTGGGCCAGATATTTCTTGGCGATGGCCCCGGCGGCCACCCGCATCGCCGTCTCCCGCGCCGACGACCGGCCGCCCCCCCGATGGTCGCGGAACCCGTATTTCCGTTCGTAGACGTAATCGGCGTGCCCGGGACGGAACCGGTCCTTCAATTCGTCATAGTCCCGCGAGCGCTCATCCTGGTTACGAATGAGCAGGCCGATCGGCGCACCGGTGGTCAGCCCCTGGTACACGCCCGATACGATCTCCACCTGATCGGACTCGCGCCGTTGGGTGGTAAATCGGGACTGACCCGGCCGCCGCCTGTCCAGGTCGGCCTGCAGGTCCGGTTCGGCCAACGGCAGACCGGGCGGACAACCGTCCACCACGCAGCCGATCAGCGATCCATGGCTTTCACCGAAGCTTGTGACGGCGAATGCCTTGCCGAATGTGTTCCCGGACATGGGAAAGATGGTATCAGCATTGCTGAGTACAAAATAGCGAGCGAGAAGACGCTCACCCCATCTACGTGCGGCGGGCCGGCGGTGTTCTTGGCCACGCGGATCCGCTACTCGGGCCCGCGGCGGTGTGCGTCATTCAAAGTGTTGAGCAACTGAAAAATGGGAATAAGGTGCCGATAGCTGCGTGCTATGGCCATGAACGGCAGGTCGGCACCGGTTGCGAAGACGTGCCGCCCCTGTTCAATTCGCCTGTACAACGCCCGCAGCGCCGCGGCGATGTCACGGAACACCGGTTCGAGATCGGCCGTTTCGTCGTCCAGATCCTCGCCGGCACAGATTGCCAGCTCGTCCATCTCGAATACGGCCTGATCGACCAGGGCCAGAAACTCGCCCGCGGTTCTCGGCAGGCGCGTCATGCGGCGATACCCCGTCGGGAACGACGCGAAGTTTAAGAGTTTTGAATGACGATCGAAGGAAACTTGGCGCTGTAGTCTTTCTGCTGGCTGGCCAGACGCCCGGCGGTGCGCCGACCGATATCCCGGTAGAGCGTCGCCACCGGGCCATCCGGATCCGCCACGACGGTCGGTTTCCCGCTGTCCGCATCGGCGCGGATGCGAGTGTCCAACGGCAAGGCGCCGAGGTAAGGCAGCCCGTACTCATCGGCCATGCGCTGACCGCCGCCTTCGCCGAAAATCTGCTCCTGATGGCCGCACTGGCTGCAGATGTGCGTACTCATATTCTCGACCACGCCCAGAATTGGAATCTCGACTTTTTCGAACATTTTGTACGCCTTGCGCGCATCCAACAGCGCGATGTCCTGGGGCGTGGTGACAATTACCGCGCCGCTCACCGGGACCCGTTGGGCCAGGGTCAGCTGCGTGTCGCCGGTGCCCGGCGGCAGATCGATCACCAGGTAATCCAGCTTGTCCCATCGGGTGTCTTTCAACAACTGCTCCAGAGCCTGAGTCACCATGGGGCCCCGCCAAATCATCGGGGTCTCCTCATCGATCAGGAAACCGATGGACATCGCCTGCAGGTGGTAGCTGTGCAGCGGCTCCATGCTCTTGCCATCCCTGGATTCGGGCTTGGCGTTGATCCCCAGCATGCGCGGCTGGCTGGGACCATAGATGTCCGCATCCAGAATACCGACTCGCGCACCCTCGGCCGACAGGGCCAACGCGAGATTAACGGCAACCGTGGACTTACCGACACCACCCTTGCCGGAGGCCACCGCAATCATGTTCTTGACGCCGTCGAGGGGTTTTACGCCCTTTTGCACCGAGTGCGAGTCAATCTCACTGGTGACATTGACCACCGCCGATTCGACGCCGTCAAGGGCGGATATAATTCCCTCGCACTGCTTGGCGTATGCAGCCCGCCAACTGTTCGCCGGGTAGCCCAACACCAGATCCACCACGACTTTACCGCCGTCTGTATTAATTCCCTTTACGTTTTTGGCCGACACCGGATCCCGATCGGTATGGGGATCTGTGATAGACCGAAGTGCCTCTTCGATCTGGGGCTGAGTGACTGACATGATTACCTCACCTGACACACTGGACGAGCGGCGTTTTGAAGGGGCGCAATCGTACACGTTCGCCCACAAAATGTCATCGCCGACGCCATAGCGGCCCCGGGGCCCGCGGCGGTTCACCATTGGCTACCGACCACGAAGCTGTTACGGTTACGCGCCGACAATCGCTGGACCGCCTTACATCGAACCGATGCCCACCGACTCTACGCGCCGCATTCTGGTTACCAGTGCCCTGCCTTATGCGAATGGTCCCATCCATCTGGGCCATCTGGTCGAATACATCCAGACGGACATCTGGTGCCGGTTCCAACGCATCCGGGGACATGAATGCCATTACGTGTGTGCCGACGACGCCCACGGCACACCGATCATGCTGCGCGCCCAGAGTGAAGGCATCACACCGGAACAGCTTATCGAACGCATCGGCCGGCAACACCGCGCCGATTTTGCAGATTTCCTGGTGGCGTTCGACAACTACCACACCACTCACTCACCGGAGAACCAGCATTATTCCGAACTGATTTACCAACGCCTCAAGGACCATGGCCACATCGCACGGCGTATCATCAAACAGGCGTTCGACCCGATACAGCAAATCTTCCTGCCCGACCGTTTCATCAAAGGCCAATGCCCGCGGTGTGGTGCGGACGACCAATACGGAGACAGTTGTGAGGTCTGCGGTTCGACCTACAGCACCACCGAGCTGATTAATCCCCTATCGGCGATTTCCGGAGTGCCCCCGATTGAGAGGGAGTCGGAACACCTGTTCTTCCGACTCGGCCAATTCGAGACTCTGCTCAAGGGGTGGACCGGGGCCGGTCACCTGCAACCCGAAGTGCGCAACAAGCTGCAGGAATGGTTTGATGTGGGCCTCCAGGATTGGGACATCTCCCGAGACCCCCCGTACTTTGGTTTTCGGATACCCGACGAGCAGGACAAGTATTTTTACGTCTGGTTGGACGCCCCCATCGGCTACATGGCGAGCTTTCAGCACCTGTGCGACCGGACCCGGCTCCGCTTCGATGAGTTCTGGGGCCCCGGCAGCGACACCGAGCTGTACCATTTCATCGGCAAAGACATTCTTTATTTTCATGCCCTGTTCTGGCCCGCCGTGCTGGAGGGGGCCGGCTTCCGCAAGCCGAGCGCGGTGTACGCTCACGGTTTCCTCACCGTAAACGGGCAGAAGATGTCTAAATCGCGGGGGACCTTTATTACCGCGCGCACCTACCTCGACCATCTCGACCCGGAATACCTTCGTTACTACTTCGCCGCCAAGCTCAATAACCGGGTTGAGGACCTGGACATCAACATGTATGACTTCGTGCAGCGGGTCAACGCAGATCTGGTCGGCAAGGTCGTCAATATCGCCAGTCGCTGTGCCGGCTTTATTCACAAGCGGTTCGACGGTGTATTGTCCCCGCGCGTCCCCGAACCGCCCCTTTATCAGACGTTTGTCGACGCGGGGTCCGCCATCGCCGAGTGCTACGAACAGCGCGAATACAGCCGCGGGATGCGGGAAATTATGGCCCTGGCGGACACCGCCAACCAATTCATCGCCGACCACAAGCCCTGGGAAATCGCCAAACGCGAAGGGCAGTCGGACCTGCTGTGGGACGTGTGCAGCCTGGGCTTGAATCTGTTTCGTGTGCTGAGCACTTACCTGGCACCGGTGCTGCCGGCTACCGCAGCCAAGGTAGAGGCCTTTCTGAACTGCGAGCTGACGACGCCGGGTGCCTGGCAGAGGATCGAGCGTCCGTTGACCGACCATCGGATCCAGCCGTTCAAACACCTCATGCGGCGGATGGACACCGCCCAGGTGGAGGCAATGATCGAGTCCTCGAAACAACCCGCAACCGAATCGGCCGCCAACACGCCGAGCATCGAGCCCATGGCCGAGACCATCGGCATCGACGAATTCGCCAAGGTCGATCTGCGCATCGCCCGCGTCGCCGGCGCGGAACAGGTCGCCGGGGCGGACAAACTGCTCAAACTGACCCTGGATCTCGGCGGCGAAACACGCACCGTATTCGCCGGCATCAAATCGGCGTACGCCCCGGACGCGTTGATCGGGCGGTATACCGTGATGGTGGCCAATCTGGCGCCGCGCAAGATGCGCTTCGGCGTGTCCGAGGGCATGGTGCTCGCCGCGGGACCCGGTGGCCGGGACCTGTGGCTGCTGTCCGCCGACGACGGAGTGCAGCCCGGCATGCGGGTCAAATAGAGGGCACGGCCGGTCCCGCGACGGCGCCAGCCGATGTCGATGCAATTGTCCAGACCTGCAATCAGTGTGGCGGCGGTGGAGGCCTGGTTGCCGCAGACCCAATGCACGCAGTGCGGATTTCCGCATTGCCGCGGCTACGCCGAGGCGCTGGTGCGCGGAGACACCGACATCAACCGGTGCCCGCCGGGCGGAGACATCACGATTCACGGCCTCGCGGCGCTGCTGGGCCGTCCGCCAAGACCCCTGGACCCGGCCTGCGGACACCACCAACCCCGACGGTCGGCCATGATCGATGAATCACTGTGCATCGGCTGCACGCTGTGCCTGCAAGCCTGTCCGGTGGATGCCATCGTGGGCGCGACCAAGCTGCTGCACACGGTCGTGGACCAGGAATGCACCGGCTGCGACCTGTGCGTGCCCACATGTCCGGTGGACTGTATCGTGATGCGCACCCGTCCTGCGCCGGCGGTCCGCGCCGGCTGGCGGTGGCCGGATTACTCACCCCAACAGGTCAACCGGGCCCGCCGGCGCTTTGCCGCACGCACGCAGCGCATCCGGCGCCGGCAACTGGCCCACGCCGCCCGCCGACGCAACCGCGAGCTGCGGGAAGGCCGCCGCCGGGAGCGCCTGCGGGCAGACATCGCGGCCGCCGTGAAGCGGGTTCGCGCGCGGCGCCGGGTGCGATCATCGGCGCCGTGAAACCGGCCGCGCGGGCGGAAATCTTCCGTCGATTGCACACCGCCGAGCCACGGCCGAACACGGAGCTGCGGTACCGGTCTCCCTTCGAGCTGCTGGTGGCGGTAATGCTGTCGGCGCAGGCAACCGATGTGAGTGTGAACCGAGCCAGCCGTAAGTTGTTTGATGTCGCCGATAGCCCCGAGGCCATCATCAGACTGGGGGTACGCGGGATCAAGCCGTACATCAAATCCATCGGACTGTTCAACACCAAGGCGAAACACATCGTCGCCACCGCGCGCATGCTGCTGGCGAAGCATCGGGGCCAGGTTCCCGGGCATCGCGAGGCCCTGGAGGCGTTGCCGGGGGTGGGGCGGAAAACCGCCAACGTGGTCCTCAACACCGCCTTCGGCCAGCCGACCATTGCGGTCGACACCCACATATTCAGAGTCGCAAACCGCTGCGGGCTCGCCCCCGGGAAGACGCCTCTGGCGGTGGAGAAGCGGCTGCTCGAGGTGGTACCGGAACGATACCTGCGGCACGCACACCATTGGTTAATTCTGCATGGGCGGTATACTTGTACTGCACGCAGTCCCCAATGTGCCCGTTGTCTTATTAACGATTTGTGCGAGTACGAGCATAAGAGTCCGTCATGAGCACTGCTTTGGTCGCCACTGGGATGTGTTACGGGGCCCCGGCCCGGCCCCAACATGCGGAACGAGCGGTTGCTGACGCGCTCGAAAAGGCTGGATTGACCACCGCGAACAGCGTGCTGCTGTTTTTGACCCCGGATTTCGCCCACGATCCAAGGGCAGCTTTGACCACCGCCGCGCGCACCGCGGGGTGTACACAGGTGTTCGGTTGCACCGGCGCTGGCCTGCTCACCGAACAGGAGTGGTTGTTCGACAGCCCCGCCGCCGCGGCGATGGTGTTCGGGGGCTCGATCTGCCTGTCGCCGACCCAGCCAACACAACGTGGTCCTCTAACCTTGAGCTTGAGCACGCCGACGGGCTTGTCCACGGACTGGCTGGACGCACCGGTAGCCAGAATCGGGGCGTTGTCGACCGATGAGTTCGGCCACGGCCCGTTTTCGGTATGGAACGGCAGCCGGGTAGTCGGGGACGGGCACACGCACGTGAAGGTGTCCGGTACCCGCCACTCGGTGAGCGTCGGCCAAGGAGTGCGGGCGCTGACCGCACCGATGGAGGTCGCGGAGGTCGAGGGATTCGATATCCGGCGGCTGGGCAACTACCCGGCACTCAACGTACTCGTCAATGCGTTACCGGCATCGGTACGCCGAATGGAGCGCATACCCTTACACATGTTGATGTGCGGCGTAACGTTTGGAGACCCCAACACCGCCATCCGCGAGGGCCGATTCCGACTTGATTACATCGTCTCCGCCAACCCACGCGACAACTCCATCACCCTGTCCCAGCCGTTGAACCCCGGCGCGCGTTTGTTTTGGGCGATACGCGATAAAATTTCCGTTGAACGTGCCATGCGCGAAGCCATCGAGCGTGGCTGCACCGCGTTGCGGACCGCGCCGGATTTCGGCTTGCTGTTCCCGTGCATCAGTCGCGGTCCTTCGTTTTTCGGCGGCCGCGATCGGGACATTGAGCTACTGAAGGACCGCTGTCCCGACATGCCGTTGATCGGATTTTACGGTAACGGGGAGATCGCCCCGCTGACCGGCGGCAGTCATTTGTATCAATACTCGTCGGTGCTCGGCTTGTTCGCCGGCGACGACACCCGGTGATCGACACCCGGCAACGGGACAGCACCCGCGACGTCTTTTTTACGGCGTGGCGCAAGCATCGCCAGCACTCGGTGTTGACTGAGATGGAGGGCCTGATTGTCGAGGTCGCAGTGATGCACCCGGCGTATCACCAGATTCTTGAGGATCCAACGACACACCGGGATCAGGATTACTCGCTCACCGGCGATGTGGTGAATCCCTTTTTACACATGGGGCTGCACGTCGCGGTCCTGGAACAGGTCGGCACCGACCGCCCGGAGGGAATCGCTGAAATCTATCACTCACTGATCCGACGCGGCGGCGACGTGCATGCCGCCCAGCACGCCGTCATGAAATGTCTGGGGACCTGGTTGAGCACCGCCACCGGCGGCCGGGCCGTTGATGAGCAGACCTACGTGGATTGTCTGCACCGGCTGATTTGAACCGGGAGGGTTGAACCGGCCAACACCGAGTGCATTTTCGTCCAGTAAAAAAAATTCACGTCCCCGTCAGATTCTGGATCCAACTCCGGTCTAGAAGACTGTCCGAGTGTTTTGCCCGTAGCGGGAAACTGGGAAAGCGACAACAGTTTTTCGAAACTTCGAGGAGAATAGTGCGCTATTTGTCGAGAAGTTTCGGGGAAATGTGCCGGTTTCCCGATTTCGCAGTAGCCGCGCCGAAGACACGGACAGGCTACTAAGTAGCCGATAGAAACTTTCGCCTGCGTGGCGAGTCTCATCTGTAGTCGCGTCCGGTATCGATCCGTTTGAGGATCGGCGGCGTATCAGAGGGCTTCGAAAAAGCGTCTCAACGAAGCCCGGAAACCAGTTAGAACCGAATCTTAGGAGTGTGAATATGCGAACCAGCAAGACAATGATCAGCACCGCGGTGTCCAGCCTGATTGCCCTGGGTGTCGCCGGGACCAGCCTGCCGGCCAACGCCGAGGAGATGGAAAAATGCTTCGGCATCGCCAAGGCCGGCAAAAACGACTGCCAGACCGCTAACAGCTCCTGCGCAGGCACTTCGGTCAAGGACGGCCAAAAGGACGCCTGGCTATTCGTGCCCAAGGGCACCTGCGAAAAAGTGGTGGGCGGAAGCCTTAAGAACTCCTCCTAAGGCTTGCATGGTGCACCACACGGGTAATCCGATACCACCGATCCCGGCCTGCGCCGGGATCGGTTTACGCAGCGCACATCACCAGGAGGTAGTCGAACGCCGACCAACGGTCGGTTTTTTCGAGGTCCACAGCGAAAACTTTTTCGGCGCGGGTGGTCCCCCCCACCGCTACCTGGAGCGCGTCCGCGCCGAGTATCCGCTCAGCCTGCACGGGGTCGGCATGTCGTTGGGATCCGTCGACCCACTCAACAACCAGCACTTGGACCGACTGGCTCAACTCATCGAGCGGTATCGGCCGGGCTTGGTCTCTGACCATCTGTCGTGGTGTTCGATCGGCGAACGGTATTTCAACGACCTGCTGCCAATGCCCTACACCGAGGAGGCGCTCGCCCACGTAGTCTTCCGGGTTTGCCAGGTGCAGGAACATCTGGGCCGGCAGATACTGGTGGAAAATGTGTCGACCTACCTGGAATTCGAACACTCGACGATTCCGGAATGGGAATTTGTCGCCGAGGTGGCGCAACAGTCCGGCTGCGGCGTCTTGCTGGACGTGAATAATGTGTACGTCAACGCCGTCAATCACGGCTTTGACCCGCAGACGTTCCTGCGCGGAATACCGCTCGGCGCAGTAGGCGAGATGCACCTCGCCGGCCACACGGTCAACCACCTGGACGACGGCAAGCGCATACTCATCGACACCCACAACGATCTCGTCTGTGATCCGGTTTGGGAGCTGTTTCGAGTCGCCGTCGCGCGGTTCGGCCGCGCGCCGACGCTGATCGAATGGGATACAGACCTGCCGGAACTGGACGTGCTGCTGAACGAAGCGGCAATCGCCCAGATGATCCTGGAACAGAGCGATGCCCGGGTTGCATGAAGTTCAGCGGGCGTTCAGCCGCTCACTGTTGTCGGCGTCCGCGCCCGAAACCGGTGACTTGGTTCGGCCCAACGGGCTCACGAGTGCGCGGCGCGTGCAGGTATACCGAAATAACGTCTTCGCCAGCCTCACCGAGGCCCTGCGGGCGGTTTATCAGGTGGTGGAACGGCTGGTGGGCGAGGGTTTCTTCCGCTACGCGGCACACCGGTTCATCGTCGGCCATGCGTCGCGCAGCGGTAATCTGCATCGCTTCGGCCGCGAATTTCCACAGTTCCTGACAAAATTTGATCCGGCGGCGGCACTGGCATACCTGCCCGACGTGGCACGGCTGGAATGGGCCAGCCACGAGGTCTATCACGCCGCCGCGCTGCCGCCGCTCGACATCCGGCGATTGCACACCGTAGACTCCAACGACTACCATCGACTGCGTTTCCGCCTGAACCCCACGACCCGACTAATCGATTCACCCTACCCCGTGCTGCGCATCTTGGAGGCCAATCAGAACGACACCGGCGACGCGGCGACCGTGGACCTGGCGGCCGGGGGAGAACGCGTTCTGGTGATGCAGCAGGACACCGAGCTGAAGCTGCAACGGCTCGGAGCGGGGGATTACGCATTTCTGTCTGCACTGGGCCGGGACTGCAGCTTGGGCGAATCGGCGGCGGCGGCGCTTGACTCGAACCGGCAGTTTGACCTCCAGTCCTGCCTGATCCACCATGTCCAGCACCACGTCCTCGTCGACATCGTCACGCCCTAACACCGGAATTACCGCAGCCCACTAACCCAGCGAGCACAAGATCGATGTCTATGACCACTGCAGTCACCAACTTCGCCAAGCCCATTATTCGCGTGCTCGAGTTCCTGAGCCCCCTCGGACTACTCGGCATCCGATTGTGGGTCGCCAACGTTTTCTGGAAAGCGGGATTGACGAAGATCGCTGTCTCCGACGAGTTTCCGTTCATCGGTCTGGGCCCCAGCACAATGATGTTGTTCCAATACGAATACAGCGTCCCATTGATTTCCTACCAGGCGGCCGCCTACCTGGGGACTGCTGCGGAGTTGATCTTTCCCGTGCTGCTGGCCTTCGGCGTCGGTGGACGGTTCGCAGCGGCGGCGCTGTTCGTGTTCAATGCCGTCGCCGTGATATCCTACCCCGGATTGAACGAGGTCGGTGTGCAGCAGCACCAATTGTGGGGACTGATGCTGGCCGTGCTGGTGTTTTACGGTCCTGGGAAGATCTCGATCGATCATTTTATTCGCAAGCGGTACATGGGCGGCACTGCATAGTTCAGACACGCTCCATGCTCGAGCAGTACCGACCACAGCGATCCCCCACGATTTGAGTGTCAGATCAAATACATGGATAGCACGCTGAAACCCGTCCAGGTGCCAACCAGCGGCCCGAGTTTCGCCCGGGTGTTGCAGAACAACACCGGCAGCCGGCTGAACCGGGCGCCGCTTCGCGAGTTACAGGTCAATGTGGGTAAACGATGTAATCAGGCCTGCTCGCACTGTCACGTCGACGCCGGACCGAAACGCACCGAAATCATGCAGTGGGATACCATGGAACAGATCCTGGACTGGTTCCGGCGCGCACGCCTGGCCCATGTCGACATCACTGGCGGCGCACCAGAGCTCAACCCGAACTTCCGGCGTTTCGTGGACGGCTTTCTCGCCCTGGGCGCGGCAGTGACCAGCCGATGTAACCTGACCGTCTTGCTGGAGACCGGGCAGGATACCCTCGCCCGCTGGTACGCGCACCGGCACATCCACTTGGTGTGCTCCTTACCGTGCTACACCGAGCGCAACGTCGACGAGCAGCGCGGATCCGGTGTGTTTCGGAGAAGCATCGACGCTTTGCGTTTACTCAATCGCCAAGGATATGGCACCGATGCGCGAGTGCTGGACCTGGTCTACAACCCGAACGGGGCGCATCTGCCGGGGCCGCAACACACCCTGGAGGCCGACTACCGCCATTGGCTGCTCGAGGAGTACGGTATTCGCTTCAACAGGCTGCTGACTCTGGCCAATCTGCCCATTAACCGTTTCGCGCATTATCTGCAACGTACCGGTCAGTCGGAGACCTACCAGCAACTCCTGGTGCAGGCGTTCAATCCCGACACCGTGAACGACCTCATGTGCCGTCATCTGCTCAGCGTGGATTGGCGGGGCCTGGTCTATGACTGCGATTTCAATCAGATGCTGGACCTGCCGATGTCCGGTACGCGGCGGCGTTATCTGTGGGAGATCCAGCCCGTGGCCGTGTACGGTGCCCCGATCGCGGTGGATCGGCATTGTTTCGGCTGCACCGCCGGATCCGGAAGCAGTTGCGGGGGCGCCCTGGTCGACGAGCCGGCGCAGTCTGTTAGCAGGGCCGGCCGGGACGTCGCTTAGCCGTCAGATCACACTACGTGGCGTCGGAGTTGTTCACTCCGATCTCAAGTTCTTCAGGTCACGAGATCGTCAAAGAATGACCGCAAGCGGTCGGTCCAGGAATTTTCCCGGGGGCTGTGACGCGGTCCGCCACCCCGCAGCGAATCGTCCAGTTCACGCAGCAACTCCTTCTGCCGTTTCGTGAGGTTAACCGGGGTCTCTGCCGTGATCTTGCAAAACAGATCACCGACCTGCCCGCCCCGGACGTTCTTGACGCCCTTACCGCGCAGCCGGAACACCTTTTCGGTCTGGGATTCCGGCGGAATTTTCAATCGCGCTCTCCCGTCCAGGGTCGGAATTTCCAACTCACCACCTAGGACCAAGGTGGAAAAGCTCACCGGCATTTCGCAGTACAAGTCTTCGGCTTCACGTTTGAAGATCGGATGCGGCTCCAGCCGTATCGAGACATATAGGTCGCCGGGTACACCGTTCCGGCCCCCGGTCTCTCCCTCGCCGGCCAATCGGATCTGGTCGCCCTCGTCGATACCCGCTGGTACTTTGACCGATAGGGTCTTGGTTTGCTTGACCACCCCGGCCCCGTGACAGCGGCCGCACGGGTCTGTGATCACAGTGCCCGCGCCGCGGCAGGCCGGGCAGGTCTGTTGCACAGAGAAAAATCCCTGCTGCATACGCACCTGACCGGCGCCGCCGCAGGTGGAACAGTTGGTGGGCGATGTGCCCGGCGAGGACCCCGTACCGTCGCAACGATCGCACACCATGTTGGTCGGCACGCGGATCTTGACCTCGGTCCCGCGCACCGCGTCTTCCAGGCTCAGCTCAAGGTTGTACCGCAGGTCCGCTCCCCGCGCACGGCCCCGGGTCCTGCGTCCGCCCCCGCTGCCGAAGATATCGCCGAAAATATCCCCGAAGATGTCGCCGAAACCCCCGGCGCCAGGGCCGTAGAATCCACCTTCCGACGCCGCTGAAGGATCGACACCGGCGTGACCGAATTGGTCGTAGGCGGCGCGTTTCTGTGCATTGGACAGGATGTCGTAGGCCTGCTTGGCCTCCTTGAACTGGTGTTCCGCCTGCGCGTCGCCGGGATTGCGATCCGGGTGGTGTTTCATCGCCAGGCGGCGATACGCCTTCTTGATCTCCGCCTCCGACGCATTACGCGCTACACCGAGCGTTTCGTAGAAATCAGGCTTAGCCATCTCGCTCCCAGCTCTGTTGTCTCGGTCCCGTTACGCTCACACCACGGCGCCACTGCAATCAGCTCGATACGATAACAGCAGCGGGCGCGGGGCTGGCGCCCCACGCGCGATTCCGTGCTGCCGTCACGATAGACTCAAGCTTTATCTTTATCGTCTTTAACTTCCTCAAATTCCGCGTCCACCACGTTCTCTTCCGCCGAGGCCTTGCCGCCGCCGGATTCGGCGGCGTCCTCGGTGGTGGCTCCTTCCTCTGACGACTCCTCGCCGGCGTGCTTGTACATTTCTTCCGCCAGGCGGTGACTGGCCTCCGCCAGCGCCTGGGTCTTGGACTTGATCTGCTCGCTGTCATCGCCCTTCAAGGCCTCTTCCAGCTCGCCGATCGCGGCTTCGATCTTGCTTTTTTCGTCGCCGCTGAGTTTGTCACCCATCTGCGCGATGGACTTCTGCACGCTGTGCACCATGGCCTCACCGTGATTGCGAGCCTCCACGACCTCCCTGGCCTTACGGTCTTCTTCGGCATGTTCCTCGGCGTCCTTGACCATTTTCTGGATCTCATCGTCGCTGAGCCCGGAACTGGACTTAATGATGATCTTGTTTTCCTTACCGGTCGCCTTGTCTTTGGCGGAAACGTGCATGATCCCGTTGGCGTCGATGTCGAAGCTCACTTCGATCTGTGGCACCCCCCTGGGCGCCGGTGGGATATCGGTCAGATCAAAACGCCCGAGCGATTTGTTGTCCTTGGCCATCTCCCGCTCGCCCTGCAGGACGTGCACGGTGACCGCGGTTTGATTGTCGTCCGCCGTGGAGAAGACCTGGGTCGCTTTGGTCGGGATGGTCGTGTTTTTATCAATCAACTTGGTCATGACGCCGCCAAGCGTCTCAATGCCGAGGGAAAGGGGAGTCACGTCGAGCAGCAGCACATCTTTGACGTCGCCGCCCAGCACGCCGCCCTGGATGGCCGCACCCACGGCCACCGCTTCGTCGGGATTCACATCGCGGCGCGGTTCCTTGCCGAAGAAGTTCTTGACCGTCTCCTGCACCAAGGGCATCCGGATCTGACCGCCGACCAGCAATACGTCGTCAATGTCTTTTGCCGCCAGCCCCGCGTCCTTGAGCGCAATCTTGCAGGGCTCAATGGTCCGTGCGACCAAGTCCTCAACCATTGATTCCAGCTTGGCGCGGGTGATCTTCATGTTCAGGTGCTTGGGCCCAGTCTGGTCAGCCGTGATGTAGGGCAGGTTAACTTCGCTCTGAGCCGAAGAAGACAATTCAATCTTGGCCTTTTCGGCGCCCTCTTTCAGGCGTTGCATCGCCAGCGGATCACCGCGCAGATCCATGCCCTGGTCTTTCTTGAATTGTTCAGCAAGGTAATCAATCAGACGCCGGTCGAAATCCTCACCGCCGAGAAAGGTGTCACCGTTGGTCGACAATACCTCGAACTGGTGCTCGCCATCGATTTCCGCAATTTCAATTATTGAGATGTCGAAGGTGCCGCCACCCAGATCGTACACCGCGATCTTGTGATCGCCCCGTTTCTTGTCGAGACCGTAAGCCAAGGCCGCCGCCGTGGGCTCATTGATAATGCGCTTCACATCCAGACCGGCGATGCGCCCGGCGTCCTTGGTGGCTTGCCGCTGTGAATCGTTGAAATAGGCCGGTACCGTGATCACCGCCGCTTTGACATCCTCGCCGAGATAATCATCGACGGTTTTTTTCATCTTCTGCAGGATTCGAGCGGAGATCTCCGGGGGCGCCAGATCTTTGCCGTTCACATTGATCCAGGCATCGCCATTCTTGGCCTTAGAGATCTTGTACGGCATCAGGCCGATGTCCCGCTGGACGACGTCTTCGTCGAACTTGCGGCCGATCAGGCGCTTCACCGCAAACAGTGTGTTGTGCGGATTCGTCACCGCCTGCCGTTTGGCCGGCTGTCCGACCAGCACTTCACCGTCATCGGTGAAGGCCACCACCGACGGGGTCGTGCGATCGCCTTCGCTGTTCTCGATCACCCGAGCCTTGTCGCCCTCCATGATAGCGACGCAGGAGTTGGTGGTGCCTAAATCAATACCTATGATCTTTCCCATCGTGGATTCCCCTGAAATTCATGTTTAACTTGTCAAAATGTTCCGATACTAGAATAGATTGGGTGCCCTGGGCGTCTTTTCAAGCGCCGCCGTCCGACTGAGGGGATACCGCGGTCGTGGGCATCGCCTTCGCCACGATGACCATGGCCGGCCGGATCAAACGATCGTTGAGAGTGTAGCCCTTCTGGACCAGCGAGATAATGTGATTGGACGGCACTTCGCTGGACTCCTGCATGCTCATGGCCTGGTGAAGCTCGGGATCCAGTTTGTCCCCGGGTGCGGGATTCACCACTCGGATCGCAACCTTCTCAAACACGCGATCCATCTGCTTCAAGGTCAACTCCAGCCCCTCGAGCATTTGTTCCACGGCGCTGACGTCGTCTTGTTTGACGTTGACGTTGCGCGCCAGATCCAGGCTGTCACGGACCGCCAGCATTTCCGATGCGAATTCCTCGATGGCGTATTTACGTGTGTTCCGGATCTCGTTCTCAGCACGCCGGCGGGTGTTCTCCGCCTCCGCTTTGGCGCGCAGAAAGCGGTCTTTGAATTCAGCCGCCTCCATCTGCGCCTTCGACAAGTGGTCGCGGAGCTCGTCGAGTTTCAGCTGCAGGACATCGACATCCACCGCCTCGCCGGCCGCTACGGCGTCGGACCCGGTGTCCGCGTGCGCCGCTTCCTCCCCGGACAACGCAGCGGACCCGCGTTCGGGGGCTTCATGCGGCGCCTCAGACGGTGGTGTGTGGTGGGGTGGGGATTTTGGTTCGCTCATGAGTCGTCACTATGGCCGTATTGGATATTGTTCTTGGAGAAGGTGGGGACGCGACAGAACCTTTTCAACCGGCGTCGCCTGCACCTCAACCCGAGGAGCGCGGCAGACCGTTCTCCAGTCCCGCCGGCCGATCAACTTGTAGGTGCCGAGAGTGCGCCGCTCAACAACCGGGCGGTGACATCGACGACCGGAATGACCTCTTCATAGGCCATTCTCGTCGGCCCGATCACACCGACCGTACCGAGTAAAACACCATCCGCTTCGTAAGGCGAGGTCACGACGCTGCAGTCGTGCAGGGCCTGATAGCCCGATTCATCCCCGATAAAAATGCTGATCCCGGTCACCCTCAGACTGCGATCCAGCAGGTCGAGAAGATCTTGTTTCGTTTTGAAGGTGTCGAATAGCCTCTGCAGTTTTTCGAGCTGGCACAAATCGGGGACATTGAACAACTTCTCCTCGCCGCTCAACATTACCTCGCTCTTTATGTCTTCTTCGCGATCGAACAGCACTCCGGCCATCGTCACTGCGTTTTTCATGATGAGGTGCATCTCGTCGCTGTCTTTCATCATCTCATTGAGCAGCGCCCGCCGAACATCCGCCAGCGACACGCCCCCATAAGTCTGATTGAAAAAATTCGCCGCTTCGACCAACTCGTTCGGTTCGTAGTTGCGATCCGTGGGAATCACCCGGTTCTGGACCCGGCCGTCATCGGTAATCAAAATGGCCAGCACCCGGTTGGGCGCAAGCCCGACGAACTCGAGCTGACGGAAAATCGCATTTTGTTGTCCGGGGATCAGCACGACTCCGGCAAACTGGGTAATCTGGGACAACAGCTCAGAGGCCTTGCCCAACAGCGCCTGCGGATCGGTCTCGTTGGACAACTGGTCCTCGATTTCCTCCACCGCCGACGGCTGCAGCGGCTTGATCTGGAGCAGGGAGTCGACGAACAGCCGATAACCCTGCTGAGTCGGCACCCGTCCCGCTGAGGTGTGGGGTGCATGTATCAGGCCCATTTCTTCCAGGTCGGACATCACATTTCGAATCGTCGCCGGGCTCAGTTCCAGGCGGGCCTGCCTGGCCAAGGTGCGGGAACCCACCGGTTGCCCTTGATTGATGTACAACTCAATCAGAGTCCTCAGTAATGTCTCTGCGCGTTCAGTTAATTTCATCAACGATCCGGACACCTCGAGTGCTTAGCACTCAGCCCCACGGAGTGCTAAGTGACACGCTACCAACGTCCCCGCAGGCTGTCAATATGGTGGGATGTTTTGTGGCGGAGCAGCCACCCGATTCCGCCGCCACCACCCCAGGCTTTGGCACAACAGGCGGGTTGGAGGCCCGAAGAAGTTGTTCACTCGAGTGGAAAAATCGACGAAAATCCGGCTTTCTCACACGGCTCCATCCGGCCCCTCAATCCATGGGCATCTGAAAAACGAACCAGGACTCGTCACCATGCCGACCGTGTTCAAGACCATAGGACTGTTTGGCAAACACAACGACCCCAGCGCGCGCGACGCGCTGCACGGGATGGCGGAATATCTGCGGTACCGGGACATCGAGGTGCTGGTCGGGGAGACCACCGCCCGGGAAATCCTCGAATCACTCCTTGCCAAGGCCGCTGACTGTGCGACGCAGGATTTGATCGATCTTGGCATCGTAATCGGCGGCGACGGCACCATGCTGCACGTCGCCCGTGCACTGGCCCAACGAGCCGTGCCGGTGGTCGGGGTCAATATGGGGCGTCTGGGATTCCTGACCGACATTTCCCTGAACGAGATGTACGAAGACATCGGCCGGATTCTCGACGGTGAATACAAAACCGAGCAGCGGATGATGATCAGGATTGACGTCACCCGTGGGGATGAAGGCCTGTTTTCCGCTAACGCTTTCAACGACATGGTGATTGGCAAGGGCGAACTGGAGCGCTTGATCGAAGTCAAGACCTTCGTCGATGGCGAGTTCGTGACCAGTGTGCGCGCAGACGGCATTATCGTCACGACACCGACCGGATCGACGGCCTACGCCCTCTCGGCGGGGGGGCCGATCCTGCACCCGCAGCTGGAGGCGATTACCGTCGTGCCGATATGCCCGCACACGCTGTCCCATCGTCCTATTGCCTTGCGGGATTCGAGCGTCATCGACTTCACACTTATCGATATCTGTTCACGCTACACCCATGTCTCGCTTGACGGTCAGATTGTCTACCACCTGGACGGCGACGAGAAAATCCGCGTGCGACGGGCCGACGAAATGGTGACTCTGGTCCGTACCCTGGAACACGACCACTACACGGCCTTACGATCCAAGCTCGGTTGGGGCGAAGTCAGCTGAACGCATGTTGAGTTCGCTCTTTATTCGCGACTTTGCGATTATCCAGCAGGTCGAGCTCAATCTGGATCCGCGTTTGACCGTGCTGACCGGTGAAACCGGCGCCGGAAAATCCATACTGGTCGACGCGCTGGCCCTGGCACTGGGGGCACGTGCCGATGCCGAACTCATACGCGACGGCGCCGAATCCAGCGAAATTACCGCCGGCTTCGACTTGCCGCCGAACCATGGCGCCGTGGCGTGGCTGCGCGATCAGGAATTGTACGAGGAGGAAACCTGCATCGTTCGCCGCCTGCTGTACAACAACAAGCCCAGCAAGGCCTTCATCAACGGGCGGCCGGTTACGCTGAACCGCCTGCGTGAATTCGGTGATCGGCTGGTCGACATCCATGGACAGCACGAACACCAGTCGCTGATCCGGCGCGACGCGCAACGATCGATCGTGGATGATTTTGCGCAGCTGGCCGGTGAACTGACTGAACTGGCGCGGTATTTCAAACGGCTTAATACCCTCACCCTTCAACTCGAGTCGATGAACAATGACGCCGGCCGCCGTCTCCAAGAACTGGATCTGCTGCGTTTTCAGACCACCGAGCTCGACGGCATGAACCTCGAGCGCGGTGAATTTGCTGAATTGGAGCGTGAACAACAGCGCCTGTCCCACGCTCACGAGATCCAATCGGCGATCGAGCGATGTGCACAGCCGCTGTACGACGACGACGGCGTCACAGCGACGCGGATCATCAACCAGAGCCTGCACGAGTTGAACAAGCTGCTGGAATTCGAACCTGGTTTCGCCGAGGTGATCGATCTCCTCGATCAGGCCGCGATCCAGATCGATGAAGCCGTTGGCCGCTTGCGCCGGATCTCCGAGCGGATCGACGCCGATCCGTCCCGCCTGCAGGCGCTGGAAGACCGCATGAGCGCAGTGTTGGATGTGGCCAGGAAACACCGCTGCGAGCCCGATCAGCTAATCGATACCCTAGATCGGCTGCGTCACCGGTTGACCGAGATGGACGACATGGACACCAGCGCCGAGGCTCTACAAACGGAACTGGCCGAAGTCACCGATCAGTACAACGCGGCGGCCGACCGGGTAGCGGCGGCACGCCGGGACGCCGCCGCGACGCTGTCCCGGCAGGTGACGCGGCAGATGCAGGAACTCGGCATGCGGGGCGGGCGATTCGAAATAGTGGTCAGCGAGCGGGACCGCGAGCGGCCCACCCGCTTCGGCTACGACGAAGTCGAATTCACCGTCAGCGGCACCCCCGGACAGCCTATGCGCCCCTTCAGCAAGGTCGCTTCCGGTGGCGAGCTGTCGCGCATCAGCCTCGCCATACAGGTCGTCACCGCTGCGGTAGGTCGCGTCCCGACCCTGATATTTGACGAGGTGGACGTCGGTATCGGCGGCCGGGTGGCGGAAATTGTCGGTCGGAAATTGCGCGAGCTGGGAACGTCGCGCCAGGTGTTGTGCGTCACCCATCTGGCTCAGGTGGCGGCCCAGGGACACCGGCATCTGTGGGTGCGTAAACATCAAGACCGTGGCGTTCGCCTGCACATCGAAGCGTTGGACGGCAAACAGCGGATCGCTGAAATCGCCCGCATGCTCGCTGGGATCGAGATCACCGACCGCACCCTGGCGCACGCCAGGGACATGTTGGCCCGTACGGGATCACCGAGCCACGACCCGTCCGTACCAGCGGCCAAATGAACTGGGCAGCTTATTGATGCCACAGACATGATGCGGTCCAGATCGCTGTTCACAACACCGGTGTCTGGAGGGTCACGGCGTTGAGTCGTCCCGATCAGCGGTGCGCCGGGGGGATTGCTAAAGTTGTCCAAGCCTCCACGGAGGACGTCCCGGGCATCGGGAGCCTGCTCGAGGGCTACGCCGCGATGGGCAATCTGCTGCCGCGCACGCGCGCGGATATCCGCCATCACCTCGGCGAATTCGTGGTAGTCAGAGACCGGTCGGCAGTGGTGGCGTGTGGCGCTCTGGAGATTTTCACAGACGAGCTCGCCGAGATCCGCAGTCTTGCGGTCAGCTACGGCCACGCCGGCCGCGGACTGGGCAGCCTGCTGATCGAACACCTGACCGGCACCGCCCGGCGCCGCGGCATGCGCCGCCTGATGGCGCTGACCTACGTTCCGGATTTTTTTCACAAGTGGGGATTCGAGACCGTCGACATCGACTCCCTGCCCGAAAAAGTGTGGGGCATCTGTGTTCAGTGCTACAAAGCGCGGCACTGCGACGAGACCGCCATGGTAAAGCAACTTCAGAAATCATCGGGATTAAATTATTAAGAATATTAATTGTCATTGGGGTCGGTGTCGCGTCTCTGGCCCCGTATCCTCCGGCGGCCAGGCGCCGAATTTACCAACGCTCCGGGTTCCGCTATCATCCGCTGATCAATAAACACCATTCATTCCCCATGCGCCCGTTTTCCGTTGTCATCGCCTTGGCCGCCGCGCTTGCGGTTAGTGCTTGCATCCGCACCTACAAGCTCGACATTCAACAAGGCAACGTCGTTACCCAGGAGCAACTCGACCAAATCACTCCTGGCATGACCAAACGCGAGGTGCGTTACGTCCTGGGGACCCCCCTGATCGTAGACCCGTTTCGCGATGACCGGTGGGACTACTATTATTCGCTCAAGGCCGGGCCAGCCAGGCAGGTCAATCACCGGCGAGTGATCATCGTGTTCGACGGCGATACGCTCGTGAACATTCAGGGCGACGTGGTGCCGGGACAATCCGACACCGAGAGTACCGAGGACGATAAAGCGGGCGGCACCAAGGTCACCGAGCGGCAGCCGGACGAGCGGGGATTCTTCCGGCGCTCCTGGGACAAGATCTTCAAGGACTAGGAGCCGCCTTACGCCGCATGGTCCGGCCCTCGGCGGCGAGTTTCCGGCGCACGATCTTGGGGTCCGCAGTCAGCGGCCGGTAGATCTCCACCCGGTCACCCTCCTCCACCAGGTGATCCAATACGACCAGGCGGCCAAAGACCCCGGTCCGGTTGACCGCCAGATCGATGCCGAAACGCTCGACGAGACCGGATCGTTCGATCACATCTCGCACGGTGCTGCCCGCCGCAACCCGCAGGCTCAAGAGACATTGCCACTCCGGCAGGGCGTAGACGACTTCGACCTCAATCTGTCTGGCCTGCATATTGCCTATCGTTTCCCATAGGTCAACTGCGCTCGGTGGTGAAATGCCTCGACCTGGGTGTTGGAGATATGGGAAAAAACCGGGCCGACCAACGAGGCGATCAAGCGGCTGTCGAAGTCGAAATGCAGGTCCAGCTCGATCTTGCACGCCCTTTCCGCCAGCGGGGTAAACCGCCACACCCCCTCAAGGTGGCTGAATGGCCCTTCCATATGGTGCATGGCGATGGACTCATAGGGCCGCATCGTGTTGCGTGTGGTGAACGCTTTCTTGAGCCCCTTGAACACGATCGTAATCGATGCGATCACCGTATCGCCGTCTTCCGACAGCACTTTCGCCCCCCCGCACCAATTCAAAAACTCGTGGTAGCGCTCAATGTCGGCGACCAGGGCATACATCTCTTCGACGCTGTAGGCCACCAACGCCGACCTTTCGACTTTATGCATACAGATAGTTCCCCAGCAACAAAAATACCAACAACACCGTCACCAACGCCGGCGCTACGTAACGGGCCAGCCAAGACCAGAGTTCGAAAGCGGTCCGCGAACGGACGTCCAGCTCCTCACCGGCGAGGGCACGCGGCATGACCCAGCCTGCAAACGCCACGATTAGTATGCCACCCAACGGCAGCGTCAGATTCGTGGTTAATATATCAAGGATGTCAAAGAAACCGTTTGCTTTTTGCATGCCTAGAAATTTGAATTCGAACGCCCAATCGCTGAACGACATCACCGTCAGTATGCCCAAGGACCAGGCCAGCAGGCCGGCCAGGGCGGAGGCCGCCGCGCGGTGGACACCCCGCGCCTCGGTCAGCCAGGCCACCGCCGGCTCGATCAGTGAGATCGACGAGGTCCACGCGGCCAGAACCAGCAGGACAAAAAACAACCCGCCCCACACCGCACCACCCGGCATCTGCCCGAAAGCCAACGGCAGAGTCTGGAAGATCAACGAGGGCCCGGACGCGGGTTCCATGCCATTGGCGAACACGATGGGAAACACCGCCAATCCAGCCAACAGCGCCACCATCGTGTCCGCAGCGACAATCACCAGCGTGGTCCCGGCGATCGACGACCGCCGAGGCAGATAAGAACCGTACACCATGATGGCGCCCATACCTAAACTGAGACTGAAGAAGGCCTGTCCCATCGCCCCGAGCAGCACCGCCGGAGTCAACTTGGTGAAATCAGTGCGGAACAGGAATTCGAATCCCTCGCGAAAAGCACCGTTGCGGACCGCGTAAAACACCAACGCCAGCAACAGCAGGAACAACGCCGGCATCATCAGCTTGACCGCGCGCTCCAGGCCCGCGCGCACCCCGCGCGCGACCACCGCCGTGGTCATCAGCATGAACAGGGTATGCCAGAGAAGTCCCTGCCGCGGATCGCCGACCAGTGCCCCGAAGGCCTGGCGGACGCCCAGCGGCGACTGGGCCAGGATCGCCCCGTCGGCGACGCGGAATACATAGGCCATGGTCCATCCGGCCACAACGCTGTAAAACGACAAGATCAGAAAACCCGTGACCATGCCCATCCAGCCCACCAACTGCCAGATCGGACTGGCCCCGGCCTCCCGCGCCAGTACGCGCATGGTGTTGACCGGGCTGCGCCGCGCCCGCCGACCGAGCATGATCTCGGACATCATGATCGGCACGCCGATCAGGGCGACGCAGAAGATATACACCAGCACAAAGGCCCCACCGCCCCCCGCGCCGGCCATATAGGGGAACTTCCAGACATTGCCCAAGCCCACCGCCGAGCCGGTGGCGGCGAGCACGAACGCCCACCGCGACGACCACTCGGGGTGGACGTAGCGGACCCCGGCGTCCCGGTCCGTCACAACGCTGCCACTGCCTCACCCCCCCGGCATCGGATTTCAGGCCCTGAATTTCTGCAATCGCTGCTTGTCACGGTCCCACTCCCGCTGCTTGATCGCGGCGCGCTTGTCGTGCAGCTTCTTACCCTTGGCGAGCGCAATCTTCAACTTGGCACGCCCCGACTTCCAGTACAAAGCCAGCGGCACCAGCGTGTAACCGCGGCGCTCCACAGCGCCGATCAGGCGATCGATTTCACCGCGACGCAGGAGCAATTTACGGCTGCGAACCGGGTCCGGCTTCACGTGGGTGGACGCGGCGGGCAAAGGTGAGATGTGCGCTCCGAACAGGAACAATTCCCCGCCGCGCACGATGACGTAACCCTCCTTCAGCTGGGCACGCCCCGCACGCAGGCTCTTGACCTCCCAGCCCTCCAAGGCGATGCCGGCCTCGAACTCCTCGCCGATGTGATAATCGTGACGAGCCTTCTTATTGAGGGCGATGGTGCTCGACGCCGGTTTGCTCTTTTGTTTCGCCATCGGTCTTGCTGTGCAGTGGTATGCCGGCGGTATCAGACCGTCACACCGGCCCCCGCTACGGCACCTTGGCCTTGCGTGAGCGCTTGGTGAGCACGGCTTTCAGGGCGTTGGCCACGGCCTTGTCGCCGCGGAAGAAGACGACCGTTTCCTTCCCCAGCAGATCGACACGCGCCAACTCCGCGCCTGCCGCCGCACCCGCCGCCATCGCCTCCTGGCTCGCCGCGCCGACCGCTTCCTCGACCTTCTCCGCAGTCATCTTGCGTCCGATACGCATTCGATAGAGATTCGATCCTGTTGCCATGGTGACCTCCGCTTAAGACAGGTCCAGCTCGCAGCTCAGGCTGCGGCCGGTGACTTCGTAATACTCCGCCTGGGCGCGGGCCGAGACCGCACTCGCAGCGGAGGCTTTGTACTTCAGCTGGGTTGAGCCTTGCTCGACCCGCTCGCCGCCGATAATGAAATCCGCTTCGCGCAGGTAGTTGATGGTCCGGCCGCCGCCGGCCCACTCCCGGCACAACAGCAACCGCTTAATAATAACGATGTTGCGGCCGTTGTTCTTGGCGTAGACCAACACGTCGCTGCCCGAATGGACCAGCTCGATGGTCAGTGGTGAGTACACGGAGAAGGACTCCTCGCAGGGGGTGCAACCAGTCATCGCAGAGCTCCTTTTGTCGTTGTAGTAGCTAACCCGCCTTGGTGTAATACGCGGGCTCGTGTTGCAAAGATCATGCTACCACGAATCACCGGGGCCCGCGCCGGCGATCCCGGGCGGAACCGTGGCGGATTCGAAGACCGCACAGCGTCCGCGGGTCACGGCCCTGAAAATCACTTATAATGACCCCATATATTTGTACATGGGGGCGACATGGCTTCGACGTCGGTCGCGAAACCATCGAGGCATGCCGAGGTGCGGACCTCCTCGTAAATCCAGCCGCAAACTCATAGTTGCCAACGACGACAACTATCAACTGGCCGCTTAATCCCGGCTAGTCCTCTCACCCGATTTGCCCGTGGGTAGGGATTCGAGGGGTCAAAACACACGGGATCGCGCTGCGCCGGGTCCGTTGGTGCGGCGTTAAAACTCAAGCGGACTCGCCGATCCGTACGCTCGTTCGCCGGTGTGCGGGCCGGTTAAACTCAAAGCGCGGACTAAGCATGTAGATTCGGTGTGCGTAGGGCTTGCGGACGCGGGTTCGATTCCCGCCGCCTCCACCAATTCAATATCCAGAGCCGTCCAAGGACGGCTTTTTTATTGAGTTATTGCAATACGTTATCTAGCTTTCTCGTCTAACAACGAGGGTAAAGGGGTCAGGAGGGTAAAGGGGTCAGGTCTTGCATTGACACACCCCTTACCCGGTGCTGGAATTTTCTCCATTCACACACCCCGCACCAAAGAAAGAATCCATCACCGCGCCGGGCGTTGCTTACAAACACATTACCAGTCGATCGTGGTGAACAAGACAGTCGCGGCCATCGCTTGCCACTTCGGCGTACACTGCAGCACCGTCAGCCGAGCGATCGACATACTCCATGACCGATGTTTCAATGCAAGACCTGACCCTTGCTCAACACTTGCTCAACATTGAATAGCTTAACGCCGGTTGACGTCTATGAAGAGAATGGACATCCTCCTGGCAGCTTGACCATGTATCCTGGATTCAACCTTATTTCGGCTGTCAACCTGTCCAACTATTGGGGTCCTCTCCCTCACTTGAACTGTCGTCATCGTCGTCGTCCTTTCCCTTGCCCTTGCACATCATCTGACCTCGAATTTCTCCGCCCGGATTTTCCAGTGTGTGGACATTGATATAAACGAGGCCGTCGCGCATAGCGAATGCTAACGCTGCGATGTTATTGACCGGGCGATCAACCGAGCCGACGCAGTCGGCGCCGGTAAAATCATCGTTGACCAGCATGCCTTTGACGACTCCACCATCGAAAAAGAGCGGCCCAGGACTAACGAGGCCGAAGGCTACCGGACCATTGGCACCGGGGCGTGCGCAGTGAAAGTGAGCTCCATCGGCGGTTGGCGCCCCGCGCACCCTCAGCCGCACGTGCACTCTCGTGAATGCCGCGTCGAACATCGCGACAATTCTCCCCGATGCATCCGTCATCACGTCGGGGACCTCCTGCGCGCCCGAGAGCATTGCTTCACACCTCAGGCCCGAAGCAGCATTCAGTGGACCGCTTGCGATTATCGCGGCCGCGGGCAGCAATATCGATAATAGGGTTTTTTGCATGACCAGGTACCTCCTGAGTGAATAGTGCCACACATAAATCGGCACTTATTATTGAGGAGAGGTCTGATGTATTCAGACCTTCCGTATAAACAAGACAGTCCTCACAACCCGCGTGAGACGCAATTCTGTTCCTCTTAATACCAAAGTATCTTTGTAGGGGTCTTCACCGTCAACACTCTAAGTGATCAACGGTTAGCCCAAAGTGCCCGACGGGCAGGCAGGTGCTAACTTCGGTCGCCCTAAACAGGGATAAGCGAGAAGAATCAAGTCTCGCAGCGACATACCCTTACACGGCGCTGGCATTTTCTCCATTCCTACACCCCGCACCAAAGAAAGAATCCATCACCGCGCCGGGCATTGCTTACAAAACCATTACCAGGCGATCGTGGTGAACAAGACAGTCGCAGCCATCGCTTGCCAGTTCGGTGAACACAGCAGCACCGTCTGCCGAGTGACCGGAAGACTCCATGACCGATGTTTCAATGCAAGACCTGACCCCCGCCTACGCAGACCCCCGCCTACGCAAGACCTGACCTCCGCCTACCCGCCTAAACTGATCTAGGTCAAAAAATGTCGTCTGTCCGCAGGCGTCGACCCAGTGATTGAATCATCGATTTGGAGTACTATAAACATTCGATCCGCCAGCAGCGGACAATCAAGGGGGGCACGTGCGCCGAATAAAAAAATACGGCGTAGTGGATGTCATCACCAAAGGGAGGATAGAACGACTTCGCCCGAGCATTCGGGTTACGGGGCGTCTTCGGCTTGGAGCATTCCGCCGTGCGGCGTGGCAGATCGCATTCGGTGTGCTGCTCGCGTCCTTCGCTGCACTCACCACGGCCGACACAGTTCTCGTTTTTGGCCCCAAGACGTACGAACGCGGGAAGGGTAAACCGGTCGCCGTCGTCGACCGTTTCTCGGCCGCAGAATCGGACACCGGCTGTGAGATGTGGGTCGATAACGGCCATCGGCCCGATGGCCACAGCGATGAGTCTTCCGAGGACAGCCAAGAGCCGGGCGACGACGATCACGACAGTGAGCCATCGGCACGTGTCTCCAGCGCCTCCATCTCCTTGAACGGCGAGCGCATCTTCCGACCCCGGGATTTCAACCAGCAAGTCACATCGCTTCACAAGCCGGTCACGCTACAGGTCGATAACCGGCTTCGCGTCAAGATTAACTCGGCGCCCGGGAGCCAGCTGACGATTGAGATCCGCTGCGAAACGCCAGGCAACACCGTGCCGGTGGCGGATGCCGGGCCGGATCAGACGGTACAAGTTGGCGACACGGTGCATCTCGATGGCAGCGGCTCCACCGACGCCGACGGCGATTCATTGACGTTTGCCTGGTCGTGGATCGGTCAGCCGGCAGGGAGCGGGGCCGTGCTGTCGGATACCACCGCGGTGCAACCGAGTTTTGTGGTGGACGTGGCCGGCCGGTATACCCTGCAGCTGGTGGTGAGCGATGGCAGCAAGTCCAGTGCTCCCGATGCGGTGGTGATCGACACCGTGAATTCACCGCCGGTGGCCGATGCCGGGCCCGATCAGACTGTCCTGGTGGGAGAGACGGTCACCCTCACTGGGGCCGGCTCGAGCGACGTCGACGGCGATGTCTTGAGCTTCGCCTGGACCCTGACCGGCGTCCCGCCAGGCAGCACGGCGAGCCTCGACGACCCGCTGGCGGTGATGCCGACCTTCTTGGCCGACCGTCCCGGCGAGTACCTCGCCCAGCTAATTGTCAACGACGGGTTGATCGACTCCGCCCCCGACACCGCCACCGTCACCACCGCCAATTCGCCGCCGGTGGCCGACGCCGGCCCCGACCAGACGGTGTTTGTCACCGATGTCGTGACCCTGGATGGCAGCGGTTCCGCTGATGTCGACGGCGATGCGCTGAGCTTCAACTGGTCGCTGATCGCGCTGCCGCCGGGCAGCGCCACGAGCCTCGACGACCCGCTGGCGGTGATGCCGACCTTCAACGCCGATCAGCCCGGCGAGTATATCGCTCAGCTGATCGTCAACGACGGCCAGGCCGACTCCGCGCCCGACACCGCCACCGTCACCACCGCCAATTCGCCGCCGGTGGCCGACGCCGGCACGGATCACACGGTGTTCAAGGGGGACACCGTCACCCTGGACGGCAGTGGGTCGAACGATGTGGACGGCGATCCGTTGACCTACCGCTGGTCGTTCACCAGTGTGCCGCCGGGCAGTGGTGCGGCACTGTCCGACGCCACCGCGGTGGCCCCGCAGTTCACGGCCGACCATTCCGGGCTGTATGTGGTGCAGCTCATCGTCAACGACGGGCAGGTGGACAGTGATCCGGCGACGGTCTCGATCACCGCCGAGAACCGGCCGCCGGTGGCTGTGGCCGAGGCCAACCCCAACCCGGGCACCGTCGGCGTGCCCGTCCAACTCGACGGCACCGCCAGCAGCGATCCGGACAGGGATGCACTGAGCTACCGGTGGAGTTTGACTGCGCCGGCGGGCAGTACGGCGACCCTGTCGGACGCCGGCGCCCCCATGCCGAGCTTTGTCCCCGATGTGCCGGGAGCCTATACCGCCGAGCTGGTGGTCAACGACGGCGAGGTCGACAGCGATCCGGCGAGCGTCGCGGTGACGGTGACCCCGGCCAATTTGCCGCCCGACCTGCTGGCGCCGGGACACCGCACGATTCCCGAGGGGGCGGCATTCAGCACCCCGCTGTTCGCCATCGACCCCGACAACGACCCGATGAGCTTCTCGCTGGTCAGCGGGCCGGCGGGTATGAACGTCTCGCCCGGCGGCACCTTGACCTGGACACCGGCGCTAAGCGACCTCGGCGCCCACCCGGTAACGGTTCGAGTGTCCGATGGGGTGCTCACCGACGAAGAAAGCTTCACGGTGACGGTGATCCACTCGCTGGTGAATCTGCCCCCACCCAACGCCCCGCCCGTGCTCGATCCGATACCTGACCAGGTGCTGACCCTGGGCGAGACCTTGAACATCAATGCGGTCGCTAGCGATCCCGAAGGCGGACCATTAGTTTTTGAGATCTTCGGGCCGGCCGGAGTGACCATCAACGGCGCCACCGGCGCCATCAGTTGGACACCGGCAGCGGAGCAAGTTGGCGCGCATGACGTCACCGTCAAGGTCACCGACGCCGCCGGCCTGGCCGACGCCGGGCAGTTTGTGGTCACGGTGCGCGACGTCAATAAGGCACCAGTGGCCGAAGACGACCATTACACGGCGCGCACCGGTGAAACCCTGACGGTCAACGCCCCCGGCGTATTGGCCAATGACAACGATCCCAATAACGATCCGCTGAGCGCCATAAAGGTGACCGATCCCACGCATGGCGCGCTGAACTTCAATGCCAACGGCTCGTTCGACTACACGCCCACCGTGCCCACGTACAGGGGTCTGTACACCCTGGATACCACCGCCGCGGACGTCAATCTCTCACTGGCCATGCCGGCGCCCAACATCGATGCCACGACCGTGTCCTCGCAACGGGCCTATCAGTTGGCCTCCAGTATTGACGACAATCTGAACACGTCATGGTTCTCGGTGAACGATGGTCCGGTAATCCTCTACGAGCAGTCATTTGTCTATGACATTACCGTCAAGGCGGTCCATATATACAGCAGCCGGATCAGCGGCGACGACTTCATCTCCGGCCGGGTGCAGTTGTTCGACGTTGGCGACGTCGAGCTATTCGATACCGGGGTAATTACGTTTCCAGATGTCACATTGCCACCCGAAGATCGGGACGTGGTGCTGGGTATCGCTACCCTGGCCGGCGCCCCGGTGGCCAACGTGCGCCGGGTGCGTTTTTCTTCTACCGAATTCGAGGACAACGACCCGGGATTCGCGGAGTTCCACGTCATCGGCGACGGCACCGTGCACGTGTCGAACATCACGACGGAGCGGCAGATTTACGGAACGGAGGAGAGCAGAATACGCGAGTGCGCGCGGGATAACCTGGCGGCCGGCGATCTCAACGCTGACGGTGCGGCCGACATCGTGTGCCAAACCAACACCAGCAGTATCTTCAACGTCCGCATGACCGCTTTCAGCGGGAGAGATGGTTCCATTCTCTGGGACTTGCCTGCGTTCCCCTACGAAACGGGCATAGCGGAGATGCCGCGTCTGAATATGGTCAACGGCGCAGTGGCTGCCCTGGCCGACATCGACGGCGACGGCCGGCTGGAGGCGCTGATCGCGGCCTTACCCGGATGGACACCCGATGGGACCAGCGCCGGTAAGACGACGGAAGTGTTGGTGGCGTTCGAGCACGACGGTACGCTGAAATGGGTCAGTGAATCGATCGGCTCTCCCAGCGGCAACGGCATTGCCAATACGGCGCCGGCGGTGGCCGACCTGGACGGTGACGGCGACGTGGAGATCGTCTCGGGCCACGCAAACAACCGCATCACTATCTTCGACCACAACGGCAGCGTGCTGGTGACCGCGGAGGGTGGCGGTAACATGAATCAGGTCAGCACGGGACCGGACCAGATGCCTATCGTCTCTGATATCGATCTCGATGGACACCCCGAGATCATCTACGGCGATGACGTCTACGACCACACCGGGACGCTGAAGTGGAGTGTGAACCAACTGTCCGGTATAGGCACGGCCCGCGAGGCCGCAGTGGCCAATCTGGATGACGACCCCCAGGGTGAGGTGGTGTTTGTCGGTAAGTCCGGGCACATCGCCGCCCACGAACACGACGGGACCCAGAAGTGGCGTAACAGTACCGCCGAAATCCGTATTACGGGCCCCATCAGTGTGGCTGACATCGACGACGATGGCCACGTGGAGATCATGGGAATATTTGGTGATTTCCTGCGCGTACTGGATCACAGCGGGGCGCTGAAGTGGACGCGTTTCGTCGCGACACCGCCAAACACTGCACAGTTTGGTGAGCCGCCGACGCCGTTTGACTTCGACGGCGACGGCGTCATGGAAGTTCTGGATCAGAACCGTGTGTCGCTGCGCGCCTACGACGGCCGGGACGGTACCTTGTTGATCCAGATCCCGACCGACACGGGCGGATCAAGTCCCCAGGCACAGGCGCTGGTGGTGGATGTCGATGGTGATCGGCAGGCTGAGATCGCGTTGATCGGAAGCCGTCCTGGCGTGACCAGCGGCGGGGTCATTCATGTGCTCGGCCCGGACACCGGCGCCTGGCCGGTGACCCGGCCGGTGTGGAACTACCCCGGTTATCACATCACCAACATCGGCGCCGACGGCACCGTTCCTTCGCCCGAGCCGGTGAACTGGCTGACCCCGGGTCTGAACAACTTCCGTGTCAACGTGCCGATGCCGGAGGAACGGGTCGGCCGCACTGACGGTTTCACCTACAAGGCCAATGACGGGGCGCTGGACTCCAACGAGGCTGCGGTGTTTTTCGACGTTCTGCCGGCCGGCGCGCCGCCGCAGATCCTGTCACAACCCGATACCACGGCCACCGTGGGCTTCCCCTATCGATATCACGTACTGGCCTTCGATCCCGATGTCGGTGATGTACTGAACTATGCGCTGAGCAGCGCGCCGGCGGGCATGACTATCGATCCGGACAGCGGCGTAATCGCGTGGACGCCCGGCGCGGCGGATGTGGGCGATCATGCCATCGGCGTGACAGTGAGCGACACCCTGGGCTTCAGCGACTTCCAGGCCTATACCCTGACCGTTAGCCTGTCGGTGACCGTGCCGGACGTGGTGGGCGCCGCCCGGGCCGCGGCGGAGACCGCGCTCACTAGTGCCAACCTGCTAGTGGGCCGCGTCACGAGCGCGCACGATCCCGACGCGCCCATCGACACCGTGATCGCCCAAGCACCCCCGGGCGGGTCCGTGGCCGAATTCGGCAGCCCGGTGGACCTGACGGTGTCTCTTGGCCCCGGCCTGGGTGACACCGACGTCGACGGCGACGGCTTCACACCGAACCAGGGCGACTGCGACGACGCGGACGGCAACGTGTTCCCCGGCGCGCTGGACACCCCGGGCAACGGCATCGACGAGAACTGCGACGGCGCCGACGGCACGCTGATACTCACTGATATCATCCTCACGCCAGCCGCGCAGACCATTCTCACCGGTCAGCAGGTCGCATTTGCCGCCACCGGTGTGCTCACCAACGGCACCAGCCTGAACTTGGCCGGCCTGGCCGTCTGGTCGAGCACGACGGGGGCCGCCTCGGTGAACGCCGACGGCGTGGCCACCGGCCTCGCTGCGGGCGTAACCGCCATTGAAGCAACCCACGCCGGCGTGACCGGCACCGCTACCCTCACGGTGGTCGACCGGGTGCCCGGCGATACCACCGCGCCAATTGCCGACATCACAGCCCCGGTAGCGCACAGCACCATCACCGCACCCACCGACCTCATCGGCACCGCCGACGACGGGAACTTTCTCAAATACGAACTGGCCATCACCCCGGCCAGCGAGACCAACTTCACCACCATCCACAGCAGCACCGCGCCGGTCAACAACGGCGTGCTCGGCAGCTTCGACCCGACCCTGCTGATCAACGACCAGTACACCGTGCGCCTGACCGTCTTTGATTCTGGCGGCAACGTGGCCACCGACGAGGTCGTCTACCAGGTCGACGAGAACATGAAGGTCGGCAATTTTACCTTGACCTTCACCGACCTCAGCATCCCGATGTCCGGCATCCCCATCACCGTGCAGCGCACCTATGACAGCCGCGACAAGATCCAAGGCGACTTCGGCGTCGGTTGGCGGCTCGGCATCCAGACCCTGCGTCTGCGCACCAATCGTCCCTTGGCCACCGGCTGGCGCATGGTCAAGTCCAGCTTCTTCCATCAGCTCGTACCCGATGATGCGCACAAGGTGAGCCTCACGCTGGCGGATGGCCGGGTGGAGGAATTCGACATGGCGCTGTCGCGCACCGGGGCCGTGGGCCCGGGCTTCGACGCCTTCGCGCGCTTCGTCCCGCGGCCCGGCACGCTGGGCACCCTGGCATTGGACGAGGACAACCTGGTCAATGTCATCGGCACCGGGCTCTCGGGCCAGCAGATCGAGATACAGAACGCGGGCCTGACCGGACCGTTCGCGCCGCAACGCTTTGTATACACGCAAATCGATGGCACCGAGATCGTCATCGTCCGCGGCAGCGGCGTGGAGAGCGTCAAGGACACCAACGGCAACACGCTCACCTTCGGGCCCGGCGGTATCACCCACTCGGCAGGAAAGTCGGTGGTGTTCACCCGCGATGGGGAAGGGCGGATCACGTCGATGACCGATCCCAACGGCAACGTCACTGAGTATGCCTACGACACCAACGGCGACCTGGTGAGTCTCACCGACCCGCTGGGTGAGACCGCGCGCTTCACCTACGGCCCCAATCACTACCTGCTGAATCTGATCGATCCGCAGGGATTGACCTTCACGCGCAGCGAGTACGATGCCGCGGGCCGACTGGTGGCGGTCGTCGATGCCCAGGGCAACCGGACCGAATTCACCCATGATCTCGACAACCGCCGCGAGGTGCTTACCGACCGGCGCGGATTCATCACCGTGCGGGAATACGACGAGCGCGGCAACGTGGTGGCGATCACCGACGCGCTGGGCAACACCACCACGTCGACCTTTGACGGCCGCGGAAACAAGACCAGCGAGACCGACCCGCTCGGCAACACCACGGCCTCCACCTACAACGACGACGACCTGCCGTTGAGCGAGACCGACCCGCTGGGCCAGACCCGCAGCTTCACCTACGATGCCTTCGGACGTGTGCTCACGGCGACCGACCGCAAAGGCGAGGTGACGGCCAATACCTACGACGGCCGGGGCAACCTGCTCACGACCACCGGCCCGCTGGGCTTCGTTACCGGCCATGCCTACGATGCGAGGGGCAACCGGATTTCCACCACCGATCCGCTGGGTCAGATCACCGGATTCAGCTATGACGGGTCGGGCAACCGGTCCGGCATCACCGATCCGCTGGGTACGGTAACGAGCTACACCTACGACGCCAACGGCAATGTCCTGAGCGCAAGCACGAGCCGCACCACCGCTGCGGGGCCGCAGATCGTGACTACCACCTATGCCTATGATGCGCTCGACCGGCGCGTGGCCACCACCGATGCGCTGGGCGGGATCGAGACGGTGGAGTTCGACGCCGTCGGCAACCGGGTCGCCATCACCGATCCCAACGGCAACCGCACCAACTATAGCTACGATGGTCTACGCAACCTGGTGCGTACTGATTTCGCAGGCGGCACCAGCGAAACCTATAGCTACGACGCGGAGCGCAACCGCGTCACCGAGACCGATCGCGGCGGGCGCATCACCACGTTTGCCTATGACGGGCTCGGCCGGCGAGTGCAGACTACTTACGCCGACGGTACCCGGCCCGGCCTGACTCATGACGCGGCCGGAAGGATGACTTCCGAGACCGATGCCAACGGCAACACCACGACGCACGGTTACGATGCTGCCGGCCGCCGCATCGCCACCACTGACGCCCTCGGCAATACCCGCAGCATGACCTACGACGGGCGTGGCAGCCAGTTGACATCAACCGACGAGAACGGCAACACGACCAGCTTCGAATACGACGCCGCCGGACGCCTGATCCGCATCACCGCACCGGACGGCAGCCTCGCACTCAGCAGTTACGACGCCCTCGGGCGCGTGCTGACCAAGGCCGACGCCAACGGCAACACGACTTCCTATGCCTACGATGCCATCGGTAACCTGACGACGGTGACGGACGCCCTGGGTCAGATCACCACGTACAATTACGACGAGCTGTCGAACCGCATCACCCAGACCGACGCGACCGGCAACGTCACGCGCTTCGAATACGACGCGCTGGGCCGCATGACCGCCACCGTGCTGCCGCTGGGCATGAGCGAAAGCCGTACCTACGACTCCAACGGCAACCCGTTGAGCCTAACCGACTTCAACGGTGCGACGCTCGACTTTACTTATGACAGCGACGACCGGCTGCTCCGGCGTGATTATCCCGACGGCTCCTCGGTTGTCTTCGCCTACACACCCACCGGCGAGCGCGCGTCGGTCACCGCCAGCCGAGGACTGACCAGCTATGACTACGACACCCGTGACCGCCTGGTACGCCAGACCGAGCCCGATGGCGCCGCCATCGACTACGTATACGACCCCAATGGTAACCGGCTCGCGATTACCACCTCTTCAGGCACCACCCGCTACGCCTACGACGCCTTGAACCGGGTGCGTACAGTCACCGACCCCGCCGGCGGGCTGATCACCCATGCCTACGACGCGGCCGGCAATCAAACCAGTCTGACCTATCCCGGCGGTGCCGAAACGGTCTGGACCTACGATACGCGCGACCGGGTGGTCGCCGTCGACAACCGGCGCGCCGATACCACTCTCATCTCGAGTTACCTTTACACCCTGGACGCCGTGGGTAACCGCACCCGCGTCGCCGAGGCGGACGGGCGCACGGTGGACTACAGCTACGATGCCCTCTACCGCCTGGCCGGCGAGGACATCGTGGACCCGGTCAACGGCAACCAGTCCTTTGCCTACGACTACTCGCCGACCGGCAACCGCCTGAGCAAGACCGACGCGGCGGGATTGACCACCTACACCTCTGACGCCAACGACCGCCTGCTGAGCGAGGCCGGGCCCGGGACCGCCGTCACCTACAGCTACGACGACAACGGCAACCGGCTGGCAAGAGTCGCCCCCGTTGGCAGCACCTTGTATCAGTTCGACTTCGATAACCGCTTGCGGCACGTGCAGTCCAATGCCGCCACCATCGACTACGGCTACGACGCGGACGGCCTGCGCGTAGCCCGCGGCGAGAACGGGACGTCGACGAATTACCTGTGGGATGCCAACCGCGAGTTCCAACAGGTGCTGGAAGAGCGCGACGGCGGTGGCCCCGCGGCCCGCTATGTGTGGGACGAGCAGTTCTCGCCGCTGAGTTCCGAGACCTCCGCAGGTATTCGCTACTATCTCAATGACGCCAGCCGCAACGTGCGCGAGTTGATCGACGACACTTCGACTGTGACCGATGCCTCCGACCTGGATGGCTTCGGCGGCGTGCTGCAGGCGATACAGACCACTCCCAATCCGTATCTGCTGCATGGGCAGCACTTGGACGATGGGAGCGAGCTTTATTACGTGCGCGCGCGGTGGTACGACCCGATGACCGGTGCGTTTCTCGGCCGCGATCCGGCAGCGGGTGATCCCTCGATACCGCGGAGCCTTCACAAACACGCTTTCACATTCAACAATCCGGTTATGTTCTCGGACCCTGGTGGGGCGGAAACATTATTTGAGTTTTCTGTGCAAAATTCGTTGTTTGCGACCACTCATCTGATACGTCCGCCTCAGACACAAATATGTAGCCAAGTTGATCCGGTCGCGAAGGTTGTCGACTTAAAGGGTAATGGGTGGGTGCTACGTGGAAAAGAGCAAAAGCTGGCAAGGTTACTAGTCGGTGATCCGATCTATATCGAAGACCTCATTTTCGGTGGTCCGATAACGAATGATCCGGATGATAATACTTCCTATATCGTCGTCGACTTTATCCTTGGTGGTCGTTTCATAGTCGCCAAAGGCTCGAATATGCAAGTGACTAGCGAACGCACGGTGGTTGAAACCAGGCTTCGGAGAGGGGCTATTTGGTTGAAAATTGCAAAGCAAAAACGACCCCTTCAGGTTCGAACAACGGGCGCAATTCTCGGTATCTCCGACAGAGGAAGGGTCCATGGCGGTCTCCCACTAACGCCGGCTCAGTGCGCAAGAAACGCTGAATTTAGAGAATGGGTAAATCGTAGACGACAATCACCTCCTTAAGAAGAGAAGAAGGGGTCAGAGAAGAAGGGGTCAGGTCTTGCATTGACACATCAGAAGAGAAGAAGGGGTCAGGTCTTGCATTGACACATCTACATAAGAACACAAGATGATAGAGAAGAAGGGGTCAGGTCTTGAGAAGGGATAATGGGGTCAGGTTGAGATAGCCCAGGTTTAGTGGACACCTCTAAGAATAGGACAATATTTGTGGAGGTGCGTATGGGCAAGCGAACGATTTACAGCAAACAGGGATCAGGTCTTTCATTAGGGAAGAAGGGGTCAGGTCTTGCATTGACACATCAACATAAGAACACAAGATGATTAGCGCCCACTGTCAATTGGCCGTCGTGCTGTTGGCCTCGCTGGCAGCGAGCGGCGTGGCGGGCGCAGACTCACTGACGACGAACCCACCGGTGACCGATCGCTACCACCTCGACGCCTTCGGCAACGTGCTGCACGCGGCAGGTATCACCCCGAATCCCTATCGCCTGCACGGCCAGCATTTTGATCCTTCAGCCAAGCTCTATTACCTACGCGCGCGCTGGTACGACCCGAACACCGGCGTATTCCTGGGACGGGATCCGGCGGAAGGTATTGCCACGGCACCGCAGAGCCTGAACAAGTACGCATTCACGCACAATAATCCGGTCGTTCGATTTGATCCGGCAGGGAGGCAAACGACGTCTCCCGGGCGGGAGTTCATATCCGAGGCTGCAGGACAGAGAGTCGCTCAGCTGGCCTTCACCTCTTTGCTCGAGCCAGGCGCAACGTTCGGTGTGAATCCTCGATTAGCGGGGGCAAGAAATATGACCGAACTCTACATTCGGGCGGGAGTTCTCCCCAACACGCCTGAGATGCAACGTATCGGCCGATTGAACAAAGGTCTGATCAGCAGTGATCTGTTCGGTGTAGTTTCGGCGGGTGATCCTCGCCCGGGCGACCTCGTGTTCTATCCCGACCGAATTGTCGCAATCTATGTCGGGGAAGGGCGCGTTGTCGCATACTCCTCGGCCCGACAGGACCTGGTAAGCGTCGACTTGAATTCATTGAGCAAACTTGCTCGCGTCAAGCCTCAGTTTTTCCGACCCTATGCAAGGTCCCAGGGGCGCGTGCGACTGTTCGCAGATGGCAAACAAGGTGCGGTAAACGCTACTCCCCTGGGTATTTCTGCAGTTGGCGTTTACACTGTCCAGGATCATAGCATCACACCCCAGGTTATTTTCACAGGACGGTGAGGTCGTTCCATCCGAAAGAGAGGGGGGTCAAACAGAAGCAAAGAGAGGGGTCAGGTCTTGCATTGACACAATCCTAGCCCTACTCTAGCCGTCTTCTCTATTCCTACACCATGAATTCAAGGAGGAAGCCATGGCTCGCCCGCTACGTCTGGAATATCCCGGTGCTCTGTATCACGTCACTTCCCGCGGTAATCGTCGCGAAAAGATCTTCAACGACGATGTGGATCATCAATTTTTCTTCGATCTGTTCGGAAAAATATGTGCGCGCTTAAACTGGCGGTGTTACGCCTACTGCCACATGACGAACCATTACCATCTGGTGGTCGAAACTGCGAAAGCCAACCTATCTGCGGGCATGCGGCAGTTGAACGGGGTGTATGCTCAACGCTTCAACCGGCGCCACCAGCGTGTCGGTCATCTGTTACAGGGCCGTTATTCGGCAATCCTGGTGGACAAAGATGAGTATCTTATGGAGCTAGCCCGCTACGTGGTGCTCAACCCTGTGCGTACGGGTATGGTGCTCCAAGCTGGCCAGTGGAGATGGAGCAGTTACTCGGCTATGATCCGTCGCGATTCGACACCCCGTTGGCTGGCACGGCGATCGCTACTGGGGATGTTCGCCAGCAACGAGAAGACCGCCTGCAAACGGTATATCCGCTTCATCAGCAACGCGAACAAGGTGCCAGACATCTGGAATAACCTGCGCCATCGTCTAATTCTCGGTGATGAAAAGTTTATAGAGCGTGTAATGTGTAAATGTGATTCGGCAACTGACTCAATCGAGGTACCGCGATTGGAAAGACAGGCCTTGGCAAAGCCACTGAGTTTCTATAAGCGGCAATTCAGTGACCAGCGCGAAGCCATGCGAGCGGCCTATAATACGGGTCTATACACACTGGCAGAAATCGCACGCCACTTCGGCGTCCACTACAGTACCGTCAGTCGCGCAGCGAGACACCGGCGAAACTGATGTTGCAATGCAAGACCTGACCCCTTTGGCGGCGAAACTGATGTTGCAATGCAAGACCTGACCCCTTTGGCTTATTGTTGGCGGCGAAACTGATGTTGCAATGCAAGACCTGACCCCTTTGGCTTATTGCAATGCAAGACCTGACCCCTTTGGCTTGGAGACCCCTTTGGCTTGTAGCTATGGATTTAGTGCGGTGGATATCCAGGCGTCCGTGACCGAGCCAGCGCCGGAATCGGCGCCTGCCCGGCCACAAAGTGTTACCCACGCATTGATCGCATGTCTTATGCCAAACTACTTGTTAGCTCTTCTTTTCGCCGGCCTGGTGCAATATGCGGGCTAGTTTTCCAGCTTAAAGACGCGCAGTTCTTCGCCGGGGTAATGATAGGGGGTGACCAGGACGAGCTCAATGCCGGTCACGTTGAACGGCGGTTTGTCCAGGCAGACCGCCGACCTGTGGCGTCTACGGCTGCGGTGGCCCGGGACCTTGTCGACATTCGCCACTACGACGTCCTTCGGGTAATGCTCGGTGATGAAGGTAACGGGGTACCGCTCGAGCTTGTGCAGGACCTTGGCGACCTGTGCGTTGGACAGATGCTGCAGGACTTGCCTGAGCAGCGCCACATCGCCGCTGGGCAACTCGTCTTCGACGATGTCCAGGCACTCGAACCGGACCCGTTCGCCGGCGTGGCGGGCCTGGTTGTCCGCAATCATCGACGGAACGACGTCGATGCCCAGGTAGTGACACTCCGGCAGATACCCGACCAAGCACCGGCCGATCCGGAAATCGCCACAGCCCAGATCGACGATCCGGGCGCGACCAGCGAAACGATCGTCGATGAAGCTGCGGATGAGTTCACAGTAGGGCTCGGCGAATTCAGGATACGAACCGGGCCCGGAGAAGTAATCGCCGGTGCCCCGGCCCCAACGATGCTTTTCGTAGACCTCGGTAAATATATCGGCATTCGACCGATGGCCGTGGCGCCACTTCGATAATGCCAATCGAATCGTTCTGAGGTACCGCGTGAGCATTCGACAAACCTCGCCATATCGAGCCGCCGCGCTTCAAGGATCGCAACCGCCGCCGGAGCGAGTCTTCTCCTCCCAGACCTGTCGACCCCCGCGCGGTTCCATGAGGTTCAAGGCGGGTGATATTATTGGTAATCGTATCGGCGGGATCAATGCGCTTTCCGCCGACGCGGCAACCCCAGAGATTCACATCCGTGACGATGCACCCAGACACTCCGCCGCCTCAACGTCCCATCGACCAACTCGCCGATGACGTCGCGGCATTACAGCACCAACAGACCATTGCCTGGCACGAAGCCGATAAACCAACCATTAAGCACCCCGGCGACGCGCTCTATGAGCTGGCGATCGAGCAACACCGGCGTAATTTCGATCTCTGGCACGTCGAGGACCAGGCCCGAGCGCCGGACGCGCCCGACGCGGTCATCGCCGACGTCAAGCGGCGGATCGATGGTTTGAATCAACAGCGCAACGACTACATCGAACGGATCGACGATTATTTTTATCAGCGCTTCAGCCTGCTGGCAGCCGGCGCCGAGGCGTGGAACACCGAGACCCCCGGCGCCGCCGTCGACCGGTTGTCGATCCTCTCGCTGAAGATCTTCCACATGCGTGAGGAGGCGGAACGCTCCAGTGCCGACGCCGGTCACCGGGCGCGCTGTGCGGAGAAGGTGGCCGTACTGGAACAACAACGCCAGGATCTGACCGTGGCCCTGCAGCAGCTCCTCGACGACCTCGCCGCGGGCAAAAAACAGATGAAACGCTACCGGCAATTCAAGATGTACAACGACCCCGAACTCAATCCCGCAATCTACGGCGCCCGAGCGGGAGACGGTGAAACCACCCGCTAACCGGCCTGGCGCAACAACTTCTTGCGGCTCAAATTGTCGATCATGGCCTGTGCACGCTCGATGACGAGCTGCGGCGTGATCATCCGGTAATACTTGTCCAGCTCGCTGCGGAACTCCGGCAGACGGGCGCGATGCTGTTCGAGGGAGAGATCCAGGACATCGGTCAAATCGATGCCCTGGTGGCGCTCGTTTCCCTCCGGGATCCAGGAGCGTTTGCTGTTCACCGGAGAGAACACCGCCAGTGAGGGCGTGCCCACCGCGATGGACATGTGATTCGGGCCGCCGTCGTTGGCGATGGTGAAGTCACAGACCTTTATCAAGACTGCTAATTCGCGTAGCCCGCATCGAATGTCCGCATAGCATCCAGCCGTGTCCCCGAGCAGTGACACGACACGGTCGACGAAATCCTGCTCAACTCCAGGCACCGAGTTGAAGATAAGCTCCGCACCGTATTTGTTCCGGAACCAGTCGAGGACGGCGGCGAAGTATTCGGGCGGCCAGAACTTGTAGTCCCGCCGGCTGGTGACCGCTGCGAAGACCAGCATCTTGTTGAGATCGACGCCCGCTTTCGACAACCGCCCGCGCATTGCCTCGATCTCCGCCTCCGTAAGATAAATCTCGAACCGGCGCTCGTACTGGACCTCGTCGCCCAACGCCCGCAGGATCGACAGCTTGGCCTCCACGGTCCCGCCGGAGCTCGGGTGGGGGACCCGGGTCCGGTACAGAAACGACCGCGTCCTGCGGTGATCGAAACCGATCCGCCGGCCGGCGCCGGACAGAAAGGTCATGATCGCGCTGGTGGGAACGGTTATCAGGTCGATGACCATGTCGTAGCGCTCCCGCCGAATCTGCCAGATCCGCTGCAGATACTTCAAGGGCTGGTCACGCTCCTCCGGCGAGATGGTGAGTACGCGATCGACACCGGGCTGATTAGTCAGCAGTGGTGCAATGTGCTCATAGACCAGATAATCGACCCGCGCCTCAGGATATGTCTTCTTCAGGCTCGAACACACCGGCAGCGACAACAAGGCGTCGCCAATCTGCTTCAGACGGATCACCAGGATCTTCATGGTGACCGCCCAGTGGCGATCGGGCGCGCGGGGTCGGTGATCCAGTCGCTCCACGAACCGGGGTACAATTTGGACCCGGACAGTCCCGCGATCTCCATGGCGAGGAGATTGTGGCAAGCGGTGACGCCGGAACCACAGCTATGTACCACCGCCGCCGCGCCGCGCCCGGCCAGCAGCGCTTCAAACCGGCGGCGGATCGCCCCCGGCGATTCGAACCGACGGTCCGGCGCCAGGTTGTCCATGTGATACAGATTCACCGCACCGGGGATGTGCCCGGCCACCGCGTCGAGCGGTTCTTTCTCCCCCGCGTAGCGTTCCGGACTGCGGGCGTCGACAACCAAGGACGCACCGGCGTCCATCCCATCGATCAGCTGATCGGCGTCCACCCACAGCGAATGATTCGCCCGCGGCGTGAATGCCGATTGGACCGGTGACCGGATGTCTTGGTTTACCGGCAGACCGGCGCCGGTCCAGGCGTCCCAGCCCCCATCCAGTACCGCCGCCGTGTCGTGGCCCAGCCAGCGCAACATCCACCACAATCGTGCCGCGAACGCGCCGCCGCTGTCATCGTAGCTGACGACCTGCTTGCCTTCGCCAACGCCGTGGCGTCCCAGCCAGGCGGCGAAGCGGTCGATATCGGGCAGCGGATGGCGCCCGGTACCCGCGCCTCTGGGCGCGGCGAGATCGTGGTCCAAGTGGGCATAGTAGGCGTTGGGGACGTGGCCGTCCCGATACGATCGGCGGCCGCGCTCGGTGTCCTCCAGGGAGAACCGGCAGTCGAAGACGATCCATTCGGGGTCCTCGACGTGTTGGGTCAGCATTTCTGGAGAAATAATCGTCGAATGAGTCATGTTAACCTCGTGTTGCCCTTATCCGGTTAATGTAAGCAGTTTGGTCAGGACCGCCCTCGCCCGCGTGTACACTCGGGGAGGCCGGTTCTCGCGCGGTCCCGCCACATTCAATATCCGTATCGCGTGAACCTCGATCCAGCGCTGGAATGCCGCCGTATCGATGGGACCCGACGGATCAATCACCAACAAGGGTTTGCCCATCTGCTCCGCCAGTAGACGGGTTAATCGCGTGCCGCCGATCAGCGGGGAAGGCGCGATGATCAACGTACCATCCGTATCACGGACGTTCCAGCTCGTACGTTGGGCATAGTCTTCGCTCGGTGTTTCGGTCAATGGGTAACGATCCGCGATCGGCCCGTCCGCGGCGCGTCTTCCCGCGGGGCACCAGCCACCGCAGGGAATACCATAAACCAGCGCGACATCCAACGCGGCCCGATCAACCCCGGTCTGACCGCCCGAGACGATCTTCTTGACGAGGCCATTCTGTATTGCAATACCCACGCGACTAAGCGTACGCTGCCAGCGGAACCGACACAAACCCGATGAACGCGCTCAATATACCCCTGTTTCCTTTGAACTCCGTCTTGTTTCCCGGTGGTCCGCTGCCGCTGCGAATATTCGAACCGCGATATCTGGATATGGTCAGCCAGTGCCTCAAGTCGGAATCACCCTTCGGGGTATGTTTAATTCGCGACGGCAAGGAAGTCGGGCAGGCCGCCGAACCTCACAACATCGGTACCCTGGCGAGCATCGTTGACTGGCACACCCTGCCGGACGGCATGCTTGGTATCGTCGCCGAGGGCGGCGACCGGTTCACGATACTGGAAACCAAGCTGCGCAAGCATCAACTGCTGACCGCCGACGTCACTATCATCGCCGCCGATCCTTTGGTGAGCGTTCCACCGGAATACGACAAGCTGACTCATCTCCTCAATAAGGTCATCGACGACGCGGGACCACTCTACGCTTCCGTGCCAAGGCGTTTCGAGGACGCCTCCTGGGTGAGCTACCGCCTAGCAGAGATCCTTCCACTCGATACTACAGTTAAACAATATCTACTGGAGCTCAGCAGCCCCATAGGCCGATTGCAGCATCTGCAGAAGGCGGTGCGCAATCTGTTCGACGCCTGATCGCGTGGCTTCAGCATTCCGGGCGGCTGGTCTACAATACCGGACACAACCACATCCTTTGACCCTTTGGGGCGGTAGCTCAGCTGGGAGAGCGTCGCGTTCGCAATGCGAAGGTCGGGAGTTCGATCCTCCTCCGCTCCACCAATAAAAACAATTAGTTAAGATTATCTTACTCGCCCCTACTGTCCTTCTCGATCGATAATACCCACGTTATACCCACAGACAAACATCAAAACAGACTTATAGGACTTGGTTCTTTTATTCTTATGTAAACCCGAGGTTGGCCGCTATCAGAGAACAGCAGTTACGTTTGTTGAATATTATTCAACCCGACAAACCAGGGCCACGATACGCGGGCGATCCAGCAGTATTTGGGACACAAACAGATTCAGCACACAGTTCGCTATACGGAATTAGCCGCTCAGCGGTTTAATGATTTTTGGCGGGATTAAATGGCAAAGCCATGCTTACAGTGAACCCTTAATCATTCCTTTCTTAAATCCCACTGTGTAGCCATGTTCAAAATCCGACTCTGGGTCACCAAACGATTTTAATGGCTGCAATGGGCACAATGGTGTGAGCGGTTCAAGGCTTGACCCTTTAGCTTGCATGTAACCTATTTTATACCCTCGTTCAAAACCATCACAAAAATCATCCGCCAATGCAAGATTGGCCATCAATATGGTAATGATCAACGCAATAAAAAGTACGCCGATGTTTCTTTGATATAGCATGACGTATTCTCCCGTTGTAAGCTGGTTGTGGTTAGCAAAACATTAAAGGAACCATTCGGTGACCCGCCTGCTGTGGTGCTGTGGGGACCGGGGGCCGATACCGCCGGTTACACGATTATGTTGCGTTTTCACATCCCGCCTGCCCGTAAGC
>CAMYJT010000010.1:0-47839 GCA_947258785.1 uncultured Gammaproteobacteria bacterium
GCGCTCTCGTCAAGGTGTGATCTGGATGCTTACGTTGTATCCGAAGAACGTAGCGGAAAATATTCCGGCGCATGTGTTGCGGCAGATTCGGAAGGAGCTGGAAGATGACGAGTAAGAAAGACAGAGACATCGGCAAAGAAATTTTAGAAGGTGTTCGCCAGATAAAGCGTGGCGAGGTCGGTCGTATTGTGAATTATCCACCGATCGCCGAAACTCGCGCACGAGTCGGTCTCTCTCAATCCGAATTCGCGCGTTTACTGGGCGTTTCTGTGCGAACACTTCAAGAGTGGGAACAAGGGCGTCGTGTTCCTTCGGGCCCCGCTCGTATGCTATTGGCGATTGCGCACAAGAACCCTAAGGCGCTGCTGGATGTCGCGGTCTAATAGGTAACATGGAACGTTAGCCCACGCCGTCGAGCATACGGACTCGGTATTACGCTTTGGCGCAACATGGTTGAACAGTAGAGCCATTCCGACATTTTTCCGACATCAATTAGTCAATAACCTAGCGGTCACGCGGAAGTCTCCATTTTCAACTGGCCCGTATACGGCCCTTACGCCGTCGCTCTCACCAGATAGACGCTCGGTTTGTGCACCAACGTCACAAGCTTTTCCACCTGTGCAAGCATGTACCCAATCTCCGCCACACTGTAATGCGTGGTGATGTCTCTGTTGTAGTGATTCAGAATTGCCTGGCGGTCTTCCTTTGGACATGCCGGCTTCCCGGAGCCACGTACTGCAGGTCACCCGTAGATCGTGTACCCGGAAATGTCGCGGCATCTTACCCGTCGCTTTTTCGAACACGTTCTCGAGCCCTGCCTTTCTCCTGGCGGTCTTCCATGCCGTGTTGTTCATCTTGCCGATCCAATGACCGCGTATGGTAAAAATACTCCAATCTATTGAGCCATCGTGTTTTTACACTTCGCGTGGTGCTCTGCTGAATCTTTGTTCTACGGCCACTTACCCTTAGAATCCCAACCCCAATTCGGCAACGCTGATACACGGGAGGAAGCTGATGGATTGGGCTCGAGCTCTGGCCTACATTACCGGGACAGTCGATCAAGAGCTTCTGTTGCGCAACGAGTATCTGGCGAATGAGAACCGGATCCTGAAGGCGCAGATTGAAGGTCGGCTGTTACTGACTGACGCGGAGAAGAAGACGCTGGCCGACTCGGCTACCGGCTCGCCCGCAAAGCGCTCGAGGATGTGGCGAACACCGCCAAACGGGACACGATCCTGAGCTGGTATCGACGCCTTATCGCACGTAAGTTCGATGGATCAAAAGCACGCCGTTACCCTGGCCGGCCCCGCGTTGATTGTGAAATCGAAGACTTGGTCGTGCAGATGGCCAAAGAGAATATTGACTGGGGATCCGATCGAATTGTCGGCGCGCTGGCAAACCAGGCTATGCCGTGTCGGACCAAACGGTGTGAAAACATCTGGCGTCGCAATGGCGTTCCGCCAGCCCCGGAGCGCAAGCGTACCACGACTTGGAAAGAATTCATTAAGGCCCACATGGCGGTTCTCGTGGGGACGGATTTCTTTACCGTGGAAGTCCTCACATTGCGCGGCTTAGTTACATATTACGTGCTGTTCTTTATCCATCTCGAGAGCCGTCGCGTTGAGGTTGCAGGACTCACGCCCCATCCCAATGGGGCCTGGATGAAGCAGATCGCTAGGAATGTCACCATGGATAAATGGGGCTTTCTAGAGAGCCGCCAATATCTGATCCATGATCGGGATACGAAATTCACGGTTTCTTTTCGGGCGATCATTAGATCGAGCCAGTTAGAGCCACTAAAGTTACCGGTTCAGAGTCTTAATTTGAACGCCTACGCACAGCGCTGGGTCTGACCGGTGAAAGAGGAAGCTTTGTCAAAGCTGATCCTCTTCGGTGAAGCTTCGTTGAGGCGGGCGCTTCGTGAATACTTGACGCATTTTCACCAGGAACGAAATCATCAAGGTAAATGCAACGTTCTGTTATTTCCAACCACCACCAAAGCGATGACTTGTGTTGACAGATCAGTCAATTGTAAAGAACGCTTAGGTGGGCTGCTAAAATATTACTACCGTGAGGCCGCATGAGTTTTATGACTGTACGGGGATGTCGAATAGTCATTTTTCAGTTTGACCAGCCAATTGTTCCCATAGCTCTCGTGGTGAAATTAGTGGAAGGGTTTCAATAGACTGAATTTCCAATAGCGCCTTGTCACCGGTAACAAAAACTTTTGCATTAGCTGCCACGGCGGAGGCTATTATGGCTTCGTCATCAGAGTCGGGCAATTTTGGTAGCGGATGCTCTTCAGTGATCACCGTACCTTCCGCTCGGAGCAGGGTAATAAATCCTTGAGTAATTGCTTCAGTTTGTCCAAGCTTTTCGGGGAGAATACGATTCAGCTCGCTTATGACTGGTTCGGAAATCAATAATTCGTGCGACTGTAAAACCACCTCAAACAGTTCGGCGCAAAGTCCGCGTGTGGTCAGGGCGCTGGCTAATACGTTGGTATCCAGAAATATCCGCACTACATGTCCCGAAAGACATCATCATCGGTGACATAACCGGCGGCCTCTGCCAGGGGTAAGGCCTTACCGCGTAATGCACGAAAACGTTCCACGGCAATATGCTTGCGCAACATTTCCCGCGCAAGATCGCTTTTGGTCCGATGCTGGGCCTTAGCTAATTGATCTAGATCTTTTTCCAACTCATCGTCAATGCGAATAGTCAGGGAACCCATGGTGCGCTCCAGGTGAGGAAAATTACATGTCTTACATTGTAAGACAAAAGGAAGGATGAAGATAGGGGAATACGAACGGATCACGCTGGAGTTTTGCCGACACTGTCAAGTTTAAGAAGGCATCTCGGACAATAGGGTGATGAAAAGGAATACTGACTACCGCGGCTTCCGTTACTTACCTGAAATTATTAGCTATGCGGTGTGCCTGTATTACCGATTCACGCTGAGTTTCCGTGATATTGAGGACCTGTTGGCCGAACGGGGAGTGATCGTGTCGTACGAAGCCGTTCGATTTTGGTGTATCCGATTTGGACCAAATTACGCTCGACGACTGCGCAAAAAGCAGCACCGCTTCGGCGACTATTGGTATTTAGATGAAATATCAACGGTCACAATACACGGGACGCGAATGTATTTGTGGCGAGCGGTTGATCAAGACGGCGATCTGATTAATGTACCCCTGACGCTATACGGAACTATATGGGATTATTTGATGTGGGCGTCCCAAGGGATTGATGTAACTGATTGAATTACAATGGAGATTAGAAATAAGAACCGACTACGAACCAGGCGGTCGGGGGTTCGAGGCCGCTCGCGCACGGTCGCTCCCGGTCGTCCCGGGCTTGCGCGACACTAGTACTTCTCTGTACGTCGCCCCTGAGCTTCGCGGCACTTGTGCATCCTGCACGTCGTCTCTCCGGGCGCGCCAAAAATTCTTGGTCCATTCCGGGCGAAGCGAATACTCTACGCGGGTGCCAACTTACAAGTTTTGTACGAAATCGGCCGGGGTAACGATAGGGTAACGACCGGACAAAGTCAGCAGGTCCGAATCCCCCGTTACGAGATACTCTGCCCGTGAAGCGATCAGGCTGGCCAGAATCGGTTGATCCTCCGGATCGTCCGGCACTGTTTGAAATACGCCGGAGATGTCCACTAGCTCGGAGCGCAGGTAGAGTTGTCTTAGGAACCGCTCTATGTTCGCACGTCGCCATTTCAACCGCTTACGAATCTTCGAATACGTCAGGACCTTTGCTATCTCAGTTAGCTGTTCCTTCGATATCACCAGGTCGAAACGAGTTTCCCTCCAAGCTTTAACCACACGGCCCGGCGTGCTGTCCGGTAACATCAGGCCGGATAGCAACACATTGGTGTCGAGTACGACTTTCACGCAACGTATTATTTCTTACGCGCGGCTGTGATCGCCTCATCGATGAGCGCCGCCCCTTGTTCTTCGGTCATCCCCTCAAAAGCGACCGCCATCTCTTCGGTCAACTGCTCGAATTCTTCATCGAGTTTGCGGATGCGCTCGAATAGAGGCATGTCGATCAGCGCGGCCACCGGTTTACCGGCCCTGGTGATCACCACCCGATCATGCCGATACTGCACCTCGTTCAGTAACTCACCCAGATTCTTACGCACAGTCATGGCGGAGGTTTCGCGTAGCATATCAATTATCCTAATTCATATAGTTATAATAACTATACTACTGAACGGCGTTCTTTCCTAATTGGACACGCCGAGCGGGAGATTGCCGCTGGAACCGGACTGGTCGTTATTTGGCCCTGACGCTATACGGAACTATATGGGACTATTTGCTGTGGGCGTACAGACGCCCGATGTCTTCGCCAGCTTCCGGGATCCTTGGTGCAATATGCAGGTTAATCCACTCATTTCGAAACACGTCATTCAGTTAACGTGCCAATCGGTGCAGAAACCCGGCGCCGATTAACAGTAACAACTCAGGGTTCTGAAGATTATTCGAACCGATAGTACGCGGCGCCGATCAGCGGCGCGCGGGGATCAGTCGCCACCTGTACGGCCATGCCGCTGAGCAGTGGCTTGAAACGACCCTTGTCCCGAAAACCCTCCATAAAAGCGCCTTGCGTTAAGGCCGGCAAGATCTTCTTGGCAATGCCTCCGCCGACGAACACGCCGCCGACGGACAGGATCTTCAGCGCGAGGTTTCCGGCCTCGGCGCCGTACAGGCGGCAGAACATACGCAGCGCCTCCGCGCACAATGGGTCGTGGCCTTCCATGCCACGACGGCTGACCAGTGCACTGGCGTCCCGGTCCGCCAATGCTTCGGCGAATTCCGGGGCCTGCGGGGCGAAACCGGAGTCTTTGAGGTACTGATAGATGTTGTACAAACCGGGCCCGGAAAGAACACGCTCCCAGCTGACGTGGCCCCCCAATCCTTCGCGCAGATAACGCAACAATCCGTCTTCGCGCGCATCGCTGGGCGCCAGGCTGCAATGCCCGCCTTCGCTGGGAATGGCGTGATAGCGGGCACCGTCCCAATACAGCATCGCCTCTCCGAGACCGGTTCCGGCGGCGATGACGGCGACATTCCCGGCGCCCGGCTGCGCGCCCGGGTTCAGAGCCACGAGCGCGTCCGCGGGCAGGTGCAACATACCGAAGGCCGCGGCCTCCAGGTCGTTGATCAGCTTGGCGCGGTCGGCGCCTGCGGCTGTCGCCAGGCCCGCTTCCTCCAGGATCCAGGGGAGGTTGGTGGTTTGGCAGCGGCCGTCGATCACCGGGCCGGCTACGCCGAAGCAGGCCAGTTTCGGTGTCGGGGAGTCCGGTGCATCGACGAACTCGGCGATGATCGCTTCAAGGGACGCATACTTTGCGCTGGCGAAGGTGCGCTCTGCGCGCAAGCACAGGCCGTCCTTCTTCCGCTCGAACAAGCCGAGCACCGTCTTGGTCCCACCGATATCGCCGGCCAGGATAATCATCTTTTCGGCAATCGGTTCTGGGGGCTGCGCGAGTCAGCGCCGGATCTGTCGGTGATACGCGCCGGCGTCAAAACCGGTTCCGGACGCTGCATTACGCCTGGCGCGAGGCCCCGCGTGTTGGACTGTTTAAGGCGCGATTTAATCGTTTGTACCCTCCGTTAACAGATAGGCGAGCGCCGCCATCACGGCATTGGCGACCTGATGCGGCGGGCGACGATAAAAGTGCGACCACGCGCGGGAGCGTTTATCGTCGTAATCGCCGTCTCCGTGTGACGCCTCGTCCAGCCATGCGATGCGCACGGCGTGCCCGAGAAGCACATCGAGGATCAGGCTCTCCTTTAGGTGCAGATCCGGATTGGCGCTCACGATCCCCGACAGCGCCCACAGCGCCTCGATGCACAACTGCCGGTACTCCGGCGCCTGGACCTTATTGAGCAGGTGCTCGATACGCAGGGCGAAATTCTGCTCGCCCGCGGTGGTCTCGGAGCGCAGCAGCTCGCTCTCGATCCGTCGCTTACGATTGAATCGATCACCGATCACGAGAGCTTTGCAGTGGGACAATACATCCCAGACGCCGCGGAAAAACTCCTCGGGTAAGCGGCCCACCACACCCTGCCGCTGGCGCCAATGGAACCAGTCCTCGGCGGTCCCCAGGTCTTGTGGATCGGTGTCCGCGGAAAACTGGACACGGGTAAGCCCGCCAGAGCCCGACGCAAGATGCAGGTGCTCCAGGCGCGCGAAGTTGTCTTCAGAGCTGCGGTAGTGCGCCAGGATCTCGCGAACCCGTGAACCCACCACGTATGGCGACAGCTGCATCAACTGCTCGAATGCCTGATCGGGCTCCAGACTCTGGCGCCGCTCGATTTCGGCGGTCATGAGCTAAATCATGTGCCCGACGCGCAGGGTGAGTATGTCCTGGAACAGCTCCGGTTCGGCAGTCGCCAGCAATCCGAGATGAACGATCACCTCCTGCGTCAACAAGTGTTGGCGCTCATCGCCACCGCCAAATTCACGGATCATATCCAGTATCGCGTGCCGGTCCAGGGGCTGTTTGATAGTCGCCTTGGCGCTGTAGGCCCAGCCCACCGTGAGCCGGCTTTGGGTGACCACGATCTCGGTGACGGCATCGACCAACAGTTCGGAGAACTTGCCGAGCAGAGCCGCTGTCCGGCGCACGATGGCCCAGTACCGGTGCTGACAGGCGCGTGCGTACACCTCCTCCAGCAGGTCCGACACCCGACCACTGCCTCCGGCGCTGGTGCGCAGCCCGGTATCGAAATCCGGTTCGTGCCGCACGTGCAGTATTCGCAACACTTCCAAGTGCTCATAAAGATTCGCGCTTTCACCGAGTATTTCCAGCAACCAGTCGTCGTTCGCCTCCGGTCCGTATTGACTGAGCTCGGCGAGGCCGATGGATGCGGTTTGTTGCGGGTCGAACGACAACACGAATTCGATTCGCTCTCCCGGTGTTGCATCCAGCGCGAGGTCAAGCTCGCCTGGAGTCACGATGCGCGAATGTCCAGCGGTGGGGAGGAACTGAGCCAGTTTACCGACCTGTACCGGCGCGTCCCGATATGCGCCGTCTTGCAGCGACCGGATCAAATCGAGTAAAAGGTCGCTGCCGGACTCCTCAAGCATATCCGCGGAGAACAGCACGACGATCAACGGTTTTCCCGGTTGGTCCCAGTGACGATGAACATACGCCATCGTCATCTTTAACTGTTCGGCAAGCATGCGGTCGTCCAGCCCCAAATAAAAATCCTCGCGGTTCATAAACTGGGGTAAAAAAACCACCTGCCGATCCGCCAGGGTGTAGAGCCGCGACGTGGAAAGTGCCCGCATACGGCGCAGGGGACGTCCGCTTAGACCGAGCCTGGTGTTCGCGCCGAGCTGGGTATACGTCGCTGCGAGATCATCGGCCTGGCGAACCTGCACAGGGCGGATTTGCTCCAGCGTCTCCGCCAGAATGCCCTCTCCTTCGAGCCCGTTCCGGGCGGTCTCGTCTTCGGCGAGCACCGCGATCTGAATACGTCGGTGCGGCGACCGTCCGATCCGCAAACGGCGCCCAAGAGGATCGATGTCGGACGGCGCGAGCAGCCCATCCTCGAGCAGCGTCCCCAGTAGGTAAAGACTTTGCGCCCAGACCAGGGGCACGTTTTCGTTGGGCAGGCGCGTCTGGCTACGTGGATGGGCCTTTTCCGCATCGACGTTTTCGGCGGGCACATAATAGAGCTCGGGAAGAAGCCGGTGCTGGTCCTGCTCGATCAGAAGGCCCTCTAATTTCTCCCGGTATTCGCGGGCCCCGGCGGCATCATCGGCGAACACGTGGTTCAAATAGAGGTAAGTGAAAAACAACGGCCATTCGGACTCGATGTCGGTGAATTGTTGCAATTCGTCCGACTCGTAGTGCAAGCGGCCGGCTTCCTCGAGCACCGTCTGATGGCCGTCGAGCAGAAATCGCTTACAACCATAACGGCCCTGTAAGCGCCCGACGACGGTGCTCTGCGTACGCTCGACCAGTGTCCGGTTCTCGACGGCGAACGCCGGGAAGCCGATAACGCTCAGCGTTGCCGCATCCGTCTCCTTTGAGCCCGATTCACGCGGCAACAGCGCCTCCAAGGTCATGCGCGCACGGGCAATCTCATCGGGCACCACATGGATGACCGAGCCCCGGCCACCACGCCCGCCAAAAAGGTCGAACCCCGACAGGGCCTCGAGCGCCGCTTTCGCCATACCGACCGAACTGGTATTGAGCTCGGGTTCTCCGATGTTTATTTTTTGCCCGCGTTCCCAGATGCCGTAGTCCGGCGTGCGATAGGCGCGGCCCACGTAATGGACGAGATTCTGAACAAAGTCCACCTCATCAAGATTGAAAACGATGCGCAGGCCCGAGCCCGTCATTTGCGCGAGCATCAGCAAAAACACAGATGTGGCGTCGATCTGCAGGTGTCCCCACTCCAAATCTCCCACCACCACATCCCCGGTCTGGGTGTCGTATTTGGCGTGTAGGGCCTTATGCGGTTGTTGTGTGTGCTTAAAGGTTTCGACCTTGTCGGCTTGTTTCATCATCGCGGTCAACAGGCCGCGCATTAGCTTGACCGTGCTTTGCTCGAGGAGATAGGCCCGCTCCTCCGCCTCATCCAGCCTGCGGTAGGCCAATCCGAGACCCCACGCGGCGAGGACGCTGTACACGTTGTCCCGCACCCAGGCATCGGTGTAATCACCATGGGCGTTCACGGCGGTGCTCGCGGGCAACAACCCGGTGATCGGATGTTGGCGATCGAGAATGATGGCGACCACCTCGGCGAAACAGCGATCGAGAAGCCGTTGCCTCTCCTCGGTTCGGGTATGGCGGGACATGATTCGATTGTAAGCCACCCGCCGGTCGAATCCATATAAAATAAGTCTGTATGTCTTAGGACCACCGGACCACAAAGCGTTGAGGAGCGACATAGGTCATTGACACGGGATTTGGCTGGTAAGGGCAAACCGTTTGCGGCGCTCGAACTGGGCACGGTTGTGGTCGGCGCGTTCGATGACCGCAAGATTGGGCAAGCTTTGAACCTGCCGGCGGATACCAAAGCTGAATCGCCGTGTCGAAATCTGAAATCGGTACATTTATCATTACAGAAACGGAACCAGGATGAACCGCTGAAAGTACCATGACTGACATCAGTATTCGCGACGCACTCAATCATAAGATCGCCATCGACAGCACCGTTACCATCAAAGGGTGGGTGCGTACCCGGCGCGACTCCAAACAGGGCCTGTCCTTCGTCAATATCCATGACGGCTCCTGCTTTGATCCGATCCAGGCTGTGATAGACGCCGCGCTGCCCAATTACGACAGCGAGATCCTGCACCTGACCACAGGCTGCTCCGTCGTCGTCACCGGGAAACTGGTGGAATCCCAGGGCCGCGGTCAGGCAATCGAGGTCCAGGCCCAGAGCGTGGAAGTCGTGGGCTGGGTGGAAGACCCGGACACCTACCCAGTCGCGGCCAAGCGGCACAGCTTTGAATACCTGCGCGAAGTCGCGCACCTGCGACCTCGCACCAACACCATCGGTGCGGTCGCCCGCGTGCGACACAGGGTTGCCCAGGCAATACACCGTTATATGAGCGACAACGGCTATATCTGGGTCAATACCCCGATCATCACCGGCAGCGACTGCGAGGGCGCCGGTGAACTGTTCCGGGTGAGCACACTGGATCTGGCCAATCGGCTGCGCGGCGACAACGATGAAGTGGATTTCAGCGAGGACTTTTTCGGCCGGGAATCGTTCCTGACGGTGTCCGGTCAGCTCAACGTCGAGTCCTATTGTTTGTCGATGTCCAAGGTTTACACCTTCGGGCCCACATTCAGGGCCGAGAATTCCAATACCAGCCGCCACCTAGCGGAGTTCTGGATGATCGAGCCCGAACTGGCGTTCGCGAACCTCAGAGACAACGCCGATCTGGCCGAGGCCTTGCTCAAGTTCATCATCGCCACCGTGCTCGACGAATGCCCCGACGACATGGCGTTCTTCAATCAGCGGATCGACAAGGACGTGCTTGAGCGTCTCGAGACCGTCAGCAGGTCCACCTTCGAACGCATGGATTATTCCGAAGCCGTCAAGATCCTGCAGCAATCTGGAACATCCTTCGAGCATCCGGTGGCATGGGGTTTGGATCTGCAGTCCGAACACGAGCGCTACCTGACGGAGGAACACGTCGGGCGTCCAATCGTTGTGATGAACTATCCGAAAGAGATCAAGGCGTTCTACATGCGGCTCAATGACGACGGAAAAACGGTGGCGGCGATGGACGTTCTAGCGCCGGGTATCGGCGAGATCATCGGCGGTAGCCAGCGCGAGGAACGTCTGGATGTTCTGGACAGCCGCATCGCCAACCCGGAACTCGCCAGGGAATTGTGGTGGTACCGCGATCTGCGGCGCTACGGAACGGTGCCCCATGTCGGGTTCGGCCTGGGCCTGGAGCGCCTGATCAGCTATCTCACCGGCATGGCCAACGTCCGCGACGTGATCCCCTTCCCGCGTACGCCGAGAAACGCCTCGTTCTAGCCAAACAAACAGGTGTTGCTCCTGTCGTCCGGTAGCAACAGCGGCTATCTGATTCTCGCGGTGGTCGTGTCCTAGTGTTTGTGTGAGGTCGACAAGAGCAAGATCCGCTCGCCGCTGTTGGTCGCCAGCCACGGGAGTAGCCCGAAGAACCATAAGAAATACGAGGTATATCAGATACTTACCTATCAATCTGTGCTTCTCGGCCAGTTCTGCCGAATAAGAAAGTATAGGTCATCCGAGTAAACGCCTAGGGCGCCCATTGCGGTCGTCTGCCAACCCCTGCATCCTGGCCGACGATGGACTCCATATGGCGAAACTTTCCGTAATTCTTTAGAAATCGAGCTCTCCAATATGATGGACACATTCATCTATCGAACACCGCGTATTGCGAGCTGCTGAAGAGCGTTCCTGAGCCGAGTGTGGGCGTTGAAATGTCGAAGGTACTTCAGTTCACTCCGATTCGACTTGGCGCGAATCAACGCCACAAGCGCCCGTTTGTCGGTATTTCGCCAGCGAGTAATGTTAGGAATACACATCACGAGCGGCGCCCACCAGTTCCATACTAACCGCTCGGCATTTGAAAATCTCCGGTACGAATGCACATTCAGCAGTTCTTGTGCTTCTGCGCTACAGGTATGTACCGCAGCTTCTCGATCGGAGCCAAAACGGGCGGCCAGGTAATCCGAAACCCGCAGTCCGAGATCCGCCAACGGCAAGATCCCAAGTACGTCGTCTCTCAACTCGCCAAGATTCAAGAACACATTATGTTCGGCGAGTTGCGTCAGAGTCCTGACGCTGGAACGATGCGATGGGTTACCTCGCATACGTTTGAGTTCCTTGCGCATCACTTCTAGCGCTGCGCGATTTCTCGGCCGAAAACCAAGTTTATGGTAGAACCACCAGGCGCCCGAACGCAGCGCGTCCTCGTTGTCCTGACCGATCTGGTAAGCATCAACGAGAATTGTATCCGCTCCCATCAAACGTGACGCGGCTGTCAACACCCAATCAAAAATGGCAGCAGCTTCACCGGAACGGAAATTATCGAAGATCGTATAGGCGACCTCAGCGGAATTGAACAGCCCCGTAAGTACGCCGTACCCTATCGGTACACCATTCCTCAATACCAAGAAACCGTATTGTGTCTCCAAGAACAGGCGGCGCTCCGGCGAGACTCCGACCAAGGCGATGTACAATCCATTGGCGCAATCGATCAATTGCACATCGTGCTTGGATCCGTATGCAAATGCGTCCAGGTCTCGACTTCGAGTTGCCATCGTGGCCCGGGCGAGTTCAACGATCTTGTGTCCCTCACGCGTTGATAGCACGCGCACTGCTGGTTTTCGATTGACGATTTCTTGCACGCTGGGTCTGATTCTTGACAAGGAACGCGTTTGATACACGATGGGAACACCCATATACTTTTCTCTTGTGCGTGCGGGTGTAGTCGGCCCGGGGCGTAGACACAGCGGTATGTCCAGATCTTCGAGCAGTACTTCGCTGGCACGCGATTTCATAGGCATATGTTGGAAACGACGCAGCAAAAATTTCGCGTCGGTCTCGTCAGGCCCTTTAAGCCGTTCAATCCACTCGCGAACGTCAAATGCGTAGACATCCAGTCCCAGTGTCTCGCAATAGAGGGTCATTGATGTCAACCAATTTTCCAGCCGATCCCGGTGTTCGAATTCCTCCCAATCAATCGTGAGATGTCGACCCCAACGTCGAGCCAGCCAGTACGCAGTAGCTGCAAAAAACCGAAAATTGATTTGCGTACCTGCGATACCGGTGTCTGCCAATTCTTTCCGGTGCTTTTTAAAATCGCCGCGTGCGGAAAATGCCTTCATCATGCGCTCGACCTGCCTCAGCGTCGCGGCATCGTCGGGATACGCCCGCAGAAAGCACAGGGTGTCGTGCAATCGCACAACGTCGATTGCCTTCGTTAGCGTTTGTTTTTCAAGTGTGCGCAACAACGCATGCTTAGGTGTTCCGCAGCCTTGGCCAAACTCGTGGGCGCAGCGGAGCAGTTGACGCAAGGCGGTAGCGGCTTTAGATAACGGCATTTATTAGTTCCTGGATTGTTAATGGCTAATTATCGCTACACCCAACACACAGACCAACTCAAGGCATTTCATAAGGAAATAAAGTCTTCCACTAGCGCATCCCAACGACGTGCATCTTTGTGTCGAGATTAAATATATTTTTGAAACTTACGTTAAGTGCGTAGCCACTGCAAGATCCGTCGATGAATTCAACGCTGGTGTAGTCGAATGCGAGTCGATTATGCTCAAGAGCCATTGGGTGCTGGTGGTCATGGATCAGTTCAACAGGCACATTATTGGCTTGGCCGTCCATGTAGGTGTTGTTGACGGTGTTACCCTATGCCAAAAGATTGGGCAACCGGTCAGGAACTGCCTGGAAGGTACTTCGGGTCGAACAAGGCAGGGGCAAAAAGGATCGCTACATCATGCACTCGCCCGCCTTGGTAGAATTGTTACGTGCCTGGTGGCGATTGGCGTTGACGGCGGCTATCGACGCGCGGATGATTACCAAAACGGGCCCGAAGCGACAGTCTGATTGAGGTGCAGCACGACGCAATTTCCTATCTGTCTGTCCCGAATATTCATTGCAGCCTCTGGAAGATAATATTGGTGTAGTCCTTATAATCAACTGATACGCTTTATCGGGACAGACAGGAGATCTGCCGGATAATCGCCGTTTGTAAGTGTGCCGAAATTTTGCCGGATTTAGCCCAGCGCGGTTGTGCAAAGTCAGGCAATTCACCATATAAGTGATCTACGCCACGCTGTAATGCGTAGTGATGTCGCCGTTGCAGTGGTTCTAGATTGCTTGCCTGGTCTTCCTTGGACACGCCGGCTTCCCATAGCCGCACATGGATATACAAATGGCCGTGTTGCGTAACACTGGACGTAAAGCCCTCAAAGTTTTAAAAAACTCTAGAGCCGCTTTTGGCTAAGTGCTGTCTATTGCACCGCAGTCAGATTCCAGTTTATTCGATTCGCGCAAAAGAGAAGATCCTCGATATGGACTATGATAGTTTTCATAATGAAGACGTTGTTAGCGGTGCTTTTTCTCTTTTCTATTCTTCGTTTACCGGCGGGAGCCGACCAAGAAGTAACAAACTATCCCCATGTGAAAAGTGGATTTTATGGCAAAGTGTATGCCAAATCAGTCCCTAACGAGATACTTGGCACAGAAGGAAGCACTAAGATATTTAGAGTCGGCGAAACGGAAGACACCCTGGTGGCTACCTATCCGTGGTTCACTCAGGAACTTTACCTGCTCGACACGTATTCTGGCGTCAGTGTTGTTAGACGAGGGCCGTGGCCTTCCGGCCATCAAGCGAAACAAACTGATTTGGCGTTAGAGTTCTGGATTGACGGCATGAAGCTTCAGAGATTTTCGATGCTAGATATAGCCAAGGAGCCTGACAATGTATCGGCAACAGTATCTCACTACACCGTGATACGAGAAGTGCTTGGCTATAAGTGGGTAGATCCATTAGGTTGGACCTTCGAAATTCAAACACATGATGGCACAGTGCTGATCTTTTGCGTAGAAACGGGGCGAATGTCGACGCGCAAATCGTTGCGGAAGATGGATGGGGCGCAACTCGTTGCGCCCTGGCAGAGTGTTCGTAAGAGGGACGTTACAAGAAGTCACCGAGCAGCTTTATGGCACTGGTAAACCGGCTCGCTGATTTTAATCCCGACTCGTTCACGATCTTTGCATTTTGCGACGAATGCGATCATTCAAGTGCGGTAGATCGATCCCAGATTCCTGATTCAGTCACGATTCCAGATTTAATAGCGCAACTGCGCTGCGGCGACTGTCGATCCAAGCGGACCTCGATTCGGATTGTGTATACCGGCGCAGGGGGTTTCCAATACGGTAGTCCGTAAGCGGTTCCCCAATGTCATTCTAATTATCCCAACGATTTGTGTTGGCAGGGACAGTAGGTGGTGGAGCTGGTAGGATTCGGCGGAGGTTCCGTAGCCTACGCGGAAAGATTGGATAATAACGATTTGCCCAGGAAGGAGCGATGAGCGAGTTACGACACGAACAATGAGCGACATCTTTATCAGCTACGCCAGCGAGGACCGTGCGCGGGCTGAGGTTCTGGCGCATGCCCTGGAACTACAGGATTGGTCGGTATGGTGGGATCGGACGATACCTGTCCGTCCCGAAAATGCGTGTCAGTTGATTCTATTGAAGGTTTATCTGCGATGCGCAATCCTTGCTCGCATGGCCTCACACATCCGTTTTCTACTCTTATCTATTAGGCAGCACGCTTCGGACACGCTTGTCGTTGCAGCTTGAAGTGGCCGCATTTCGCCATTAACTTTCCATTTATCAAGACGCCAGTCAGCGACCAAGGATTGCCCCGGCAGACCGGTTACTGTGGTCGCTCGTCGCCACCGCGTGGTCAAACTGGCAAAGAGCATTGTATTTCATGCAGCCAAGAACAGTCGTCGCCTGGCAGCACAAGCGCTTTCGCAACTACTGGCGACGGTTGTGCCGTGCAAGGACTCCATCACTATTACCTTCCAGAAGCTGCATAAATATTCGCGACAGACGGACGCTTAGATTTCGGTGGACAATCCAGTTCGCGGCGACTTAAAGCGAGGCTGAGGCCGTGTGGCGAACGCTGCCCGGCGGCACGCCGAACACTCGCTTGAAGGCCCGGCAAAAAGCGGCTTCGGATTGATACCCGAGGCGATCGGCGAGAACCGCGAGGGAATCCGACGTCTCTAGAAGTTGCGCCCGGGCGAGTTGCATGCGCCAATGGGTGAGATAGCGCTTAGCGGATTCACCGACCAGGTTAGTGAACCTGGCCGAGAAACCTGAGCGCGACATACCGACCTCTTTGGCCAACGAGGCCACAGTCCAGTCTATTTCGGGCTCCCGGTGGATTGCGGCGAGAGCCCTTCCCACCTGATCGTCGCGCAGGGCGGCGAGCCAACCCTGGTTAGCTTCAGGTGCCGAGTCGATCCACGTCCGGATGGTCTGAATGATGAGAATATCGGCCAAATGCGTGATGACTGTTTCACCGCCCGGTCTTAGCTCCCTGGCTTCACGGGCGATGAAGCGCAGCGTGCTTTGCAGCCAACTGCCGTCCTCGTCGTCCCAGGTATCGATCTGCAACACTCTGGGTAGCTGCGCAACAAGTTGTTGACCCGCCACGTGATCAAAGCTCACCACACCACAGGTCAGGTGAGTTAAGTCGCCATCGCCGCCGTGGCGCATGATCTCGTAACGATCGCTGACCTGTTCGACCGGAATATCGAACAACGGCTCGGCATCGGCCGCCGGATTGCTGCGAATACAGTGTCCGTTCCCATGGGGCACAAGTGCCAGGCCGCCTTGTTGAAGCCGGCGGGGTTCTTCACCTTCGACTTCGAGCCAGCAGTGACCCGATGTAACGACATGAAACATCATGCATCCATTAAACTCCGGCAGTTCGATACCCCAGGGCGCAGTTAGCTCGGATCTGCAGTACAGGGTGCCATTGAGCCGAAGCAGGTGCAGGGTTTCGCCGAGCGGATCGGTGAAGGTAGGTATTTCTCGTTTAGTGCACAACATGGCTCAAATTCTGCCATATATTTTGATTAAGTGTCCAAGAATTGTGGACGAAAAGTAAAGATAAATGGACGTTTTATGATTGTTAATCCATTTCCTATCCCGCATAGTCTACATCCATGACGAGCTGATAGTCCGTTCACATTGACCATCAACCAACACGGGAAATAGAGACCATGAAACAGCCACCCATTCTTGTCATCGGTAAAAACGGTAAAACCGGCACCCGGGTAAACCAGCGCCTGCAAGCACTAGGATATGCAACACGCCCGGTATCCAGGTCGACAACCCCATCATTTGATTGGGAGAATTCAGCGACATGGCGGTCTGCCATCGAAGGCACGCGTGCTGCCTATGTGAGTTATCAGCCCGATCTTGCGGTACCGAATGCCGAACCGGCTGTTAAAGAGTTTGTGCGCGTAGCTGCTGATGCCGGACTGGAACACATCGTTCTACTCTCGGGTCGAGGTGAGGAAGGCGCCCGACGCGCCGAGGAAGTACTCAAAAACAGCGGTCTGTCATGGAATATTGTCAGGGCTAGCTGGTTCGCTCAGAATTTCAGCGAAAGCTTTATGTTGGAGGGTATCCTGGCCGGCGAACTGGTACTACCTGCAGGAGACATCGTTGAGCCATTTATTGACGTCGATGACATTGCTGACGTGGCGGTTGCTGCGTTAACTGAACCAGGTCATCGAAACAAGCTGTTCGAAGTCACTGGTCCACGTGCTCTGACCTTCGCTCAATGCATCAACGAGATTTCCGAGGCGATCGGCCATCCAGTGAAGTACACCAGAATTCCAGTCGATGCATACATCAACGTTTTGAACGAACAGGGCGTGCCGAAAGACCTGCAATGGCTTCTGCGCGAGTTGTTTACCGTGGTATTTGACGGTAGAAACTGCAACGTAATGTCAGGTGTTGAGGAGGCCCTTGGCCGACCGGCGACCGACTTCAAAACCTATATTCAAAAGACGATTGAATCTGGCGTTTGGAATCCTGTAATGCAGAAGGAAATTGTGTGATTTCTACGGCTCTAGTAACAGCTATCTTATGGACCGCTGCGCTTAGCAGCGGTCTTATGGCCGGGGTCTATTTTGCCTTTTCTGGATTTATAATGAAGTCGTTTGGTAAAATTGAACCGGCGAAATCTGTAGCCGCTATGAACTCTATCAATGAAACGATACTTCGTTCATTGTTTATGCCGCTATTCCTTGGTTCGTCGATTGTGTCAGTGCTCCTAGTTATTGTCGCGATTACAAATTGGGATGAAGTTGGCGCTGGACTGGCTCTAATTGCGGGGATGGTTTATTTCGTCGGCATGTTTGTCTGCACCGTTGTTTTTAACGTACCCCTTAACAACGCACTTGCAGGAATAGATCCAGATAGCGACAAAGCGCACCAGATTTGGTCCCACTACCTGAAAACCTGGACAAGGTGGAATCATCTGAGAACGGTTAGTTCACTGGTTACTTGTACGCTTAGTATTTGGCTTTTAATTAATCACTAAACATGAATTATCAGCCAGAAGCATTTCAAATTAGCTTTTAGACGGGAGTCCACTTTTGGTCGTTCTTCCCCATTCGCGGCCATCGGCTCTCGCCGGCCCGGAACTGGCATTCACTTCGCGGGAATTTCAATGCAGTTAGGATCTCCTCGTATCAAGCCAGAATGCCACCGCCGCGAACAAGAAGTATGATGTGAGCGCGAATATCGCAGGTCCCCATTTATTGTCGCCCATTGGCGGCCCGAAAATATTAACGACATTTACAAATAACAAGAAAACCACGAAGACGCCCATACCATACTTTCCAACTGCCGTCGTAGCCGACGTTGATCGCAAGTAGAGCCAGAGAGCCGACAATAGAAGTACCCCCTCGAGCGCAAAAGTTGCGATGGCGTTATTCCATAGCCCAAAGCCGAGCTTGAGTGACGTGTCATTCCAGAGGGGCAGATCCGGCGTATGAACGAATAAATCAAACAGCCAGTGCGAGAAGACGGCCAGCGCGACGACTAACGCCACCGAGTTCCTCTTCACGATCATCCACCTGAAAACGGTGTAGGCCGCGCCTACCCATATCAAGGTGGCGAGAAGGCTGTGCGTGTAAGGCATGTATTCCAGTTCGAAATGAGTCGATTGCGTGAAGTTTTCCACAATGTTCATCCGCTCTATTCCGAGTAGAACAAACGGAAAGAACAAGATGTCGACAAACTGAACGGCGAGGAATAGAACTCCGAGCGACGCCCTTTTTTCAAATTTCTTCAAGGCCAAACTGGCAGCATAGTGCCCGACAAACATTGTGAGATCACCGACTTCGATTTACTTGGCGTTTGTTAGAAGATGTTGTGAGCAGTATGCAACTGCGGCCTCGCCTCTGCAAACCTAGAAGCGCTGCGACTAGATGTCCACCTCTTTATCAGTTTTTCGCCATTCTTCGCCAACACTTGATACGCTAATGGCGTTCGCTTGGTGATCTCGATTACCAAACACTCCTGGCACTAACAACGGCGTAGCAAAAGAGGATGTTCAACAAGTCGTCGAACTTTTTATACTAGCCCGAGATAGAAAAGAGGTTACAAGTCCCGGGCGAGACGAAAACCGATGTAGTAGTTCCGGTAGTCTTGGAAGTACCAGCTGCGGTGTGCGGAACGAGTGTATCTCGGAAAGTTAGTCCAGGAACCCCCGCGGATCACGCGCTGGGCGCACTTAGGTTCTTTCCGCGCCGAGCCGTCGGCGGGAACACCGTAATAGCCATCGTGCCAGCAGTCCTGAACCCACTCCCACACATTTCCCGCCGTGTCATAGAGACCGAACTTGTTGGCATTAAAGGAACCCACTGGCGCGGTTTGCCTGGAATCCCATTTACTGCCGCACCCTTTGCAGTTCGCTTGGTTTCTGCCGATGTCGTCCCCCATCCAATAATTACTTGTCGTCCGAGCCCGCGCGATATACTCCCATTCGGACTCTGAAGGCAACCGGTAACGCGCGCCGGTTTGTTTCGATAGCCACCGCGCGTACGCCATCGCGTCATCCCAACTGACATCAATTACCGGGCGTGTGCCGCGGCCCCAGCCCAGATCTCCGGGACGCCTGCGGCCTGTTGCCTTAGCAAACAGATCGTATTCGTCAAACGTGACTTCATACTTGCCAATCGCGAACGGCTTCCTGAACACCACCTTGTGTTGCGGGAACTCATTGTGGTACGCGTCTGGGTCATTCTTGCTCGATCCCATCTCGAAAGCTCCAAACCGAATGACAACCATTTCCGGACTTTCTGAATTCATCGTGGACTGGTCCGCAGATACCTTATTTTTGCCCTCGGCTTCAGCGCGAAGAAGGTGTTCCGCGGCTTTCCCTTGCGTCTGGGCGTCACGTTCAGCCATAACCTGACGCTTGGTTTCGGCGGTCAATTCTTGTTGTCGTCTTACCGCATCAGTGTAAGGTGTATTCTCTACTTCCGTTCGTTTCTGAGATTCGCTCTCTCCGGTTTCACGGACCGCACTCTCCGATACGGCCTCTGCCCGGGTCTGGTCCAGTTGTTGCGCTAATTGCTCCGGCTCACGCTGTTGTCGATACACAAATGAGATTCCGATGGTTCCGACAACGAACACAATCATCGCCGTTGCAACACCAAACAATCGACCCCTCCGTGAAGTTGCATTGTTGTTAGACACTCCCGACTGTGAAGACTTTGATTTAGCCCCTTCGCTTGCATAGACCTTACGCATCGCGCTCTGTTCTGTCAGGCGTATCCGGTCTACGTGTTTGTGGCGTTCAGCCTTTGTCTGTACCCGCTTAGCCTCCCGTTCTGATCTGCGTTCAGATTCTTCCGCTGCCTGTCTGCGTCGTTCCTCATCGGCTAATTGCTCTGTTTCCATTCGCAATTCTTTGGTTGCAGACGTGGCGTCCTTTTCAACTAGCCGACATTCTTGCTCCTCGACTTGAAATGGAGACGGCCCCAGAACACCCGAAATATCAGCAACAAACCTGTCGAAATATATCGAAGACGTATCGCCGTCCCAAGCGATTAGGTTTGCGGCCTGGATGCGGCGAAAACCTCTCGGAGGCTTGACGTCTTCGATCAGTGCCGGTACGAGGACTCTTCGACCTCGTCCGTCCTCTGCTTCTTCCTTTACCCAATTACTCCGGGTGGCCGCACGCGACCACAACACTACTACGCAACGGGAGTCAGTCAATGCCTCGTCAATGACTTCATCAAACGCCTTGCCGGCGGGTATGGTCCTATCCCACCATACCGACCAACCCCGCTGCTCCAGGACGCGAGCCAAGAGCGCAGCCTTGGCGCGATCCGCACTAGCGTAACTCATAAAAATGTCGTTCATCGTCTCGGTCAGCGCTGCTTTCAACTGACGAGCTGCTTCTCGAAGCTTCTTGATTTCGTCGCTGGTCGTTTCCTAAGCCATGTCACTGGCAAGCCGGTGCTTCAGGCTTTCAGATACTCCTTCGGCCATCGATCTTAGAGATTCTGGTCACTCCGTTTGCGCCGGTAAAGCTTCTCAATGCTTTGCTCATCACGCATTTCTTAGAGCCCAATACAGATCTTATCTTCGGGTTAATCCTGCCGTCCTATAGCACCACGAATGGATCATACGGCCTTCTTGGCACGATCCGATCTATTTTTAGTGTTTGTGTCGCATCTTCATTTCCCTCAGTCGCGACCCTGAGGTTAACCAGCCTTACTCCGCTATCACATCAGCGACATCAGCGTTGTGAGTTAAAAATGTTAATGTTTCAAATCATTCTCATTAAGAATGGATGTGTCGCAGTTCTCCTTTTACACGTATCAGCCGCGGCTCTCTGTGAGATTAACCACACTTTGTGCTTAGAGACGCGGCAATTCGCGTCGATTAGCCCATTGCTGCAATTGCGTATTTTGTGCAAGCGCGGTTCACAATTTGTTTCGCACTGGCCGTCATCTATTGAGAACTTGTCCCTATCGAGCGTTTCGGTCACAGGCTTTTCTGTATGGCAGCGGCTGATGTGCGTCTGCCGAATACCGAGAGAAATGCTAACGAAAAACTGAGCCCGTTGAACCCCAAACAAGTCGACAAAACCCAGGAAAATGCTGTCCATAGCGTGGTAATTGGCATTGTGAAATAATGTTCTCAACGAGTGTTTCTATGGCGTGGTATTGAAACCATACGGTTCCCATAAACCACGCTGGCGTAATGCACGTTTTTGGGTCATTAACGATGAGGAATAGATCAATGAATTCGAAGATTTTGCAGTCGTTGGCCACGATACTGTTTTTAGTGTCCGGCTTAGTATTCGCGATGCAGGCGTATGCCGGTGAGAAACAAAAGGTGGTCTATCATGTGGCGGACGAAAACAAAGTGATGTTCGCCCTGGGCAATATACGAAACCACATTAAAGGCGTCGGCGGAACCGATAATGTGGAAATCATACTCGTGGTCCACGGCCCTGGATTGAAGGGCTTCCACGATATTCAAGCCACCGAAAAGGTGAGGCAACGTGTGGCATCACTGCAGAAGGACGGCGTGCAATTCAATGCTTGCGGCAATACCATGCGCGCACAGGCAGTGGAGACGGATGAATTGATTCCCGGTTTCGTTCGTGTGGACCAGGGTGGGGTGGTACGCATAGCCGAGCTGCAACAGCAGGGCTATCTGTACATACGTCCCTGATTGACAAGGACCTGAACTTCATCAACCGCAGGAGGCTCTGCCTCCCTGGCACATCCGCTCCTGAGCTATTGTTGCATTGACCCCCTCTTCCTTCCCGGGGAGAGGGGGACGTTGACAATTTGCAGTCGACGACATCCCGCTGGCCCCAGTTGAGCCAGTTTGCGCGAGCGGCGGGCAGAAGTTGGAACGGATATAGGATGTACTGGTCATCCCGCCAGCCTAGCTTGGTCACGGAGTCACGGCAATGTGGGGGCACCGATAAAAATATTTGGACGGTGCGCTTCTTCTTCTAACGTTCCATAGACAAATGCCATATAGCGTGTTATATTAAGCCATATGGCATTACCCGCATCAATGCATCAGCCAATGTTGCGCCGGATCCGCGAAATCGAACGGGGACTGCCGTATCGACGTATCGAGAAACTGATCAAGGAGTTGGATGAGACGGACTCCAGGATTGCGCACTTAGTGCAAATTGCACCCAGAACGCTTGCCCGGCGTAAGAAAGAAGGGACGTTGAAGCCGGATGAATCCGAGCGCGTTGATCGGATCGACCGTATTTATTGTCTCGCCACCGAGTTGTTTGAAGGCGATAAGGTGGAGGCGGTGAAGTGGTTGAAGGAACCCAATCGGGGACTTGCCAATCGCCCACCGCTGGAGTTCTCGCGCACCGAAATCGGCGCACGGGAAGTTGAACATCTTATTGGACGTCTGGAGCACGGTGTGTTCAGCTAGTGCCCGCCGCGTGGCGTGTCGTTAAGAAAAAGCATCGGCAGGATGCGTTGACAGGGGAGGGCGCCCGTTTATTCGGTGGGCGCTGGAGTTCCCCTGGTCGAGCGATCATTTATTCCGCCGAGACCTTATCGGGTGCGGTGCTTGAAATCCTAGTGCATGGTAATCGACGGTTACTGCCCCACTATATTGCATACCGCCTGGTGTTCCCCGAACGGATCATCTCAGACGTTAAGATTACCGAACTCCCCAAACATTGGCGCAGTTCTCCACCGCCGCCGGAACTCGGCCTCATCGGCGATCGGTGGTGCATCGAACAGCGCTCGGCGGTGCTGCGAGTACCGAATGCGGTCGTGCCGCTGGAGACCAATTATCTAATTAATCCGGCCCATGCGGATTACCCTCTCGTAGAGATTGAAGCGCCGATCGATTACGTTGCAGAAGATAGATTGGTGTAGCGTGGTCGTTTCCGAACCAACATATCAATCTTTCCGTACTTTGCTGTCCAAAGTCCGGGGGCTGCCACAATCCCTGGTCAGTCGCGCGGTGTAAAACAACAGCCGCAGCATTCCCGAGCGAACAAATTTGCCGACGAGGTATAAGCGCCGGTATTTTGGCTACCTAGACCGTAGGATACGATACCTCGTTATCTGCTAATTGATCGTGGCGATAGCTATTAATTGTTGAGGTGATCAGCAGGGCTCCGTTCCCCAGCGAATCGACTCGTTGGCGAGATATACGTTGGATAAATGATGAGGCCGGTTCTTGCGCCGGTAAAAGCTATTCGGAGGACAATGTTATGACAGACCATGCGGTTGAGCGTGTGCGGCGGCTGGCAGCCGGGGACCGGTTCATGCGCATGTTGGGTGCAGAATTGATTGACTGCGGTCCAGGGCGGACCGTCGTAAGCGCACGCGTCGATAAGGATCATCTCAATTTCAACGGTACCTGCCATGGCGGGTTCTTGTTCTCACTTGCCGACTACGCATTCGGTCTGGCCTCGAACTCCGCGGGGAGGGTCGCCGCGGGCATCGACGCCCATATCATCTACGCCGTTGCCGCGCGCCTCGGCGACACCCTCACGGCAACCGCCGAGGAGGAGACGTGTTCAAAACGATTAGCGACCTACCGAATCAAGGTGACCCGCGAGGTGGATCAGTGCGTAATCGCCACATTCACAGGTACCGTCTTTCGCACCGAAGACCTGCACGATTGAATCGCGAAATAGCACTGCTGTGGGTCGGCTGACGGCGGCGATGCTGGTCCCGGTTATTGTCGATGTGCCGCGAGCCGGTTCCTGCATGGACGAGTGTGTTGTGGTGGAAGGCTGACACTTTCCGATCTGTTGGGATCTTGCGCCGATACTACCTTCCACCTTCGCAACGTTGCGGGCGCCAGCTTCGGTGTAATTTCAAAACACCATGATGTTTCCGACTATGGAAGCACCTCTCCGCGGCGCCGATTATCTCATCGGGACGCGCCTCATATCCCTTGTGCTATTCTTATTAAAAATATTAGGGTTTGGTTATGAAGCGCAAAGTGTCCAAGCAGGATTTATCAGTCGGCATGTATGTCGTAGAGCTCGACCGCCCGTGGGATTCGGCACCGTTTGAGACTCCTTTCGATATTCAAGGATTTACGATTTCCAACAAAGAAGACCTGGAAAAAATCAAGAATTTGTGCCGCTATGTTTATATAGATCCCACGCTTGGAGTTGGTGCAAAACGTTATCTGTCTGATGGATTCAAACGTTTAGATGTATTGGACGTTGTCGAAGAGAGCGCGCACCGAGTCGTACCGATTCAAGAGTTTTATCCCGAACTAGCTACAGTGGATGAGGAAATTGATCGAGCTCAATCGGTTCTCAACGACACACGCAGGATCTACGAACGCGTCCTGGAAGATATTCGTACTCGTAAAATCACCAATACGAATTCAGTCAAGAACATAGTCGGGTCTCTTGTCGAAAGCGTGATACGCAATCCCGCGGCAACTGCCTGGCTGGTGCGCCTCAAACTCCGTCACGAGGCGCATTATTCCCATGCCATCTCAGTGTGTGTGCTATCTTTGGCTTTCGGACGATTCCTCGGGTTACCTAAAAAGGAACTCAATACCCTGGGAATGGCAACACTATTACAAGATTTGGGTAAGGCTCAATTATCAGAAAATTTATTATTGAAGACTGAACCATTGAGTCAAAATGAGTGGGAGTTGATCAAGAGGCATGTGGATATCTCTGCGCTGCTGCTAACAACTATGAAAAGAATCCCCAAGCCTGTCCACGAGGTCGTCGTCGCTCATCATGAGCGATACGACGGTAGTGGATATCCAAGGGGTTTATCAAAAACACAAATCAGCGTTCTTTCCTACGTTGCCGGTTTAGTGGACAGCTATGAGGCAATGACATCGAACAGACCATACCGTGAGGCGAAAACTTCGTTTCAAGCACTGATGGAGCTTTATGAAGAGCGAGAGCAGCGTTTCCCCGGAGCGCTAGTTGAGCATTTTATACAATGTGTGGGTATTTTCCCGGTTGGGTGTTTCGTGAAACTGAATTCCGGTGAAGTGGGTGTGGTCGTGAAACGGAATCGGCTACAGCAACTCAAGCCTACGGTGATGCTGCTGATTGATCGCGACGGAGTGCAGTTGACAGAACCCACAACAATCGACCTGGCTGGTCAACAGTTATCTTCTTTCGAGCTGCCCAAGGCAATTTCAAAAACTATCGATCCGGCTGAATTTCATCTGGATCCGAGCCAGTTCTTTTTGACTGCTCAACCAGCAAATGCGGCAAAACGTGCATAGGAATGCGACTAAAGACCGGATGACCGAGGCCGGTCCGCATGGCCTCCGTCCTGCGTCGGTTCAACGGCAATCATTGTTAGAGCTGATCGAAGAAAAGACTGCTGAAGCGTCAGAGACAAATAGCCATCTGGCGCTGTTATGCATTGATATCGACAACTTCAAGGTGATTAATTTTGCCGCCGGTTACGATGTAGGAAACCGAGTGTTGCTTGAGGTGTCCCGGCGCATTGAAAGTTTCTTAAGACCATGTGATGTCGTCGTGCGCACCGGTGACGATGAATTTATGCTCATACTGCCCTCGATACTACACCAGGACCATGCCCGTTTGGCGGCGCAAATGGTCCTGGACAAGTTACGCGACCCCATTATCGTATCTGGGCATGAACTGGATGTGACGGTAAGTATCGGTACGGCCCTGAGCACTGAAGCCGGCAGCGACGCGGAAGAATTGTGGCGCAAGGCAGCCATGGAGATGTTTGAGGCCAAGGCCAAGTACAGCGATCACGTTATTCAAACGGAACGCTTCGAAGATTTATCCATCCCGATTTTAAACTACAAAAAAGAACTGCACCACGCGATCGTGGAAAACAGTCTGATGCTCCATTACCAACCCAAGTTCGAAATTTTAACCGGCAGGTTGCTGGGGAGCGAAGCGTTGGCGAGATGGAACCATCCCGAGTACGGCTACATCCCACCTGGAGAATTTGCCGGGGTCGCGGAACACACGGGGTTAATCTACGAACTGACCGATTGGGTGCTAAATACGGCATTGTGTCAATCCGCTGCCTGGCAGCTGAACGGTGTGCCCTTATCCGTTTCGATCAATGTATCGACGCGCGACCTGCAACGGCCTGAACTTCCAGAACTGATCGACCGCGCACTCGAGACGTGGCAGGTCGCGCCGGGGCGTTTGATCCTCGAGATTACGGAAACCGCGATGATGCTCGATCGTGCACACAATATTCATGTCCTCAACCAACTTTCCGAGTTAGGCGTTTGGCTTTCCATTGACGATTTCGGAAGTGGCTATTCGTCCCTGTCATATTTACAAGAGTTACCCGTCAATGAGCTGAAAATTGACAAACAGTTCGTCGTGGGCATGGCGGAGGCCGACAGTGATTCGATGATCGTTCGCACCGTCATTGAGTTGGGGCACAACTTCGGATATACAGTGACGGCTGAGGGAGTCGAGAAGGCTGAGGCCTACGAGATGTTGGGCCAACTGGGCTGTGACATGGCTCAAGGCTTCTACCTTTCCCGCCCCCTCGCGCCGGATAATTTCGAAGATTACATGAAGACTTACCGCCCCAACTCTGGAGCAGCCTAGACAATTCCATTCGTCTTTTGAGATTTTCCACGAGGTTCCCACGCGGCCCTATGAGTTGATTCCGTCGGCCCCGGTTCCCTTGGAGGCCAACCTTCAGTAACGCCCGCACGTGGATTTAGCGCTTAAGACGCGAAAACTGTAGAAACGCTACCGGGCGGTAAACGCAAAATCAAACGATTGGAACGAATTCGGGCAGCCCACCAATACCTGGCCAGAGCCGGTGACGGTGCCCCCGGAGATCGCGCCGGTGATCGTGGTAGTCGTTGGGCACGGGAAACCCCGAATCAAACACTCGCTATTGTCGGAGGCGTCAAAAGAATCTCCATCCAGCTCTATATCCTCGGGGACGTCGCCGCTGCACACTATACCGCCGCCGGCAATGTCAAAGCTGATGCCTCCGTTTAATCCAATAATAACAGTCAGCGCGCTCGAGCCGACGCCGACAACCGTCACCGACCCTTCGTAGGTTCCGGCGAAAGGCGTAGGCCCGCCGCTGTCGGTGCTGTTTCCCCCGCATCCGGCCAACATGCCCCCCAGGCAAACCATTACAGCGATGACCGACCGGTACATACATCTCCTCCGCGTGTTTTAAGAAATTATACCTTTCTGCGCGTAACCGTACACGCAGATAACATGGCTTGCTTGCGCACTTCATCTCAGTGATTTTGATCGACATAGCGGCACTGCATACAGAGAATTTGTGACTTAACACATGTGACACTAAGTCCCGTCCTGCAATGGGAGTCAGTGATTCGTATGTTGTTAATCGTCAGCCGTAAATCGTGGCAGACTCAGACTCATCTGGATTGTTTGCGCCGGCGTTTTTTCAGGCCGGCGACAAATCGCGTCAGTGTGTCGGACAGGACACCCCGTGGAATACGGATGTCAATCAACTGGAACCGTCCGCGCTGGCGCGCCGCAGCGTCCAACGCCTGTTTCAGCTCGCGACGCGTCGTTACGCACCGGCCTTCGCCGCCCAGGGCGTCGGCCAATTCAGCGAATCGCCATTCGCTCAGATCGTTGAACCCGGATTGGGGTTGGAAGGCGCGCAACATTTCCCAACTGCTATTGTTGAACACGAGCACGATAGGGTCCCACCCGTAGCGGCTGCAGTTACCGAGCTCCCAGCCCGTCATTTGAAACGCACCGTCGCCAACCAGTATCAGTGGCCGCTGCCCGCTGGTTGCCTGGATGCCCAGGCCTGCCGGTACCCCGAATCCCATGGTGGCGTAGTACCCGGGGGCGACAAATTCGGTATTTTCAATTTCCAGCGCCGTGAACAGGCAATCCCCCGTGTCGGCGGCGATGGGCATACGGCCGTGATCCAACATTAGATCGTTGACACCCCGGGCGATGTCGGTGGGCGTGACGGTATGGTCGTCGGCTTGCAGGCCGCGCGGATAACTGACCGCCGGTTTGATCCCGGATTTAGGTTGACGGGACGAGACACAGTTCAGCAATCCGTCGACCAGGGCATCGAGTGGAATTCCGGGATAAACATGAAAACCGAGGCTGACCTGACCATCCACCGCCTGTACGGTCTTGCGGAGATCTATCTGTTTCTTGGAGACACCGAAATTAGTGTCTGACAAGATAACCCCCAGCAGCAGCAGTGCATCGGAATCCTCGACACGGCGGGTGATGTCCGGGGTGCCCGCGATGCCCATGTACGTGCCGAGTAAGGGTGCCCCGGCACTGGCCAACAAACCGCGTCCCATAAAGCTGGTGACCACCGGCAAAGCGAGTTTTTGCGCTAATTCGGCCACCTTTTGTTCCAATCTATAACGCCGGATTTCGACACCGACCATGAGCACCGGAGCCTTGGCCGTGTCCAGCCTGTTGCAGACTTCTTCCACACAGGCCGCCAATGCGTCGGGGTCCGGCTGCGGCAGGGGTAGGTTTGACACTGGCTGGCTTGGTTTGAACACCTGATCGCGGGGCAATTCGATGTACACCGGCCGCGAGTTTTGCCTGCAGTTTTTCAGCACGCGGGCAATATCACCGGCTGCGCGCTCTGCGTGATCCAGTTTTACCTGATCGCAGGTCACCTCTTTGAATATCAATGACTGCGAGTCGATGGTCTTGGCCTGGTGGTGAAGCAACAACCCGGAGTGTTCCTCCTGCTCGCCCGGCGCGCCGGAAATCACGGCCACCGGTGATTTCTCCGCGTAGGCCGCCGCCACGGGATTGACCATATTCAGCGCACCGGCACCATAGGTGACGGCGGCCACACCCAAACCACAATTCAAGCGAGCCGCGGCATCCGCGGCGAAGCCGACACTGGGCTCGTGACTCAATGTGTACAGGGGCAGGATCCCGGAATCCTCGATGACCTTGAAAAAATCCAAGGCGAAATCGCCAGGTATTCCGAATATTTCCTGTGCCCCGTGAGCCTTCAACGCGTGCAGGAGAGACTCGGTGACATGCATATCCCGCTGCTCCATCTGGTTTGATTAAGGAAATCGGCGTTTCTCTGTGGTTGAGAATGATAGCGCATCGAGTGCTGTACACGGCTGCGGGCCGGAAAACAGCCGCGAAACGTGGCAATTTCCAGATGAGTCATTGATTGCCACCAAGCCCGCACCTTATTTTATACTTTGCTGCATCACGACAGCCTGGTCTTTGATCTGGAACTCGAGAGATGATTCGCCACATCGTCCGGTTTGTACCTGTCGCGGTGTTTGTGTTCACATCAGCGATATGCGCCGTAGGCGGTGTCGAGGCTGAGACGGTCAGGGTTGCCACCTGGAATATGGAACATCTCGCGGAGCGCGACGGAACCGGGTGCCGACCCAGAGTTGAAAAGGATTATGCAAGGCTGCGCCATTACGCGCGGAAGTTGAATGCCGATATCGTCGCGTTTCAAGAGGTCGAAAGTGTAGCGGCCGCACAGCGGGTGTTTGATCCGGCTATTTACCGTATCGAGATTTCCGGAAGACCCCAAGGTGACCGCGCGGAGTGCCGGGATCTCACCGGGCGATTTCTCATCCCCCAGCGCGTGGGATTTGCCATCAACAAGCATCTCCCCTACGTGCGTCTTGCGGATCTCCAGGAGCTCGGTGTGTCCGGCACGCGCTGGGGCGTGGAAATACTCATCTCATTGTTTCTCCGGTCCGCTTTACGCCAGCCCCTCGAACCCGAATTGTGCCGTGTTAGCCGAGCAACTGCCGATACTGGAGCGGTGGATCGATCGCCATGCCGTGCGCGGCGAGCGCTTCATTATTCTCGGTGACTTCAACCGGCAGCTGAATCTCCCGGGGGACGAATTCTGGCGCGAAATTGATGACAATCAACCCACTCCGGCGGCCGATCTGGAGCGAGCGACGGCCGACCACCTCGGCTCGGGTTGTCATCCGCGGTATCCGGAGTTGATCGATCATATTGTGCTGGACCGAGGGACCGATTTGATGGTGCGGGAAAACACCTTGAGGATTATGCCGTACGCGGAATCCTGGGAGACGCGGCCGTCGGATCACTGCCCGGTTTCCGTCGACCTTGTGCTCAACGACGGGCTCCAACCCGGGCTGCAGTGGGTCCGCCGCTCCGCGGAGTATCGGACCCTGGTGCTCGCGATCTACGAACAGGCCGGCCGGCGGGTAGCCGAGATCGCCGCCGAGCGACAACGTCAGGGACACACCACACCGTGGGTGGTGTCAATCGATGCGGATATGACGATTCTGCAGAATGCACAGCTCGAAGTAGAGAGCGAGCTGACCTTCCGGCCGTTCGCCTATGCGATCTTGGACGACTGGGTGCGCCGCGAGGCCGCTGAATTATTACCGGGAGTTGCGCGTTTTTTTGAAACGGTAGTCGGACGAGGCGGCAAGATCGCCGTCATCACCAACCGAGACCATCGCCGTCATGCCGGACATACGCTGAACAACCTGCGGAGCCGGGGGATAACGGTGGACCCAGAAACGGTGTGTATTTTGGGCCGGACAGCGATGGATCGGCGGCGACAGAACCCGCATGAATGGAAGACTTATGGGTACAAGAACGACAAGGATCGCCGGAGACGGTTGTTGATGGAGGGTAAGGCTGAGTTATGCTGGGCCGATACTGACAATTTACGGGTACGGAAATCATGGCGGCAGCCACACGATGTGGTCATGTATCTCGGCGATAACATTCAGGACTTTCCGAAGTTTGAACAACAGGAACTCGCCCGGAATCCACACCAGGCCTCCGGCAGAATTGGCGTCGATCTGTTCATATTTCCCAATCCGCTTTACGGCTCATGGCGGTAACCGTCAGGCAGCTTAGGCCTCGATTGGATGCCCGCTAAACTATACACGATACATGACATAAATATATATAATACAATGAGTTATATAGATAACCTAAAGCGGCCTGTAATTGGAATTGTCGCCTATCAGAAAAACGCCGGGAAGACCGTGCTGTTGCGGGCGCTGATTCGCCTGGCGCGGGAGCGGGGTCTCCGGGTCGCGGTGATTAAGCATGCGCACCACAGCTTTGACATCGATCATGCGGGCAAAGACAGCTATGAGATGAGGAAAAGCGGTGCCGCCCAGGTCCTGGTGGCGTCGCGCAAGCGCTGGGCCCTGATTTCGGAAACCCCGGAAAACGACGACGATCCACCGTTCAACGATTTGCTTGGCCGGCTGGATCTGGACGACGTGGACCTGGTTCTGGTGGAGGGCCTCAGACATGAACCGATTCCGAAGATAGAGGTTCATCGTGCGGATCTGGGCAGCCCGTTTCTGTTTCCCGGCGACGAGACCATCGTCGCCGTAGCGTCTGACAGTCCGGGCACAATCGATACCAGTCTGCCCCGCCTGAATACGAACCGCCCGGAGGAAATCCTCGCGTTTATTATGGGGATTTCGAGATCTTAATCCTGCGCCATCTGGCGTAGCGGGTTGAGGGGACAGGTGTCGACATGATCGTCGCCCAGTTCCCGCCAGATATGGCGCAGCGCGTGCTCCACGCTGCGGAAAAAAAGTTCTTCACCAACCTTGTCCAGGAATCCCGAGCGCTTCAGTACCTCGTAGGCCCGGCGTTTAAACTCCGTAAAGATTACCCTTACGCCGATACTTTTCATGCGTTCCACCATGGCGGTCAGCATTTCCTCACCGGAGGCATCGATCTGATTGATACCGGCCCCGTCAACGATGAGATATTTCAGATCCGGCTTTTGTGAGCTGCGTTCCAGCACCTTGTCTTCAAAGTAACTGGTATTGGCGAAATATAACGAGCCGTCAAACCGGATCATGGAGATATTCGGGCAGGTCTCAAGGTTGTGAAGCTCCGCATCACGCAGCGTGCCGTCCTGGTACCGTCCCAGGATCACCACCCGTGGGCGCATGGTCCGCAGCAGGTACAGCGCCAGCGCCATACCCGCGCCCATGAGAATGCCATAATCCAGGTGCGGCGCCAGCGCCAGGGTCAGAACAAAGGTGAGCACAGCCACAACACCGTCACTACGATGGGTCTTCCAGATATGTCTGAAGACGCCCGGATTAATCAACCCGAACACGGCCATCATGATGACGGCCGCCAGAGTCGCCTGCGGCAGGTGATACAGCAAGGGCGTTAACCACAACAGTACGACTACGACGATCAAGCTGGTGACCACCGACGAAAATCCGGTTAATGCGCCGGCACCGATGTTAACAGCCGATCGGGAAAATGATCCGGATACCGGGTAGCTTTGAAATAAGCCGCCGACGATATTCGCCACGCCCTGACCGATGAGCTCTTGGTTGGCGTTGACGCGCTGCTTGGTGCGGGTCGCCATCGCCTTGGCAATGGAAATCGCTTCCATAAAGCCGAGCAGGGCGATGGTAATGGCTGCAGGAAACAATTGCGCCACTACACCAAGGTCAATGGACGGTGCTTTGAGCGCCGGCAGACCGCGGGGAATGTTGCCGACCACTGCACCACCGCCACTCATTGCCAGCGTGCCGTCGGTAGCGAACTTAACCACCCGCCACGCGTGTCCATCATCGGTCACGCCCGCCGGCAATTCGCCGGTGAGATAATAACGCGCCGGGGTGTCCCCCTGTGCGGCCGCCCGGCGAAATCGGAGCTCCTTGATCTCGGTCAGTTCCGTCTTGATGGCTTTCTGGTGGCGTTCCTTGTGCAGACGCAAGGTGTCCAGCCGATGGCGGGAATCGAGGTACTCCGCTCCCCCTGTGCCCAGCGTTGCCTGTACTTCGGTAAATCTGCTGTTGGCGGCGGCAATTTCGTGGTCTAACCGTGCCAATTGTTGTCTGGAAGAAAGCTGTTCCGCTATTAGCGTCCGCACCATGGTATTGACGACCTGTGCGGGCTTGATGGACTCGGCGCGTTCAAATTCGAGGTAGTAAGCAACAAACGTGGTGATGGCCACCGCAATCAAGACATTGGGCAGGCGCGGATTAAGGCGGCGGACACCAAGCATGATGACAAAGGCAAGCACGGCCATCACCAGGGTCGGCCAATGGGTATCGGTGAACACCACCCGGACAACGTTCCAGATTGTCTCGAAGTAATAATCGCCTTTGTTGGCGAACACGCCAAAAAGCTTACTCATCTGGGAGGTGGCGATGATAATGGCGGCGGCATTGGTGAAGCCAATAATTACCGGGTGGGCCAGAAAATTGACTATCGCCCCCAGACGCAATAGGCCCAGTGATAATTCGAACAGGCCGACCATCACAGCCAGCATGATGGCGTAGGCGACAAAACTGGCGCTGCCGGCGGTTGCCAGAGGTTCCAGCGCCGCCGCAGTCATAATCGAAACGATTGCCACCGGCCCAGTCTGCAATTGCCGGGATGACCCGAACAGAGCGGCGATCATCGGCGGCATAAACGAGGCGTACAGGCCGTAGTAGGCCGGCAAGCCGGCAAGCTGTGCATAGGCCATGGACTGCGGAATCAGGACCAGCGCGACGGTAACGCCGGCCAAGACATCGGTGCGCAGGACGCGGCGATCGGTTAGTTCACCCAGCCAAGTGAGCGCCGGGAAAATGCGATATGCCCACGATGATGCGCCGCTATGATCCGCCATTCGTGTACAGGACAGGCAAAGTGGAGTCGTTCTGGGTGTTCAATTCGAAGATTCCCGGCCAGCGGCCAACATTTTTCGTTATTTGCGCCGGAAAACCAGTCTCGAATATGGTATTCCATTTGATCTGGAATGTCGAACCACAGCACGGTCTTGCCGTTACGATGCCGAACCGCATCATCAACTGAACGCCGATTGATACTGAATAATGTTGTTAATTATGCTCTGCACCGTGATGCAATCATGGTGCCCCGATCATCAGGCTGTTCACCTTTACGCTTGCCGGAGCCGCGTAAAACTAACGGCCACAAGCGCGGCCTGGAACATAATCGAGACGCAGCGTATCGCGCGCCGCCACCATATCGTCAATGTAGTAACGCTGCTTGTTGTACCGCTGCATCCACGTTTCGTTTAGGTTGCGTAAAGGCGCCTGGCGCGCATTGAGTTCTTCGACTTGCTTATTGAAACGTTTAATACGACTGTCGCGGCGGGCCACCTCGGCGTTGTAGCGCTTGACCGCGCTCTCATCTGTTCGGTCGAGGTTCTGACGACTGCGCGCCAGTTGCCGGTCAAGGGCATCGAGCTGTGCTTTCTCCGCCTTATACGCGGCCCGTGGTTGCTCCAGATTGGAATCGAGCGCTTGTATTCGCTGGCGAAGACGGATGCACTCGATAAGTCCGTCAAGTGTCATCACACCGTGGCCATACACCTTGCCGCCCGGCGGTGTTTCGAGCCCAGCCACGGATCCGCGGTCGATGGGTTCTAGCGGTCGCCGCCTGTCGAGTTCGGCCTTGGCCCGTTTTAGTGCGGTGAGAAGTTGCTGGTCGATGCGCGGTAGCCCCGGTAAATACTGATCGCGCTTGAACTCTGTGACGGCGGCGAGGGTGTGTTGAGTCTCCTTACCGTCAACAGGGCCTGGATCGTAACCCAGCGATAGTAATAGACGCTGTACCTCGCGAACCAGTTTTTCTTTCGCCGGGGGTGCCAACGGCGGGGCAGGCGGGTGATTTATGCGTCGGCCGGTATACGGACTGATTGCTCTTTCTACACGGCGCACTTTAGATAGGACTTCATTGATCTGATCCTCGCTCATAGAACGCTTCGTGGGAATTTCGTTGCGACGCATGATGGTAATGTCTCCGGGCTGCAGCCGAAGCGGTTGCGCGCCTTCGGCAACAGGATCCACGCGCACGCGGCCCTCGAACACCCGGATGCCTATCCTTTCGGTGTCAACTTTCACGTAAAAAATTGTGCCTTCGGCCGCTGCCGGACCGAACTCGGTCTCAACGCGAAACAGTTCGCGGGTTGCATCGAGCGCGTCAGTAACTGTTTCCTTAATCTTGACGACGACTTCACCCACCACGGCGCGAATCGACGGATTCAGGATATCGATCTGGCTGTTGTCACCGACAATGACTTCCGCTTCGTCTCCGTTAAAGGTGATGACCGCTTGCAGCCGGCCAGTGGCAAGAATATCGCCCGGGCGAAGCGTCATCGCGGGCTCGGCCTGAATCGATCTACCATTCCTGACAATGAGAATGTCGGTAAAGTCGTCCCGGCTTGCCTTGTGATTGACCTTCACGGCACCGCGCAGGACGATCCGACCCGCCGAAACATCCCCCGCGGCGTAGACCGGTGACGATCCGGTCAGTACGCATGTGACTACAACGGCGATTACCCCGCTCAGACGGTTCATCATTAGGCTAACCCGCGTGCCGCACCGTTTGTCCCGGATGATGGCGGTAGGATCGGGCGGCCGGCACCGGCGCTGGAACGCAGATTGACGGAGCCGGATGCCCAACTCCGAGTTCAGACAACACGCTCCCATGGGCCATCCGGCACGCGGCAGAACTCAAGCTCTTCGTCCATCTGTGTCCCATCCTCCAGAACCACTCTTTGCTTGACATGACGGCATTGACGGTTGACCTGTTGATCAGCTTCGATTGGACCAGCCTCGACAGTACCCGTAACACTTGAATCATGACTACTCCACGTCGCCTCGTTCTGTTCATCTTTGTCGAGCGCCGCGGCGGTTGCTTCAGCTTGAGCCAGGCGGTCTTTCTCATGGAGTCGGCGTCCAATCTGGCTCCCGGCCAGCGCGCCGAGCATGAGGCCCGCCCCCGTCGCGAGCGTTCGGCCGCTGCCGCTGCCAATCTGGTTACCGATGGCTGCACCGAGCACCGCCCCAGTCACGGCGCCCAAGGTCTCTTTGTCTAGGCCATCGCTGGCGCATGCAACGCTCAGTACGGCGCACAAACCGAGTGCGAATGATTTCAGACTCTTTGCGCTGCTGAGGATTTTTGTATTCTTGGGGGGGGGAATGATGGGGTCTGCAGGTGAAGACGTAAAAACAGACTTCGTAGATGTTTGCTCCATCGACTTGTCCTCCTATCGACACCGCCTTGCCGGCCGGGTGCCTGGTCCGACATCGCTTTGGGCTCGTACACAGCCGATCCAGGCGATGTTGAAGACCCGCCGCCTGAAACGCGGCGGACGATCAAAATAGCTTTCCTTGGACGTATACTGTACTCCCCGTTCATGGACAAGATCAATGTAGCTATTCACGCATTGTTGGTGTGGCTTAAACGATATATGGGCGCGACAAAAACAACAAGGATATTTATCAGCTACCGGCGCAACGAAAGTTCGGGTTATTCGAGACTCTTGTGCGACCGGCTGCGTGATGCCATTCCCAACGCGGATGTATTTATGGACGTAGAGGGTATTCAGCTTGGAGAAGACTGGCGAACGGCATTGACGGAACACCTTGACGTTGCAGACGTCGTGCTCGTGCTCATCGGTCGAGAATGGCTGACGATGACCGATGATCAGGGCCAGCGTCGACTCGATGATCCGCAGGATGTCACTCGATGGGAGGTCAAGGAGGCGTTAGTCAGGGATAAGCGGGTCGTGCCGGTACTGCTTGAAGGTGTGCCGCCCCTGGACAAAGAATCATTACCTGAACCACTTGCCTCACTGGCAGACATGCAGGCGACCGCCATACAACACGAGACTTTCGAAGCGGGGCTTGAAACGCTTATCGCCCAGGTCACCGGCGCAGGTCTGCGTGACAGATTACGATTTGAGCGGGGACTGCGCCGCATAAGCCAGGCAAAACAATGGAGCATCCCGGTCATTGCAGTGGCAGTTTTCTTATTAGCATGGATCGGTATTCTGGATTTTTTCACCTTGGATACACGAACCACCACTTGGACTCTGGCACTCGCCGACGTTATTGCGCCCCCCGCACTTGAAGCGAATATTGCACTGGTCGCGATTCCCGACTCCGTTGATCCGCGGCAGGAGGGGACCCGCGCCGTGTACGGGAAGCTGGTGGAGAAGTTGGTCGCCGCTGGTGCCAGCGCGATTGTTTTCGATCTTTATTTTCACCAGCCACGGTCGTCGGATGGAGCGCTGGCGCGGGCGTTTCGAAACGCGGTGGCGGCGGGGACACATGTCTTTTTCGGATTTACGGAGCTGACTGGTAATCGGCCTAGAACGGTGCCGCTACTCGCCGAAACAGCCAGTGGCGTCGGCTTGGCGTGTGTCGGCCGGCGCCTGGGCTACGCCGTGGCGATGCCGATTGCATTCAACATTGAATCAGCCGGGCCACTGCGCGAGGCGTTGGTCAGTGAATTACCGAGTTTGGCATTGCTTGGATACCGGGGTCCTGTTGTCGTCGAAGCGGTCGACAAGATCTCGTCACCGCACAGACTTAGGACACGTGGCTCGTCAAATGATGATGTTTTGTTCTCGATGTTCGACCCGGTGCGACAAGCACAATCGGGGTGTAAGGCCCTTATGCCCCAAACGACAACTGCGGCATTGCTCTTGCGTCTCTCTCCGATTGAGAATCTGCGCGCTAAGGATCGGCGTGTGCTGCTCCACGAGGTTTTAGCCGATCAGGTTCCGTCCAGCATGTTCGAGGGACGCACCGTGATAGTAGGGTTCGAGACAAAACAAGATGAGTTCACCGTCGCAGTTGGATTGAAGCTGGAACGGCGTTATGGCTACGAATTGTATGCGGACGCAATTAATACGCTTGCAACAAAACGTATCGCCCGACCGCTCGGCCCGTTTGGGCAGATTGTAGTAATGGTTGTTCTCGCTGCTGCCGGGGCCTGGATAGCAGTGGTGCTTCGAAATCGCTCGTCTTTTCTTCGCAGGAGTATTGTCGGAGTGTCGATAGTCGGTTACGCCGTGTTTGCCGTCACATTGGCGGCTCTGGGCGATGTCCTGCTGCACACGACCTACGGTGTGGTCGCGTTTTTCACCGCTTACTTGACACTACAGCGTCTGTCAAGAAAGTGGCTGGCATAAGACGTCATAGCGTCGGTTCGGGTTGATCATCGCTGCCGGCAGTGTAGCGGCATTTCATCGCAGGAAGCTTACAATGGATCATGGCTACGGTAACGATGCGCCGGATCTGGTTCGGCTAGCGCCGGGACCGCCGGTCGAGCATCGGGCACTGGTGGCATTCGGTATGGCGCCGCCAGCCAAGGATGGACAGGAGTTCGAATCGTAGCCTTGCGACGGCGGTCCAACACACGTCGGGTCCCGTACCGCCGGAAGCCACCACTGTGACGGGATATGCGAGAATGCACGTCATGCTAATGGGCACCCGGAGCAGGTCCGGGTTTGCGGGACGCTGTGCACATGAGGACGATTGGATGCCAAGATTTGTCCACATCACTATCACGGTTTTAATCGGCGTAAGCGGAAGCTTACTGACGCACACCCTCCGCGCCCAACCACCGGGCAGTCCGGTCACGGCGGTCGAGGTGGTAACAGAGACGCTGCGCGAGGAGGTCGCCCTGACCGGCACTTCGATTGCCCACCGGGAGGCCAGGATTTCACCGCGGCTCGAAGGCTTGGTGACGCGCGTTTTTGTGGACGAGGGGTCGTGGGTTAAGCGCGGCGACCGGTTGGTTGCCCTGGAGCGCCGGCTGGCGGAGATCGAGATCAACTCCGCCCGGGCGCGGGTGGACGAGGCGCGGGCCCGATATGCAGATGCGGTGCGGCGGCGTAATGAACTCAGTGAGCTGAATAAGAAAAAACACGTCTCTGTATCGTCCTTGGACGGAGCGAAGGCCGACGTGGAGGTTGCGGCCGCGGTCCTGGCGCGCGAGCGGTCGGAACTCGAGCGTCGCCAAGAGCTGCTGGCCAGGCACACGGTCACCGCCCCGTTTGCCGGGATGGTCATCCGCAAACACGTTGAAGAAGGACAATGGGCAAAAACCGATACCGCCATGATCGAACTCGTCGCCATCGACACGCTGCGGATCAAGGCGGCCCTGCCCCAGCGTTATTACACCCAGGTCGGACCGGACGCCAAGGCACGGGTACGCTTCGATGCCTTGCCCGGGCGGAATTTCGCCGGGACGGTATTTGCGCGACTGGTGGCGGGCAGCGAATCGACACGCAGCTTTCCACTGCTGATCGACATCACCAACGCTGAGCACCTGCTTGCCCCAGGCATGTCGGCGCGGGTGTTCGTCGAGTTGAAAGGCAACGCCCAACCGGCCATCGTCGTCCCTCGCGATTCGGTCGTCACGCAGGTCGACGGCAGCCGGCAGGTATGGAGAATTGAGCCCAGTGAGCAAGGTCTCAAGGTCGTTGCGGTTTCCGTCCGGATCGGCCGCGCGCACGGGGATCGGCTCGAGGTCCTGGGCGACAGTCTCGCGCCGGGTGATCGCATTGTGTTCCTTGGCAACGAGCGGCTGCACTCCGGACAATTGGTAAGTCTGCGCGAGCCTCCCGCGGAGAGCCCCGACAGGTAGACAAGCACAATGTTTCGTTTCGCCATCGAAAAGCCGGTAATCCTGACGGTCACGGTATTAATCCTGACGCTCTTCGGCATAGTGTCAATCTTCAATGTACCCGTGCAGATGATTCCCGATCTCGATGCACGGGTAATATCGGTGCGCACAACCTGGCCCGGCGCGGCGCCCCAGGACGTCGAGAAGGAGATTTTGGTCGAACAGGAACAATTCCTGAGCCGGATCCCGGGTCTGGAGCGCATGGTGGCGACGGCCAACACCGGCCGGGCGGAAATCGAACTGGAGTTCCCACACACGATTTCCATCGATGCAGCACTGCTCAATGTGAACAACGCTTTGTCGCAAGTGCCCAGCTATCCGGAGAATGTGCAGCAACCGAGCATTAAGCCCGAGGCCTTTTCCTCCAACTCCTTCATGTATTTCAAACTGCGCCCGGAGAGCGGGCAGTTCAAAGAAACCGACATCCTGGCATTGCGGGACTGGGCGGAGGAACACGTGCAAACGCCGATGGAACGGGTCCCTGGTGTGTCGAGCGTGGGCATGCGGGGCGGCGCCGAGCGCCAGGTCAAAGTGTACGTGGATCCGGTCAAGCTCACCGAACGCGGCATACGACTGACCGATGTCCGCAATGCCATTCGTACCCGCAACCGGGATGTCTCCGGGGGCGACTTAGACAGCGGAAAGCGCCGATACCTGCTGCGCACGATCGGTCGCTTCCAGTCCATCGATGAGTTGAACGATCTGGTGGTGGCCGAGCAGGGTGGAGTATTCGTCCGTCTGAGCGACATCGGCTACGCTGAACTCGGCTTCGCCGAAGTGCGTTCCTACGCGTATGCCGAAGGTAAACCGGTTCTTGCGTTTTCCGTACGCCGCCAGATCGGCACCAATGTCATTCAGATCAAGCGAGACGTGCTGGCAACCGTAGAGCAGCTCAACAATGGTGTCCTCAAGGAGCGGGGGCTGCGGCTGGTGCGTAACGCGGACGACGTGGTCTACGTGACCGACGCCGTGAAAATCGTTCAACGCAACCTGGCAATCGGCGCGGCTCTCGCAGTCTTGGTGTTGTTCCTGTTTCTTCGTTCGGTACGCGCCACATTGATCGGTGCGATCGGTATACCAGTGTGCACGATCGCCGCGTTTCTCGGCCTGCTGCTTGCCGGGCGGTCCATCAATGTCATCTCACTGGCCGGGGTTGCGTTCGCCATCGGTATGACGCTGGACAACAACATCGTGGTGCTGGAAAACATCGACCGTCACCTGACCATGGGCAAGGAGCGGTTGCGTGCGGCTTTGGACGGCATCAGAGAGGTCTGGCCGGCCGTATTGGCGTCCACATTGACCACGGTTTGCGTTTTCTTGCCAGTCATGTTTGTAAAGGAGGAAGCGGGACAACTTTATTCGGACATCGCCGTTGCCATCTCGGCGTCGATTCTTATGTCCATGCTGGTGGCCATCACCCTGGTGCCCGCCGCCTGCAGCCGCTTGTTGAACAAACCGGCCAGTGCACAGCGCAAAGATACGCATGTCGGCGGCTTGGGTGGAGATATTGCGAAGTGGGTGATTACCAGTGTGCGCTGGCAGGTCAGCGGCGTCGTCAAACCGTTGACCGTGATCGTGGTGGTGCTCAGCGCGGCGGGCGCCATCATGCATTACCTGACCCCGGACGCGGAGTACCTGCCGGAGGGGGAGGAGTCGAAGATCTTTACCATGATGTTCGCACCACCGGGCTACAACATACACGTCATGCGCGGCGCGTTCCGCGAGGTGGACCGATATTTCATTCCCGAGGTGGGCGCGGACCCCGCATTGTTCGAGCGTGGTCAGCGGTCGATTCCAGCGCTGAATTTCACCATTGGCTTCGTCAACGAGAATCGAGTTTTTACGGTGCGCGAAGCAACCGAACGCCGGCACACGGATGCGCTGATGGAGGTGGCCACCGCCAAGACTAAAGAACAGCCGGGATTGCGCAGCTTCTCGTCCCGCGGTTCAATCTTTTCGGGTAATTGGGGCGGCACCCGCAGCATCAACGTCGAAGTCAGCGGCCCCAACCTGGAGTCGTTGTTCGCGGCAGGTCAAAAGGTATTCGCCAAGGCTCGGCAGATCTTCGACAAGCCGAGGGTGCGGCCCGCCCCGTCCACCCTAACTATGGGACAACCGATGCTCGAGGTGAGACCCGAGTGGGAGCGGGCGGCGGAACTGGGGATCGGCGCAGGGGAGCTGGGCTATGCCGTGTGGGCCTACAGTGACGGGGCTTACGTGGACGACTTCTTTCTGGATGACGACGAAATTGATGTCTTTCTCTATTCCACCGCGGGCAACATCGAACGCCCTCAGGACCTCAGTCGGATCATGTTGTATTCGCCGCGGGGCGGGGCCGTGCCGCTCAGCGCGATTGCCGAGCTCGTGGAGACAGTCAACACGGAGACCATTCGGCGGGTAGACGGCGACCGGACCATCACCCTGGGCGTCATCCCGCCGCGGGAGATCCCGCTGGAGGTAGGCGTAAAGACCGTACGCAAGGAGATCATCCAGGGGATGAAACTCTCCGGCGAACTGCCGCCGGAGATCAGTGTCCAGATCAGCGGCGCCAGCGACCGCCTGGATGCCACCCGTACGGCCCTGTCGGAGAATTTCGCTGTCGCCCTGTTGATCGCCTATCTGCTCATGGTCGCAGTGTTCTCGCACTGGGGCTACCCATTACTCATCATGACCAGCGTGCCCGTTGGGATTAGCGGCGGTATCGCGGGACTCTATCTGCTCAACCTCGGCGGCGCCCATCTCGACAAGGTGGGTCTGTACCCCATCCACCAGCCTTTCGACATGATTACCATGCTCGGCTTTCTGGTGTTGATTGGGACCGTAGTCAATAATCCGATTCTGATCGTTGAACGTACGGTCACCAATCTGCGTAACGGCGGGATGTGTGTCGTTGATGCCGTGAGTGAAGCGGTGAGCACCCGCCTGCGTCCGATCATAATGTCCATGGTGACCACGGTGGCGGGTTTATCGCCGTTGGTTTTCTATCCCGGAGCGGGCACCGAGCTGTACCGGGGACTGGGCGCGATTGTGCTGTTCGGTCTGCTGTTTTCCACCCTGGTCACGCTGACCTTTATGCCGTCGCTGCTGACCTTGGCGCTGACCCTGTTGCGCCGGATACGGGGCGAGGGGCGTGCGGTCGCTATGCCGACGCCACAGTGAGCGCGCGGTCAGTCACTATGACCCCGGTTTCTGAATAAGCCGGTGGTGATGCTTGGCCCGCCCGTCCGCTCAAATTCATGACCGGGCTTGCCCTGGCGCTGATTCTCATTGCTGCGTTTGTGCATGCGGGTTGGAATTATCTCGCTAAGCGAGCTGCGGGAGGGGCGATATTCGTCTGGCTGTTTGCCGCTCTGTCGTCGCTCTTTTATCTGCCCCTGTTCATAGCCACCCTGATCTTCCTGCGGCCGGTGCTGGGACCGACGGAGCTGCTGTTCTGCCTCGGCAGCGCCGGCCTGCACCTCGGCTACTTCCTGTTGCTGCAGACCGGTTACGGCCGAGGCGATTTGTCGCTCGTCTATCCGCTGGCGCGAGCGACCGGACCGTCCGTTGCGACGCTCGCTGCCATTGTCCTGTTTGCAGAACGGCCGACGGTACTGGCGCTGGTGGGCGGTGCTTGTATCATCGTCGGTGCGTTTTTCCTCACTCGGGGGGCATCGGCAGTACGCGGGCACCGCATCCGAAACTCAGTCGTGTTTGGGGTGTTCACCGGACTGTTCATCGGCAGTTACACCTTATGGGACAGCTATGCCGTGCGCAGCCTGCTCATACCGCCTCTGGTATTGGATTACTGCGCCAACCTGGGCCGCACGCTATTCCTGGCGCCATACGCCGCCAGGCGGCGGGCAAGGGTCATAGCAGTGTGGCGTGCTCACCACCGTGCCGCGATCGGGGTTGCCATCCTGTGTCCGCTGTCTTACATCTTAGTGCTGACGGCGCTGACCTTTACACCGGTCAGCTATGTGGCGCCGGCCCGGGAAGTGAGTGTCCTGATTGTGGTGGTCCTCGGCACGAGATTCCTGTCCGAAGGTCGGCTCGCACCGCGGCTCGCCGCCGCCTCGGTGATCCTCGCCGGTTTGTGGCTGCTGGCGACCCACTGAACCTGCATTACTGCACCAGGCCATTGCGCCGATTTGCTTCCCGTTGAAAACCAGCCGGTCAAGCAAATGGGGTCGGTATTGTCCACGCCGACCCCATTCCCTGTGCCGTGCTTGGTTTACATCGATACCTGTGCCGCCGCTTGGGCTGGCGCCCGGCGCTGCGGCGAACCCTGTTTAAATCATAGCCTCGAGGCGCGCCTTGAGGTTGTCGAGTTCCTCGAGCAGCGCCTGCGGCACGTGGTCGTCGAAATTACGGTAGTAATCGCGGACGCCGATGGTTTCGGCCAGCCAGCCTTCTATATCGATGCGAAACAGTTCTTCCAGCCGCGCCGGCGGGACAGCCAATCCGTCGAAATCCATCGCGCCGTTGGCCGGGACGTAACCGATGGGTGTCTCCGTTGCGTCCGCCGTCCCTTCGCAACGTTCGAAGACCCACTTCAGCACTCGGCTGTTCTCGCCGAAACCTGGCCACAAAAACTTGCCGTCCTTGTCCTTCCGGAACCAGTTCACGTAATAAACCTTGGGCAGCACCACACCGTCGCGTTGGCCGAGCGAGAGCCAGTGTGCCCAGTAGTCGGCCATGTTGTAACCGCAAAACGGCAGCATCGCCATCGGATCCCGCCGCACCATGCCGATGGCGCCGGTCGCAGCAGCGGTCTTTTCGCTGCCCATGATCGAGCCGATGAATACGCCGTGCTGCCAGTCGCGTGCCTCGTGCACCAGCGGTACCACCGTGGCGCGGCGTCCACCAAAGAGGATGGCGCTGATCGGCACACCATTATGGTCCTCCCACTCTGGGGCGATCACCGGACACTGTCGCGCCGGCGCGGTAAAGCGCGCGTTGGGGTGAGCCGCGTGGGCTTCGGCGTGTGGGTGCCACTCGTGTCCCATCCAATTGGTGAGTCTCGGCGGCGGGTCGTCGGTCATCTCCTCCCACCACACGTCACCGTCCGGCGTCAACGCGCAATTCGTGAAGATACAGTTCTCCTTGAGCGTGAGCATGGCGTTCGGATTGGACTTCATGCTCGTGCCTGGGGCCACACCAAAAAATCCCGCCTCTGGATTGATGGCGTGCAGCCGGCCGTCGTCGCCAAACTTCATCCACGCAATGTCGTCGCCGATGGTCTCACATTTCCACCCCGGCACGGTCGGGTTCATCATTGCGAGATTGGTTTTACCGCAGGCGCTGGGGAAGGCCGCCGCGACGTAGCGCGACACCCCCTGCGGGTTGGTGAGTTTCAGAATCAACATGTGTTCGGCCAGCCACCCTTCGTCCCGGGCCATTGCCGAGGCGATGCGCAGCGCGAAGCACTTTTTACCGAGCAGCGCATTGCCGCCGTACCCGGAGCCGAACGACCAGATTTCCCGAGTCTCGGGAAAGTGCACGATGTATTTATTGTCCGCGTTGCAGGGCCACGGGACGTCTGCTGCGCCGTTCTCCAGCGGCGCACCGACGGAATGCAGACAAGGCACAAAGTCTCCGTCCGTCAAGACATCAAGCACCGCTTGTCCAACCCGCGTCATGATGTGCATGTTGGCGACGACGTAGGGCGAGTCGCTGATCTGTACGCCGATGTGTGCAATGGGCGAGCCCACCGGGCCCATGCTGAACGGGATCACGTACATGGTTCGGCCGCGCATTGATCCGGTAAACAGCTCCCGCAGCGATTGCTTCATTTCTTCCGGATCGTGCCAGTTATTCGTCGGCCCGGCGGCATCCTTAGACTTCGAGCAGATGAAGGTTCGGTCCTCGACCCGCGCGACGTCTGCCGGGTCGGAGCAGACCAGGATGCTGTTTGGCCGCTTGCTGTCGTTCAGTTTCCGCGCGGTGCCGCTGGCGAGCATCACGCAGATCATTTCGTCGTATTCAGCCCGGGTGCCGTCACACCACCGTACGGCGTCGGGTTGGCACAGTGTGCGTATCTCCTCCACCCAGGCGCTAAGCTTTGTATTTTTGCTCATTACCGCTCTCTTTAACTTCATAAAACGTCGTCGTGATTCGGCGGGGCCGAAGATTTGATGTGTCTGGATGTCAAATCCGGGACGACCGGACAAGGGGCCTGCGCTTGTGCCCGCAATTGCTCGGTAAGACCTTCATCAAGGCCAAGAATATATCACGTTTTGGAGCGGCGGCACGGCACGGCGAACCGCGAATGAACGGTCAACAGGCAGGTTTTCTGGAGCTGGTGGCCGGGCCCAACCGGCAGATCTGCAATCATGTACATGGGCGGGGAATTTTCGTAACCTGTCGGCCGGGGTGTGCGGACCGAGTATCCACTTTACGCGACGGTCACCGATGATCCGTCATGAGTAGCACGCACGCCGCAGCCTTTTGGATGTTTCTATTGCGTGGCTGGACAGGTTTTTTCCTGCACCGCCCCGGATGCTGTCCGGTCTACGTCCGGCAATCCTGTGACGGCGCACGCTCACCAGGAGACGATTAATGAAACAACTGCTTATTCTCGGTGCCGGAACCGGCGGGACGATCGTTGCGAATATGCTGCGCCACGAGCTGAACAGGGGTGATTGGGCGATCACGGTTATCGATAAGTCCGCGCAGCACCTGTATCAACCCGGCCTGCTGTTCATACCGTTCCGTCTGTACGGTTATGAAACGGCGGCGGACGTCGCCAGGCCGATCGAGAAACCACTGCCGAAGCACGTTGACCTGGTACGCGCCGAGATTACCGCCATTGATACCGACGGTAAACGGGTTAAAACCAGTGCCGGTGACTACCACTACGATTGGCTGATCTCGTCCCTCGGATGCGACATCGCCCCCGACGAGGTTGAAGGCCTGCCCGAGGCGCTTGGCCGGAACGCTTTTACGTTCTATTCCCTGGAAGGGGCCTTGCGCATGCAGCAGGCGTTGGATGAAATGAACGAGGGCCGCCTGGTTATCAATATCGCCGAAATGCCGATCAAATGTCCCGTCGCGCCCATCGAGTTCGCGTTTCTCGCCGACTATTACTTTCAGCTTAAAGAAATCCGTGATCGTATAGATATCACGCTGGTAACGCCGTTCAGCGGCGCCTTTACCAAACCCGTCGCCAACAGCGTCCTCACCAAGACGGCAAAAGAGAAAGGCGTACGGATTGTGCCGAACTTTTCAATCGAGCGTGTAGACGCCGACAACAAATCGATACACGCCTATGAAGGCACTTCACTCGACTACGACCTGTTGTGCATTGTCCCACCCAATCTCGGTCCCCGCGTGCTCGATGAAGCCGGACTGGGCGACGGCACCGGCTACGCCCTGACCGATCCCCGCACTCTGAAGAGCCGGAAAGCGGACCGCGTGTTTGTGATCGGCGACAACTCCAACGTGGCCACTTCGAAAGCCGGCTCAGTCACCCACTTCGAAGCTGAGACGGTCGTCAACAATGTCCTGCGCGAGATCGAAGGTAAAAAATCGTTGCCCAGCTTCGACGGTCATGCCAATTGCTTCATCGAGACCGGCCACCACAAGGCAATGTTGCTCGATTTCAACTACGATCTCGAACCCCTACAGGGTGACTTCCCGGTTCCGGGGATGGGTCCATTCTCACTGTTGGAGGAGAGCTATATGAACCATGTCGGCAAGATCGCCTTCGACTGGGTGTACTGGCACATGCTGCTACCGGGCTATCTGCCCCATGTTCCGCTGCTGCCGTCCCATATGAGCTTCCTCGGCAAGAACCTGAGTCAGACTCCTCAGGTACGCCGGTCACGAGCGACTCGGGTCGAGAAAATCATGAACACCGAGGTCATCACGGTACGGCAGGGGACTTCGCTGGTGGAAGCGGCAAAACTGTTGGTAGACAATAAGATCAGCGGATTGCCGGTGGTGGACGTCGACGGCAAGCTCATCGGCATCGTCACCGAGGCCGACTTCCTTTCCGCCATCGACCTTGAGGCGCACGCTGCCCTCGTCGATACGGTGAACGCCCTGCTGCGTAAAGGGCGGGGGCGGAAGACCATGGGCACGATCGTCGATGACTTGATGACGCCGGACCCGGTGACCATCAAGCCTGGAGACACACTGGAGCGGGCGGTGCATCTCATGCACACCAATCAAATCAAACGTATCGTGGTTACGGACGACGCGGGCAAGGTGCAGGGTATCGTCGCGCGCCCCGACCTCGTCGGTCTGTTCCTGTCCAAGGTCTGAACTCCTTAAACCCGTCCGTCTCGGAGGATTCGCATGACCGAACAACCTTTCTCGCCCGTGAGTCGTGACAACGGCGCCGCTAGGCGGCATCGGCCTGGCCGCCGGCGGCTGC
>CAMYJT010000010.1:47872-139657 GCA_947258785.1 uncultured Gammaproteobacteria bacterium
CTGACGCGATCAGCGACGGGGTCAGCGGCTCGGTGGCCATCGAGTCCATATCATTGAATTGGCTGAGCGGGCAACGCGTCCAGGGATTGACAGTACAAGACTCCGCGGGGCAGCCGGTCGCCCGCCTCGAGGAGCTGGCCACCGAATTGACCCTGCTGCAGGCATTGCGGCAACGTTTGACCCTAGGCCGCACCACGATTCGCGGGCTGGCGGTAAACGTGGTCGTCGACGAATCGGGTGACAACAACCTCCGCCGGGCCCTGGCGCCTCGGGCGCCGACCGAAGCGTCGGCAGGTCCAATAGTGCTTCCCGTGACCGGCAACATCGAACTAACCGACGCCCAGATCACGGTTACGGCGGCAGGGATCGAGCCGGTGGTGTTCGACGGTTTGGCGGGCGGACTGAAACTGACATCGATGGACGATCCCTTGATCTTCAACCTGCGAGGTCGGAGCCGACAGGGCGAGGCAAGCGGTGAGATTGCCTTGGACGGGAGGGCCGTGGGTCTGGTCAAGCGTGGCGGTGCTCTGAGCACCCAGACCGCAAAGGTGGACCTGCAGGCGAAGGTCAAGGATTTTCCGGTGGACGGCATCGACCGTGTGCTCGGTTTACAGGGTCTGTTGAGCACAGCCCTGGGAGCGCGGATAAACATGAGCGTCATGGCCGCCGGGACCGCTGCAGAGCAGGAGCTAAGCGCCTCGGTCGACGCCGCGAACATAGAGATCCAGCTCGCCGGCCGGACCGAGCAGGGCCGGTTCGAGTTGACGCGGCCCGGGACCGCGCGGTTTACCGTAACGCCTGCCTTGTTCGGCGCCTTGGTCCAACCGGCGGACGGGGAGCCCCCCCTGCGTCTGACCGAGAGTTTTCCCCTTACGCTGACCGTAGATAGCCTGACGACACCGGTGGATGGATTCAATCCCGGGGCCACGGCGTTCCAGGTTGGCATCAAGGCCGAGCAGCCCATCCGCCTCAGCGGGGCGCCGGAACTGGGCGAGATTGCCGTGCGCAAGCTGAATGCCGCTGTTGGCAGTGCCCGATTGGCCGAGTCCGTCAAGATCGATGTTGAAGGGGAACCCGTTACACAGAACAAGCCCGGTAAACTGCATCTTCAAGCCAAGTTGGAAGGCCTGCTCGATCCGCAGGACCGTCTCCAGTTCGACAAGCTGCGGGTCGACGCCGAAGCTAATTTGACCGGTATGCCGACCGTGTTGTTGGACCAGGTGTTTTCGCTGGGTGGTCTGCTGAACGATCTGATCGGGCCGACGATTGATCTGAATGCGGAGGCCAGGTCGAGCGGGAACAACCGGGTGGACATGACGCTGGCCGTCGATGCGGGTCCGCTGCAGGCCAAAGACGTCGGTCTGACCCTCGATGATAGTTTTTCGCTTGCCCGTCCTGCCGTATTTCGCTATGCCCTCACGCCACAGATCGCCGAGCGCCTGCTTAGCAAGGATCAAACCGTGAACCTGCCACAAGCGGCGACCATCGTCTTGCGTGTCGAGCGCCTGTCCGGACCCCGTCCCGCTCCGGGACAGCCGCTGTTTCAGCCCGAGCGGACCGCTGTGCAGGGTGCGCTGACCAGCGAAACAATCGTGTTGGCCGGTATTCCAGACCTAGGCCGGGTCTCGCTCGATAACACACGCGTCGAACTGACGGCGGATTCGCTGTCGTCGATCCGTTTGCTTGGATCGGCCAGACTGACCGAGGTTGAGCGCGGCGTGCTCGGCGAACTCCGGGCCTCACCGCTCGAGCTGCGCGCCGAGGCCACAACCGGGCTGGACCACGACGGCGGCCTGCAAGCGATCACCGCGCGTCTGCGGTTGGCGGGGGAGGGATTGCAGGGCGATGTGCAGATGGGCGTCAAACCGGATTTCAGTCGCGCCTCCCTCAAGCAACCGGCCGCTATTGACATGAGCTTGAGCCCGGGCCTGCTGAAGCACTTAGGGTGGGTGTCCGACGGCGGGCCCTCGCTGGCAAAGCCGGCGGCCGTGCAGCTTCGCCTGAATCAGCTCGAGCTGCCGGTCGTGGCGTTCTCTCCGGCGGATGCGCGGCTGGCCGGCACGGCCCACATCGACGCGTTGATACTGGGCGGGGATCGGGCTATCGCGGGGACCGCCCTGCGTAATGCCGATCTCAGCGTGGACTATGTGGGGGCCGAAGGCCGGGCGACGTTGTCGCTGGGTGCCAAGACCGCGCGGCCCGGTCAAGCGGGGGCCGGTGACTTGAAGATCAATGCGAAACTGAGCCGCCTGATCCACGGGGGTGCACTGGACCTGGGCGCCGCCGTGGTGGCGGCAGAAATACAGATCGACAAGCTGCCAACCGGGTTCTTGGAGGTGGTGAGCGGTCGGACGGGCCTCAATGACCTGATCGGCCCATCGGTCAATGTCGACGCCGAAGTCAATCTGACTGGCGGCGAAGGCCGCGGTGGGACGGTGGAGCTGAAGAGCCAGAGCGAACAGTTGTCTGCCGACGTCGGACTCAAATTTGCCGACGAGGTCAGTCTGAGCCGGGTGGCCAAGTTGCGCTTCACACTGACACCGGGAGGCTACGCCTCACTGACCGGAACGGCGGCGGGAGACGCAAGGCCGGCGCCCGACACTGGCTACGAACTCAGCGAAGCGGCGACCATAGAGGCCACCGTCGAGGCGATGCGCTGGCCGCTGGCCGGTGCGGGTAAGCCGGCCAAGTTCGACGCCTCGCGCGCGGCGCTCAAAGCGGTGATCGGTGTCCCACGTCTTGCGCTGCGCAACCGCCAAGATGGCGGGGACTTCCGCGTCGATGGATTTAAGGCGACGGTGACGGGTGACCGCCTGGACCAACCGGTGACTGTCGAGGCCAGTGGCCGGCTCGGCGGTGCAAAACCGCCGCCGAAGGCCGAGGGCGCGGGTCATTTACAGGTGACGGGACGGGTGGCCGATGCACTGAGCCCGGCGGGCGAATTCACCCCGGACCGGTTGTCAATCGATCTCGACGCCCGACTGCAGCAGTTGCCCACTGCCCTGATCGACCAGTGGCTGGCGCTGGACGGGCTGATTGCGGCCACACTCGGCGAGGTCGCGAACGTTACGGCCGCTGCAAAACTGTTGCGCATGGCCGGGCCGCTGACGCTGCAACTGCGTTCCACCCAAGCCAGCGCCGATGTCAACGGCGAGCTGCGCGACGGGGTGTTGCAACTCCGGCAACCGTTGGTGGCGGAGGCGCAAGCGACCCAGGCATTCGGGCGATTGGTGCTCGGTAAGATTCATCCAATCTTCGAAACCACGCAGAGCTCCGAGCGCCCCATCCGTATCGAAGTACCGAAGCAGGGCGTGCGCATCCCACTGACGGATTTCGACACCGCCAAATTGGTCGTGCCACAACTCAATCTGGACCTCGGGAAGCTCGTCCTCAAGAGTGGTTGGCTACTCAACGGCACCATCGCGCTGGCGCAACAGTTCGGCGCGCTCAAGGGCGTGGAACGCAATGAGTGGACCGCGTGGTTCACGCCTGCGCAACTGCAGATGCGCGATGGACAGATTACGTACCTGCGGCGCTTGGATCTACTGCTCGACAAACGCCTGCATCTGGCCACTTGGGGCGTGGCCGATGTCGCGAAGAACCGGCTCGATCTGACCCTCGCGTTTATGCCCGACACGCTCAACACGGTGTTTGGATTGTCGGTCGCTCCCAACGATGCGCTGCGGATTCCGTTGACTGGGGCCTTGGACGGTCCGAAAATGAACTTTAAAAAGGCGGCGCTGGAACTCGGCCGCCTGCGGGCGCAACGAGGCATAGCGGGGAAAGATCCTCTGGTCGGCGCGCTGGTCGGTACGCTGAGCCGGACCGCTAAGGGCGATGGCGCTTTGCCGGCGCCCTCAATCGATCCCTTGCCCTGGGGTCCGTTGCCGGGTGCCGAGGGTCAATCCGGGCCATCCCCCAACGGGCAGGCTGAAGCGCCGCCGCAGACCGATAAGCCCAAGAGCACCAAGGAACAAGCGATCGAGGGACTGTTCGACATACTGCGGAAGAAAAAATAGCCGGGCGGTTCGGATTGCGAATAGAAAATAGGGTTAGGCTGCCCAATGCTTACGCGACTCGATTTCCCGCCGACTTGGCGAGAGACGGGTTTGTCCACCGGAACCGGAATATTACCAGTGCCGGGGGACTGCGGGCGGAGCAGGCTTACCCGCTGACGACCTGCACCGGAAACGGTTCGGTGACGCCGCCGCTGTAGAGCACCCGGTGCGGGAACGGGATCTCGATGCCGCGTGCGTCGAAGCTTGACTTGATTTCCATCTGGATGTTGTTTTTCAGCGCCAGGAAGTTGTCGCGCTGTGCCCAGACGGAAAACTGCAGGTCGATGGACGATTCACCGAAGCCTTGGAAAATCAGCAGCGGCGACGGCTCCTCCAAACACAGGGGATTGTTGTCTGCTACTTCGAACAAGGTTTCCTGAACCGTCCCGATGTCCTCCTTGTAGGCGACGCCGATCAACAGGTCGAGCCGTCTGATCGGAAATTTCGACAAAGTCGTGACCTCGGACTTGATGACGACTTCATTGGGGATTCGCACGTAGAGGTTATCGAAGGTGCGCAGCTTGACGGACAGTAGATCGATGGACAGCACCTCCCCGGTGGTACTGCCGATCTTGATGCTGTCGCCGACGGTGAAGGTGCGTTCACCGAGCAGAAACAGGCCGCTGATGATGTTGGACGCGGAGGTCTGCGATGCGAAACCGATGGCCACCGACAGAATTCCCGCCGCGCCCAGCAGCACACTCAATTTGAATCCGAGTTCGCGCAAGGCGGAGACGATGAAGATCATCAAGATGGTGTAAAACACCACACGCCTTAGCAGGATTAACTGGTGTTTACTGAGATGGTCCCGTAAGAAGCGAGAGATTGATCCCGCCGCGAGCTTGGCGATTAGGAAGCCGGCCAGCAGCAACAGCAGGGCTTTGCCGACCGTCAGCGTGTGTCCCGATGTCCAGGCGCCGGATAGCGTTTCGAGTAGTTCACCCACGGGTTGCTCGTTGACCTCCAGTCATCCAAAAATGGTGCCCAGGGTACGGGAGATGACCCGCCCCTCGGCGCGTTCTCTGGGTCCAGAAACCAGGACCGTTGCTTTGACCCCGCTCGGTGGGCCCTCTTCAATGTGCAGCTCGGCGGTGCTCAGCCGTTTTTCAATGGAGACCGACAGATCGTTGGTCCACAGCATGCCATCGCTCAGGGCATACAGCGTGAAATGCCGCACCGGCAGCTTGATCTTCTCGAGCAGCAGGGAGTCGTCGCCCCGGTTGTGGATCTTGACCGCGGTGACCGCGCGGTGCGGGCGCAGCGGGATTTCATCTAAACGCAGGCGGGCCTGCGTGCGGCTCGCATAGCACATCTCCCCCTCCCAGGTTGATGGTCCGAACCAGGTGTCGGAGGGCCGTTGTATCGGCGCATCGAACAACACGACCTTGGATGCCTGAACGTGCACCTCAATCCAGACCGGCGAGCCGACGAACAACCTGGTCTGCTCTCCCGGCGGCAGGTGCAGCGGGTTCGCGGGTCTGGTTACCACTGCCCGATCGGCGAGTTTCGGTTGCAGCGCCACGGTGCCCGCGGTCTGGTGAAAAAAGTGCCGATCGACGCGGGCATTTCCGTCCGGCTCTTCACCCGGAAAGTCTACGGACCAATGATCGTCGTCATCCATCGACGCCGATTCGGCGTACTGCACACGCCATTCTCCCTGAAGCCGCGTCAAGGCCAGCGACATCGGACCGATGCGCCACAGTCCGGTTTGGTCCAAGGCGAATTCGAAATCTCCCCACCAGTGGGTTGGCGGCCGGCGCTTGGTCGGCGATGATGGCGTTGCAGGCATGATCAGTAGCTGGCGAATCGGTGGGTGTTTGTTACCACAGATCGGGGCGTTGTCAAGTGTTTCACTCCGGTTCCGCGCTGGTGGGGTCGGTGGCAGCCGATGTGGACGCATGCCGGTCCTGACGGTGCCGCTGCCAGCTTTGCGCCTCGATGAAGACCCGTGAGACATTGCCGTATGCGGTTTTGATCTGCTGCTCCATGTCGGAGATCACTTCCTCGACCCGTTCGGACGACACGCCGTCGTCGAAATCCACACTCAAGTTCAGCAATATGTCGTTCGGGCCCAGGTGCATGGTCAGCAGTTCGTTGACGGTGATAATCTCGTTGTACTGCAGAACGATTTCCCGGATGCCTCGGATGACATCGACGCGGGCCCGCTCGCCGATCAACAGGCTTTTGCTTTCGTAGGCCAATAATGCCGCGGTGGCGGCGAGTATGACCCCGATCAGTACCGATGCCACGCCGTCCAACACCGGCATGTCCAGGTGGCTCGCCGCAGCCACCCCGATCATGGCGATGATGAGGCCCAGCATGGCTGCGCTGTCTTCGAACAACACCGTGAAAACGGTCGGGTCTTTGCTGAGCCGAATGGCCTGCACGAACGACAGCGCGCCCCGTTGTTTATCAAATTCCTTGAAAGCTATGATCCAGGCAATACCCTCAAAGACCATTGCCAGTCCCAGGACGATGTAGTTAATGAACGGGCGCGTCATCGGCTCGGGGTGGTTGATTCTATGTATTCCTTCGTAAACCGACACGCCGGCGCCCACGGCGAAGATCAGGATGGCAACGACAAAGGTCCAGAAATAAAGCTCCATGCCATAACCAAAGGGGTGCGAATCGTCCGGAGGCCTGCGCGAGCGTTTGATTCCGAACAGCAGCAGGCCCTGGTTGCCCATGTCGACCACGGAGTGGATCGCCTCGCTCAACATTGCCGAGCTGCCGGTCATCACCGAGGCGAAGAACTTGGTGACTGCGATCAGGCCGTTGCCGATCAGGGCGGCGAAAATTACTTTCTTGGAGGCGGTGCTTGCCATGGTCGATGGGTGGCGGTTGCGGCGGGAGAACCGCTCTAGAGCAGCACCAGCGTAGCGAGACCCAGGAATCCGGCAAAGCCGATGACATCGGTGGCGGTTGTCAAAATGACCGCCCCAGCCAGCGCCGGATCGATGCGGAGTCGTTTGAGCAGCAGCGGAATGCCCACCCCTGACGCGGCACCCGCCAACAAGTTGATCACCATGGCAGCGCCAATTATCGCCGCGATGTCCCAGCGATGGAACCAGAGCGTGGTTACAATGGCGATGACCAACGCCCACAACAGGCCGTTCAATAGACCGATAGCGACCTCTTTGCGCGCAAACCATCGAAAATTGGCCAGCGTGATCTGGTTCAGGGCGACGCCACGGATGGTCAGGGTTAGCGCCTGGTTGCCAGCGATACCGCCCATGCTGGCGACGATGGGCATGAGCACGGCCAGCGCCACGACCTGGTCCAGTATGCCTTCGAATTGGCCGATAACCCAGGACGCCAGCAACACGGTCAGCAGATTGATGCCCAGCCACAGCGCACGGCGCCTGATGCTGTTGAGTATTGGTGCAAACAAATCCTCTTCCTCGTCGAGGCCGGCCTGATACAGCAGGCGTTGTTCGGATTGTTGCCGGATGACGTCGACGACGTCATCCACCGTGATGCGGCCGAGCAAGCGATGATTGTCATCGACCACCGCCAGGGATATCAAGTCCTGTTGTTCGAATCTGGCGGCGACGTCGTCTTCCGAAGTGCCGGCAGTCACGGAATCGGCCTCCGATACCATCGCATCGGCCACCATCGAGGATGGTTCGGTGGACACCGTTACGGTCAGCGGCAGAATGCCCAGATAACCGCCGGCGTCGTCAACCACCATAATGGCGTCAGTGTCAACGGGCAGCGGAGCGATGCGCCTCAGGTAACGCAACACCACCGCCAGCGAGACGTCCGGACGTACGCTGACCACGTCGCTGTTCATGAGCCGGCCAGCCGTGCCTTGTTCGTACTCCAACACCCGCTCCAGACGATGGCGTCGATCGGCGTCCATCGCGTCCAACACCGATCCCACCATCTCCTCGGGCAGATCGCCGATGACATCGGTCAAATCATCGTCTTCGAGGTCTTTGGTGGCCTCGATCAGCTGATCAGCCGCGAGCCCCTCGATGAGCGTCGCTCGCACTTCGTCTCCAACACCCGCCAACACCTCACCCTGCTGCGGCGCCGGTACGAGCGACCAGGTCCGCTTGCGTTCTACGAGCGGCAGCGACTCCAGTAAGCTCGCCACCACCGCCGGCGCGAGCACCGCCAGGTCCGGCCCCAGCGCGGCCTCGGTCCCGGCAGCGAGATGCTCCAGAACATCTTCGAGCAGTTGACTTTGTTGCTCGGACAGCTTATCCGGTTCCATACGACGTCTCCCGATGACTGATGTATCGCTGATACGGTGATCCGGCGCGATGTGGCGTCGCTTGCCGCTCGCGGATGCCGGACGATTAGCCCTAGCTTAATACTTTGGCCCTGCGTTTCCCTAACCGGTTTTCGCGTCGGATCTGGTTGACTTGTCACGCCGCCGGCTCGCTTGGTGTTCATCCAGGCGTCATGGGGTGTGCCTCGATCCAAGCGACTTGTTTGGCGTCAGAGGTGTTGAGGGTTAAGCCGGATTTGAGCTGCTAGGGCCATGAACGACCGCACCCGGCATGAATTGCATTGATTGTTTAGCCTGTGAAAGAATCCTAACCGGCTTTCTCTAAGAAACACTAAAGTACGGCCGTACGTGGACGAACACCTCATTTTGGATGCAGCTACTTTGCTCGCGGGAGACGGCAATACCTTAGCGGGCAAAAGCGGCTGCTGCCCATGACACGATTGCAGTACACAGTTGGAGCTGGCGGAGGGGAGGGTGGTCATGGGCATCATTGAACGGATCCACCAGCGAGTAGATGCCTTTGTGTGGGGGGCGGACGCGGAACGGCTGCAGCCACTGCAGCAGGGCGTCCAGTCGGTCATGCGCCTCGCCCTGGTGATCGGGCAGGATCTCTCCCGCGGGGAACTCAGCTTGCGGGCGATGAGCCTGGTTTACACCACACTGCTTTCCGTGGTCCCCCTGCTCGCCGTCAGCTTCTCGGTGTTGAAAGGATTCGGCGTCCACAACCAACTCGAACCGCTGCTGCTTAATCTGGTGCTGCCGCTGGGTGAACAGGGTAAAAAACTGGTGGCCGAGATTGTCGGTTTTGTGGACAACATGCGGGTAGGGGTGCTCGGTGCTGTCGGTATGAGCCTGTTGATCTACACCGTGGTCTCGTTGATGCAGAAGATTGAGCAATCACTGAATTTTATTTGGCACATTTCCGGGAAGCGCAGTATCGCCCAGCGGTTCAGCGAATACCTGAGCGTGTTACTGATCGGACCGGTTTTGGTGTTTTCGGCCCTCGGACTGACCGGTTCGTTGATGCACACCGAATTGATGGAGACCCTCACCACCGTGTGGGTCTTAGACGCCGTCATCCGCTACACCGGCGCTTTGCTTCCCTATGCCCTGGTGATCTGCGCGTTTACGTTCATTTATGTATTTGTCCCGTTTACCAGGGTGAGGCTCGGTTCCGCCCTTCTGGGTGGCGCCGTTGCCGGGTTGTTGTGGGAGTCGGTCGGGTGGGGATTTGCCGCGTTCGTCGCCAATTCGGGTAAATACACGGCAATCTATTCCGGGTTCGCCATCGTGATCCTGTCGATGATCTGGCTTTACCTGTCCTGGTTGATCCTGCTGATCGGCGCGGCGATTGCCTTTTATCACCAGCACCCGGAGTACCAGACTCCCGCTTCTGGCCGGGAGACGTTGAGCAGCCGGGAGTTCGAGCGCCTGACCCTGCTGGCCATGATTGAGATCGGCCGACGGCACATGCTCGGCCAAGAGCCGTGGACGATATCCGGACTGACCGTTTATTTAGCGGCACGCGCCACCGACATCGAGGCCGCTGTCGCTGCCCTGTCAACGCGGAAATTGATCGTTGCGACCGCCGCCGCCGACCCGGGTTATGTGCCGGCGAGGACGCTGGAGCGCATAATGGTCTACGAGGTGCTGGAGGCGATTCGTAATTTTCCGGTGACCGCCCACCGGCTCGCGCCGCATCCCGCGACCGTGCGGGCCGTGGACGAACTGCTGGCGCGAATAGACGGATATTTGGCAACCCGCATCGACCAACAAGATCTGAGTTCATTGATCGAGCACCTCACCACAGCGGAGCTTGCCGAGACTGCATCCTCACCAGCCACGCCGCCGTTGCCAGCGGAATCCCGGCAACATCGAGGCGCGGACGATGGATCCAACCAGTCGAGGACGCCGTGAGTTCGGCGAACCGGGTTGATTTAACCAATGCTCACAATTTGCAGTCGTCCGGACCTTGATCACCGCATTGCGGCCTCATACAGTTAGCTGTATCCATTCAATTCCACTGCTCACCGGAGTTATGGCGCAACTGAAGAAAGTACTGTACGTGGACGACGATCCGAGCGTATGCGAGTTGGTTGAGGTGGTGCTGGAACTGACCGGTGATCTAGAGGTGCGTATCTGTCACTCGGGACAAGAGGCGGTGTCTCTCAGCAGGACGTTCAAGCCGGAACTAATCGTGATGGATGTGAATATGCCCGGCATGGACGGTCCAACCACCTTTTCGACTCTAAAGCGCAACGGCGTGCAGGTACCGGTGGTGTTCGCCACTGCCGAGACCAATCCCGAGGAACTGCAGAAGTTGTGGCGGCAGGGCCCGGAGGAAATCCTCATCAAACCCTTCGATCCGCATACCCTGAGTACCCGGCTGAAGACCATTTGGCGCGCCGCACACCGCGCCGAGTTCGGCGGCGAGGCTGCACCATGCACCGAAAATCAGGCGTGAGGATGAAGGAATCCGCAGATTCGCCCGGATAGAAGTCATAACGTCCGCCGCCATAGTCCGATATGCCGGTTGACCGCTGGGCTGGCGGGTCCGGTACAGCCTCACGGGCCGTCTTCAGCGCGGGGCAGATAGAGGTGAACGCAGGTGCCGCGGCCGACCCGGCTCTCCAACTCAATCGACCCGTGATGGCGTTCGATCACCGTCTTGACAAATGCCAACCCCAAGCCGCTGCCGCGCTCCTCCCGGTGCTCGTCACGGTCGATCCGTTTGAACCGGGTAAATATCTGTGGCAGGTCTTGTTCGGCAATGCCGTACCCGGTGTCCCGAATCCAACTGTGAATCATCGCTTTCCCGTTGTGTTCCATGCCCAGCGTTACCCGCGCGCCGTCCGGACTGTACTTGATCGCGTTACTCAACAGATTGGTCAGTGCGCGCTCGAGCAGGTCGCCGTCCCCCAGCAGCGGCGCGGCGTCGGGCAGGTCGCTGTCGAGAGCTATGTCTTTGGCAGAGGCCTGAGCGCGTACGGCGTTCAGAGCGGTGCCGGCAAGATCGACTAGATCGACCTCGCAGAAGACGCTGGTGTCAGCCATCTCAGCGCGCGCGAGCTGTAGAAAATCGTCAGCGAGTTTCAGGGTTTTACGCGCGTTTTGCTCGATACTCTCAACGTACTTCAGGTCGGAATACCGTTCCGGTTTGAGTTTGGCGATGCCGGTCAGCGCGATGATCGAAGTCAAGGGCATGCGCAGGTCGTGTGACAAAAAGGCCATCAACTCGCGGCGGCGCCGCTCGCTCTCCTTCAAGGCGGTGACATCCGCCAGATTGACGAGTATGCCTTGTAAGTCCTCGCTCTCGTAGTCAAACGGCGATATCTGGATCAACAGGTCCTTACCCGCGGGGGATTTCGCGGCCACGGTCACGGTCTCGCTCCACAACAGTACCCGCCGCAGCAGCTGCGGCCAGTTCTGTTCACCTTGGTAATCCAATCTCGTCAACAGCTCGGACAGCTGTTGCCGCTCCAGGGCCTCCGAATCGGCCGCAGCGAAGTAGTCGACAGCGCGGGAATTCGTCATCAACACGCGACCCAGCGCGTCCGAGACGACCACGCCGTATGCGAGTTGTGCGAGGGTGTCCATGATGAACCGGCGCATCGACTGGAGTCGCTCGGTGGCGGCCTGGACCTGCAGAATGCGCGACTGCAGGAACTCAACGGGGCTGCGTGGCCGGGTGTCGGGAGCACTCTCGCAGTGGTGGACCAGCGCGGTCAACAGCTTCAGTTCGGCGGCTTCGGGCGCCGTCTCACCCGACCAGTAAATGCCCAGGCGCCAGCTGTCCGGCCCCCGGCTCAGGGCGGTCCACAGCGCCGGCAGGGTGATCGCCCAACGCCCCAACTGCGGCGGTTCGGCAAATACCGGCGGGGGATCGCCCGTGTGTGATTGGACTCGATCGGAGGCGTCCAGCATGACATGACCCTGGATCGGGAGCATTTGGCTCAAAAACGCCACCGCCTCGTCCATTGGCACGGTATCCGGCCGGTGCGTGATGGTGCGCTCGTGATGCAGCTTCGACAATTCCTGGTTCAAATATCGGAGCGTCTGCACCAACCGCCGCCAGCCCCACATGACGTATCCTGCGAGCAGCAGCGTCAACGCTGCGGCCGGTGGGTACCACAACTGTGCATTACGTAGCATGATCCAGCCGATGACCAAGGTCGCCACGCTGAACGCCAACCAAATCGGCAGCGACCAGCGTGGCGCCCGCGGGTACAGCCACGCCGGGACCAAGACCAGTATGACGGTTACTAGCAGGCGCCATGGCATGGCGAGCGGCAGCACGGCCAGACCGCTCTGCAGTGTATCGATCTCGTTCGCGATCACCTCTACCCCCGGCATCGGATGCCGGTCACCGGACACCGGGGTAGGCAACAAGTCCCCCAGGCCCGCCGCCGTGGCGCCGATGAGTACAAGCTTTTCCCTGAACAGCTGATCGGAGACTCTGTCTTTCAGTACGTCGACAAAAGAGGCCCTTGGGTATTGCCCCGGCGGGCCCGCATACGGAATCCAGATCTGATGGTCGCGGGTCCAGGTAAACGGTGAAACCCGATCGGAACGGGGATTGCGCAGCCCGGGCAGCCGCCCCCAGGCTTGATCGTCGCTGAGTTGCAGCATGGCCAACGCGAAGCTCGGCCATCGCGGCTCGCCCAGCCCCGCCTTGAGGTAGGCGCTGCGGGCAACGGCGTCGCGATCCAGCTGGCGGTCCACATGACCCAGTGTGGCCACGCGGGACAACTCAGGCAACGGCAGAATCTCGATCAGCTGCCCGCCCAGCCTCTGCTGGGCATTGAGAACCGGTAGAACGACATTGTTGCTCGCATCGATAATCCGGGTAAGCTGTCGATCGCCCTCCGGGTCGTCGGCGCTGGCTTCCGCAAACACGACGTCCAAGCCGATCACCCGGGCCCCCGACGCGTGAATTCGCTGTACCACATCGGCATGAACCGCACGCGACCACGGCCAGCGGCCGAGTTCAGCGAGGCTTTGTTCGTCGATGGCAACGATCACCACGTTGTCGGCCGGGGTGCGGGTCCAGCGGCGCAGCTGCCAGTCGTAGATGACCTGGTCCCACTCCCACAGCGTATCGAAATAGATGAACAGCGCCGCCAGCGTGATGAGGGTCAGCGACAGGACCGACCGCTCCGCCAGCCGCCACCGGCGAGGGGTGTCGGTGCTCACAGCAGGAGCAGCGCGCCCCCCAGGAGGATCAATACCGTTCTCCACCAGTGCCGGTAGGGGATGTCGATCCGCTGCGTGGTACTGAACGGTCCCAGATAACCATCGGCGGCAACGGTGGCCACCCGCAGGTAATACGAGCCCGCTGCCGGTGCCAGCAGCGAATACTCGGGGTCCGCAACCTGCTCATCGACCACCAGTTCTTTGAATTCGGAATCACGGGCGAACTGCACGCGATAACGTTGACCGGGTTCGGCAGCCGACCAGCGGACGGAGATCGCGTCTTGGGTTACCTGCGGTAGCTCGGACTTCGGACTCGGCGGGGGAGGCTGGTAGGTAAACGATTGAGCATCGCCGAAAGGACCGAGTTCCGCGCTGCCGTCGCGGGTAGCGAGCCGCCAGTAATAGGTCCCGGGGGCGAGCCCGGCGGCCGGCCGGAATGAGGTCCGATCCGTCGATTCGGAGTCCACCAGCGTGGGGGCGAAATCGGGATTGTCCGCCAGCTGCAGGCGGTAGCCGGCCGCCTCCTCCGGGGTCGTCCAACGGAGTTCCGGGCGGGGATCGCGCAGGAGCTCCTCGGGTGTCGGGTGGATCGATGCCGGGGGCTCTGGCCGAGCATTCAGTACGAAGCCGTGCACCGCGTCGAGGCCTTCCAACCCGGCCTGGTCGATGCCCCGGACCCGCAGTGAATACTGCCCGTCTTGCGCCAGCTGCAGCCGTTCTACGCGGGCGTCCGAGACCGTTTGGTCGACGAGCAGGGTATCGAGTCCGGCGCCCGAGCCGATCTGGATCCGGTAGGCTGTTGCCCCCGCGAGCGCCGGCCACTGGAACACAACCGGCAGCCGCTCGAGTACTGGCGGCAGGGCGCTGGTATCGGGTTTCGGTAACAGGCGGCGCGGCGGATCGGGGGGGTTGCCCTGCTTGGCCCGCACCCCGAACGCCTGGGGCACGTTGCGGGCGCGGCCGGCCGCTGAGACCGACACGGTGCCGTCCAGGACTTCGACCCGGGTCACCGGTGCAGCGGCGGCCTCGGCGCTGACCCGGTAATTCGTGCCCCGGACCGCTGACGCGGCAGCCGGGGTATGGATCTCGTAGCGGCTGCCGGGCCCGCGGCTGGGTTCGGCGTCGGCATCTACCCGCCCGCGCTGCAAGCGTGCCCGGGTGTCGGCCATGCCGGTGTCACCATAGGCAGACAGGGTATCGAAGGTCACCCGGCTGTCGCCACGCAGGATCATCCGCGAACCGTCGGCGAATTCCAACACGACGTTGCCGCCGGGGCCGGTTACCACGGCATCGCCCACGTTGAGCGTCTGCCCCGCTTGCAGCGGTCGCTGATCCTGTGCCTCGCCCACTAAGGCGTAGCTCTCGCCGGAGACCAGTTTGATGGTTACCGGCGCCGGTTGCACTTTCATCCAGCGGATCGGAAAGCGGAGTTTTGAGCCCGGTTGCAGGTGCTCGGGGTCGTCGACGCGGTTGAGCTCCTGCAGCCGGCGGGTCGCGGCGACCCCGCGTTTCATGTACTTGTCGCTCAAGTCCCACAGGGTGTCCCCCGGACGCACGGTGTACAAGTAGTCGTTCGCCCACGATGGCGCCGCTACCCCGAACAGCGCCATCGCGACTCCAAGCGTTTTCCACTGTCTCACCAGATTATTCATGGGTATTCTTCTCTACGCTCAAACACTGCGGCCGTGATCGCTAAGACGCGTCGCCCCACCAACACGGCCACCCCGTTTGATCATCATATTATGAGTCCCAAACTGATGTAATAGCCGCTAGAAATACCGCGTGTCGGCAAACCCTCTCAATCATTATAACGGTATTGCCGCTCGATACACGTCGCGGACAGGTGCCGACAGTCCATTTTACATAGCTTTACGCTTGGTCATCGAACAATGCCGGCGTCCGCCGGTTCGGAATTCGCTTCCGGTGCGCCGTTGGAATCCCTTGCAGGCCACCGGCTGCAGCCCTGTATTGAGTGTCTATACTTATCAATGTGGGTGGGTGTCGACACCGGCGTTGCGGCGACACAGCGATCGCCGCACAACGGCCGGTAGAGATAATCCTCAACATTACGGCAGACCTCGCAGCAATGCGATTGATGCACAACTATGTTCGAGTGATTCAATGATGGTCAATCACAAACGCAATCAACTGGTCGGGCCGGCAGTGACGTCACTGCTGGCGGGGATGGTGATGTTGTCCGCGGTAACGGTGGTGTCGGCACTGTCCGAGAGACATCGGATCGACACCGGAGCTTGGTCTTCTCTGACCTTGGAAGAAGTCCGGGCGATCGCGTTACGTGTGCAGCGGGAGCAGCAGCGGGCCGAAGCCATTGGCCGGGTGAGAGGCATCAGTGTGCTGGCCTTGTACGACACCCAACGTTCTGCCTACCCGGGCCGGGGACGTCGCGCCGCATTGTCGGCCAAAGCCATGCTGCACATCGACGGTAAGCGGCACCTGTTGGCGCCGGGCGAGACCAGCCCGGAAGGGGTGACCTTGGTGAGCGCCGGTTCGGACATCGCGGTGGTGGAGGTCAACGGATATCAAGAGGTCCTTACCCTCGGTGCCACGGCGGTCTATCCGGGCACACTCGAGCGCCCGGTGAATGAAGACGCCGGTGACGACTCGGTCTCGTTGTGGGCAGGACCGGGTGGATTTTTCTACGCCGATGGCACGATCAATGGGTATCCGGTTCATTTTCTGATCGACACCGGGGCCAACACGGTGGCGATCAGCGGTGATCTGGCGCGGCGCATCGGTCTGGATCATGCTGGGCTCAAGCAGGAGCTGGCAACGACCGCCGGTGGCTTGTCACCCGTGGTCCCGATTACCCTCGATCGGGTGAGCGTCGGTGACATCACGCTCAACGATGTCGCCGCCGGGATCATGCCCGGTCAGCATCCCGAGACACCTCTGCTCGGCTTGTCGTTCCTGGGCAAGCTGGACATGTCGCGCATCGGCGATGAAATGCATCTGAAGCGGCGGCACTGAGCGGCTGCGCAGTTGATTCGTTCATAGTTGCTCGATCGCGGTCCTTGGGTCTTCAGCCGTCAACCGGTACCCCGACGGCAACTTAAAGCATGGAGGTCCGTCGCGGACTTGAACCCATGCATCGCAGCCTGTTTCCTGTGATTCGGCGCGGTGGGGGCACACCGAGAATAATTCCTGGTGGCTGCGCACTATTTTGATTCTTTTATTCGGGCCCGCCGCTTGCGAGGCACGATATTCGGACTAAAGTTATAAATAAGGTAGGGGGTTTCACAGAAATGCGGTTCCAGCGACCAGATGTCGTCGACAGTAGATCACTGCATGGAGATCAAACGCGCGGTTTAGCCGCGCCGCCGGGATTCACACTGGTCGAATTCCTGGTGACGCTGGCAGTCACCGCGATTCTGTTCTCAGTTACGGTTCCCAATTTTCGCACCTTCGTCCAGAACAACCGTCTGGCCGGTGCGACCAGCGATTTTGTCACGGCAATCAATCAGGCCCGTACGGAGGCCTTGAAACGAGGCGTGCGGGTCTATCTGTGCCGGACCGGCAATCCGCACGACGAGGATGGACCGGCCTGCGGGGCCGATCTGCCGAACGGCGACGCCAACGCCGACAAGGATTGGACGCCGGGTTGGTTCACGTATGCCCTGCCCATCGATTTTAACCCCGGCTCCGGAGCCAGCGACTACGATGAGGACGCCGGCGATGAACTGATAACAATCGCTCCAGCCGCTGCGGCCGACCTAACCGTTACCGCCAACACGCTGGGCGATCGCCGGTTCGGCTTCCTGGCCGACGGCACGTTGCACGCCTCAGGGACGGTGCGGTATACCATCTGCGATGATCGTGACGGCGCCGGTGATACCGGACGCCTGTTCGAGATTGCGCCCATCGGCCGTGTTGTTATATCGCGGACCGACGATTGCACCCCGGAGGGATAGGTCATGTCTACCCGATCCGTCGTGAATAGGGAGCGTGGCACGGGGTTAATCGAGGTCATGGTGACCGTGTTCGTGGTGGCCATCGGCTTACTCGGTATGGCGGCGCTGCAGACGCAGTCGAAGCGATCCAATCTGGAGGCCATCCAGCGTACGACGGCCACCATGCTGGTCCACGAAGTCATCGAACGCATGCGTGCCAATGCCGGTGCGCTCGGTACCTACCTGACGGAAGGCGCGTCAATCGGTGGGCAGTCCATCAGCGCGGAACCGACGCCCAAATGTCTCGGCACCCAGCTCTGCACGCCGACCGAAATCGCCCAGCACGACGTCTGGGAATGGGAACAGGCCATCGACGGCGCCAGTGAAAAGGCCGGCTCGAGTTTGACCGGCGGGCTCATCGCGCCCACAGGCTGTTTGACCGGACCCGTTGGTGGTGGCACCGGTGTCTACACGGTGGCGGTTGCCTGGCGTAGTCAGACCGAGTTGTCGAATCCCGCCGCCGACGATTGCGGGGAGAGTTCCGGCAAGTACGACGGTCCGAACGGTTCCAATCCTGACAAATTCCGCCGCGTACTGGTGTTGGACGTGTTCATCAACGCGGGGTAAACATGCCGGTGCAATCGCCTCGTCAAACCCAGGGATTTTCACTCATCGAACTCATGGTGGCGATGGTGCTCGGACTGTTCGTCACCGGCGTAGTGATCACCGTGTTCGTCGGCGCCAATCGCTCCTTCGTGCTCGATCAGGAGATCGCGCGGATGCAGGAGAACGCGCGGTTCGCGATGCGCACCCTGGCCACCGATCTGGCAATGGCCGGTTTCTGGGGACCGTTGTTGACCGCGGGAGGCATTAACACAACCACCCGCGACTGTGACGCGGACGACACCGGCACCGAGTGCGAAGGGTTTTATGACGGCAGTGTCCTAAGCCTAACCGCAGACTGCGGGCCCGGCACCTTATCGCCGACCCCGCCGAAATGGGCGTACAGCGTGGGCAACTTCCTCGAGGTGGTCAAGCAGTCGTCGGCCGCCGATGCGGAGAGCAAGTTCGTATGCATCGACGCGGATGAGTTTCAAGCTGGTACCGACATACTGACAATCAAGCGGGTTCAGGGTCAGCCGCTGGCCTCCACGCGCGCCGATAGCGACGACGACGGCAAAGTGTTCCTGCGCACCACCGGCGCTGCGGGCATGTTGTTGGTCTATGACCACTCGGACACCGCCTCGACCAGCGCCGACATCACCGACTGGGCCTATGTCACCCGCATCTACTATGTACGGAACTACTTCGCACAGGCCGGTGACGAGGTACCCTCGCTGTTCCGCAAGACCCTGGGTGGGCCGGACGGCGACAACGCTATGCAGTTGGAAGCCGGCGGCATCGCGCCGGGCATTGAATACTTCCACGTCATGTTCGGCATCGATCAAGACGACAACGGCGTCGCCGATGCGTATGTCGCGCAGCCAACCGCGGCGGAGATGGCCAACGCCACCACCGCGCGCATCTATGTGCTGGCGCGAAGTACGAATCCAGATCCCGGGTACACGAATAGCAAGGTTTACAGTCTCGGCGACGTGACCAAGGACTACAGCGGCAATCCGGACAATTATCACCGACGGGTGTTCGCTACCACGGTCAAATTGCGCAACCAGGTGAACCGGATACTGCTCAGCTCATGAGAGACGGGGGTGAACAATGATGCGTGACTATCGCCTGGCTGCCGGGCAACGCGGGGTAACCATGGCGGTGGCTCTGGTCATCCTGATCGGGGTCAGTGTTGTCAGCCTCTCGGCGTTGACCACCACCATGTGGGAGCTGGTGATGGCGGGCAGTGAGGAGGCCCGGATGAGCGCTTTTCACCGGGCCCAGAACGGGATCGATGCGGCGATCGTCAATTCCGGCAACTTTCCGGTCGGGGAGTCGGTCGGCTACCGCAACTGCACCAGCGGATTCGCCTCCAAGTACGATGAGACCTGCGACGACAGTTCAGTCACCCTGCCGAGCACCTACGACGCGACGGACACCGAAGTCGCTGTGGTGGTGGTCGCTCCGGCGGACAATTGTCCGCCCCGCGTGATGTCCACCAGCTGCGAGAATTTTACGGTGGCCTCGTTCTCGATCGACAGCCGTCACGACGCCACCGCGGCCCGCGGCGGGCGGGCCGATCTGATGCAGGGCTATCTGGTTCTGCTGCCGAAATTCCAACAGGGTGGCTAGCGGGGGAGCGATTATGGCACAGTGCAAGCAAAACGCATTCAGATCTCTCCGGAACGCCGCACTGAGCGTTTTACTGGCGGTGTTGAGCGTCCAGGCCCCCGCCGACGACACCGACATCTATCTGAGCCCGCAGGCCTCCGCGGCGGGCACGCCGCTGGTGATGATCAGTCTCGACTGGCGGCCCAACCTCGGCTCGACGGTGTGCCAGGGCGGGGTGTGCCAGGATCTGATCGACGAAGGCTTCCTGGTACCGGATAACCCCAATCAGATCAGCTTCTTCGAGCTGCTCAAGGCGACGCTTAAAAAGGTCCTGGATCCCCTGGCGAAGGTCAAGGTGGGGCTGATGATGAACCACGACAGCCAGAAAAACTGCGACGGGCCCGACGAGACGGGCTGCAGCAACGGGGGCTATATGCTGGCCGGGTTCAAAGACACCGGCGACCAGGCGCAGCTCAGCGACTTCTACGCTGCGCTGGACGCCATTCCGCTGCCCCACGGTAACGAATCCCACAAGTACCAGGGCCGGGAGTTGTTCTTCGAGCTGTTCCGCTTCCTCACCGGTCAGGGGGTTCACAATGCTCACAACGGTTGGAGAAATTTCGGGACCAAGAGTAATCGCAACATCGACGACCCGCTGGACACCCCACCGGATTCCGTCGCCGAGTTGAGCTGGGATCAGGCGATCGAGAGCGCTGGTAACTACCTGAGCCCGCTGCCCGCGGTCCCCAGTTGCTCCAAGATCTTCACCATCAACGTGATGTTCCAGGTCTCACAGCAGGACGACAGCGCCGACGGCGCCATTGCCGCGAGCAAGGCCGACGGCGGTATGGAACTGGACAACGGTGACTTCACGGAAATGATCGAGTACCTGAACGACGTGGACCTGGCCGACGGCAGCTTCAATCCGGATCTGGACATCCCCGGTAAACAGAACGTGATTTCCTATTTCATCACCCCGAACAGCAACACCACGACCGACGGCTATGCCAACGCCGGCGGCACCGGCAGCGCCCTGACCCTGTCCGAGGACCCCGAGGAGCTGTACAAGCTGTTCAACTCGGTATTTTCCGAGATCTTGAGCATCAGCACGACGCTGGTGTCGGCCTCGGTACCGGTAAACGTGTTCAACCGGGCCCAGGCGCTGGACGACGTGTTCATCTCGCTGTTCCAGGCCAATGCCAATTACGAACCGCAGTGGGTCGGCAATCTGAAGAAGCTCAAGGTGGGTGAAGACGGCAGCGGCAACAAGCGGCTCGAGGATGCGAACAGTGACGCGGCGATCGATTTTGACGGGCGCATCAAGCACAGCGCCCTGACCTTGTGGACCCTCCCCGGAGACCTTCCCGACCCCGGTGACGACGATGAGTTTCAAATTGGCAAGGACGGGCGGACCGTCGACCGCGGCGGGGCCGGCGGGGTGTGTCCGGGTTTCCGGCCGGTACCCGGCAACTCGCCCGGCACCGCCAATCCCACCGGAACGCCCACCCCGACCACCGCACGGCGGGTGTTCACGGAGCCCGACAGCTACACCAACGGCACGCCCGCCGACCTGCGGGCCTTCGAGGCCGACCAGACCACCGCGCAGGCACTGCTCACCACCAGCAACTACGCCGACGCTCTGTTCGAGGCGGTGATGGACTGCACGGGATGCAGCTACGACACCGCATCCGGCGGTGACAAAAACCAGGCCAAGGACGAGGTCGAAGAGCTGGTCAAGTTCGCCCGGGGCATCGACACCGAGGACCAGGACGGCGACGGCAGCACTTCCGATGTGCGTCCCTGGTCCTTCGGGGACGCACTGCACTGGCGGCCCATTCCCATCAACTACGGGGCGCTCGGCTCCTACACCGAGGACAATCCCGACGTACGGGTGGTGGTGGGCGCCAACGACGGATTCGTGCGCATGTTTCAGGGCGCCGACAACTCCGGCGTGGAACAGTGGGCCTTCGCCCCCCGGCTGGTCATCCCCGAGATGGTGAGGCTCAAACACAACAACAGCGGCACACCATTACACCCGTACCTGGTGGACGGTGAGCCGGCGCTGCTGACCATCGACACAAACGACGATCACACGTTGAACCACGATGATGGCGACCAAGTGCTGCTGTATTTCGGGCTGCGCCGCAGCGGCAAGCACTATTACGCCTTGGACCTGAGCAATCCGGACGATCCCCGGATGCTGTGGTCCATCGGTAATTCGAACACGGACTTCACCGAACTGGGGCAGACCTGGTCGAGGCCGCGGGTCGGCCGCATCCTGGTCGACGCCGACGACAACGCAAGCACCTCGTCAGACGTCACCAGCCACTACGTGCTGGTCTTTGGAGCGGGCTACAACGGCGACGACGGCGGCGACGGCAGCGGCGATCTCGGTAAGGACGAACGGGACGAAAACGGTTCGTTCGTGGGCGGCAACGACGACGAGGGCAACGCGGTGTTCGTGGTCGACGCCCTGACCGGCGAGCTGCTGTGGAAAGCGGTCAAGACCGCAGTCAACGAGAGCACGGGCCCAGTCAACGGGCAACCGCAGCTGTACAAACACACCGACCTGCACGATGCCATTCCGGCCACGGCGGCGCTGCTCGACACCGACGCCGACACCTATGCGGATCGGTTTTATGTGGGGGATACCGGTGGCGTGGTCTGGCGCGGCGACCTCTCCGGTCCGATTCGATCCGATTGGACATTGACACCGATCCTGTCCGTCGGCCGTCACTTCAGCAACACCAACGCCGCCGACCGCCGCTTCTTCCATCGTGTCGACTTCGTGCCCACACAGGATGAGTCCGGCGAATTCGACGCTATTGTTATCGGTTCCGGCGATCGTCCCTATCCCCTGGGTGAGAAGGTCGAAAACTACATCTACATGTACAAGGACTGGAACACGCTGAGCGGCGACCCACCGGGATCGCTGGCCACCCATGACGACCTCGCCGACTTGACCGACAACTGCCTCGACGACGATGATTTCACCGACTGCACCGACGGCGACGCGGAGTCGAAGCTCGCGACCGGGTGGCGCGTCAAGCTCGAGAACTGCGCCGCCGGCAACACCGGCACTTGCGGCGAAAAGAGCCTCGCCTCGCCGCTGACCATTCACGGCACGATCTTCTTCACGACCTATCTGCCGCCCGATGCGGACAATCTGAACAGCTGTCAGCCGTCCGAGGGCACGGGCCTGTTCTACGCGATGTCACTGCACGAGACCACCCCGGTCATCAATTTCGATCTCACCAACGACACCAACGGAGTCACCCTGGAACGATTCGAGAAGCTCAAGACGGGCGGCATTCCCAGTCAGCTCGTGCCCATCGGTGACCAGAGAATTATTCGAAGTGACCTACAGATCGAAGACGTCGGCGGGAACTCCGGCGCCAAAACCTATTGGTACGAACGGTACTACCGGTGATGAACAAGCGAGCGGCAGCGACGTACACCCGACAGCGGGGCGTGACCCTGGCGGAGATGATGACGGTGGTGATCCTTGTCGCAATTCTGACCGCCATCGCCGTGCCGAATTACAATGAGTTCGTGCAGCGATCGCGCCGCTCGGAGGCCCGGGAGGCGCTCACCAACTATGCGGCGCGCCAGGAGGAGTATTTTCTGGACAACAAGACCTACACCACCTCAGTGAGCGACCTCGCGCGCGACGGAACGACGGCGAACGGTCATTTCACCATCACTATTCCGACGGCCTCGACAACGGCCTACACACTGCGCGCGACGGCGAGCGGTACACAGGCCAACGACGTCACCTGTAAGACCATGAATCTTCTGTCGTCGGGGCAAAAGACCCCCACTGACTGCTGGTAGCTCAGGCGGTTCTCAGTCCACATATTGCATCAAGGCGCGACGCCGCCTATCGTCAATAGATCGTTGACCGGTCGGCAGGCGACTGCTCGATGCGGTCGGGCGGCCTTGGGGCACGTTTGATGTCGGTGGTGGGGTGGCGATCGGGCAGCCGGTCCATTCGAACGTCCGGCGGTCGTGTCCGGCTGTCTCCCGGGAGTTGATTGGGCGGCGTCCCGTTGGGGCCGTCATCGTCGTCACGGTCCTGGTCTTTGTCCAACAGTTTTTTCACCCCGTAGAGAATTATGGCTCCAGCCGCCGCGCCGCCCAGCACCTTGCCGACTCCACGGCCCGGCCGCTTGAACGAAAATTCCTCCCGCCACTGGAGGCGGTCGCGGATGGTCTCCGGCGACACCGGCCGCGGACCTGCCACCGCGCCGCTCGTAATGATCGCCTCCTGTTGCGGCCCGATGCGGACGACGCCACCTGGGCTGCCGAACGACCGAGCCTGGACCGCGCCACTGAGCACGGTCAATTCGGTGTATTGGGGTGTGACATGGTAGTGATAGCGGGTCGAGTCCGCGTCGGTTTGCCCGCCACCGTGGGTGGTCTCGATCTGATGTTCACATTGCTCGCTGTCGCCGTACAGCAGGCCGTGCATCAGTGCGAAGACCCCGATCCGGCACGGCCGGTCGCCGCCGTGAAATTCGATACGCGCCCCACTGCGGTCGCCGGTGCGTATGTGATCGTTGTTGGAAAGGGCGGTTGGTTTGTGCACGCGCTCGTGATTCCGGAACACCTGCTTTCCGTCCGGAATGAGGGTCGCGATGTCGCCACTGCGGTCGAATCGGAAAAAACGGGGATCGGTGTGCGAACCCATTTCGACGTAGCCGAACCCTCCGCCCCGCTGACTTTCCCCCGATGATGCACAAGCGGAGAGGGCCACGGTGGTTATCAGCGTGAGTACGAAAATCGCGCGAGGTAAGAACACGGCGGAACCGCGAGACAGCATGTCACTCCCGGCAAAGACTTGATGTTGATCCATGTCATTCCACCCGAATGGTGTTACTCTGCGCGCAGCGGCGGGGAAAGTCCACGCCTGCGATGGGTTACCGTTGACGACAGGTGATGGAGGTTTACGTTTCCCCGACAGACGGAAATCCCTATCTCGGCACTCGGTCACTGATGGACGACAAATCGGCCTCGGCAACGATGTGTATCCTTGCCGGTTTGCTACTCGGGGCGTGCATCCCGACGCTGCACCTGCCCGCGGACGGGGACGCTAGCGGTCACCTCACCGCCGGTGATCAGGCCTTTGCCGCCGGCAACGTGGCGGGCGCGATCCGGATTTGGAACGTGGTACTCGATGAGGCGGGCGAGAGCAACGGGGCGGTCCGGCTCTTGGCACGCCTGGCGGATGCCGAAGAGGTGCTGGGGCGCTACGGTGCAGCGGAGACGTACGCGCGCCGCTGTCGTGAGCGGTCTGTTGCGGCCGGGTGGCCGAGTTGGTCGCTGCGTTGTGCGCTGACCCTCGGTAAGATCCAACGGCGCCGCGGTAACTACGATTCCGCGCTCGCGGTCCTCGCCCCCGCCCACGATGCTGCGCGGCGGGGCGTCGATGCGGGCTTGCGGAGTGATGCCGCCCGCAACCTGGGGGCGGTCTATCAGGACCTGCGACAATCGGATCGGGCGCTCGAGCTGTACCGCACCGCCCTCGAGACGGCGCGGAAAGCGGGCCTGCGCCGGCAGACGATCAAGGCACTTAACAACATCGGCGGCGTGCATCGCCTGGCCGGACGCTACCGCGAGGCGCTAGCGGTCTTGCAGGAGGCCGTGGCGTTGGACGAGTCGTCCTCCGATGTCCTCGATCGGGCGAGGCTGCTCGGTAATCTGTGTCAGGTGTACGTCAACCTGTCGCAGCTCGACGAGGCAACCCGGCGCTGCCGGGCCGCCGCGCGTCTTGCCCGTCGCAGCGGGGCAGCGCCGATCCACGCCAGAATCTTGAACGACCACGCTGTGATATATGAACGGCGCGGGAATCTCTTGATCGCGAAGTGGTATTACCACCGATCCTATTCCTTGAGTGAACGCACCGGTGACGTGCCTGGTACGATCACGGCCCTGAATAATCTCGGTGAACTACAGGCGCAGCGCGGCCGCTGCGACGACGCAGTGGGCCTGCTCAATCGCGCCATGACACTTGCCTCGGGCAGCGGCCAAGAGGTGTTCCTGGGGTCCTTGCGGGGCAATCTGGGTTTGTGTTTTTTCCGGCGCAGCGATTACGACCGCGCGCTCGAACACTATAGCGCCGCGCTGGTCGCGCAGCAGCGGCAAAACAATCCGGAACAATTGTGGCGCACCTACGCCAACCTGAGTTTGACCTTGCAAGGCAAACAGAACCGGTCGGCGGCCATCGTGTTCGGAAAAAAGGCCGTGGCCATAATACAGGGGCTGCGCCGGAACGTGAGCGGGATTGATCCTGACACCGCCAAGGCCTATCTCCGACACAAGACCGAGGTTTATCGCCACCTGGCGGACATGCTGATCAAACAGGAAAGAATTCTCGAGGCGCAGCTGGTCCTGGAGATGCTCAAGGATGAGGAGTACCGCTATTTCCTGCGCGGTGAAGAGGCACGGGGTCCGGAATCCGCAATCGGCCTGGATACCGTGGAGCGCAACGCGGCCAACCCGCTGGAGCAAGACCTCGAACGGCTCGGCCAATACAGCCGGCAGGTCAGCGAACTGCGGCGCGCGAAGCGCGAGCGCGGGGGGCTCGATGCGCAGGATCAGGCGGCGCTGGACGCCGCCATCGAGTGGCTTGGCACGTCGAATGAACGCGTGGCGGATGAGGTTACCGCGCTGGCCGCCGCACTGGCAGGCGCCGGACGCGGCAGGCTCGTCGCCGATCTGGATCTCGAGCGGCTCGACATCATCAAGCGGAACATCGCCAAGGCCCAGGACAGGGCGGTACTGATCTACTACGTGTTGCTCGACGAACACCTACGTATCCTGGTTCACACACCGACCTCGCACGCCACCAGACAGATCGCCATTCCCCGTCAGGCGCTGACTGAGCTGATTGTCCAATTCTGGCGCAGCGTGCGAGACAGGCAGTCCGACCCCCTGCCGCTGGCCCGGCGCCTCAACGAGGTGCTGATCGATCCGGTGGCGGGATTTCTCACCGCCTATCGAGCGCAGACGCTGGTACTGTGGCTCGATGGGATACTGCGCTACATTCCCTTCGCGGCGCTGCACGACGGCGACAGTTATCTCGTCGAGAAATATGCCGTCGCCCGGTTCACGGCCGCCGCCAAATCGGCCCTGGGCGATGCACAGCCGCTGAGCTGGCGGGTGGCCGGACTGGGCGTCACCAAATCCCTGCGTGGGTTCGACCCGCTGCCAGCGGTCAAGCGCGAGCTGGATGGAATTGTCCTCGAAGAGGGCCGGGAGGACAGCGAGGGCTCGGTGCCCGGCAAGATTTATCTAGACGAGCAGTTTACCGCAGACGCTTTGCGCGACGCCCTGGTACTCGGCTACCGGGTGATCCACATATCCAGTCACTTTGTACTTCAACCGGCAACCTTTGAGGAGTCGTTTCTCGTCCTCGGTGACGGCCAGACACTGCGGTTGGTGGATTTCCGGTCCGAACGCTACCTGCTCCGGGACGTGGATCTGATGACCCTGTCGGCCTGTAACACCGGGCTGGATCAGCGCGCGGCGGGGACCGAGATCGAAGGTTTTGGCTCGCTCGTCCACCGACGCGGCGTCAAGGCGGTAGTCGCCACCCTGTGGAAGGTCCAGGACCAGAGTACCGCGCGGTTCATGCGCGAGATGTACCAGCTGCGTCGGCAAGGCGGTGGTGCAACGCTGGCGGAGGCTATCCGTTCGGTGCAGATGCGATTCATCAACCCGACCGGCACAGCGGCAGCGCCCGCCGGCGTGTACACCCACCCCTACTACTGGGCTCCCTTTGTCCTCATGGGGAACTGGATTTGAGGTACTCGGCCGTCGGTAAAACGATCCGGGCGGTATTGAGGCGCGAGATTAACGGACATAGGGGTTGTGGTGTGATAATAAGTAATATTATAATATACTAATAATACGATGTGCATCTTAACGCCGCGGCCCGTCGTTGCTGCACGACCGGCCCGGCCCAAACCGGGTGTCACAGCCCAATCGAAATGGAGGGTAAGGGATTGAGGACGACAACTGAACTCCGGCCACACCACGACCTGACTCCGGGGCCGCGAGTCTCGCGTCCCTGGGTTATTCTTACCGGACTCGCGCTTCTCGCCCTGGCGACGGCGTGCGATCAAACGGACACCACCCAAACCCAGACCTCGAATCTCGTATCGACTCCGTCGTCACCGAGCGATACCGCGCCGCCGGCCGATAGTTCGGCGCTTGGCGCCCCCGGACGCACTGTGCCGGTCGCCAGCACTGGGGCGGTCACGGCGCCGGTCGGGATCAATCCGGAACCGGAACTCGAACCACAGCCGAACAGACTGACCGCCTTCCGGCAATTGCGCCACGCCGACCAAGCCGCCTCGTCTTACAAGATCGTGGGGCCCAACACACGACACATCGTTGCGCTGTATGACTTCTTTGAGAAGGCCGGATGGAACGATGCCATCGACAGCGTCACCATGAAGTCCTGCCCCGAGGGCTACGAGTTCTTCTGTCAGCTCAGAGACGTCTGCGTGCAACTTTACGAACAATCCGGCGGCGATGTGGAATCGCTGATCGAACTGTCGAGGAAAATGGACCTGCGGGTCCCGCTCTACCAGCTCGCCGTAGTGGCGGATGCATACAACACGTCGACGCAGGTGCGGCCATCGGCGGGTAATTCCGACGCCAACGGGCGGCCAACTGCCGGATACGGAACAACTCGTTGATAAGGTTTTCAGCGATGCTCAGCTTGGATCGTGCTCGGCTTTGCCGCCGCCGGGGCGCAGCAGCCGCATGCGCCTTCCTTGCCTTGACCATGTCATTCGGTTCCGGATCCGCCGAAGGGCGGGTAACCATTAGTACGAACCCCGGTAGTCCGGCCGAAGGGTTTATCTCTTCGGCGGATGTGCTGGCCCGCGTAGACGTGCTTCGGGATGAATTGGATCTCATACGCCGGGAAATGGGAGAACCACCCCCGACGCTGATCGAGATCATAGTGCGCGGAGCCCAGCCGCGAGAGACGTATTTTCACGCCTACACCGTCTCCGACAAGGCCCATCGCCTGGCCTTCGAATTCACCGGCCGCCCGGAACGACCGCTTGGCATTCTGCTCGCGGCAGAGACGACCCCGGTGAACGTGTATGCGGTCGTCAGTGAGGCGCTGGAAAGCATACGTTCAGTAAAGCGTGCCCTGGACATCAGCCAATCGGTGCAGGAGCAGGTCCACGATCCCCGCACAACGTCGAGTCAGGTATTGAGCGCGATCATTCAGGCCAATCGTGAATTGAACAATCTGCTGTACCAGGAGTACTCGCCGCTGGATGTGCATGAACAGGTATCGGTGTCGATCAATTTCGCAGCGCGCCTGCTCGAGCAATTCGCGGGCAGCACGCCGGAGCCGGACCCTCCGGCGTTCGAACGCGGAAAAACGTCCGCCGATGTTTTCAATCGGCTGGTGCTCTTGTTTGAGGACATCAGCGCGATCGCGCAGAGTTCCGGTGAATCGACCATGGTGCTCAAGGTGCGTCCCACGGCACCTGCGAACCTCACCTCGAGCGACGCCCACGACATCGCCAGCATGCTGTTTGCCGAACTCGCCTACCTGTACAGCCTGTTGAAAGACCCCGAGGCCGTGGATGAACCTCGCTATCCGCCGCATCGTATTCTGCCGTCGCACGTCTATCAGCAGGCCGGTGTCCTCGAGGCCCAACTGGATCAACTGAAGGGCTACGCGGATGAGTTTCCGACGTGGTTGACAGGTCAATAGCGGATTTGCCAACCGTCCGAGTTGCAGGAGAGACCCATGCGGAGACACCTCCACATCATACGTATCTTTATTCTGATTCTGTTCACCGTGTCCACTGTGCCGATATCAACGGCGCACGCCGAGACAATCCTGATGACAGACGAGTGGGCGGGACTGGCCTGTTCAGCGTGGAACCAGGAGCCGGTGCTGACTGAAGAGTTGGTGCAAACGGGTTGGGCCGTGAACGATAAAGGCCGTGGCTACAAGATCATTCAGCTTTATCGTTCCGACTGCACAGCCAGCCCGATGGTGCAGCTGCACATTGGTGTCCGCGATGAGAAGGCCGTCTGCGTGTACGGAGGTGTGGCCGGTAAGGCGCCGGACCTCGACGTGGATTACGTCATGTATGCCGAGACTGCCCGCTGGGAGGAGATGGGCCGCGGCGAATACGGCCCTATGCGCGGTATGCTGTTCGGGCGTCTCAAGTTCGAAGGACCCAAATGGGAAGCCATGAAGAACATGGGCCCGTTCGGCAAATTCCTCTTGCTGATCGGCCAGGTACCAGGCAAAACGGCAAGTTGTCCGTGAAACGTATTCGGTGTCAAGAACCCGCCGCTACTGTTCTCCAGCCGGACACACGCATCGCGCGCCGGGATACTATCACCGCGACGTACTGATCGTGGCCTGTCCTGCCGAGGCCGTGTAAGGGCAACTGGCAGCGAAGCACACAGGACGGCCGTCAGCCTACACGGCAATCGCCGAATGACGTAGAATCGCGCCCAATCGAACGCTCCCAAATCAGGGGAGAATTCCAAACGGAATCCACGGACGCGCGGGGATCGTGAGTGGCGCGGCGGCCCCCATAAAGACCAAACAAGAAATCGTATATCCGGATCGAGGAGGCCAAATATGAAGATGGTTACGGCGATTATCAAGCCATTCAAACTCGACGACGTTCGCGACGCCCTGGCGGAAGTGGGGGTAAAGGGGATGACTGTCACCGAGGTCAAGGGTTTTGGCCGCCAAAAAGGTCATACCGAACTTTATCGTGGCGCCGAGTATGTCGTGGACTTCGTTCCCAAGATCAAAATAGACGTTGCAGTGACCGCGGAGTCTTTGGACGATGTCGTCGAGGCGATCATAAATTCCGCGAAGAGCAACAAGATCGGTGATGGAAAAATTTTCGTTTGCGATCTGGAGCAAGCCATCCGAATCCGCACCGGTGAGAAGGATCTAGAGGCCCTATAAAAACAACGCAGCCAGGCCGCCAGGCCTGAGGCAATAGGACGGCAGAAAATGAGTGTATACAAAGAGCTTAAGCGGGTAGTTTTCGCAACGGGAATGATGTTGCCGGAGATGGTGGCCGCAAACGAGGTGAGCCCCGGCGATACGGCCTGGCTGTTAACCGCCACGGCCCTCGTTCTTTTCATGACGCTGCCTGGGTTGGCGCTGTTCTACGGCGGCCTGGTACGTAATCGAAACGTGTTGTCGGTGCTGATGCAGTGTTTTTCCATTACCTGTGTGGTGTCTGTTGTTTGGTTGGTGTTCGGATACAGTCTGGCATTCGGCGACGGGGGTGGTCTGCAGGCGATGATCGGCGGACTCGGCAAGGCGTTTTTGACCGGTGTCAATGTTGACAGTGTCAGTGGAACGATCCCGGAGACTGTGTTTGTCATGTTTCAGTTGACGTTCGCAATCATCACCCCGGCGTTGATCGTCGGCGGGTTTGCCGAGCGCATGCGGTTCTCCGCCATGCTTTGGTTCTCGCTGCTGTGGCTGGTACTCGTGTACCTACCCATATGCCATTGGGTCTGGGGCGGGGGTTGGTTGAGCAGCCTGGGGTTGATGGATTTCGCGGGCGGCACCGTGGTGCACATCAATGCGGGGGTCGCCGCCTTGGTCACCGCGGTGGTTATGGGCAGTCGGCGTGGATTTCCGACTACGGCGATGCCACCGCACAACATGACGATGAGCGTAACCGGCGCCGCCATGCTTTGGGTGGGTTGGTTCGGCTTCAACGCCGGGTCCGCGGTGGCCGCGGACGGTTCAGCTGGAATGGCCATGCTGGTAACGCACATCGGTGCGGCTTCGGGTTCGCTGGCCTGGATGTTCAGCGAGTGGATCCGGTTCGGCAAACCCAGCGTGTTGGGGATCGTGACCGGCATGGTAGCGGGCCTGGGGACAATCACCCCCGCATCGGGTTTTGTCGGTCCGGTCGGTGCCTTGTGCATCGGTATTGTCGCCGGCGTGGCGTGCTTTTGGGCGACGCAGTACATCAAGCGCGTGTTACAGATTGACGATTCGCTGGACGTGTTCCCCGTGCACGGTGTAGGCGGCTGCATCGGCACGCTCCTCACCGGTGTGTTTGCGGCAGCCAGCCTGGGTGGACTGGGCTTACCCGACGGCGCCGGTATTTCAGGGCAGGTGCTGATTCAGCTCGTCGGCGTCCTCACCACCATAGTGTGGTGCGGAGTGCTGACTTACCTCATATTGAAGGTGGTCGACGCTACAGTGACATTACGAGTCACCGACGAGGAAGAGCAGCAGGGTCTGGACATCGTGCTGCACGACGAACGCGGTTATGACCTCTAACGCCGACCGGCCGAACGTGGTCCGATGGGCGTAATGACCGTGAGTCAGTTAAAGCGGATCGCAACGCTGATGTGCGGATTGGCCCTGTCGGCGGTATGTTTCGGCCAGAACCAATTCGAAAACGGACTCAACGCTTATTTGGCTGGAAATTACGCCGCGGCCTATGAATTATGGAGACCGCTCACCGAACAGGGTGATGTTGTCGCCATCTTCAACGTCGGTGTTCTATACGCCCATGGCCGGGGAGTTGCGCAAGACTTGCCTGAAGCAGTGAATTGGTTTCGGCGGGCCGCTGAATTGGGCTACGCACCGGCGCAATTCAATCTTGGAGCGGCCTACCGGGATGGCAGCGGGGTCGAGGTGGACCTGCAACAGACACTCCGCTGGTGGACCAAGGCCGCCGTACAGGGGCATCCGCAGTCCTTGTTCAACCTGGCAACCATGTATCGGCGCGGGGACAGCGTCGCGGCAGACCTCGAGCAGGCCGTCGCGCTGTACCGCCGGGCCGCCGCGCAGGGCGACCCCCGGGCCAAACTGGCCTTACGGACGCTGGCCACAAAAGAAAAGATCCCGGCCGCCGCACAGGCTCCACTACCGCCGCCGCCAGCCAAACGGAACGAGGTAAAGCGAGAGGCGTGGATTCTGGCCCAGAACCCGGAACACCTAACCTTACAGCTCGCTGCCTATGCCGACGAGCAGTCGCTGCACGGATTTGTCGCCCAACAGCGGTTGAACCGCGATCACCTCGCCTATTTCCAGGTCCGTGACGGCACGCGGGGCTGGTGGTACAAAATCATCTATGGGGTATTTACCAATGCCCGTAACGCCGAGGCGGCCCACGCGGCGCTGCCCGCACCGCTGAACCAAAGCGTGCCATGGGTGCGTCCTTTCGCCGCCGTGCAGACGGAGATAAAACGGGATGCAGAAGACCGGACTTTGGGTGCGACGGCTCCACCCACCGTGGCGGTCGTGGATTCGGCATCGGAGCAGTTGCGGCACGGCCAAATCGCCTTCAACGCGCAAAACTACGCCCAGGCACTGAAGATCTGGAGGCCGTTGGCGGAGGAAGGCCTGCCTGCGGCCCAGTACAATCTCGGTTTTTTGTACGAGAGTGGGTGGGGCATTGAGCGGGACGCGACACTGGCCGCTCGGTGGTATGAGGCCGCTGCGCGGCAGGGCCATGCCAAAGCGCAATTCAATCTTGGCCTGTTGTATGTGCAGGGCCGCGGCGTGGACAAAAACGAATCCACCGGTATGCGGTGGATCAGCAACGCCGCGAACCAGCAGGACGTCAGAGCGATTGATTACTTAAACGACGGGCGGCGCCGTAATTAACCCAAACATCGTGTCGAAGACCGCCGACGATCCCAGCGGTGCGGCGCCTGGCCGCAGTCACGTGACGCTGGTCCAAATCACCGACTGCCACCTGTGCAGGGACCCCAGCGGCACCCTGTTGGGGGTGCCAACCCTTGAAACACTGTTGCGGGTCCTCCAGGAGGTCGGTGACTGTCACCCGGAGGCTGATGTGCTTGTGGCCAGCGGCGACATCGCGGACGACGGCGACACAGCGAGCTATGGCCATTTTCTCGATCTGGTTGAGGAGTTGTCGATTCCAACCCTGGTTATGCCCGGGAATCACGACGATCGCGACGCCATGCGTCGGCGTTTGGCGTCGACACCGTTGTCGATCAATGGCTGCACTACAGTTGGTGGATGGTTGATCACCGCTTTGGACACGCTGGTCCCGGGGGTGCACCACGGACAGCTCGGCGAGTCGGAGTTGAGGCGGTTGCGAGACACCCTCGACGCCCATTCCGACCAACCGACCTTAATCTTTCTGCATCACCCCCCGATGCCGATTGGCTGTCCATGGCTGGATCGGATGGGATTGCGGCAGTCGGAGCGTCTGTTCGAGATCATCGATGGTCGGAAGCAAGTCCGAGGTCTGGTCACCGGTCACGTGCATCAAGAGTTCGATGCCTACCGCGGCCATGTTCGGCTCTTATCAACGCCGGCCACCTGTGTCCAATACAAGCACGGCACTCCCCAGCCGGTGCTGGATCCGGTTGCCCCCGGGTACCGTGTGTTTACCCTGCGGCCGAACGGTGAATTCGCAACCCGGGTCAGGCGCGTAGCCAGGGCCTGGTTTCCGGCAACCTCGGATATTGCCGGCAGCAACCCAAATGTTGCACCAAGGATCCCGGACGATGGCGAGGGGATCGGTTGGTAAGGCCGCCGCGCCGGAACGAAACGTATAGCCGCAGCAATGGCTTGAGTAAAGCGCAAATGCAGGCGTTCCAGATCAAGTCAGATCTGGAATAGACGCTGGCGCGGACACAAAGCGTCACTGTCACGGTTGATTCAAATGTTTCTGTCAATCAAGTTGATTACTTCGTAATGTGCCGCTGTGGTGCGAAAAGTGAGCTAGGAGACCGTTTGCCAGCCGCTTTAGGTAGAGCCAAGGCAGTGACTCGCCTTCCACGTCCATGCCCTGTAGTTCGAGATAGGACCGCGGCGGGAAGAGAAAACTCCACAGCATCGCGCATCGTCCGCGCCAACCGTCAATGGACCGGAATTCCGCCGCCCGCCGTCGCAGCCGACCGGAGGCCATCAACACCCGCATGGCGGGTTCCCGATGACGCGAACCAGCACTGGCGAGCCGGTTCAACAGCCCGCTGTCGATGGGGGTACCTAACACGGTCCTGGCGGCGTCAAGTCCGTTGTGCAGTACCGATGCCGTGCGGCTGTCGATTGCGAGGTCGGCGGTTTGCGACAGTTCTGTTTCGCTGAGTCGTTGTACCAATAAATGCAGATCGTAAAGCCAGATGAGCCGCTCGTTGGGCAGTTCGGTCGCACGGTGAAAACAGGCAATCAGCAGACAATGCGGTTCGCTGGGTGCCCGGATCCGCCCCGGTATTTCGGTCAGCAGCCGTGCTGACCGGTACAGCAACTCAAACGGCATGGCATCGGCGAATACCATCGAGTTGTTCAAGCGCCAGTGCGCATCGACGATGCAGGTGTTGCCGTTGTCTTGTTTGATGCAGTTGGATTGTGTGGTCAAAAAGACGCCCCGATCGAAGGGGACGACCAGCGGTTCGCATCGATAACCCAGGCCGATCAGGCACTGACGCGCCCGGATGACATCGTCCTGGGGAAACAGCAAGTCGATGTCCGCACGTGGCCGCAGGGCCGGCGAGGGGTAAATCCGATAGGCCAGCGGCACGCCCTTGAACACCAGGCAAGGAATTTCGTTCGAGTCCAGTGCGGCACTGATCTTTTTCAGCTCCTCCTCATGCAGCAGGCTGTTGGCCGCCGACAGGTGGGCAAGCTGCTTGAGTGCTCGGATCCATTCTGGCTTGTTCGGTCGGGGTTCGTATTTGGACAAAAACAGATGAATCAGGGCGTGGATGCCGTGCCGCGCACAGAACGCCGGCAGCACCCCGGACGGCACCCGATCGGCCAGTTCGACGAGTCGTCCGCAGTTACCTGTCAGGGCGGCCGCGCAGGCTTCGGTCAGTTGTCGTGAAGTGATGTCGTTCAACTCAATTCGGTAGCCACGTAGCTTGCGGTGGACTTTAGCGGAGACGTTTTCTGCTATATTTGATTATCTCGGAAACCGGGCCGCTCGGGTACCGGCGTTGTTGCGCATTGCGCGCCGCTAATGATGTGATGATGTATAAGACCACCCTGCCGGTGATCGCGCTGCTGGGAGCCACTGCGGTTCTCGGATGGGTGCTGTATGAGGTTGGCAGTCGATTCCTGCCCGGGCTGTCCGTCCGCCAGGCGACCGTACCGAGTACCGTCACGCCGGCCGCCAGGCCGTCGGCGTCGGAATATCAGTTGGGTCAGCTCGTCTCCGCCCACTTGTTCGGGGTGGCTGCGAGACCGAAGCCAGTGGTCCAGCAGGCCCCCGAGACGCGGCTGCGGTTGACATTGCTGGGGGTCATCGCCAGCACCGACGACAAGCACTCCAGGGCCGTGATCGCTTCCGACCAGGCCCCCGACAGGAGTTATGCGATCGGCCAGTTGATCGAGGGAACCGACGCCAAGATCCACTCGGTGGAGGAGAGTAAAGTCATCTTGGACCGGCAGGGCCGCTTCGAGAGCCTGGTAATGGCCAAAATCGATGTGGCGTCGGCGGGCGCGCCGCAGGCCGGGCGTCGGGTCGCCCCGGCCAATGCCCGTCGCCGGCAGGCGCCGCCCCGGAGAAACGCGCGGGCGAGACGACCGCCCTCCGCGCCGCGAAAGGCACCCGCTCCCAACGCGGGATCGAGGGGACGCGAACCCGCCCAGAGCGCGCGGCCGTCGCCGCCCGCGCGCGAGGGTGAAGTGGTGCGGTTTCCATTCTGAGAACACCTCGCGCAGGACAGAGCATACAAGCAGCATGAGATCACAGCGATGCGGTTGAGAGCGTTTCGACACATTGCCTTGAGTACCATTGGACTGGTGCTGACACTGACCGGTGCGCGGGCCGATCTGTATCTGCGCCTGTTGCCCGCCGCGGTGAGCGGACCCGAAACGGGCTTGGCCGTCGATCAGACGTCGGATGTGAAAATCAGCGCGCCGGGTGGAACCGAGGCTACCGTGGATACACCGCCGGGCAAGGACCACCGACGGTCGGAGTCGATGGATGAACAAGGTGCGGCGGTGGTCACGGGACCCGGACGGTCCAAGTCCGCCGCCGAATTCGAGGTGAGAGATAACCTCGATATCTTCGTCACCCAGGGGCGTGCGTTGTTGACCGGCAAGGGACGGACGGGCGAGGTCTATTCGCTGTGGTTTGACGAGAACAACGGCACGTTTCGCGTTCTGGACGCCACGCGGCAGGCCTATTTCGAGGTACTGCCTGAATACTTTAAGCGGGTGGAGATCGACCGGCGGCGGCGGCAAACCAATCTGGAGGCTAGACTCAAGACCCGGCCACCGGAACAGCACGCGAAACTCATCGAATTCGTCGAGCAGTTGGAGCAGCGTTTGTACGGCGGAGCACCCCCGGTGTTGCCCGAGCACCGATCTCTGAACGCGACCGATCGAATCGGTCCGTATCCCTGCATGCGTTGGCAGGTTGTCCGTGATGAAACCATCATCCGTGAGTTATGTGTCGCGACGCAGGCGGCGCTCAAGGTGGGGGATGAGGACTGGGCTGTGCTGCAGGCGATGCACCGTGTCGGAAGCGCCATTGCGGGGAGCTCCGGTCTGGGGGCACGCCTTATACCACGGTTTGTATTGGACCTGGGAGAAGGTATCCCCATACAGATCAAATATCTGGAACCGGTACTAACCGAGAAAGTTCTGGTGCTGCAGTCGATGTCGCGGACCCCCATCGAACCCGCCACCGTGCTCAGTTACGGTAAATACCGCAAGATGCCCCTGCCGACGGTCAGCTACTGATTCCCGGCGAAGATTGGCATCTGGCCGCCGGCAGTGTACCGACGGCGGGGTCAGGCACAGAACTTCGGTTCAGAACTTCGGTTGCAGTGCGGGTAACCGGTCGAGCCGATGAAAAGCAACGATGTGTTCCGGCGCATCGTTCAGGACGTCGCCGTCCGCTTCCAACCAGGCGTGGCCATACAGCGCGCCGCCGTGCTTGCGAACGCCGATGGCGAGTCGTACCGGGCTCTCCCCATGGCCCCCGCAAAGCGCATGGAGGGCGAGACTCCGGCCCAGGCAATTGATCGGCAGGACATGGTTGCGGGCGGCAATTGCGACCGCCCGGGCCTGCCGACGGCAGCGCCGCAGAGTCGCGGGACCGGTTGGGCGCTGCACGTGGTTCTGCTGCAACACGCGATTGAAGCGGGACTTCCACCACCGATAGGGCAGAACTGCAATGCCCGCCTGAACCAGCCCCAGACACCACCATGCGCGGAACACGTCGTAGACCTCTCCAGGCGTCAGGGTGGCTGCCGTGGACAGCTTTCTACGCAGTATTTTGAATAAGCGCATGGCGCCGCAGATCTTCGATCAACGCGTGAATGTCACGCTCCAGGCGGTCCGGTTCTACGTCGAATTCGTTCAACAGACACCGCTTCAACGACGGTATATCCTTGCCTTCCTGGAGCAACTGCACGATGCGGGCGCCGACTTCATTGAGACCGTAATACTGGCCATCCGCCGGATTAAGGATCACCATCTCGTCAGCGACCTCCTGGAGTAAGACGTTAGGTGCGAGTTTGATCGGCATCAGGCGTTTCGACGAAGTAATTAATCCGAATTGGAATCGGAACACACATCCTGCATGACTTCTTCATAGACCTGCCCAAGATAACACATTCCGGAAGGGTAGGTGAGACGGCATACAGTTACGGATTCGGCCAGTTGGGCCAGGGCGGCGAGGCGGCCGGGTTGCAGACCCAAGGGTTCGATCGATCTGGCGGCGAACGACCCACGGGCGAGCTCTATGACCGCTTCCGACGGCGCCAAGCGGCGGATTCCTAGAGTGGCGTTGTCATCCACTACCCGGTCGGGCAGGTAGATACGACTGATTGGCGTGGCCAGCGTGCAGAAGCGGCCAATGCCCTCCTCACCGACCGGGATGCGCCGCTTCCGGACTTTCGGGTGCACACAGGGCAGGGCTTCCGCAGGATTGAGGAAGCGATCGGCGACCTTCGACGACAGACGCAGTTGCGGATAGCCCGGCCGTGCGAAGGCCCGGTGTTGATCCAGCGAAACGGCCAAGACGTCGTCGGTGAGCAGCGCGTGCCGCCGCTGGAGAAATGTCGCCGCCAGCGTAGATTTACCGCCGCCGCTGTGCTCCATGAACACCACCGCCCTTCCATTCACTACTACCGCCGACGCGTGTAAAGCCGGCAGGCCGTTCAACTCCAGCCACAGAGCCGTTACCGCGCCCAAAAAGTGGAGCTCAATCAATTGTGGGTCACCGCCCGGTTTGGGAATATACTGAATCCTGCGCAGGGAAACCGTAAAGGCAGCGAAACTTGGATATCTCAGCAGCAGACCATCCGCGCTGTCTTGTATATCCAGCAACGGTTGATTGCACAGGATTAAGTCGCTGACGTAGCGGCGGGTCGGATTTCCAAATGCCGGTTGGGTGTAACCGCGCACGAATTCGACTTGAGTGCTTCCTGCCGCCGGTGTCAATGGCGAGACGAATGGATAATCCGTCTCCCAGACAAACCCGTACAACGTAAACTTCCTCAACGGCAAAGTCACACGATCGAGAGACACCTCGGGACGGTGGCGTGGGTCGATTGAAACAACCGGCGATGATCGAGGCAATGCCGAATCCGCCGGGGATCCGGCATCTCAGAGTACGTACGCGGTGTGCCGGGGACTGGTCAATCCTGAGACCCGACGGTCAGGTGCCTCCGGATCCCGAGAGCCCGTCCGTACTGCCGCTGGATGGACCGCGGGTCAAGTCTTTGATTCGACCCCACTCAGTCAATACCGGCTGCGTGTACGTCTTCTTGGGTTGCGCAGGGGCGTGTGAGTGCTTATCGCGGTCTGTTCGGGTCTTGTGTTTCAAGGTCATCCCCTCCGTCTTGTTAACACTAAGTGTAACCGAATTTAACCGATAGATACATCAAACGCCCGGCGCCGTGGCGAGTTCGCGCAGCCACAATTCCAATGAAATCGGCACCCAGAGTTTGGTGCCGGAGACGGAATCTGAACCGGCACGGAACCGTTGCCAAACGTGGCGAAGCCGTGCTCGATCGGTGTAGCCGAGCCGCGCTGAAAGCGGGTCGACAAACAGGTCATCGATGCGTTCTGCGGAGACCGTACGCAGGCTGTAATCCACGAACGCACTCGGATAGGTCTTGCCGGTACGCTCGCGAATCGTCGCCGGCAAGGCCTCGCCCATGGCGGCGCGTAACAGCAGCTTGGTTCGGACCGCCCTGAACAATTGCTCGTCCGGTACGGACAGGGTGTACTCGACGAGACGCCGGTCCAGAAATGGGTGTCGATACTCCACCCCGTACGGCGAGGCCGTTCGGTCCAGGTAATACACCGCCCGAGCCACCGCCCCCAAGTGGAACATTTCGTTGATTCGCAGCCGGCGAGCGAATCCGCCATGGATCCGTATGGATCCGTCGACCTGCCGTACGCGACGGCTGAGCCGCAAGCGTTGTGCGAAGCGGTCACTCAACCAGGGGGGGAGGGCGGGATCGGTTCCCGGGAGGACCGCGCGCAACGGGGCCTTGGCCGTGGTCGGGATGAGTGGATTTACGAGGTGGCGTTTGATCAGCGTCGTGATCGGGGTGTCCGAATGGCGGGCGTGGCGATGAATATCCCGAAACACGGTCAGATCGCCGCGGATCAAGCGATCGAGCCAGGACCGGGCACTGCCGGTCAAGAGGCTGTCACCGCCATGGCCGCTGAACAACACCCTGATACCGTCTTCTTGGCAGCGACGATGCAGGTGCTGTTCCGCGCCGACAAAGCCGAGAAACGGCGACTCGCGCTGAGGCCGGTAGGCATCCGGATCCGACAGCAGCCAGTAACGCTCGATGGGGACCGGCTCGATGACGAGGCCTAGTTGATCGTTCAGGCAGCGGCTGTAGACGCGCTCATCGCACTCGGGCAGCCGATCGAAGACGTAGCTGAATGCCCTTAGGCCCTGGGACGACCGCAGTCGGTGGGCCACGGTCGCAACGGACGCCGAGTCCAGTCCGCCACTCAGGCTCACCGCTGGCCGCTCAACGCCCTGGATGCGGTCCGCGACGGCACGCGAGAACAGTTCCCGGAACCGCTCTGCGTACGCCTCCGGGCGCGGAAAGCGAGTCTCCGGCAGGTTCTCTGGACGCCAGTACCGGTAGAGCTCGGTCATCCCTGGCCGCGCCACGAGCGTGTGGCCGCGGGGCAGGCGCCGGACCGACTCGAAGAATGAGAGTGCTTCTTCTCGCGGATAATCGACCAAACAATCTGCAATGGCTTGCTCATCGAGGTTGGCGCCGACCGACGGGTGTTGAATAAGCTGCTGGGCCTCGGAAGCGAAACAAAATCCGTTTGTCCAGCTCGCGTAATGCAGCGGCCGCAAGCCCAGCGCGTCGCGCGCGCAGTACAGGGTCCGTTCGGCGTCGTCCCATACGGCGAAGGCAAAATCACCGATGAGGTGAGTCGCGCAGTCGCCTTCCCATTTTAGGTACGCCGCCAGGATTAGACCGGTGTCACCGGCCCCGGACAGCTCCGGACAGAGCACTCCGCCGAGCGTAGCGCAGAGATCCTCGCGGTTGTCAATCCGTGCGTCGGCGGTAATCAGCCAGTGGCGTGCGCCCCGTGAGTGGTGCAGCGGAGATGATGAAGGCGCCTGTGCCGTCGTGGTATTCAGCGCCAGGTGGGCGAGACTACAACGCTCCCCGTGCCGGTAAGTGATGCCATCGGGTCCACGGTGTGCGGCGGCGACGGTCATGGCCTTCAACACGTCTCCGTCGATGGGCCGATCGTCAAAGTGAACGATGCCCGCTATGCCGGCCATGATGTCAGTCCGAAGGGTGTGTTTTTCCGTCAGGCACAACCACACACAATCCTCAGCCGGTGCGACGCAACTCTGAGGGCTTCCGATCACACCAAATGGGACGGTGTGAAACAACTACAGATCCGCCCGTCTCGGGCAGGTGGATCACCGAGTACTTGTAAAGCAGAATTTGTGTGCGAGAGGCGGCGGACCGCGCTGCAGCTTCCCGCTGCAGCGCGACTTCATTCCTTATGTGCACCGTCAGCGCTAGTCCGTGCTGGCGCCGTCACCGCCGCAGTCGTCGTCGCTAGTTGCTGTGGCCGTCGTCGGAGCTGCTGCCGTCGTCGCTGCTCTTGTCGTCACTGCTGCTGCCGTCGTCGCTGCTCTTGTCGTCACTGCTGCTGCCGTCGTCGGAGCTGTTATCGTCATCCGGGCACACGTGCTTGCGGTCATCGCTTGAGCTGTCGTCGTCGCTGCTGCTGCCGTCGTCGGAGCTGTGGCCGTCGTCGCTGCTGCTGCCGTCGTCCGAGCTGTGGCCGTCGTCGCTGCTGCTGCCGTCGTCGCTGCTGCTGCCGTCGTCGCTGCTCTTGTCGTCGCTGCTGCTGCCGTCGTCGGAGCTGTGGCCATCGTCACTGCTGCTGTCGTCGTCGGAGCTGTGGCCGTCGTCGCTGCTGCTGCTGTCGTCGTCACTACTGCTGCTGTCGTCGTCGTGGGGGGGGCATTCCTCCGGCGGACACAGCGGGCCTCCGTGAAGGCTGACCCCGGCCAGGACCTCGAAGTCGCCGCGCACCAGACCCGGTCCGATGGGCTGCGAACAGCTGGTGTGGATCTTGGTGTTGAAGTGACCGTTGACGGTGATGACGATCTCCGTGCCCAGGGTGCCGTTCTTCCAGGTGCCGCTGAAACTGAATCTGCCGCCCGGCTGGACGACGTCGTCGAACACCGCCACGCCGTCTTTCTTCTGCCGCACCACGATGTGGGCATTGGCCACGGTGCCCAGATAACGCAGCGTCAGGTCGGTGACCTTGCCCTCACAGACCCCGCACACCCCGGGTCCGAAACCGAAGTCGTAGGTCAGGACATCGGTGTCCACGACGGTGTCGGTGATCGAGGTCGGGGTAGTCGGCGCGCGGCCGTCCAGCAGGCCGAGCGGGGCGTAACCGAAATTGACGCCGCTCACGTCGCCGCCCGATACCGTGACCGGATGCCCGACGACACCCGCCGCCGTGGTCGGCAGCAGGTCGGCGAGCAGGTGGTCGTCGTCGGTGATGATCAGCTCGTAGTCGCCATCCGGGAGACCCGGAAAGGTGAAGGCCCCGTTCGCGTCCGTGATTGCCTTGGCCGCGACGAGGTGACCGCTGAAGGCATCGACCAACGCGACGGTGACTCCGGCGAAGGTTGTCAACTCATCGGCGTCTTGCACCCCGTTCCTGTTGCTGTCCAGCCACACCACGTCGGAGACGGCGAACAGCGGGCCGTCGCTGTAACCGAAATCGGCCGTCAGATCGGTTTCATTGGCCAACACACTGAGCGTCGGCATTGGGGAACCGGCGCTCAGGGTGAAGCCAGTTAATACCTCGTCGCCGGTACCAGGCAGTCCGTCCGGCCCGAGGTCCGTGACCTCGACCGTGTAGGTGCCCGGGGGGAGATCCGCGAACAGGTAGCGTCCACCCACCGTGCTGGTGGTCCGGTTGACCGAGCTGCCGTCGTCCGCCGTGCCCGTCAGGCTGAGGGTGACGCCGGTGGGTCCGAACTCTTCGTCCTCCGGTGTGCCGTTCAACGGTAGTGACTCGATCCACACCAGGTCGCCGATGGCGGCGGTGCCCGGGGCGGTCGTATAGCCGAAATCCAAGTCATCGCGGGTCTCACCGGGGGCGAGGGTGATCGTCGGTGTCGGATCGGCGCCGGAGGTCAGCATAAGCCCGGCCGGCACGGTGCTGTCGACCACGTCGACGTAATAGTCGCCCGCGGGCAGGCCGTCGAAGTGGTAAAAGCCATTGACGTCGGTGCCGGTCGACGCCACCGCCATGTTGGTCACAGCGTCGAACAGCGTGACCGAGACGTTCGGGATACCCGGTTCGTTCGGGTCCTGGACGTTGTCGCCGTTGATGTTCAGCCAGACGCGGTCGCCGAGCCGGGCGAGGGTCGTCGCCATGGCCGAGTTGTCGGGGTCGACTACTACCGTGTAGGTGCCGGGGCCTACTTCAAAGGTGTATTCGCCGTTTGCATCGGTGACCGCGCTGCTCACCGGGCGTCCGTCGCCGTCGAGCAGGTTGACCACCACGCCGGGTATCCCGGGTTCACCGGCATCCTGCACGCCGTTGCTGTTTTGATCATCGAACACGGTGTCGCCGATCAGCAGCGGATTCAGGCCGTAACCGAAATCGTAGGTGAGTACGTCGGTGGTGGCGACGAACTGGCTGATCTTCTGTGGAATGGTGACCGGGTTGATGCCGGGCGCGGTGTTCGTGGCGTCGAACAATTGCAGGGGATCGTTGTAGCCGAAGTCGTTGCCGGTCACGTCGGCGCCGGCCATGGTCACCCGCTGACCCCGGAATCCCGCATTGGTGGTGGGAAACAGGTCTGTTAACACACCGTCCACATCTCTGACCAACAGGCGGTAGTTGCCGTTCAATACCTCGGGGAACACGAACACGCCGTTGGCGTCGGTCACCGCGGTGGCGATGACCACGCGGTCGCCGAACAGTTCAGCGGCGCCCGGATTGGTGTTCACCAGGTTCACCGTCACGCCGGCCAGGCCAAGTTCGTCGAAGTCGCGGGTGCCGTCGCGGTCGCTGTCCAGCCAGACCGAATTGGTAATCGAGTTAACGGCACCGCCGGTATAGCCGAAATCCTTGTCCAGCACGGTGTCACCGGCGGCCACGGTGAACTCGGCGGTGGGGTTGCTGCCCACGGTCAGCGCAAAGCCGTTCAATCGATCGCGGAAGTCCGTGACCTCCACCGTGTAGGTGCCGGGCAGGACGTTGGTGAAGAGATAGCGCCCGCCGTTGGTGTCGGAGGTGGCGATGGGGTCGTTGTCGTCGAAATCGCCGGGTATCCCGTTGGGACCGGCGGGGGTCAGCAGGGCCATGGTCACGCCGGTGACACCGACCTCATCGGCGGTCCGGATCCCGTCCGGCGTGCTGTCGATCCAGACCGTATCGCCGATCACCGCACGAAGGAGCGGATTGGCGTTGCTGTAACCGAAATCCACGTTATCGACCCGCTCGCCCACGGCAAGGCTCACTGGACTCGAGTCGCTGTTGCCTGAGAGGGAGAGACCGGCCGGCACGGTATCGTCGACCACGTCGACCACGTAATCGCCGGCAACCAGCCCATTGAAGCGGTACAGGCCCCCGGCATCGGTCAGCGTCACCGCGATGGGATCACCGGTCGCGGCGTCACGCAGCACCAGGCGGATATTTGCAAGACCCGGTTCATCGTCAAGGTTACCCTGCAAATTGTCGCCGTTGGTGTCCAACCAGACCCGGTCGCCGATGGACCCGCGTGGCTGGAAGGGCTCGAAGTTCTCGGGGGCGACCTGTACCGTGTACTCGGCCGGCGCCAGCTGGTCGCCAGGGGTAACCGTGAAGAAGTAGAGGCCATCGGCATCGGTCACGGTCTGGTCAATCCGGTTGCCCTGGGGGCTGAGCAGATTCATGACCACCCCAGGGATACCGCGCTCGGTGGCGTCCTGGACGCCGTCCGGGATGTTCGAGTCGTGCCACACGGTGTCACCGATGCGCACGTCGGGCAGCTGAAAGCAGGGCTCCGGCGGGTCGTCGGGGTTGTCCGCGGACTTCAGGCACAGGTTCTGCAGCAAACGCCAGGCGTTGAAGTTTTGTATGTCCATGCCGCGGAGTTTGACCTCGTAGATGCCCGGGAGCAGATCGACGCCGGCGACATCGGCGTCGGTGTCCGGGGAAGCCTCGGACAAGCGGTAGCGCTCCCACTCCTGATTGCCCGAGGGGTTGTCGTTGGTGAACAGCTGCCCGTCGGGGGTGGTCACGTCGTAGACCACCGAGGGGGTGCGGACCGCAAAGAAGGTGTCGGTGTCGTCGGGGGGCTCGCCGATGCCCTGGGCGCCCTCCGGCAGGGTGTCCGGCACCGCCCACGGGGGCAACGGCGCCAGCGGCGTGTTCGGGTCATCGGTGTCTACCGTGGAGCCGTCCTCCGCCCCATGGTCTAGATCACCGTCCCAGATGGTGAACTCGTTGGGATCGAAGGTGTTGGCCTCTTCCGCCGGCCCGGGCAGGGCGAAGAAGGTAAAGGTGCCGTCGTATGTGGTGTCGTCGAGATTGCCCAGGCCGCTGGGATAGATGACATCCACGTCGTTGAATTGCCACAACGCGGACTGAAAGCCGAAGGGTTCGGCGATGGTCGTCAACACGGAGTCGGGCCCGATGCGGAGCTTGAAATTCGAGACCACCCGCGGACTGCCTTGCACCAAGCGCACCCGCAGCCGGTAGCGGAACTGGCCGTCGGCACCCTGGGCGCGTTCTTCAACGGTGACCTCAGGTGCGTCGAACCAGGCGTTGTCCGGCATGGTCGAGCCGTCCAGCACGTAGGGCTGGGACGGATTGTTCGGGTCCGGGACCGCATCGTTGGTTTCGTCGTCGTAAAAGAGCTCGAACGTGAGTTCGCCCTCGTCTCCGACTAGCTTATTGTCCCAGTGCCCGTTCGATGTGTTGTCCTGCTCCCGTTCGTTGGTATCGCCATCGAACACCGAGACGGTGAATCCCGGCACGTCGACCGGCACCGCGATGGAGACGTTGATCTCCTGGCCGGTCAGGGTCGCGTTTTCGGGCCCGGGAATGGAGAGAAACCGCGAGTCGTCCACTGCGCAGGTCGGCAGGCAGTTGAAGGTCTGCGCAGCGGCGAGGCCGGACCAGAGCAGGGCCGTCACGGTGACTAACGCAACGGTGACACGGGACCCGGCGGTGTAGGTGGAACAGGTAGAACGGACGGAGTCGGCGCGCCGGCCGAGAATTGGATTCAGCGTCTTCATCTTGCGTACACCCCCAAACGTTTGTGGTTTACCGCGAACCGCCTCGTGTTTCACTTGGCGGCCCGGCAGTCTTGTACGCAAGACCCGTGGCTTTCCGTCCCTACCTCGCGGCAGGTTTGGCGTTCGCAAGCGACTCGCTGGAGAGCCGGAGCCGACTAACTGTACACCTGACCACCTGCTACCTCATACAGGCACCGGGACGCTTAGCTCCGACCATCACTGATCTCAGCGGTAATTTTACCCGCCGTTTGTGCCTGCGGCAAGGCGTTTTAGCTCAAAAACCTAAGCGATTGACTCAGTTTTTTGGTCGAATGTGGTCGGTTCCTGGACTAAACGCTGTAGATATCTCCGACTGTGTACCCTGCATTAATGGCGGGACGTCCTCGTGCATTATGTGGGCTAAGCCCAGCGCATCGGATCGGTGGCAGAAAAATCCCCCACCGGTATGACCGGTGGGGGCAGTGGGATTGGGCCGGCAAACGACGACGGAATCGCGTGGTTCGCTGCCAGCGGACAGGGCCAGTCCGGCCGGCACGGTTTGATCGACCACGTCGGCGGTGCAAGCGCCCGGTGCGAGCCCGTCGAATCGGTAGCGGCCGAGGGCGAATAAAAACTGATTGACTTAGACAATCAATAAATTACGCGAATAATGTCACATTGACTCTGAGTAATATTACTGCGTGATTCCATCCCATCTGTTGGACCTATGCGGGATCGAAAAATCCGCAGGTTAACGAATGAAAAACGCCCCAAGATCTGCTTGCAAGCTTCACATCCGTGAACTACTACTTTAGTAACTCTTGCCGCTCACACACTCAGACGGAAGTGTGACGGACAGGTCCGAGTACAACCGAACACCCGGATCAAACACTACCTTTAAGTTGGGAGTCACTATGTACGATTGCACTTTCCCGATCCGCCACACTGGGGCGGCCGCATTGCTGTGTCTGGCCGCTCAGCTGTTTGCCGGTGCGGCCGCGGCGGACCCCTACGCCTACGCCGATGCACCCGGCGATCAACTGCAATTGTCCGGCTTCGCCTGCGGCGCCGACCTCACGCGGACAATCTCGATCCGCGACAGTTTCACCATCAACGACCTCGACGTCGGCGCGCTGTTCCAACACAACACCCGCGGCAACATTCGGGTCAGGCTGCAGTCCCCGTTGGGGACAACGGTGGAGATCGTCAGCACCAGCGGTGACGCCAATAACGACTACGATCTGCTCCTCGATAGTGCATCCGCCAACCCCTTGAACGATGGAAACGCCGACAACCCCGACCCTCCGCTGTACGACCGCACCGCCGCGCCGAGCAATTCGCTGAACGCCTTCAACGGCGAGAACGCACAGGGCGACTGGACCATCAGTGTGTGCGCGGGCACCAACGGATTTTACCGGCAGCTCGAGCTGCGCTTCGACGGCACGGCGACGCCGACCCCGGCACCGCCGGTGTCCCCGGGCGACATACCTTTGCAGACCTACTTCGTGCCGTTCCCGGAGGACGATGTTTATACCTCGCTGACCTCGATCTACACCTATCCGGGCAGCTGCGGGGATGTCAACGCGCGCAACCCCCGAGAGCCGGTCAACACCTACATCTCGCTGGCCGCCTCCTCCGATGGCACCATCATCTATTACGACCATCAGGAGGACGCCTACGAGGACAATTATCTGAGCCTGTTCCAAGGCACCACCGAGGTGTGGGGCGACGGCGACGCAACCACCGGCTGTGCACCGACGCTGAACGGGGCCCCGTTGATTTGTAACAACGCCAACGACGTCATCAACACCGGCGACGTCATCGTGTTGCAGAACCAGGTCGTACCCGTCCAGGCGGTGCCCGGCAGTCAGAATAACGTCTACGACTTCGACGGCGGCGACAAGATTGCCGCCTCGCTGCCCATCGCCATGACCCGGGGGGCGTGGCTGGCCGGTTCCAGCACCCTGCTGGCCGGGGCCCTGGAGATGTACGACGTGGACCGCTGGGACACGACTTACACGGCGCCGGTCGGCCAGGACCTGAGCGCCATCGACAACCAGATGTTTTCCTACACCGGCCTGGTCATTATCGCGGCACGCGACGTCACCACGGTCGACATCGACAGCGACGCCGACGGCACAGTGGACACCACTGTGGTGCTCAACCAGGGCGAGACCCATCTGGTCAACGGCGGCGTGAACGCGGGGGCGACGGTGGTCGCGGACGCCCCGATCCACGTCGACATGATCACCGGCGACCTGTGCGCCGGTTTCGAGAGCCGCTGGTACACGCTGTATCCGGACAGTCAGTTGTCCGACAACTACTACACGGCGGTCAACACCGACCCTGCCGTTGCCCCGACCTACGTATGGCTGCACAACCCGGGCACCGGCGCGATCACCGTGGAGGCCGATTTCATCGGCGTGGCCAGCGATCAGTCGATTCCGCTGGCCGCGGGGCAGACCCAGTTCGTGCAAGTGCCTTTAGGCTCCGGCGGGCACTTCTACACCACCGGGGCGACGCCGCCGATGTTTGTGGCGGTGGCCACCGTGGACTCCGACGCCACGAACACCGCCCACGACTGGGGCCTCACCCTGACCCCGAGGGAGCAGCTGTCGCCGCAGGCGGTGGTGGGCTTCGGTGTCGGTCAGGACCCGACCATCACCCCGCCCACCGAGAACGGCTCGCCGGTGTGGGTGACCGTGGCGCTGCCCGAAGGCATCCCCGACACCGGGCCGTACAGCGTGTGCGTGGACTGGGACGGGAACCGCTCGACGGTGGAGCAGACCCTGGTGCTCAACCTACTCGATGCCGCCACGATCTTCGAGCCGAGCGGCGATCAGACCGGCATGGCGCTGTGGGTGTGCGACGGCAGCCGCGCCCTGATCGCGGTCGCCTGGGGCCAGGACCCGGCCACCGCGAGCACCGGTGCGCCCGCGATCGACGTCGGCACCACGGTGCCGGCGCTGCCCAGCGTGGCGGCGGGCAAGGGCCTGCAGCTGGTGACCGACAACAATGGCGACGGCCTGCCCAACACCGGCGATGTCTTGCGCTACACCATCGTTATCCGCAGCACGGGCTTCGGCATCATCAGCGCCGGTGAGTTGAATATCCAGGACACCCTGCCGGTGGAGACGGTCTACGTTCCCAACACGACTTCCTATACCTTTACCGGCCCGCCGGTACCGATCCCGGACAGTGGCAATACGCTGTTTCCGCTGGACGAAGGCGGTGTGGATCTGCTGCCGGTGCCCTTTAACCCGGGAGAGCAATTTGAAATCGTCTTCGATGTCACCATCACGGTGATTCCGCCGGCCCCGGACACCATCGATAACACCGCCACCATTACCTTCCGCACCGAGATCATGACCCCGACCGTGATTTCAGCGCGCAACGTCGGCATCGGCGATTTGCTGTGGCTGGATACCGACGGCGACGGCGTCAAGGCCTGGCAGGAGTCCGGTCTGCCCGGGGTCGAGCTGCGCCTGCTGCGCTGTGCCAGCAACGGGACCAACTGTACGGCCTACGACAGCGATCCGAACACCCCCGGTGTGCAAGAGGTCAGGGTGCTCACCGATCTCAACGGCGAGTACCTGATCGAGGGTCTGCCGGCCGGGACCTATTCGGTGCAGGTCGATCCGGACGCCACCACCCTGCCGGCGGGTATGGTATTGAGCCAGCCCGGGACTATGGACGATCCCGGCTTTGCCGGCACCAACAGCGTGCCGGCCACGCTGAACACCGGAAATCTGCACGAGGACGCCGACTTCGGCTACATCCCGGCCCCCGGCACCGCCATCGTGGGTGACTATATCTGGATCGACACCAACAACGACGGCGCCCAGGACACCGGGGAGACCGGGATCTCCGGCGTACAGGTGGAATTGTGGGACCCGGTCGACGGCATCGTCGGCAATGGCAACGACGTGCTGGTGAACACCACCACGACCAGCGCCACCGGCCGTTACCTGTTCACCAACATTGCGGCGGCTCCAACGGACTATTACGTCCAGGTGGTGGCCGGGACCCTGCCGCCAGGCGCGACCCCGACGGTCGGTCCGCAGAGCCCGGGCAGCAACACCTCCCCGGTGTTTACCCTGGATCCCGGCGAGATCGACAACACCGTCGACTTCGGCTACTTGGCGCCGAACCGGTTCACCGTCACCGATACGGTCTGGCTCGATGCCGACAGCGACGGCGTGCTCGATGCCGGTGAGGATGGGCTGGCCAATGTCACGGTGGATCTACTTGATGCAGCCGGCAACCTGATCGCCACGACCCACACCGGCGCCAATGGCGAGTTCAGCTTCAGCGGTCTGGCGCCGGGCAACTACACCCTCCGCGTGACCGACACGGATCGGATCCTCGACGGATTCATCGGCACGACCGTGGCCGGCCAGACCCGCGAACAGGCAGTCGTGGTCGTCGCCGCGGACATTACCGGTGTGAATTTCGGTTACAACGGATCGGGCGCCATAGGCGACGTCGTGTTCAGCGACGCCAACGGCAACGGGGTGATGGACGCCGGTGAACCGGGAATCGCCGGGGTCACTGTGGAGTTGCGCGACGGCAGCAACGCCCTGGTCGCCACCGCCACCACCGGGCCGAACGGCGGCTATCTGTTTCAGGGTTTGAATGCCGGGAGCTTTACGGTAATCGTCACCGACACCGGTTCCGTGTTGAGCGGTTTCAACCCCACCGCCGATCCAGACGAGCCCGGGACCTGTGCGGTCTGCGACGAGCAGTCGACGACGGCGCTGGTGTTGTTCGACCACGACAGCAACCCGGGTACGCCGGACATCGTGTCGTCGGATCTCGATCTCGACTTCGGTTATCAACCGACCACGGTCGGCACCATTTCCGGCACCGTGTTTCACGACCAGAACAGCGACGGCATTCAAAACGCCGGTGATCCGGGACTCTCGGGGGTGCGCATCAACCTGGTCGACGCGGGTCCCGACGGAATCTTCGGGACTCAGGACGACCAGGTGGTCACCACGGTGACAACGGACTCGAACGGCGATTACACCTTTACCGGGGTACCGTTGGATACAACGTATTACGTCGATGTCGTGGACCAGGACGTGCATCTGGCCGATCACACGACCGGCAACGACCCTTCGACGCTTGGCGACGCGAGCCTGCAGTTCATCACCCTGACTGCCGGCAACCCGACCGTCGACGCCACCGACACCGGCAACCCGGGCGGGGTCAATCGCACCGTGTTCGGGTTCGGTGGCACCTCCACCAACCCGGTGACGCTGCGGCATTTCCGCGCCACCGCCGGGGTGAGTTCCGGCGAGGTGTCGTTCGACTGGTCTACCGCGACCGAAGTCGGGAACATGGGTTTTAATCTGTACGTCAAGTCTCGCGGCCAGTGGCACAAAATCAATCGCCAACCGATCCACTCAAAGGTTGTCGACTCCGTCACGGTCACTGAATACAACTATTCGGCATCCGGCGTTCAAGGTTCCCGGTTTGCCATCGTGGACATCGACATTCGCGGTACACCGACCATCCACGGGCCGTTTAAGCTCGGCAAACGCTACGGCGCCAAGCGGGCGCGCAAACGCACCGATTGGGACGGAATTCGCGCCCGGCATGATGCAGCGAAAAACGAGCGCAAGCGGGCCAAGCGGGCCAAGCTGGCGCGGAAGGCACGCCACCTGCGCGGTCAGGCCGATGAGTTTGCTGACCTGGGCGGGACGGTGATGATAAACCTCGGCGTGCGTGAGACTGGGATAGTCCGCGTGACCTATGAGCAACTGGCCGAGGCGGGGCTGGACCTCGCCGGGGTGCGCAAACGGCGAATTGCTGTGACCCACCGCGGGCACCCGGTCCCAATCCGGGTCGAAGGCCGGCGTAAGGACTCGAAATCGAAAAAGAAATTCGGACCCGGCGGCTTCATCGAATTCCTGGGCGAGGGACTGGATACCTTGTATACCGACACCAACGTGTACGTCCTGGAAGTGCGCCGAGATATGGCGGCCCGTGTTGACGTCGATAAGAGGCGCGTGCCCAAGCGATCTGCTCCGGTCAGGTATTACATGGAAACCGCCGAGGTGGCGACCCAGGCGCTGTACACCGCGGCGTCACCGACCAGCGATCCGTGGTACGCCGCCAGAATGCTGGCTTACGGCGCCCCCTATACCGGGAACTTTTCGGTGACCATGGACGATCACATCGTGGCGGCCGCACCGGCCACGCTGACGGTCGATTTGTGGGGCGGCAGCGATCTAGCGGAAGACCCCGACCATCACGTGATCGTCGCATTTAACGGCGTGCCAGTAGCGGACCAGGAGTTTGACGGCCTGGACCGCCTGACCATTCGGGAGACCCTGCCGGCCCACAGCTTGAAGCAAGAAAGCGATAACTGGCTGAACGTCGAGTTGCCGTTCGACACCGGCGGCATCTTTGATCTGGTCAACTTGGATCGCTTCAGCGTCACTTACCCCCGCGCGTTCGTGGCCCGTGGCGGCCGGCTCAGCTTTACGGCCGCGGGGTCGCTGTTCCGCGTCGAGGGGCTGCCCGATGACCAGGTGGTGGTCTACCGCGTCACCGGGACGACCGTCCAGCGTGTAAAACGCCTGCGGGTCCATGAGTCCGGTGACGGCTTCGCGGTGAGTTTTGCCGGGTCCGGCACGGCCGCGACCTATCACGTGGCGACCGTCGATGCGGCCATAAAACCGTCGTTTCATATCCCCGGTTACGACGGGACCCTGATCGAGGGCCAGGCGCAGTACCTGATCATTGCCCATCCGGACTTCATCAATGGAGATCTGGATCTGCTTATTCAGGCCAAGCGGGCGCAGGGATTTACCGTGCAGGTGGCGGACGTCTTCGATGTGTACGCACATTTCAGCCACCACATCGTCGATGCCCAAGCGATACGCGACTACATCCGTTACGCCGCCGCACACATGGATACCCAGTACGTCCTGCTGGTGGGCGGCGACACCTATGACTACCACGATTACCTGGGGCTGGGAGCGGTGAGTTTCGTGCCGTCCTGGTACGCACAGACCGATGCTTTGGTGCGGTTTGCCCCGGTGGATGCGAAGTACGTGGACATCGACGACGACGACATCCCGGACCTGGCCATTGGACGATTCCCGGTACGCACGGCCGACGAGCTCAAGGTGCTCATTAATAAGCAGATGAGCTACCAGCAGAAGAACTATGGACGGACCTCCGTATTCGTCGCCGACGACTACGATCGCGCCAACCAATACTCGTTTACCAACGACAGCGAGCAGATGATCGACAAGCTGCCGGGCGCCTGGCAGAACAAGGTGGTTCGAGCCTACATCGATGGACCACACGGCTTGGGACTCTCGGGTGCCCATGAGGCTCTGATCGACGCCATCAACAACGGGGTCGCGATGGTGAGCTTCGCCGGTCATTCCGGCCCTGCGGAGTGGACCTTCGACGGCCTGTTTTCAGGGACCGATGCCGCGTTGTTGAACAACCCCGGCCGGCCGACGGTGGTCAACCAGTGGGGCTGCTGGAACACCTACTACGTCTCGCCGACCGAAAACACCCTGAGTCACGAACTGATGCTGCAAGGTGATCGCGGGGCAGTGTCGGTGCTGGGCGCAAGCACCTTGACCCGGGCGGCGTCGGAGCGTGAATTGGCGTTGCTGGTCTACGAACGCTTGCTGGTGCCCGGCACTACGATTGGTGATGCAGTGCTGGCGGCGAAACAAGCCTACGCACAAACCCGCCCGGAACAGCTCGATGTCATTCTCGGGTGGACGCAGCTGGGTGACCCGGCCTTGGTGATCGAAACACGCTAGTGGCGGGAGGCGGCCGGCAGGTTTCGCGTTACTAGCCCGGGAAACGGGGTCGGAGGCGGAACTCCGGCCCCTTGTTGTACGTCGACGGAAGCGACAAAGGTTGCGCCGCGACACCCGGTCACGGTCCGGACCCCGCCGGTGCACAGTACAATGGCCCGATGAGCGGGTTTGCACTGTGTTTTCACCGAACCGACTCGGCGGGCGAGCCGGCCCATGCGGTTGAGCGCATGTTGACGGCGATGGCGCATCTGGGTCCAGATGGCCAAGATCTCTGGGTCCGGGGTCCGGTCGCCCTCGGTCACCTGCACTTTCGGACCACCCCGGAGGAGCAGACGGAACGACAGCCCCTGGCTCATCCACACATGCCGCTGGTACTGGCCTGGGACGGGCGGCTCGATAATCGCGAGGAAGTTTATCGGAGCTTGGCCGAGCCACCCGGACCCCTGACAGACTTATCCGATGCCGCGCTAGTGTTACACGCCTATGGCGAGCGTGGGCGCCGCTGCCTGGGTCAATTGCTCGGCCCGTTCGCGCTGGTCCTGTACAACCATCATTCCTCTGAAGTGCTCCTTGCCCGCGACCCCATGGGTGGGCGCGGCCTCAACTATTACCTGTCCGCGCGCTTGCTGATCGCGGCCTCCGAGCCGGGTGGGGTGTTGGCGCATCCGGCACTGCGCGTGTTGCCCGATCACCGCCCGGTGGTGACCTTTCTGGCGATCCGGGAACTGGTGGACGATGCGACGCCTTTCACCGGGGTGAAGGAATTGATGCCGGCCGATGTGTTACAGATCGGGGTCAAGCGCGATCACCACGAATCGTTCTGGCCGTTCGATCCCGCGGCAAGGTGTCATTATCGGAGCAATGACGAATACGCGGAACGGTTTCTCGAGCTGTTACGGCAAAGCGTGCACTGCCGGCTCCGCGGGCGCGGTCCGCGCGCCGTCGCCGTGAGCGGCGGCCTCGATTCGGCGCCTATCGCGGCCCTGGCCGCCCGCTACGAATCGTCGCAGGGGCGCCGCTGCAAGGCGGCATCCTGGGTGTTCGACCGCTTTACCAGCTGCGACGAGCGCCGATATCTCGACGCCCTGTACCGCGATCACGCCCTCGACCCGGTGCAGGTGAACGGCGATGCGGCGTGGGCCCTGAGCGATTTCGCGAACTGGCCGATCCATCCTTCGACGCCGCTGCAGAATCCTTACCGGCGCCTCCACGAAATCCTGTATCAGCGATTGCAGAAGGAGGGTGTACAGGTCGTGTTGACCGGGATGATGGGTGATCATTTGTACCTCGGCACGGAGCGGTGGCTAAAAGATCTGCTGCGGGACGGGCGGCTCGGCGCCCTGTGGCGGGCCTGTGTGTGGGATGTCATCCATAACGGCTGGAGGGCGTTCATACGCCAGGGATTGGCGCGCGGCATGTTGCCGGACCGGTGGTACCGGCGCTGGCGGCCGCGGCCGGAACCCGATTGGTTGACACCATTTGCCCGGCGGTACGTGAGCACGGAGGCAGCCTGGCCTGCCGAAGCCCGGCGCGCGCGCCGACCGTGGCAGTACATGCGGGCGTTGGAGCTGCGTACCGCCCGCGCCGCATGGATCGAACGCTATTTCGCCGGCCGTTTCCAGCTCGAACTCAGGCAGCCGTTTCGCGACCGGCGGCTGGTGGAATTCATGCTCCAGCTGCCCACCGAGCAGTTACAGTTTGCGGGTGTATCCCGGCCGATCGTGCGGCGCGCCCTGCGCGAGCGGTTACCGCCGGAGATCCTGGGACGATCGGACAAGACGGCCTTCCAGGAGCTGTTGCGTTACGGACTCTGTGAGCAATCGTCAACCCGCGTGCGTTACTGGATGCGCGCAGAGGACGGACTGTGGCCGGTGTACATAGATCCCCAGTGGATTGGTCGTGGCCAGGGCGTCGACGGCGTACGTGGCCACGTCCACTGGTTGTGTATTTCTTTAGAGATGTGGAGCCGGTATACTTCCATAGGCTTCGATTTTCGCAGAGCAGTGGGCGAGCATGCACAAAGACATACCGGTCCAGCCTGAATCTACCGGACAGAACGGGCAGTCGACGGGAGGTTACAAACGGCCATACCAGAGTCCGGTGGTGACACATTACGGCGATGTGCGGGATATAACCCTGGGTGGGTCTCCCGGAACCCTGGAATCGGGGTTCGAAACCATGTTTTTCCCGTAGCCCGTATATCATCCTCGCGAGGCAAGGCATCGCGATCGTTGTCCGTTCAACAGCGGGAGGGGATATTCAGGGGGCGTCCACCTGGATCTATCGAGTTGCCGGCCGGCGGCTGGCCATGGACCGGCGCATGCCGGCGCTGGAGCCCTTTCTCAGACCCGATCTCAAACCACCGGTGGTCGCCACCGATCCGAACGGTGACTGGCTAAAAACCGGTGCGTGGCGGGTTGCCGGGCGGGTCGGTACGCGGGGATTGCGCGTACGTCACGCACGCAACCGGAGCGGATATCTGTTGCGGGTTACCGGTGTCGATTGTCACGTCCGCGAGGACGGGCGGCAGATCACACTGCGCGCCAGCGCATCCGGCGAATCCATCCTGACCGATGTGTTGCTCGGACCCGGTTTGATTCTGGCGCTGTCGCTGCAGGGCTGCTGGTGTATGCACGGCAGTGCGATCCGGCGGGAAGACAGTGCGGTGCTGTTCGTGGGGGAGTCCGGGGCGGGGAAGTCCACCGTCGCCGAATGGCTGTCCAGAACCGACGACGACTTAATGCGGGTCGCAGACGATGTCGTAGCGGTGGCGGTGCACGCGGGCCGGATTCACTTGATACCACCGTTTCCCCAGCTGCAGCTGTCGGCCCACCAGCAGTACACGGGTGAGCGGCCGGTCTGCATCGAGCGTATCTATGCCCTCAAACGCACGGACGGCATCGCGCGATGCCGCCCACTGCACGGCGTGGCGGCCGCATTAACGGTTGCTCGACACACTGTCGCCACCCGCCTGCTCGATGCGCCAGCTCTACAGCGGCACCTTAATTTTTGTTCTCAAGTTACTAAAACGACAAAGATTTATACAATGGACTACCCGCACAGCGCGGACAGCTTAAAGCAGGTTCGGCGGGCCATCGATGATTAACCCGACTGTCGTACCAGGGCGGTATCCAGCCATCCGACGCTTTGACCGTCCTCCGGGGTTGCCGGCGCCAGGCTCGGCTTAGCGGCCATGTTAGCATCGGGCTTCAAGCCCTCGCCGCGGCTGCTGCATGCTGTGTTCATTGGCCTGTGTGTGGCGGCCGTCTTAAACGGCACCGTCTTCTGGCTGAAACGGACCGGCTGGTTGGAGCCATCGCAATATCATCAATTCATCGCCGACAGGGCGTCGTCCAACGTGCGCTCCAAGCTCGATCCGAACTGGCCCGCAGTGCGCCGGTTGATGAACCGGAACAGCGACCGTCTGTATCGATTGAGTCCGGTGCAGCGGTCGACCAAACTGGTCAAGGACCTGGTGGCCGCTGTGTTGATCGGTGTGTGCGCGCTGTCCCTTTTGCGGCGGCGGTGTCGCCCGCGCAGCTGGAGTCAACCGCTCGTCATGGCCCTGGCTGCGCTGGTGTTGTCCGCGGCGGTCGTCGCGTGGTGGCGGTTCGGTGCGCTGACGGTAATCCCCGGCCTGCGCGCATTCGAATTTCTGGCCATCGCCCTGCTGGCGGAAGCAATTACTTCGACTCGGACATTAGAAATACTTTCAAAGTATCTAATAATACTGCTTATTATCCAGTTTCTTCTGATGCCTCTGGAGTTCGCTTACGGTCTGGATATCTATTCCGGGCAGGCCTTGTATCTACTGCCGGGCGACCGGATCACGGGGAGCTTCGTGCACCCGACGACCTTGGGGCTGTTCGGCGTGATTGCCCTGATTTGTTTCCATTGCTTCGGCACGCACACGGCACGCTCGTTGCTCGTGATCTCCGCCGTCACGGGTTTGCTCGTGTTGGCCTCGGCGTCGGCCTCCGCCATGCTCCTGTTCGGGCTCGTGCTGGCGTGGTGGTGGTGGCGGCACAGCGGTGCTTCGCCCGCGGTGTTGGCGCTCATTGGATTGTTGGCAGGGATGGTGGTCCTGGCCCTGCCTTGGTTGACCGGCCGCCCGCAGGTGTTTGCATCGCTATTCGGCCGTTTCCAATTAATTTTGAGTCATGGGGAAACGGTCTCGGGACCGCTCGCTTGGTGGTTCGGTGAGGGCCTGGGGGTTGGCGCCAACGCGACGCTACAGTGGTTGAGCCACGTCGTCGATGGATCGCTCGGGTTGGCCACGCCGCTGGTCGCGGCGCCCATCGACTCGACCCCGTTGAGTCTATTCGGCCAAATCGGGATTGTCGGTGTAGTCGTGTTCTATGCCGTCCTCGGCCACGCGGCGTACCGGGACCAAACGGCGCGGCCGGTGTACTTCGTGCTGGGGCTGGCGAGCCTGGTCATCAACGTTCTCGAGTTTTTCCCGGTCAACGTGCTGCTCGGCCTGCTGTTGGCGCACAGTTACCGCGAACCTGCGAGTGCCGGGGAGGCCGAGCGCCGCACTTTGCACGCCGCGGACGATTCCTCTACAATCCGCCGCCGTTTCCCGGTACTCCTTGCCTCACCGCCCGGCGCGGGAGGCTGTCAACCCGTAGGGAGTCGATATGCGACATTACGAGATCGTTTTTTTAGTACACCCGGACCAAAGCGAACAAGTCCCCGCCATGGTCGATCGTTATCGAGCCATGATCGAGAAAAGCAACGGCGCAATCCATCGCGTCGAAGACTGGGGGCGGCGCCAGCTGGCCTTCGCCATCAACAAAGTCCACAAGGCCCATTACGTACTGATGAATATCGAGTGCGACCAGCCGAGCGTCGATGAAATCGAAAACGCCTTTCGTTTCAGCGACGCTGTATTGCGCTTTTTGGTGTTGCGTCGCGAGCGGGCTGTAACCGAGGCCTCCCCGATGATGAAGGAGGTCGAGGCGGAACGCGAGCGCGAAGCTGCGGCCGATGCAGCGACCGCCAGCGCAGAGCAAGAACGGACGGCGACCGACGTGCCGGAAGCCACCGACGCCAACGACCAACAGGAGGCGACCGAACAACGGGCAACGGCCGGTGACGATAAGGAGCGGACAGAACCAGAGCAAGCCGTTGAGCCGGTAACCGTGCAGGAGGAAGACGATGGCTAGGGCCTTTCGAAGACGCAAGTATTGTCGGTTCACCGCTCAGGGTGTTGAGGAAATCGACTACAAAGATCTCGGCACCCTGAAGAACTACCTGAGTGAGACCGGCCGCATCATACCGAGCCGCAACACCGGGACCCGTGCGCGCTACCAGCGGCAGCTCGCCAAGGCGGTCAAACTGGCCCGTTACCTGGCGCTGTTGCCTTACACCGACGGACACCGTTGAGATGGCAGCCATGGAGGTTATTCTGCTGGAAAAAATCCAGAATCTCGGCGATCTCGGCGACCTGGTGAAGGTGCGGCCGGGTTATGCACGCAACTACCTGGTTCCTCAAGGCAAGGCCGCGCCGGCCACGGCTGAAAACCGGGCGAAGTTTGAGCAGCATCGCCGGGAACTGGAGATATCGGCGGCGCACAAGCTCGAACTTGCCAAACAACGGGCGGAAACTTTGCGCGGAGTTACGGTGCAGGTCGTCCGGCGGGTGAGCGAAGAGGGCACGATGTTCGGATCAGTCTCAACGTTCGACATCGCGGACGCAGTCCAACAAAAGGGCCTGGACTTGCAGAAATCCGAAATTCATCTGTCCGAGGGACCGTTGAAGGCCATCGGAGAGCACGAAGTGACCATAACCGTGCACCCGGAAGTGGATATCTCTATCACCGTTTCGGTGGTACCCGAGGCTTAGTGCCCCGAACCAGGTGACGGTGCCCGTCGGGACCCGGACTGGCGCAGCCGTGATTCGCATTGCCGCTGAATCTGGTTTTGCGATATGGTTAGCTGACGTCAGGAGCACGGGACCCTTGCCCGCTTCCCTGTTGGCATGAACACACCGACGCTTACCACCCGAGCCGATTCTGTCACCGAGGCCCTTAGGTTGCCGCCGCAGTCCGTCGAGGCGGAGCAAGCGGTGCTGGGCGGATTGTTGATCGACAACGAGTTGATCGATGAGGTGCTCGGTGTGCTCCGTGCCGAGGATTTTTACCGGGCGGACCATCGCACCGTGTTTCGCGCCATAAGTGCGTTGCGCGGTGGGAACGAACCTGTCGATGTGGTCACCGTATCCGAATGGTTGGCCAACACCGGCGAACTCGATGCGGTGGGAGGGCTGGCCTACTTGGGCTCATTGGCCCAGAACACTCCGAACACCGCCAACGTGACCGCCTACGCCCGAATCGTCCGGGAACGGGCGTTGTTGCGGGGCCTGATCGATGCCGGCAATGAGATCGTTGGACAGGCGTACCGCCCGGAAGGCCGTACACCCGGGGAGGTGCTGGACCACGCGGAACGCATCATCTTCGAGATCGCCCAGGTGGATGGTCATGGAGCCGGCGGATTTCAACCGATCAAGGGTCTGCTCAAGCAGGCCCTGGACCGGGTGGAGACGCTGTTCTCAACTAAGGCAAGCGTTACCGGGGTAGCGACGGGTTTTACCGATCTGGACGAAATGACCTCTGGACTGCAGCCCGCTGACCTCATTATCGTCGCCGGCCGGCCGTCCATGGGCAAAACGTCGCTGGCGATGAATTTTGTCGAACACGCCGCCATCGACGAGGACCTGCCGGTGGCTCTGTTCAGCATGGAAATGCCCGGCAACCAACTGGCCATGCGCCTGCTAGCGTCGCTGAGCCGGGTCAACGCGCAGAAATTGCGCACCGGTCACCTCAGTGATGACGACTGGCCACGGTTGACCGGTACCCTGAGCATGCTAGCGGACAAACCGATTTTCGTGGACGACACCCCGGCATTGACACCACTCGAACTGAAGACTCGAGCCCGACGCCTGGCGCGGGAGCACGGGCTGGGTCTTATCGTGGTGGATTACCTGCAGTTGATGCAGTCCAACGACAACACCGAAAACCGCGCCACCGAGATCTCCAACATCACGCGATCGTTGAAAACCCTCGCGAAGGAACTGAATATCCCCCTGGTGGCGCTGTCGCAATTGAATCGCAGCCTGGAGAGCCGGCCCAACAAACGGCCGGTGATGTCGGATTTGCGTGAGAGCGGGGCGATCGAGCAGGACGCGGACGTGATTCTTTTCATCTATCGAGACGAAGTCTATAACGAGGACAGTCAGGATAAAGGCACGGCTGAGATCATCATCGGCAAACAGCGCAACGGACCAGTCGGCACCGTGCGATTAACCTTCATGGGCGAATACACCCGTTTCGAAAATTTCACCCGCCTGGATTACGATGGGGTGTATGGATGAGCCGACCGGTGCAGGCGACGATCGATGTCGCCGCGCTACGCCACAATCTGCAGCGAGCCAAGGAATGCGCTCCCGAAGCCGAAGTTATTGCGGTCATCAAGGCCGACGGCTACGGCCACGGTATATTGCGGGTTGCCGAGGCCTTGCGCAGTGCGCCGGCCTTTGCGGTGGCCGGCATTGACGAGGCCCTGGCGCTGCGCGAGGCCGGTTTTCGAAAGCCCCTCCACCTGTTGAGCGGCTTTCACCATCCCGCCGAACTCGGTGACATCGCGGCCCATGACCTGACAGTGGTGGTTCACAATACCGAGCAGCTGGATCAACTCGAGCGTGCCGCGTTCGTTCGACCGGTGAAGATCTGGCTGAAAATCGATACCGGTATGCACCGCTTGGGCGTCGCCGCCGACCAGGTGGACTCGTGTCTGCAGCGACTCCGCCGCGCGGACTGTGTAACGCTGGGGCTTATGTCGCATCTCGCGAATGCCGATAACCGCGAAGACCCATACACCCGGCAGCAGCTTCGATGTTTCGAAAGCTGTTGCCGAGGCCACCCCCTCGAGCGCAGTCTGGCCAATTCGGCCGGTGTGATGGCGTGGCCGGAGACCCATTTCGACTGGGTGCGGCCCGGCATCATGTTGTACGGGGCTTCGCCCTTGTTGGGGTCCGACGCGCGAGCCCTCGGGCTGGAGCCGGTCATGACCTTTGAGTCAAGGCTGATTGCGATCAATCATCTGCGGAGCGGCGATCCGATCGGCTACGGCGGTGATTGGGTGTGCCCGGAGCCCATGGCCGTCGGGGTGGTTGCCTGTGGTTACGGCGATGGGTATCCCCGCCATGCCGCCAGCGGTACACCGGTCGGCGTCTGCGGACGCCGGGCCCCGCTCGTGGGTCGCGTGTCCATGGATCTGATCACGGTGGATCTGCGCTGTGCACCACAGGCGGAAGTCGGCGACCGGGTAGAGTTGTGGGGCCGTGGCATCGCGGTGGACGAGGTCGCGCAAGGGGCGGGGACCATCGCGTATGAATTGCTGTGCGGTGTCACGGCCCGCGTGGTGCGGGTGGTGGTGGCCCCGGACTCGAATTTTGGCGGCCGGCACTAATTTGCTGTTTTCCTGTACCGAGTGTGGCGCCAGGCAGCCCAAATGGACCGGACAATGTCTGAGCTGTGGCGCCTGGAACAGTCTGGTCGAGAGCGTTGCAGAAGCCGCGCAATCCAACCGCCACCGGCACGCGGATCATGGCGGTCCGGCGCCGGTTAGCCGTATGAGCTCGGTTCTCGCGAGCGCAGAAAATCGGTTGTCGAGTGGTGTGCCCGAGCTCGATCGGGTGCTGGGCGGCGGTCTGGTTTTGGGATCTGTGGTTCTGCTGGGCGGCGACCCCGGTATCGGTAAGTCGACCCTGTTGCTGCAGAGCCTGGGTCGGGTCAACGCCGACGTCCGCACCATGTACGTCACCGGTGAGGAATCCCCGCAACAGATCGCGTTACGCGCCGAGCGTCTGGGTGTCGATGGATCGGACATGCTTCTGTTGGCGGAGACCGGCGTCGAACGCATCATCGATACCGCCGCGTCCGAGCGGCCGCGGGTTATCGTGATCGATTCGATTCAAACGCTGTATACGGACCATCTGCAGTCGGCGCCGGGCAGCGTGGCCCAGGTCCGCGAGACGGCGGCTCAACTGGTACGCTATGCAAAACTAAGCGAGACGGTAATGGTGCTGGTAGGTCACGTCACGAAGGAAGGCGCCTTGGCCGGACCGCGTGTGCTCGAGCACATGGTGGATACCGTGTTGTATTTCGAAGGGGACCGAGCCAGCAGTTTTCGATTGGTCCGCGCGTTCAAGAATCGATTCGGCGCCGTGAATGAAATTGGCGTGTTTGCGATGACGGATCGGGGCCTCAAGGAGGTCATCAATCCCTCCGCCATGTTTGTCGGTGCCGATCACGTCGATTTGCCCGGTAGTGTCACGCTGGCGACACAAGAGGGCAGCCGCCCACTGCTGGTTGAGGTCCAGGCCCTGGTGGACCGCAGTCCACTCGCTAATCCGCGCCGCTTGACGGTAGGCCTGGAATCGTCGAGGCTGGCGATGCTGCTCGCCGTGCTTCATCGTCATGTAGGTTGCGCGTTGTATGACCACGACGTGTTCGTGAGCGTGGTCGGCGGTGTGCGCGTCTTCGAACCCGCCGCCGATCTCGCGATTTGCGTCGCAATCGTGTCGAGCTTGCAGAATCGCCCGGTGCCCGGCGACACCTTGGTGTTTGGTGAAGTCGGTCTTGCTGGTGAGATTCGTCCGGTCCAGCGAGGCGTCGATCGCCTGCGCGAGGCGCAGAAACTCGGCTACGCGAGGGCGTTGATCCCTCAGGGCAACGTTAGTCGGCATTTACCGGCCGGTATCGCAGTCATCTCCGCCGCTGATGTCGCCGGCGCAATCGGACTGGTGTTCGACTAGCATCCGCGCCAGGACGACGGACACATTATCCGGACCACCGTGGTCATTCGCTGCGGCAATCAATCCGCCCACCTGCGCCTGCAGGCTCGGCCAGTGCCGCTCCAACAACTGCTGGAGGACCGGTAACGGAACCGCATCGGTCAATCCATCCGAACAGATCAGATACAGATCGTCCCGATGCACCGTTCCGCGGGTGACATCCGGAACTGCCGTCTCGTCAATGCCGAGCGCCTTGATCAGGATGTTTCTACCGGCCCAGACCTGCGCCTGATTACGGTGGAGTACACCCTCACGCACGTAACGCTCCGCAAGTGTGTGATCCACCGTCAACTGTTTCAATTCACCGCTACGATAACGATAAAGGCGCGAATCTCCTACGTGAACGGCAATGAATTCTTCGCCCTGGAACCCTACGACAACAATGGTAGCGCCCATTCCGGCGTATGCGGATTTTGAATTTCCGGCGGCGACAATAGCCGCATTGGCGCGCTGTACGGAGTCGGTCAGCAATTGTTCGGTCAGCGTGATCTCTTCCGCCTTGGGGGCAGGCAGATCCAGTACCGACTCTACGGTTTCAACCGCAATTCGACTGGCGACATCGCCGGCCCGATGCCCGCCCATGCCGTCCGACAGGATCGCAATACCCCATTCTGGCCAGATGCGAACGCTGTCTTCATTGCGCAGGCGGATCAATCCGGTATCGCTGCCCGCGGCCATGTCCCAGCCAGCCCCGTTCATGGTGTATGCAGAGAGCTTGAACTCACAGACGAATCGGTGCGATTAAGGAATTCAACACAGCAGTTGCTCCATGATGCTGAGGTACACCCGTGACAGTCGTGCCGGGTCATCCGCGGCGACGCACTCATTGACCTTGTGTATGGTGGTGTTGAGCGGCCCAAATTCCACCACCTGCGCCCCCATGGGGGCGATAAAACGACCGTCCGAGGTTCCGCCATCCGTGGACAAGGTCGTCTCGATTCCAAGTTGTTCGTGGATTGCCCGCCTGGTTGCATTAATCAATTCCCGTTCTTGCGTCAAATACGGATGCCCGGACGGCGTCCATTCAATGTCGTAGTTTAAAGCACGTTTACTCACAACGTTTTCGACTCGTCTCTGGATCTGCTCCATGGTCAGCGCCATGGAGAAACGGAAATTGAATTGCGCTGTCACCGCGGCCGGGGTCACATTCACCGCGCCGGCGCCGGCATGCAGACCCGTGATTTGGAAGCCCGTCGGCGGGAAGTGCTCGTCACCCTGATCCCACACCGTGTCGGTCAGTTGTGTCAACAGGGGGGCGATCTGGTGAATCGGATTAACGGCAAGCTGGGGATAGGCGACGTGCCCCTGCACGCCGTGCACGGTCAACTTGCCGTTGAGCGAGCCTCGCCGCCCGTTCTTGACGGTATCGCCGGTGCGCTCTCTGGACGTCGGTTCACCGACCACGCAGTAGTCAATGTGCTCCCGCCGCTGCATGAGTTTTTCTACGACTTTTACGGTTCCATCCACCGCTGGGCCCTCTTCGTCTGCGGTAATCAGCACTCCGAGGGAACCGTGGTGTTTGGGATGCAGGGATACGAAGCGCTCACAGGCGGTGACGAACGCCGCGAGAGAAGCCTTCATGTCGGCGGTCCCACGACCGTACAGCAGTCCATCGTTCAGGGTTGGAACAAACGGATCGTAGCGCCAGCCATCGACGTCGCCGGGGGGAACGACATCGCTATGCCCGGCGAAGATCAACAGCGGTGCCTCGTTGCCACGTCGCGCCCACAGGTTGTCGACCTCCCCAAAACGCATGGATTCGGTGCGAAAACCCACAGCTTCCAGGTGCTGTGCGATCAGCGCTTGGCAGCCCATGTCGGCGGGCGTCACCGAAGGGCGACGGATGAGTGCTTCGGTGAGTTCCAGGGTCCGGTCGTTATTCATTTTTCAACCTTGGCTGGCCGATGTCACGCTCAATCCGCCCGCAGCAATTCATTGATGCCGACTTTTGCGCGCGTCTTGGCGTCCACTCGTTTGACGATTACGGCGCAGTACAGGCTGTGTGACCTATCTTTAGCGGGTAGGGAACCTGACACCACGACAGACCCCGCCGGTACGCGTCCATAAGTGATCTCACCGGTCGACCGCTCAAAAATCTTGGTGCTTTGACCAATGTAGACTCCCATCGAAATTACGGAACCGCGTTCCACGACCACCCCCTCCACGATCTCGCTGCGCGCACCGATGAAGCAGTCGTCCTCTATGATCGTGGGGGAGGCCTGGATCGGCTCCAACACCCCGCCAATGCCTACGCCCCCGGACAGATGCACGTTTTTGCCCACTTGGGCGCAGGAACCGACGGTTGCCCAGGTGTCCACCATGGTACCTTCGTCGACGAACGCACCGATGTTCACGTAGCTCGGCATCAGCACAACGTTGGGGGCGATATACGCGCCCGCCCGGACAGTCGCCGGCGGCACGACCCGGCAGTTCGCGTCACCAAAGCGCTCGTCGCTGTATGAGGCAAACTTCAGTGGGACTTTATCGAAATACTGGGTGTGGGCGCCGGGCAATCGCGCGTTGTCTTGAATTCGAAACAACAGCAGCACCGCCTTTTTCAGCCATTCGTTTACGACCCACTTACCGTCCACTCCGGCCACAGGCTCGGCAATTCGTGCGCGCCCGGTATCGAGCATATCGACGGCCGTCCACACGGCTTCTTTTACCTCGGCGGGCGCATCGTCCGGAGTCAGTGTCGAGCGGTTCTCAAAGGCTTGATCGATTACCACGCTTAGATCACTCATTCTGATTCGTCTCCATTATCGATCGTTGCATTGGGGCTATTCGGACTACAACAAGGCTACCGCCGCATCCGGGTCTCGATCCATGGTTAAGGCGTCCTCTATTCGTGTCGCCAGGCATTGCTGCTGTGTCGAGTCGATGACCGGATTTCCGTCCCGGTCATTGATGAAAAACATGTCCTCAGCGCGTTCCCCGTACGTGGCAATCTTGGCAGTGACAAGTTTAACCTTGCACTCGCTGAGGCAACGAGCCACTTGATGCAGCAGGCCTGGCTGATCTTGCGCCACAACCTCCATCACGGTAGGCCGGTTCCCAGGCGGCTGATTAAAGGTAACCCTAGGCTCGATGGGAAAGTGTTTCAGTGTCCGCGACAGGTGGGCCTGCGCCCGGGTTTTATTGGCCTTTGGATTGAGCACCTGCTTCCGCAGACGATTTTGCAGCTCGTTGAGCTGATCGGCGGAGCTGGCCTGCTCGCCGCCGTGCTCGAGCGCGATGAAGGTGTACAGTGCAAATCCAGCCGGTGTCGAATGAAGGCGCGCATCGACAATGTTGAGGTTCATGCGTTCGAAACTACCGGTGACCAGCGTCAACAGCTGTTCGGTCTCCGGCGCGTAGACCAGAAACACGTTGGTCGCCAGGTTTGCATCATACTTGATTTCGACAATAGGCAAATCTATCGCAGTGGTCGATGCGATCCGGGTCACGTGCCAGGCAATATCTTTGGCGTTGTAACGAAGGAAGTAGTCGTCAGGCAGAATGGACCAGTGCTGTTGAATAGCGTGCATCGGAATCTGATTCTGATCAATGTATTTGAGGGACTCCTGCTTGACATCGTTGATGCGTTGCTCGATGTGGATCGGCTCCGTTTGACCACGCCGCAGAACCCTCAAGGTGCAAAGGTAAAGATCCTCCAGTAATTTTTGCTTCCAGCCGTTCCACACGTGAGGGCTGGTACCCCGGATATCGGCGATCGTCAGCAGGTAAAGGTTGTTCAGGTGCTCCTGATCGCCGACCTTATTTGCGAATTCCAGAACGACTTCTTCATCGGTAATGTCTTGACGTTGCGCGGTCCACGACATTAGTAAATGGTGACGGACCAACCAGGCGACGAAGTGTGCGTCATAGTCGCTCAATTCGTGCAGTTTACAGAACGAGAAAGCGTCTTGCTCACCGAGCATGGAGTGATCTCCACCGCGGCCTTTCGCAATATCGTGGAACAGACCGGCCAGATAGAGGCGTTCGGGCTTGAACATCTGCAGAATAATTTGACTGGCGAGTGGAAACTCGTTGCGATACTCGGGCACTGCGAAACGTCTCAGATTGCGCACCACGAACAGCGAGTGGGCATCCACCGTGTAGACATGAAACAAATCGTGTTGCATTTGCCCAACAACACCACCGAACACCGGTATGTACGCCCCGAGGACCCCGTAATTGTTCATTCGTCGCAACACATGTGTCTGTCCGCTCGGCTGGCGCATGATCTCCAGGAACAGACTGCGGCAGCGAATGTCGTCTCGGAAACCTTGATCTATGCGGTGCAGATTGGTGCGCAACTGGCGTATCGTACCCGCCCGTACACCTTTTATTGCGGGGTTCTGCTGCAGAATCAAAAACAGCTCGAGCATGGCAAACGGGGCTCGCTCGAACACGCGGCTGTCTACGGTCTCGAGGAACCCATTGTACACCCGGTAGCGCCGATTTATGTTCTCGATCCAAGACGATTTCGGAGATAAATTTAATTCCTCGTAATGCTGAAGTAATATCTCGTTGAGCAGTCGCAGCTCCTTGACGGTACGATAGTAGCGTTTCATCAGCTGCTCTACGGCCAGGCGACTACCGCTGTCCCAATAACCCATCTGTGCCGCCAGGACCCGTTGATGATCGAACAACAGCCGGTCTTCGCGGCGCTTGGCGATGAAGTGGAGTCCGTTACGAAGTTTCCATAGAAAATTACGCCCACGCACCAACGAGCGGTACTCGTCTTCGGTGAGGAAGCCTTGATCTATGAGTTCCTTGAGACGGGTGGCTCCGTACTGCCGCTGAACCACCCACAGTAAGGTCTGGATGTCGCGAAGCCCTCCCGGACCGTGCTTGATGTTCGGTTCGAGATTGTAGGCGGTATCGTCGAATCGTTTGTGGCGCAGGCGCTGTTCTTGCAACTTAGCCCGGTAGAATTCCACCGGCGGCCATATTTTTTTGGTCGACGTTTTGTCCTGCATTGCCGCCAGCAAGGAGTGACTGCCGGCGAGTAACCGTGATTCCATGATGTTGGTCGCGACACCGACGTCGTTCTTAGCCTCCCGCACACAGTCTTTCACGGACCGCACGCTATGACCAACCTCTAAACCAATATCCCACAAGAAACTTAACATGGCCTCAGTGAAAGAACGCAGCTTGTCGTAGCGTTCACTGCGAACTAGCAGCATCAGATCCACGTCCGAACAAGGATGCAACTCGCCGCGGCCGTATCCTCCCACTGCAAGCAGCGCCACCTCGAGCTTCGGTGGCAGCAGGTGGGTGTGGTAGGTCCAAGCCGCATGTATCAACTGATCGACTAGCCAGGCATGATGGTGGACGATGTCTTGAGCTGGCCCACCCTGAACGTGGTAGTCCTTGAGCTTGCGGCGCGCGCTCTGCAGGCTATCGCGGAACAAGATTATCGGCGCCTCGGTACTCTTCAGTTCGGACGCAAACCGATTACTTTCAAACAGCTTGGATTTGGCCAGATACACAGCTTAGATTTCTTCGTTTGGTGCTTTGGTGAGTACCTCATGGCCGTGATCCGTAACCAGCAAGGTATGCTCCCATTGCGCCGACAGACTGTGATCGCGGGTCACGACCGTCCAGTTGTCAGCCAACAACCGGGTTTCCTTGCGGCCGGCATTGATCATCGGTTCGATCGTGAAAGTCATGCCCGGCACCAGTTCGACACCGGTGTTGGCTTGTCCGTAGTGCAGCACTTGTGGCTCTTCGTGGAACTCGCTGCCGATCCCGTGTCCGCAGTACTCTCTTACGACCGTAAAGTTGTGCGCCTCCGCATGCTGTTGTATGACGTGTCCGATGTCGCCGAGACGGGCGCCGGGATGTACGGTATCAATGCCTTTGAGCAGGCACTCTCGACAGACCTGAGTGAGTCGGCGCGCCAGCACCGAAGGTCTGCCGACGAAAAACATACGACTCGTGTCGCCATGAAACCCATGTTTGATTACGGTGATATCGATGTTGATGATGTCTCCGGTCTTGAGCCGCTTGTCTCCGGGAATACCGTGGCAGACAACATGGTTGACGGAAGTGCAGATGGATTTGGGAAACCCGCGGTAATTCAACGGTGCCGGAATTGCATCGAGATCATTGATGATGAAATCGTGGCAAATACGGTCGAGCTCACCAGTCGTGACGCCCGCGGTGACATGCGGCTCGATCATATCCAGCACCTTGGCCGCCAATTGCCCCACGATGCGCATTTTGTCTATCTGCTCGGGAGTTTTCGTCGTAATTGCCATACTGTCGCGGTAGTTCGGACCTCAACCTGCGCGTCACATGCTACACGATTTCGCGACGCCTTCGCAGGTCGTCCAGCATCGCCGTGCGGGTCTGGAACCGGGTCGTGATTGCTCGAGATTGACGCCTGTGCTATAAAGCGCCGTCATTTCTAGCATCTCGACTGCAGGTCAGGCACGTCCTCCCGGGTGCCGGTCGCCGTTCAGCAACACACACAATCGACTGCTGGCGGTACCGGTCGGAGGTCGGGACCTGTGGAAGACTGAACCCGAACGGAGGAAAGATGGTAGACGTAAGCATGCGCCAGATGCTCGAAGCTGGCGTACATTTCGGTCATCAGACCCGTTATTGGTCTCCCAAAATGCGTTCCTTTATCTTCGGGGAGCGCAACAAGATCCATATCATCAATCTGGAGCATACTCTGCCCCTGTTCGCTGACGCGATGAACTTTTTAGGGCAGATGGCCGCCAATGGTGGAACGGTGTTGTTTGTCGGAACCAAGCGTCCGGCAAGCAAAACGATAAAAGCGGCCGCCGAACGCTGTGGATGTCCATACGTCAATCACCGCTGGCTGGGTGGAATGCTGACTAACTTCAAGACGGTCAAAAACTCCATCCAACGTTTGAAGGACCTCGATACCCAGTTCGAGGAGAGCGGTTGGGATTTGATTACAAAAAAGGAGGCGTTGCAACTGCAGCGGGAGAGGGCGAAGCTTGAGCGGAGCCTGTCCGGGATCAAGGATATGCCGGGTCTACCAGACGTGTTGTTCGTGATCGACGTCAAACAAGAATACATTGCAGTTTCCGAAGCCAATAAACTCAACATTCCGGTTGTGGCAGTGGTTGATACAAACTGTGATCCCGATAAGATCGATTATGTAATACCGGGCAACGACGACGCCATCCGCGCCATTCGTTTGTACGCGGAGAGTGCAGCGGATGCCATTACCGAGGGGAAAATGCTCGGTAATGAGCGATTGATCACCGGGACCGATGATTACGTCGAGGTGGACGATTCCGGACAAGTGGTCTCTGACGCCCAGATGGAACCGGCCGTCGACCGGGTGACGGACAAGACCAAGCAGTCGGATCAGACGACATCGGCGGACGCTGAACCGCAATCCGACACGTCTATGCCGGACACTCAGGCCTCCCAGTCAAGGGATAAGCCGGCCCCGGCGAAAGTGAAGACTACGACCAGGAAAAAGGTCGTGAAGAAGGCGGTGCCCGACACGCCAGCGGCAGAGAATGATGCTTCCGGTGAGACCCAGACGGCGGCTCCAACCGATTCCAAAGATCAAGCGCCGGACGAAGCGGCGGTGGATGAATCGTCCGAGCCGGAGACGGACTGAGGAGGCACGATTGTGATGGTGTCGATAAGCGGCTTTGTCAATACAACGACCTGATTGAGGACCACAACATGGCAATAACAGCCGTGATGGTGAAGGAGCTGCGCACCCGTACGGGCGCAGGTATGATGGATTGCAAGCGGGCACTAACGGAAGTGCAGGGGGATATGGATGCGGCGGTTGAATTGTTGCGGAAAAAGGGCGCTGCAAAGGCTGACAAGAAGGCGGGGCGCATAGCCGCCGAGGGGGTCGTCGCTGCCAGGGTATCCGAAGATCGCAGCGTGGGCGTTGTTGTTGAAGTGAATTGCGAGACCGATTTTGTCGCCAAAGACGACAGCTTCCTGACGTTTGCACAGGCAGTGGCCGAGGCTGTTCTTGTTCAACGGCCCGCGAATTTGGAAGCTTTAAACGCGCTCACCCTGGCGGGCGCCAGCATCGAGGAGACGAGACAGGTACTGGTTGCTAAGATCGGTGAAAATATTGCTATTCGCAGGTACGACATCCTCAATGCGCAATCTGACGCCACCGTCAGTGCCTACGTGCACGGGACACGAATAGCAGTGTTGGTGAGCGCGTCCAGCGGTAAAGAAGAGTTAGGCCGCGACATCGCCATGCACGTGGCGGCCAGCCGGCCGTTATGCGTGTCGAATGACGACGTACCGGAAACAACTTTAGCAAAGGAGCGGGAAATCTTCACGGCCCAGGCCGAGTCGAGCGGTAAACCCGTCGACATAGTTGAAAAAATCGTCCAGGGCCAATTGCAGAAGTTTGTTAAAGAAATAACTTTGTTGGGTCAAACATTCGTAAAGAATTCAGATATCAGTGTCGATAAGTTGCTAAAATTGGCGGACGCCGAAGTTTTTGATTTCATCCGCTACGAAGTAGGCGAGGGCTTAGAGCGTCGTGCCGATGACTTTGTCGCCGAAGTCATGGCTCAGGCGAAAGGGGCGTGATTATACGTGGATGCTAGCGGCGCCCCCGTGCGGCGACGAGTGGTTTTGAAACTGAGCGGTGAAGCACTGGGCGGCAGCCACGGGATAGGTATTGATCGCTCAACGATGGTGATGGTGTGTGATGAAATTGCGGACGTGGTCAGTGCCGGAACTGAACTGGCCGTCGTCATTGGCGGCGGAAATTTCTTTCGAGGCCTGAATGAAGCCCGAGCCGATTTCGATCGAACCACCGCCGACCACATCGGAATGCTGGCAACGGTGATGAACGCCCTAGCACTCAGGCAAGGTCTCCTCGCGGCCGGCGTGCAAACCGAACTTCAATCAGCTATTCCAATGTCTCCAATCGCGGAGGAATATGTCCGCGACCGGGCTATGCAGTATTTGGCAAATGGTCATGTCGTTATTTTTGCGGCGGGCACCGGTAATCCCTTATTCACTACTGACACCGCCGCCAGCCTTCGTGCCATCGAGGTCAACGCCCACCTCATGCTCAAGGCCACCAAAGTGAGCGGTGTGTTCGACGCTGACCCGACGAAGAATGCGGATGCGCGACAGTACGCAACCGTATCCTTTGACGAAGTACTGGAAAAACGATTGGCGGTGATGGATGCAACCGCCATCGCACTGTGTCGAGAGCACGAGCTGCCGGTGCGGGTCTTTTCGATGTCACGTCGCGGTAGTCTCAAGCGGGCGATCGATGGCGAAAACATCGGTACATTGGTAATCAGCGAGGCCACTTCATGAGCAAAGTTATTCTCAAGGATGCCGAGTCCCGTATGAAAAAGAGCACGGAGGCGCTGATCACGGAACTGGCCAAAATCCGAACCGGTCGGGCAAATACCGTCCTGCTGGATCATCTGCGGGTGGACTACTATGGAAATCCAACACCGATTAATCAAGTAGCGACCGTCGCAGTGTCAGACGCCAGAACTCTCAGCATTACGGTGTGGGAAAAGTCAATGATTCCCGTTATCGACAAAGCGATCCGCGAATCGGACCTGGGGCTGAACCCGGTCACTGCCGGTGAGACGATTCGCATCCCCATGCCGGCGTTGACAGAGGAGCGTCGACGCGAAATGACCAAGCTCGTGCGCGCCGAAGGCGAACAAAGCAAAGTCGCGATCAGAAATATCCGGCGGGACAGCAATCACCATTTGAAGGATCTGCTGAAGAAAAAGGAGCTGGCCGAAGACGAAGAAAAGCGCGCCCTCGATGAAGTGCAAAAACTCACCGATCAGTATGTCAAGGAGATTGACGATATAATCGCAGAGAAAGAAAAAGAGATTATGGAAATCTGAACTACAATGAGAATATCTGCGGCGTCATGGGCAACGACAAATCATTTCTAAGTTCCACTGAACAGGTCCCTGTCACCGGGGACCTGCCCAGCCATGTGGCGGTAATAATGGACGGCAACGGCCGCTGGGCGAAGCAACATAACCTGCCGCGTATCGCAGGACACCGGCGGGGTCTCGAGTCGGTCCGTCATATCGTGAAGGCGTGCGCCGACAACGGGATTCCCTATTTGACTTTGTTTGCGTTCAGCAGCGAAAACTGGCGCCGGCCACCGTCCGAGGTCAATCTGCTGATGGAGTTATTCACCAACGCCTTGGAGCACAAAGCGAGAAAGCTTCATGAGAATGGTGTGTGTCTGCGGATATTGGGAAACACGAGTCCCTTCGGGCCGAAGATCCGGATGTTGATCCAGCGCGCCGAGACATTGACCCGGGACAACCGGGATCTGCATCTGACAATCGCCGCAAACTACGGCGGCCGTTGGGACATCACCGAAGCCTGCCGGCAAATTGCCAGACATGTCGAGGCGGGGCAGCTGAACGTGGAGCAACTGAACGAGGAGACGGTGAGGTGTAACCTTGCTACTGCGTTTCTCCCGGAACCGGACCTCTTCATACGGACCGGCGGTGAACAGCGTATCAGTAATTTTATGCTCTGGAACCTGGCGTACACCGAACTGTATTTCACCGACACTCTCTGGCCCGATTTCGATCTCTCAAAATTCGAAGATGCTTTATCATCATTCGCAGAACGGCAACGGCGCTTCGGTCGAACCGGAGATCAATTAGGAGATAAGCGACGAGTACGCAATGCTTAAACAGCGGGTGCTCACGGCATCGTTATTGGGTGCTGTTTTTGTCATTGCTAATTTCTCCCTCCCATCCCCTTATTTTGCACTACTACTGACCGTACCGGTGGTCCTTGCTGCGCTGGAATGGGTCCGGTTAGCGGCGTTCACACCGCTCCTCAGCGCCGCGTTCACCACTGCTGTACTTATTCTGGGCGCCGGGCTGATCAGTACGCCGGTCCTGTTGATCCCGGTTGCAACGGTGGCCGTTGCATGGTGGACCGGCAGCACCATCCTGCTGTGGCGGTATCGTGGACATGGGTCGACTGGCCTGAGTCGTGCTGGCCGTGTGGTCGGCGGTTTGTTCGTATTAGTTGTCCCATGGTGCACGCTGTACGGCCTGCACCGGGGTACAGCGGGCCCGACGATGGTGATGTTGCTGTTGGCCATGGTGTGGATAGCGGACAGTGCGGCGTATATGGTCGGACGCGTTTGGGGGAAACGGCCCCTGGCGCCGTTGATCAGCCCTGGTAAAAGTATTGAAGGTTTGCTCGGCGGGCTGGTCGGGGTTATCGTGTTCACCGCCTGCAGCGGCGTATGGATTCTAAACTTGAGTGGCAATGGGCTTGTAGCCTGGGTCTGTCTGGGCGTGTTGACCGCGTTATATTCCGTTGCTGGTGATTTGATCGAGAGTCGCGTCAAACGACAGGCCGGTGTGAAGGACAGCGGGAACCTGCTGCCGGGACATGGCGGTATACTGGACCGTATCGACAGTGTTACCGCGGCGGCACCGGTGTTTTTCATCGCTTGGAATTCGGCACAGGCTCTCGGAATTACGATCACTGCCTAACACGACTACGTGTATAACGAGTAGGGATAATGACTCAATCGCAAGGCATCGTTGTACTGGGATCAACCGGGTCCGTCGGGGTCAGTACTCTGGATGTGTTGTCGCGACACCGCGAAGGCTTCCACGTTGTGGCCCTCACCGCTCGCGCCAATGTCGATCTATTGTTCCGGCAGTGTCAACAGCATCGTCCGTCATTTGCCGTAGTGGTGGAGGAAAGCGCCGGTCTGGAGCTGCAGCGGCGGGTAGCCGGGTCCGACTTGCCCACCGAGGTGTTAATCGGTGCACCTGAACTGCAGCAGGTCACGCGTTTGGAAGGTGTCGTCATCGTCATGGCGGCCATTGTGGGAGCTGCCGGCTTGCTCCCCGTCCTGGAGGCCGTGCGCGCCGGTAAGCGCGTGCTGATCGCGAATAAGGAACCACTGGCCATGTTGGGAGGAGTATTTGTCAGTGAGGCGCGCCGGTCGGGCGCCACCCTGCTGCCGATCGACAGCGAGCACAACGCCGTGTTCCAATGCCTGCCGGCCGACGCTACTCAGCGCACTGCCCTGGCGGAGGATCCGTCCCGCTACGGCGTCAACAAGATCATTCTAACCGGCTCGGGCGGCCCATTTCGAAATTTCGATCCCGACCAACTGCACACCGTCACTCCCGAGCAGGCCTGTGCGCACCCCAACTGGGACATGGGCAGAAAGATATCGGTGGATTCGGCGACGATGATGAACAAGGGACTGGAAATAATCGAAGCGGGCTGGCTGTTCAATCTCGATCCAGACCGTATTGAAGTAGTCATACATCCGCAGAGTGTCATACATTCGCTGGTCGAGTACGTTGACGGGTCGGTGCTGGCGCAGCTGGGCAGTCCAGATATGCGGATTCCCATCGCGCACGCTTTGGCATGGCCGCAACGTATGGAGTCGGGCGCAACACCTTTAGATCTGTGCCAACTGGGCCGGTTGGATTTCGAACCTCCACAGCCGGACCGATTTCCTTGCCTGCAAATTGCCCAGCAAGTCGCCAGGCGTGGCGGCACCGCGCCGGCCGTCATCAATGCGGCAAACGAGATTGCAGTGGCGGCGTTTCTGAATCAGGATATCGAGTTTACCGGAATCCCACGGCTGATCACGGACACCCTGGACGGCGTCGGTGTCACCGACGATTGTGATTTGTCTTCGGTGCTTGCGGCAGACCATGAGGCCCGCAGGTTTTCCACCGAGTGGGTGCGGCGGCATGGCGGTTCCGGCAGCAGTGTGCAGACTCTGGTACAAACGTATTTGTAACGAGGACATATGAGCGGATTTCTCTACAGCGCCGCAGGATTTCTCATTGCTATTGGCGTCCTGGTGACGGTGCACGAGTTCGGACATTTTTGGGTTGCACGACGCCTGGGCGTAAAAGTACTCCGGTTTTCCATCGGTTTCGGAAAACCTCTTTGGCTTCGTAAGGGGAAGCGAGACGGTACGGAATATACAATCGCTATGATCCCTCTGGGTGGCTACGTAAAGATGTTGGATGAAAATGAAGAGGATGTGGCCGAAGAGGAGTCTCATCGAGCGTTCAACCGGCAGCCTTTGTGGAGTCGAACAGCCATTGTGTTGGCAGGGCCGATGTTCAATTTCCTATTTGCCGTATTTGCGTACTGGATCGTCCATACGGTGGGAGTCGATGGCATCAGGCCGGTCGTCGGCCGGGTCGTGGAGGGTTCTCTCGCCGCCCAAGGCGGGTTTCAGGTCGGGGACGAAATCGCCTCCGTAGACGGCCAGCCGAACAGAAGTTGGGACGAGCACCGGCTGTATCTGTTCAACCAAGCGTTCAAACAGAAGAGTGTCAGCTTCGAAGTGGTTGACGCAAGCGGCGATCGTTACGAAAGAACCATCGATTTGAGCGCCTTGCCTCTCTCGGAGATAGATTCCGGTCTGTTGGAACGAGGAATCGGTCTGATCGGTTACATACCCGAGGTCCAACCCCTGATCGGACGAGTGCAGAAGGATTCACCAGCAGAACTCGGCGGCCTGCAGAATGGTGATCGCATTACGGCAATTGATGGGCAGCCGGTCAATGCCTGGATGGAGGTCGTGAAGGCCATACAAGTGCGCCCCGGCCAGCTGGTGCAACTCGAAGTGCTGAGGCAGGGCAGCCTGCACAGCATCGAGGTGGTCACACAGCGAGTGACGATCGGCTCGGACACCATCGGGCGAATCGGAATTGAGGCGGCTCCGGTGGAATTGCCTGAGGACATGCGGGTCGAGGTACGGTATGGGGCCGTCGAAGCACTGGGAAAAAGTGTGTACAGCACGTGGATCATGTCGATGCTGACCCTCAAGATGTTGGTCAAGATTGTTCAGCTCGAAGTCTCGGCGAAGAACATCAGTGGACCGTTGACGATCGCACAATACGCCGGGCACACAGTTCGCATCGGTTACGAACGGTTTCTGCAGTTTTTAGCCGTGGTCAGCATCAGCTTAGGTGTGCTGAACCTGCTTCCGATACCTTTGTTGGATGGGGGTCATCTGCTTTATTACCTAGCCGAGGCCATTAAAGGTACACCGCTCTCGAAGCAGGTTATGGCCTGGGGACAGCAGATCGGAATTGTATTGTTGTTCGCACTTATGAGTTTGGCTTTTTATAATGATATAGTTCGATTGCTTCGTTGAATGCCGCGAACGGACCTCGGCAGCGAAGCGGAACTTAACCATAACCAGATTAACTCAACCGCAAGCCCGCACCAAAATGAAAAATATACTTGGCATGTGTTGCGTGCTGCTCGCAATTTCCGCATTGCCGGTGCGAGCTATAGACAGTTTCACGATCAGTGACATTCGTGTTGAAGGTCTGCAACGAATCTCGGCAGGAACGGTATTCAACTATCTGCCGATAAAAGTCGGCGATCAGATCGATGCCGAGACCGCACAGGAATCAATTCGTCAGTTGTTCCGTACGGGATTTTTCGATGACGTGTCGCTTGAACAGGAAGGCACTGTTCTGATCGTTAAGGTGAAGGAGCGTCCTTCCATAGCGGATGTCAAGATCAAAGGTAACAAGGCCCTAGACAGCGATACATTGATGGATGGGATGAAACAGATTGGATTGGCGCAGGGACGCGTGTTCAATCAATCGATCCTGGATCGGGTGGTCCAAGAATTGAAAACACAGTATTTTGCCCAAGGGAAATACGCTGCTGACATTGTCACGCGGGTGACCCCCCTGGATCGAAATCGCGTATCGATCAACGTGGACATTAACGAGGGGAAAACGGCAAAAATCAAGCAGATCAATGTGGTCGGAAATCAGGCGTTTAACGATAAAGAATTAGACAAGCGATTTAAGCTCGGCACACCAAACGTCTTCAGTTTTTTTACTCACAAGGACCGTTATTCGAAGCAGAAACTCGCGGCGGACCTGGAGTCTTTGCAGAGTTTTTATCAGGACCGCGGGTATTTGGATTTCAATATCGACTCCACGCAGGTAACAATCTCTCCGGACAAGCGCGACATCTACATTACAATCAATATCGGTGAGGGCGAAAAGTACACGATCTCCGATTTCTCGATTAAGGGCAGGCTGGAGGTGCCCGAGAGCGAACTCATCTCATTGGTCACTGTGCAACCGGGGGATGTTTATGCGCGTAAAGAGATAAGTGCGAGCCGAAAGGCTATAGCAGATCGTCTGGCGGACGAAGGCTATGCCTTCGCCAGTGTTCGGGCTGTACCGGACATCGACAAAGACAATCTGAGCGCCTCGTTCACCTTTTTTGTGGATCCCGGCAGGCGGATATATATTCGGCGAATCGACATCAGCGGAAATACCACGACACAAGACGAGGTCATTCGGCGCGAATTACGGCAGTTGGAGGGCGCCTGGTATTCGGCATCGAAAATTCAGCGGTCGCGAGTGCGCCTGCAACGTCTGGGGTTTTTCGACGACGTGAAAATAGACACGCCGCAAGTGCCGGGCAGTCCGGATCAGGTGGATTTAAAAATCGAAGTCAAAGAACGGGCGACAGGCAGCGTGCTGTTCGGTGTCGGTTTTTCAGACGCAGATGGTCTGCTGCTTCAAGCCAGTGTATCGCAGAAGAACCTATTTGGTACAGGACGTGAACTGAATCTCAGTTTCGACAACTCGTCGGTCACCCAGGTACTCAATCTGCAATACCTGAATCCGTATCACACAATAGACGGAATCAGCCGTGGATTCACGATCTTCCGACGCGAGGTCGATGCCGACGAGGCGGATACGGCCGAATACATCACCGATACGACCGGCGCCGGGGTGAATTACCGCTTTCCACTGAGTGAGTTCAATTCATTGAATGCCGGCTTGTCCTACGAGCGCATTGAGCTGGAGGAAACCAGCGAGACACCGCCTGAAATAGCGAGTTTTATCGAGGAGAATCCGAGCAGCGATATCGGCAAGATTACCGGAAATGTGGCACGCGACACCCGCGACAGTATTCTGTATCCCACCGTGGGCACGTTGCAGCGCTTGTCGTGGGAGCTGTCGTTACCTGGCGGAGACTTGGAATATTACAAGGTTAACTACCGGGCGGCCTGGTATCGCCCGCTTACTAAATCAATCGTCTTTAAGGCATCCGGAGAACTTGGCTACGGCGACGGTTTCGGTGATACCGAAGAATTGCCATTTTTCAAGAACTTCTTTGCCGGTGGCGCCGGCACGGTCCGCGGCTATGAGGCGAGGTCATTGGGACCCCGCGACAGTGGTGACACACCGGAACCTCTGGGCGGGAGCCGTCGCGTGCTGTTCAATGCCGAGTTGCTGTTTCCAATCCCGGGCACAGAGGGTAAGGACAAGAGATTCAGCTTGTTTGTGGATGGCGGGCAGGTGTTTGGGCCCGATCAAAGCGTTGATCTCTCCGACTTGAGAATTTCCGCCGGATTGGCGTTCAACTGGTTTTCACCCTTGGGGCCCTTGTCGGTCAGTTATGGCGTGGCTATCAACGATGAAGAAGAAGACGAAACTGAGGCCGTACAGGTCACACTCGGACGATTTTTCCGATAGTATGACCGGCGTGAATAAAATGGCAGCTCACCCATCAAATTATAAGAATAGATTACTCACGACCGCCATGGCCGTGGGTTTGATGACATCGGCTGTTCATGGCCAGGCGCAGGAGATTCGGGTCGGGTACGTCAATGTCGTCAAGGTAATTGAGCAGGCGCCGCAGGGCGACGCGGCGTTGAAGAAACTCGAGTCCGAGTTCGGCCCGCGAGATCGTCAGCTGCGTGCAACTCGTACCAAGATTAAGAAGCTCGAAGATGAATTGGAGAAGAACGAACTGGTGCTTGCAGATTCCGAACGAAGGCAAAAAGACCGGGAATTGCGCGACCTGCGTAGAAAGTTAAAACGTGAAACCCAGGAATTTCAGGAAGATTACAGTATCCGCCGCAATGAGGAATTGAGGGCGCTGGAAAAGATAGTACACAGCGTAATTGTGGATATTGCAAAATCAGAAAAATATGAGTTGATAATTCATCAGGGGGTCGTATATGCGGGAGATCAAATCGACATCACTGAAAAGGTGCTGAAGAAACTCGACAAACAGCACAAGTCGACTCGATGATGGCGGTGTTAAATGATGTCAAATACAGCGGTGTGAGCAGTTTTGCTTTGCTGCTATAGAAGAGAACCAATACGTGGCGGCATTAGATATCCAGCAAATACGCAAGCATCTCCCGCATCGCTATCCGTTTTTGCTGCTTGACCGAATCGTCCACGTAGATTCGGGCGATTCACTAACGGCGATCAAGAACGTCACCATTAATGAGCCGTTCTTCACGGGTCATTTCCCCCACCAGCCGGTAATGCCAGGCGTATTGATCGTTGAGGCCATGGCCCAGGCCTGTGCTGTACTGGCTAGCTCGGGCCTCGACAGTCCAGCCAATGAACGGCGTATGTATTATTTCACCGGTATAGATAAAGCCCGGTTCAAGCGGCCCGTTGAACCCGGTGATCAACTGTATATCAAGGTGCGCATACTGCGCCGCATTAAAAATATGTGGCGTTGCACCGGTGTGGCAACTGTGGATGATGCTTTGTGCTGCAGCGCCGATTTGATGTTCACATATAAGGATTTATGAGTGATAGATGATCGCGCGATCGTGGCGCCCGGTGCCCGATTGGGCGAGAGTGTCAGCATTGGGCCGTATACGATAATCGGCGAGCATGTATCCATAGCCGATAACACCTGGATAGGCCCGCACGTCGTCATAAACGGTCATACCTCCATTGGCACCGGGAATAAAATCTATCAATTTTGCTCCATTGGCGAGGCCCCGCAGCACTTGGCCTATCCGGGTGTCGACACGCGGCTCGAGATCGGTGACTTTAATACCATTCGAGAATACACCACGATCAATCGCGGAACAGAAGAAAAAGACGGCATTACGCGGGTCGGTAATCATAATTTCTTGATGGCCTACGTTCACGTTGCTCACGATTGCCGTCTTGGCAACCACACTATTTTCGCGAATTGCGCCAGTTTGGCGGGCCACGTCACTGTCGGTGATTATGCGGTGCTCGGAGGATTTTCCCTGGTCCATCAGTACTGCCGGATCGGGGCGCACTGTATTACCGGTATCGGAGCTGTCTGTTTGCAGGACATTCCGCCGTTCGTCGTCGTTGCCGGGAACCGCGCCTCGCCGCATGGGATAAATTCAAAAGGGCTGTGCCGCCGTGGTTTTTCTGGCACCGACATTGCCGAATTGAAACAAGCTTACAAGATTGTTTTCCGGGGAGGCCTCTCTTTGAGAGAAGCGATCATGCAGTTGGAGGATGACCGCTGGACCAGCGCGACGATCTCTGTGCTGGCTGATTTTCTGAAGCACTCCAAGCGGGGTGTCACACGCTGAAGGGCGGCCATTGATCAAAATTCCTGCCGGGCATATCTTCGGACGCGGGGAGGCAAACCATGAAGATAGCCATTGTCGCCGGTGAGACCTCTGGTGACGTATTGGGTGCGGGGCTAATCGACGCGCTTCGCAAGCGAAATACCAAGCTGTCTATAACCGGAATCTGTGGACCTCGCATGACGGCGATGGGCGCATCGAGCATATTCCCCATGGATAGTATATCCATCATGGGTTTCGACGACCTGCCGGCTCGATTGTTAAAGATTATTCGGATTCGCAAGCAATTGGCCCGGACTTTGATCAGCGATCCACCGGACCTATTTGTTGGTATTGACGTCCCTGACTTCAATTTGGGTCTAGAATCCCGGTTGCGAAAGTACAATATAAAAACCGTGCACTACGTCAGTCCCACCGTTTGGGCTTGGCGAGGTTACAGAATCAAAAAAATCCGCCGAGCGGTTGGTCATATGTTGACCTTGTTTCCGTTCGAGGCCGAATACTACCGGCAACGCTCAATACCGGTTACGTTTGTCGGACATCCCATTGCCGACGAGATCAACCAGAACCCGGATATTCCATCGTTACGCAAGTCACTGAATGTCAAAGCACAAAACATCGTCGCTTTGCTGCCAGGAAGCAGACCGAGCGAGTTGCGGCGCCTGGGTCCATTATTTATAGACACCGCTACACGTTTGCTTGAAAATTTTCGAGATATAGAATTTATAGCTCCATTTGCGAACGACCAGACCAGAGAACACTTTGCCGCCTTGCTCGAACAAAGCAAAACTGAACTTAACGTCGAGTTGGTCAAAGGCAGGTCGAGAGAGGTGATGTCGGCAAGCGATGTGGTATTACTCGCGTCCGGCACTGCAGCGTTGGAGGCCGCGCTGCTCTGTAAACCCATGGTGGTTAGCTACAAAGTTTCATGGTTAACGGAAATGGCGGTCCGAATGTTCGCCCGCGTGGATTATTTTTCCATGCCTAACCATTTGCTGGAGCAACCAGTGGTGCCCGAGCTGTTGCAATCTGAGGCAACACCGGCCAATCTGGCGCGGGAGGTGTCACGCCTGCTGGGTGATGCAAATCTGCGGCGCGATATTTCGCAGCAACTGTGTACGATTTATAAATCACTGCGATGCAACGCCAGCGAGCGGGCGGCAGACGTCATTCTGAGTCTGTTATAAGTGCTTAAAACTTCTACATCAGAAGACGGCTATCTGGTGACGGGCGTGGACGAAGCCGGTCGTGGGCCGCTGGCGGGACCGGTCGTTGCTGCTGCGGTCATCCTGCGTCCGGACTGCCGGCTCGAAGGGCTGGACGACTCCAAGCGGCTGACGCGCAAACAACGGGATCACCTGGACCCGCTGATAAAACGTGCTGCGCTGTGTTGGGCCATAGGGGCGGCCACGGTGCGGGAAATTGACGCCATGAATATACTTCAAGCATCGCTTCTGGCGATGTCCCGGGCGGTGGCGGCGTTGACCGCGCGACCTAACCTGGTGCTGGTTGATGGCTGTCATGCCCCAAATTTGAATTGCGAAGTACAGGCGATTGTGAAAGGAGACCAAAAAATAGCGTCGATTTCGGCAGCCTCGATCCTGGCCAAAGTGCATCGCGATCAGATCATGATAGATTATCATTGCCAATATCCCCAATACGGGTTCGCCACCAACATGGGGTATCCAACCCCCGCCCATATCCGTGCACTCCGGCTCCATGGAGTGACAAAGACCCATAGGCGTAGCTTCGCGCCGGTTCGTGCAGCAATCAGAGACGCGGAGCAAATCCCGTGAACGGAACGTTCGTACACTTACACCTGCACACTGAGTTCTCACTGTCCGACAGCACGGTAAGAATCCATGACCTGCCTCAGAGAGTCGCTGAACTGAATATGCCGTCGGTGGCGATAACCGATATGGCGAACCTCTACGGAATGATTCGATTCTACCGATCCATGCTCAAGTTCGGCATTAAGCCGATCATCGGGGTGGACGTGTGGTTGGGAAACCCCTCCAACATCAATTCGCCCTTCAGAATGGTGCTTCTGGTTCAGAATCAAACCGGCTATCGAAACGTCTGCCGATTGATCAGCCGCGCCTACTTTGAAGGCCAGCATTCGGGCCGTGCCTGTTTATCACGGCAGTGGCTGGCGGGGCATACCGAAGGTTTGATTGCCTTGTCAGGTGCGGAGGAAGGTGAACTGGGACAAGCTCTGCTCACCGTCGATCGAAGCCGGGCGGACCGGAGCATGGGCGAATATCAATCATTGTTCCACGACCGGATTTATCTCGAATTGCGGAGGGTTGGCCGTCCATACGAGGAAGAATACATCGCTGCGGCTTTGGATCTGGCCGATCGCGCCGGGGTGGCCGTCGTAGCAAGCAATGATGTTCAATTTCTGTCGCCGGCAGATTTCGACGTGCACGAAGTTCGAGTCTGTATCCACGACGGCCGGGTATTGAGCGACCGCCGACGGCAACAGCGATTTACCCCACAGCAGTATCTGCGCTCTCCCGCCGAGATGGCTGACCTGTTTAGTGACCTTCCCGAAGCGCTGACGAATTCCGTCGAAATCGCCAAGCGATGTAATTTCGCTCTGGAGCTTGGGGATTATTTCTTACCCGACTTCCCGGTCCCTGAAGACAAGACACCGGAGACACATCTCAGAGAACAGGCTCGGCTCGGCTTGCAGAAGCGATTTCCGGCGAATAACGGAACTAACGTCATCGAGCAAAGATATCTGAACAGGCTGGAAGCCGAGTTGGACGTGATCGCGCATATGGGTTTTGCAGGATACTTTCTCATCGTCGCTGATTTCATACAGTGGGCCAAGGCCAATGACATCCCCGTCGGACCCGGGCGGGGATCGGGGGCCGGGTCGCTGGTTGCTTACGCTCTGGGTGTTACGGAACTGGATCCCATCAGTCACGGTTTGTTGTTCGAGCGCTTTTTGAACCCAGAGCGCGTCTCGCTCCCGGACTTCGACATCGATTTTTGTATGGAAGGCCGTGACCGGGTCATCGATTACGTCGCCAGCTACTACGGACACGAAAAAGTGTCGCAGATCATTACCCATGGCACGCTGGCGGCGCGCGCGGTCGTACGAGATGTCGGACGTGTGATGGGAATGACGTACGGTTATGTCGATAAGATAGCCAAGCTGATTCCCTTCGAGGTCGGCATGACCCTGGATAAGGCGCTGGATCAGGAAGAACTGCTGCGCGAGCGGTACGAACAGGATGACGAAGTCCGGCAGTTATTGGACACCGCGCGGGCCTTGGAGGGTTTACCGAGAAACGTCGGCAAACATGCAGGCGGTGTGGTCATCGCACCCTCCGCGCTGACGGATTTTACCCCTCTGTATTGTGAACAGGGGAGCAAGCAAGCGGTTACTCAAATGGGTAAAGACGACCTGGAAACCATAGGTTTGGTCAAATTCGATTTTTTGGGTCTGCGCACGCTGACGATCATCGATAAATCGTTGAAACAAATCAATCAAAAACTCCTTGAAGAGGGTCAACAAGCAATCCGACTGGATCAACTGCCAAGCGATGATCCCGAAACCTTTGATCTGTTGAAATCCTGTCGCACCACAGCGTTGTTTCAACTGGAGTCCAGAGGCATGAAGGATTTGATCAAGCGCCTGCAACCCGATTGTTTCGAAGATCTTGTAGCCTTGGTCGCCCTGTACCGGCCTGGCCCACTACAATCCGGTATGGTGGAAGATTTTATCGACCGAAAACATGGGCGCGCTAAACTTTCCTATCCTCTGCCGCAGCTGGAACCCATTCTGAAGCCGACCTACGGTGTGATTCTGTATCAAGAGCAGGTGATGGAAATCGCCAGAGTGCTGGCCGGCTATTCACTCGGCGCTGCCGATCTCCTGAGGCGCGCGATGGGAAAGAAAAAACCGATAGAGATGGCCCGGCAGCGCGAAGTGTTTATGAGAGGGGCAAAGGAACGGAAGGTCGATACGTTGTCTGCCGAACGGATATTTGATCTGATGGAAAAATTCGCTGGTTACGGTTTCAATAAATCGCACTCCGCCGCCTATGCACTCATCACCTACCAAACTGCCTGGCTCAAAACTCATTACCCGGCGCAATTCATGTCTGCGGCGTTGTCTGCGGACATGGAACACACCGACAAAGTGATGTCCCTGATCAATGAATGTCGAGATATGGGGCTTACGGTTTTGAATCCAGACGTCAACAGTTGCAACTACGCCTTTGAGGCCACCGAAGAAGGCGAGATTCTTTACGGTTTAGGCGCCATCAAGGGTATTGGTTCCTCGGTGATCGAAGCGATTGTGGAGACCAGGCGCAAGGAGGGACCATTTACGGATTTGTTCGATTTCTGCGCACGTGTACACGCCAAAGGAGCCAACCGCAGGGCACTGGAATCTCTCATCAAGGCCGGCGCCCTGGATTGCCTGGGTTCGCATCGAGCCGGCTTGATGAAGAGCCTGCCGGTCGCCCTGGAGGTCGCGGGCCAACAGTCGGATGCGAAAAGCGCCGGACAGTCGGATCTATTTGGTGTTGCCGCTCCACAGCGGACGATCCGCGATCATTCGCATGTAGCGCCATGGGACAAGGAGCAAATTTTGGCAGGCGAGAAGGAAACCTTGGGCCTTTACTTGAGCGGACATCCGATAGACCGCTTCCGAACCGAACTCGATCAGATCGTGCAGGCCAAACTCGCCGATCTGCGCCCATCCGAAGATCGGTATCTGACCGTCGCAGGGTTGGTGCTGGCGTTGAGAACCATGAACACCCGACGCGGTGATAGGATGGCGTTCGTAACTCTGGACGATAAGACCGCGCGTCTGGAGATTGCGGTATTTTCAGAGTTATTTTCCAGACATCGCGAAGCGCTGCGCAAGGACAATTTGCTCGTCGTGCAGGGGCAAGTGAACGTTGACGAGTTCACCGGAGGATTCAAAATGTCCGCCGACAATATCTATGACATTGACGAAGTGCGCAGCATGTGCGCTGTGCAGTTGATCATTGTTCTGACCTGCACTCTGTTGAATGACAAGGAATTACTGACGAAACTGGAAGGTGCTTTGAAGCCGTACACCAAAGGAAATTGCCAGGTATTAATTCAATACGATACCGGTACCGAGCGGGTCACCATGCCTGCCGGCCAAACTTGGCGGGTGGAACCTCGTCAACAGTTGATAAATCAGCTGCGCCAATTGACAGGCGAGCAAAACGTCAAGCTGCTCCATCGGCCTCTACCGACTCCCTTGGAGTTACCGACTGCGTCCGCAGTGTGACTTTGGCAATGCGCGGTTGTCGCGTGTAATATTCTTCCATGGATCTTAATTTTCTTGATTTTGAACAACCGATTGCTGAGCTCGAGGCAAAAATTGACGAACTTCGCCGGGTCGGTATGGGGGACGAGGTAAACCTCAGCGAGGAGATAAACCGGCTGCAGAAGAAGAGCCATAAGCTCACCGAGACCATATTTGCCGCGTTGACTCCGTGGCAGATATCGCAATTGGCCAGACATCCCCAACGGCCGTATCCGTTGGACTACATTCCAAAAATATTCACCGATTTCCAGGAACTTCACGGCGATCGTATGTACGCCGACGACCAAGCGATTGTCGGTGGCTTGGCGCACCTGGATCAGCACGGCGTAGTGGTACTCGGTCATCAAAAAGGGCGGGACACCAATCAGAAGGTAGTCAGGAATTTTGGCATGCCACGTCCGGAGGGTTATCGCAAAGCGCTTCGACTGATGCAGTTGGCGGATCGGTTTCACATCCCCGTCATCACCTTTATCGATACACCGGGGGCCTACCCCGGTGTTGGCGCCGAAGAACGCGGCCAGAGCGAGGCCATTGCCCGCAACCTGTATGCCATGTCCGAATTGCGGGTGCCAATAATTTCGGTCATCATCGGTGAAGGTGGATCAGGCGGCGCCCTGGCCATCGGTGTGTGCGATCGGTTGTTGATGCTGCAGTACGCAACGTACTCGGTCATATCACCGGAAGGTTGCGCCTCTATTCTGTGGAAAAGCGCCGACCGGGCAGCCGACGCAGCCAACGCGCTGGCCTTGACGGCGGAGCGTCTAAAGCAGCTGAATTTGATCGACGCCATCATCGAAGAACCCGTCGGTGGCGCTCACCGGGATGTGGACACGATGTCGAAGTCGATAAAACGCGTATTGATCGAGAATCTGAACGAATTGGGGGCCCTGCCGCTGGACGAATTGGTTCAAAGGCGCCATCAACGACTGATGAATTACGGTATTTATCAGTCACAAGAGTGATGCGAGCCCTCCGTCTCGGCGAATGTCGATTCGACGCCGGGGCGTTGTCAAAAGTTCTGTTCGACCAACTCGGGTTGCCCAAGAACGCTCACGTGCATGTCGCGTTCAGCGGCGGCCTGGACTCCGTCGCCTTGTTACACGCGCTGGTCGAACTGCGGAAACGTGAACCGATAAACATCACAGCGTTGCATGCGAATCATGGCCTGCACCCGGATGCGGATCGATGGAGCCGTCACTGCGTGATTCTCTGTGAACATTGGTCGGTCCCGATCAATACTGTCTGCCTGAACGTGAGAGCGGACCCGGCCGTAGGATTGGAGGCCAGCGCACGAGCAGCCCGATACCGCTGGTTCGAATCACAACTCGAGCCGGGAAGTTACCTGCTAATGGCTCATCATTGTGACGATCAAGTGGAGACCGTTCTGCTCAATCTGCTGCGCGGGGCCGGGGCGGAAGGCCTGTCCGGCATGCGGCCCATCAGCACCAGGGGACGCATACACATTGTCCGACCCCTGCTGGGTTTCGGGCGCTCAGCGTTATCGGTCTACGTGCAAGAACGGAGATTAAAGTGGGTGGACGATTCGTCCAATCGGGATGTCGCGTACGCCAGAAACTATCTGCGCCATCGCGTCGTCCCGGTAATACGCCAACGCTGGCCATCGCTCAACCGAGTGCTTGGAGAGACCGCGGTCCGGATGCATGAAACCTTCGAAAACCTTGCTGCGCTGGCCGCTGCCGACCTTGGGGCGGCGGACTGGGAGACTGTTGACCCGCTGATGGGTAGTGGTGGGCGGCTGCGGGTATCGACGGTTCAGTGTCTGTCCGATGGACGCCTGATCAATGTGCTGCGATACTGGCTGCGACGTCTTCGGTTTCCACCGATTTCCCATTACTTCCTCAGGCAAGTTGCGGACGAAATGCTGCGCGGTGTACCCAACACCACGGCGGTTCGACGCGGTGCAGGTATTGAGATACGACGCTTTCAAGACTGGCTATTCGTGCTGCGGCCGCTGCCACCGGCGCCGGAACTGCCGTGCCTGCGTTGGGACGGCTCGAACCCGATAGAAATACCCGGTCTCGACGTGATGTTGGTGCCGGTACAAGGTCGCGGTCAAGGTCTTGCGCGAGCCAGGATCGGCAGCGAATTGACCGTCCGATGGCGGCGTGGCGGCGAGAAGTGCCGCCTCCCCGGAAGACAGCATCGCCACAGCTTAAAGAAATTGCTTCAAGAACATTGCGTACCACCTTGGATACGTGACCGTATTCCCTTGTTGTACTCGGACGGTGAACTCTGCGCTGCCGTGGGTTTGTTTTACTGCGCACCGCATGCAGCCAGAGGGGATGAACCTGGTGTGGTGTTCGATATTCGTCCGCTGCGCTGCGGCGACACACAAAACTCATTGTAGAAAACAACAGGCTTTGGTAAGCTGTCGGCCCGTCCGAGGCCACGCTCTGTCGGCCTCTGCCAATGCTTACATCAATGACAAGGTATATCTTTATCACCGGCGGTGTTGTGTCTTCCCTGGGGAAAGGTATTGCTGCCGCTTCGCTTGGCGCAGTGCTGGAGGCCCGGGGCCTGACGGTCACCCTGATCAAACTCGACCCGTATATCAACGTGGACCCCGGAACCATGAGTCCGTTCCAGCACGGTGAGGTTTTCGTTACCCACGACGGCGCTGAGACCGATCTGGATCTGGGGCATTATGAACGTTTCGTGCGCGCGACTATGGGTCGGCGTAATAATTTTACCACCGGTCAGATATACGAAAGCGTCATTCGAAAGGAGCGCAGGGGCGATTATCTAGGTGGAACGGTGCAGGTCATTCCGCACATAACCGATGAGATCAAACAGTGCATTCGTGAGGGGACAGGTGATGCGGATGTCGCCCTCGTGGAGATCGGCGGGACCGTCGGTGACATAGAGTCCTTACCGTTTCTCGAAGCGATCCGCCAGTTGCGTATTGAGCTTGGTTCAGAACGGGTTGTCTTTATACATCTGACCCTGGTGCCATACATTGCAGTGGCCGGAGAAATTAAAACCAAGCCGACACAGCACTCCGTCAAGGAGCTGCGCAGTATCGGTATTCAGCCCGACGTCCTTATCTGCCGGGTGACCGAACCACTGCCCGAGGACGCGCGGCGAAAAATCGCCTTGTTTACCAATGTTTCCGAGAACGCGGTCATTTCGGCAGCCGACGTGGACAATATCTACAAGATTCCCCTCATGTTCCGGGATCAGGGTCTGGACGGTATCGTAGTCAGGCAGCTGGCGCTGACCGCCGCTCCCGCAGATCTGTCGGATTGGGAGTGGGTTGTCCACAACAGCGAGCATCCAACGGCCGAGATCTCCATCGCCCTGGTCGGCAAATATGTTCATCTGACGGAGTCTTATAAATCTCTATCGGAAGCCCTCGTCCATGCGGGGATTCATACCCATACCAGGATCAGCATTAAATACGTGGACTCGGAGTCCATCGAACAGCAGGGTACCGAGCTTCTCGCTGATGTAAACGCGGTCTTGGTACCCGGCGGGTTTGGCGAACGTGGAATTGAAGGCAAGCTCATGGCGGTACGGTACGCACGAGAACAACGGATACCGTATCTGGGAATCTGCCTGGGTATGCAGATTGCGGTGATCGAGTTTGCCCGTCACGTTGCCGAACTGCCGAAAGCACACAGCACGGAATTCAACAGCACTACTCCGCATCCGGTTATCGCCTTGATCGAGGAATGGATTAATGAGGACGGGACGGTCGAGCACCGCAGCACTGATTCCGAAATGGGTGGGACGATGCGCCTGGGCGGCCAGACTTGTGTGGTGACGCCGGGAACAAAAACACATAGTGCATACCGGCAGGATCAAGTCATTGAACGGCACCGTCATCGATATGAATTCAACAATCGATACCTTCAGAGCCTCGAGCAAGCGGGTCTGGTCATCGCCGGGACGTCCAAGGACGGTCTGGTCGAGGTGATCGAACTGCGGGACCACCCATGGTTCGTGGGCTGCCAGTTTCATCCTGAGTTTACGTCTTCCCCGCGCGACGGACATCCCTTGTTCTCGGGATATGTGCTGGCGGCGCGCCGCCATCAACTACATGGGACAGAGGACCACGATGACCGGCGCAAGGTTGTTGCTCAGTGAGGTTGGGGGACTGTGAACTCGGCCCGCACGGGCCA
>CAMYJT010000010.1:139770-193570 GCA_947258785.1 uncultured Gammaproteobacteria bacterium
GCAACTGCGGGACATTACGACGCGGCTGCGTATTCCCTTCGTGTATAAATCATCGTATGACAAGGCGAATAGAAGCTCATCGAAGTCCTATCGGGGGCCCGGCCTCGACGAAGGATTAGCGGTTCTCGAGAAAGTAAAAGAGCAGCTCGGCGTCAATGTGCTGACCGATGTGCATCGCCCCGGCGACGTTCAGGTCGTGGCTGAAGTTGTGGATGTGTTGCAGACTCCAGCGTTCCTGTGCCGGCAGACCGATCTCATCGAGGCGGTCGCCGCCAGCGGCAAGCCGGTCAACATTAAAAAAGGCCAGTTTCTGTCGCCGCACGAGATGATCAATGTTGTCGACAAGGCGAACCGCGCAGGCGGCCGGGGAAACGTCCTGGTCTGCGAACGAGGAACGAGTTTTGGCTACAATAATTTGGTCGTTGACATGCGGTCCCTTGAAATTCTGCGCGAAACGGGATGCCCGGTCATCTTCGATGCTACGCACTCGGTGCAGATTCCCGGCGGGCTTGGCGACCGTTCGGGTGGTCATCGGCGCTACGTGCCACTGCTGGCCAGGGCGGCCATTGCGGTCGGCGTCGCCGGTATATTCATGGAAACCCATCCAGATCCAGGTCGCGCGCTGAGCGACGGTGCCACCTCGTGGCCGCTGGACGAACTGGAGGCGCTGCTCGAAACACTCAAGACCTTAGACCAGTTTCTCAAGCAACCGTTGTCGTCGTAGAGCAACGTCAATTGACCAACACAATCTCGATACTATAAGGACATGACAGGATGACAACGATCAAGCAGATAAGCGCGCGCGAGATTCTCGATTCCCGGGGGAACCCGACCATCGAGGCCGACGTGATCCTGACGGACGGTGCGTCCGGAACGGCAGCGGTACCATCGGGGGCGTCGACCGGTTCACAGGAGGCCCTGGAACTGCGAGACGGCGACCCGCAGCGGTACGGCGGCAAAGGCGTGTTGCGGGCCGTCGCACACGTTAACGAGGAAATCCGGGATACCCTGGTCGGTATGCCGGGGGACGATCAAAGTGCGGTCGATCAGCGCATGATCGACCTGGACGGCACCGCCAACAAGAGCCGGTTGGGCGCCAATGCCATGTTGGCCGTTTCTCTAGCGACCGCCAAGGCCGCGGCGGCGAGTATCCGACAGGCGTTGTATGAATATTTATCCGCCTTGCACGGTAGCGACGGGCCGCTGAAGATGCCGGTGCCACAGATGAACATCATCAATGGCGGGATGCACGCGGACAATGCCATCGACTTTCAGGAGTTCATGATCCTGCCCACCGGCCCGGATCGGTTTGCGGAGGCGCTGCGCATCGGCACCGAAATATTTCATACCCTCAAACAGGTTCTGTTGAACAAAGGACTCAACACTGCCGTGGGGGACGAAGGGGGGTTTGCGCCGGACATCGGATCTAACGAAGCGGCGGTCCGTGTACTGATGGAGGCGATTGAACGGGCCGGTTACCGGCCGGGGGAGGATGTCGTGATCGGTCTGGACGTGGCCAGTTCCGAATTCTTCGAACAAGGTCGATACCGGCTTGGCGTTGAAGAGCGGCTGATGGATTCGACGGCATTCACCGATTACCTGGAAAACTGGGTGCAGAACTACCCCATAGTGAGCATTGAAGACGGAATGGCGGAAGACGATTGGGCAGGTTGGGAAACACTCACCCGTCGCCTCGGCGAAAGCGTACAGCTCACTGGAGACGATCTGTTCGTCACCAACACAAAAATTCTGCACCGTGGTATACAAAGCGGAATCGCCAATTCCGTGCTGATTAAACTGAACCAGATCGGTACGCTCACCGAGACCTTGGCGGCAATACGCCTCGCACAACAGGCCGGTTATCGCACCACCATATCCCACCGCTCCGGCGAAACCGAGGACACCACCATTGCCGATCTGGCGGTGGCCACCAACGCCGGACAAATCAAGACCGGATCCTTGTGCCGCTCCGAACGCGTCGCGAAGTACAACCGGCTGCTGAAGATTGAGGCTGAGCTCGGTGACCGAACCAGCTATCCCGGCATGCGGGTGTTTCGAGCGCAATGACAATCGGATCAGGTGCCGGCCCGGCGTTTGCCGGATGAGGCCTGGTCCCGCTGTGGGTCGAAGCGGCGGGAAAGCGACTATAATAGTCAATCCGGCAACATTGGCGATCGGATGAAAATAATCGCATCTGCGTTGACGATCCTGGCAATCTACCTGCTCTACACGCTCTGGTTGGGCGACCACGGCGTGCTCCGCTTATGGAATATGCAGGACACCCAGGAACTGCAGAGCCAAGAGAACGTGGCGCTGCAGGAGCGAAACCGCACACTGCATGCCGAAGTGGTAGATCTCAAAAAAGGTACCGAGGCGGTCGAAGAGCGCGCCCGCTCGGAACTCGGCATGATAAAAAAAGGCGAGAAGTTCTATCAGGTCATCGAGCCAAACGACGGGGGTTCGCGAGCGCCGTGACGGGACCCGATCTACTGGTCATCCGACGGCACAGGGTAGGGTAGGGGTTCGAAGCGTAACAACGGGCCGTCCGGCGAGTTTAGGTGGACGTCGTTGTTACGGTAGCTGGTGAGCCGCAGTACGGCGAGAAGATCGAATCTCTCGGGCGCCTGCGGTTGCGCATCGACCACCGTTCCAGCGCTCTGTTCCCCGTGATCCGGCGCATAGAGCTTGTCCCCCGGCTCTGGCGGCGTCGCAGTGTTGACGTGGGCGAGAACCATACGTTGTTTGAGTTTACCCCGATAGCGCGTGCGCGCCACAATTTCCTGGCCCGGGTAGCAACCCTTGTCAAAGCTGATGCCGCCCAACAGATCGAGGTTGGCCATTTGCGGAATGAACATCGCCGCGGTCTGGGGCACAATCTGGGGCAGGCCGGCGCGTATATCCACCCAGGACCAGGCCCAGGAACCAACCAGCGGACCGCCATCGGCCAGCCGCTCCCAGATCAGCTGCATGCTGTCGATCGGTCCGATCATCTGGTAGCGTGGCCAGGGCCCGGGCAAACCAAGAGTTGAGACTTCGCCGTTGAGACAGTAGCCGTCTTGCGTATCTGGAAAGATCAATAAGTCCGACAGCGACTCCACGACCGGGTCGCCGCAGATCCCCAGTCCAACCAGTTCGCTCGCCGGTTCCAGCACCACCTTCGCACGCAGCACGTAGCGCGCCAGACGATCGCGAATCTCGGTGACCAGCGATGCCGGCAGTTGCAGTAGGAAACCCGTTTCGACCCGCATGACCCGTGAGATGCACAACATCCGCCCCTTGGGATCACAGTAGGCGTTCAATTGACTGTGGTTTGCATCGAGTGCGGCCAGATCGTTGCTGAACTGTGACTGCAGAAATGACTCGACATCGCTGCCGGTGGCTCGGATCCAAGCCAGGTTCGAGAGATCACAGAAAAAACTGCCGCTAGCAATTTGATTTAAAACGTCTCTCTGAGCATTGAGGCCTGCGAGCTGACGGTCGTCCCCCTGCGCGGCGTGGCGGCCCAGGTTGTTGAACCAGGGTGTCTTCACGGTCATGACACGAAGCCATCCGCCGGATGTCTGCGGCTGCCCGTGCGCGCCAATGTGCTTGCGGAGACCGGGCGCTTTGGTAGAGAATACCCCCTTACTGCACTGCACAAAAACCGCATCACGTGACCCGCCGACCAAGTCGTCGACCGCCGCCGCGCACAGCGCCGAAACGCACAGACAAGGCCCCGCGGCGACCCACGGTCAAAGAGCTCGGCGGGCCCACTGGTCCGGAACCCACCCGATATGGCGACTGGGAACGCAAAGGACGCTGCATCGATTTTTGAGTCTATGTCGCGCTGTTTCACTCGAAATTCGCTTTCCTGCACTGTCGTGTTGTGGTAGATAACTTATATGCTCATGGAATCCACTAATAACAACTGTTCATGACCACGAACAACCGGCCCCTGTCCCCGCACTTGCAAGTCTACCGGCTCCCGCTGCCGGCATTGTTGTCAATCACGCACCGGGCCAGCGGCGTCTTCTTGGCGATCGGTACCTTGGCGTTAGTGTATTGGGTCTTGGCCATCGCCAGCGGCGCCGAAGAGTTCCAGGGGGTGCAGGAGCGTTTCGGATCCATAACCGGCCGAGGACTGCTCTTTTTGTGGACCGGCGCGTTATTTTATCACCTATGTAACGGCGTCCGGCACTTGTTTTGGGATATAGGCAGTGGATTTGAAATAACTACCGTCTACAGATCCGGCTGGACCGTAATGGTGGTGGCCGTGGCGCTCACGCTGCTTAGCTGGTTGGCCGCGTACGCCATGCGTGGAGGTGGCGCTTGAGTTTGCGCAGCCCCCTGGCGAAAGCGGTGGGGTGGGGGTCAGCGAAAGAGGGGGCGGCTCACTGGTGGTGGCAACGTATTACCGCGGTAGCGCTCGTACCCTTGAGCGTATGGTTCGTATTTTCGATAGTGCCTTTAGCCGGCGCCGACCACGCCACCGTCGTGGCCTGGATGCAATCGCCTTTGGTGGCGTCTCTGCTGATCCTGTTTATCGTGCTGGTGCTTCATCACAACCAGTTGGGTATGCAAGTGGTATTTGAAGATTATATCCACACAGAGTGGTTGAAATTGACCTGTCTAATTCTTTTAAAGTTCGCCACAGTCCTGATCGGTCTCATCGGAACATTGTCGATATTGAAGGTAGCGTTAGGAGGACGTTAAGTGGTGAGCAAGTCGTATTCGATCATTGACCACACCTATGACGTCGTAATTGTCGGCGCTGGAGGTGCGGGACTGCGCGCCACCTTTGGTATGGCGGCGGCCGGTCTTTCCACCGCCTGCGTCACCAAAGTGTTTCCGACTCGAAGCCATACCGTAGCGGCGCAGGGTGGTATGAGCGCGGCACTCGGCAACATGGGAGAGGACGACTGGCGCTGGCACATGTACGACACCGTAAAAGGTTCTGACTGGCTGGGCGACCAGGACGCCATCGAGTATATGTGCCGGGAGGCGCCCGCGGCGGTCATTGAACTCGAACATTACGGTGTACCGTTTTCGCGGACCGAAGATGGAAGAATTTACCAGCGGGCGTTCGGCGGCATGACGACACATTATGGTCGCGGACAGGCGCTGCGAACCTGCGCCGCCGCAGATCGAACCGGTCACGCAATACTGCACACCCTGTACCAGCAGTCTCTCAAGCACCGCGCCACTTTCTACATTGAGTATTTTGCACTGGACCTGATTGTTGAGGACGGAGAATGCCGCGGTATCATGGCGTGGTGCCTCGAGGACGGCACACTGCATCGATTCCGCGCTAAACTCGTTGTGCTGGCCACCGGTGGATACGGACGCGCTTATTTCTCATGTACCTCGGCGCATACCTGCACCGGAGACGGCAACGCTATGGTACTGCGGGCCGGCCTGCCTCTTCAGGACATGGAGTTCGTTCAATTCCACCCTACGGGGATCTATGGATCCGGATGTCTGATCACCGAGGGCGCCCGCGGTGAAGGCGGGTACTTGACCAACTCCGAGGGTGAGCGGTTCATGGAAAGGTACGCCCCAAATGCCAAGGACCTGGCCTCCCGCGATGTGGTATCGCGATCGATGACTGTTGAGATACGCGAAGGCCGCGGTGTGGGGCCAGACCAGGACCACATTTATCTGCATCTGGAGCATCTTGGCCCCGACCTGCTGGCCGAACGGCTGCCTGGAATTTCAGAAACCGCCAAGATCTTTGCCGGCATCGATGTCGCCAAGCAGCCGATCCCGGTGCTGCCTACTGTTCACTACAACATGGGCGGCATCCCGACCAACTACCTTGGCGAGGTTGTCACCGTGCGGGACGGCAATAGCGACTACGTGGTCCCGGGCTTGATGGCGATCGGCGAGGCGGCCTGTGTGTCCGTCCACGGTGCTAACCGGCTCGGCTCTAATTCGCTGCTCGACTTGATCGTTTTCGGGCGCGCTGCGGCTCATCGTGCGGTGGAGTTGATTGATCCTGAAGAGTCGCTACGGCCGTTCACGAAAAACGCCGGAGAATTTGTCATCGACCGACTGGACAAGATTCGGTTTGCCGCCGGCTCGCTGCCGACTTCGGATATTCGTTTGGATTTGCAGAAGGCCATGCAGAGCAACTGTGCAGTTTTTCGTACCGGTGAAGTCTTGACGGAAGGAATGAGTCAGTTGGCGGAAATCTGGAAGTCAATCGGTGATGTCAAAGTCGTCGATCGATCGATGATCTGGAATACGGATTTGGTTGAAACCCTCGAATTGGACAACCTTGTCCGGCAGGCGCTGGTTACCATTTATTCCGCGAACAATCGCAAAGAGAGCCGCGGCGGGCATGCGCGTGAAGATTATCCTGAACGGGATGACAAAAACTGGATGAAGCACACGCTGGCATGGCTGAGTGAAACTGGTGACACACAGATCGACTACCGACCGGTGCATGATCATACGCTGACCGACGAGGTCGAAGCCATCCCTCCCAAGGCACGGGTATATTGAGGCTAACTCAACGGACCGTACGCTCATGGTTGAATTTACGTTACCGGCGAATTCAAAAATCACACCGGGCAAACATCACCCGGTAACGACCGGCGCCACCAACACACGCCGATTCAAGGTGTACCGATGGGACCCGGACAGCGGGCAAACTCCCCGTACCGACACCTACGACTTGGACATGGACCGTTGCGGGCCGATGGTTCTCGACGCCCTGATCAAACTCAAGAGCGAGGTTGACCCGGCTTTAACCTTTCGGCGCTCGTGCCGAGAGGGCATCTGTGGATCCTGCGCCATGAACATTGACGGCGCGAACACCCTGGCGTGCACGAAACCCATTGAGGACATTAAAGGCGTAATTAAAATCTATCCATTGCCACACATGGCGGTGGTCAAGGATTTAGTTCCCGATCTGACTCACTTTTATGCTCAGTATGCATCGATCAAACCCTGGCTGCAGGCGGCGACACCTGCGCCCCCGGACAGTGAAAGACTACAATCCAAACAAGAAAGATCCCGCCTCGATGGCTTGTACGAATGTATACTTTGCGCCTGTTGCTCGACCAGTTGTCCCAGTTACTGGTGGAATCCAGACCGATATCTGGGCCCGGCCGCGTTGTTACAGGCATACCGTTGGATCGTCGACAGCCGCGATGAGGCCACCGGAGACCGTCTCGACGAACTGGAAGACCCCTTTCGCCTCTATCGTTGCCACACCATCATGAACTGCACCATGACCTGTCCCAAGAGTCTCAACCCCGGCAAGGCGATCGCCGAGATCAAGAAATTGATCTTCGCACGTCGTTAGTCCAGCCCACCGGACTCGGGAGATCGCATTCATCAGAAGGTCAAGGCACTGGTGGCGGAGCGATGATTGATGCAAGATTGAGATGGCGGTGTCGGCGTGGGATGCGCGAATTGGATGTGGCGTTACAGTGTTTTTTGGAAGCCGACTACGATCACCTCGACACGGATGAGCGGCAGACGTTTGCCCGGCTCCTGGACGCCCAGGATCCGGTATTGCTGGACTGGCTCTATGGTCGGGGAGTACCACAAGACCCGGGGATAGCAGAACTTGTCGAACGGATTCGAAGCGCCGCTGCAAATTCGACTACGGCCCGATAGGACTATCGCCGCGGCCATTGGCGGATCGCATGTGCTCACCGCAGCGGTAAGTCTCTCAATCGATCTCCCGTTTTGGTTGTTGATGTTGATTTGCTTGTTCATCGGTATGAACTGGCGGTATTGTCTGGCCATGTATGCATACCGGTCGCATCCCCGGGCGGTGATCGCCTTGACCCGCGAGATCGGCGGCAGTTGGACCTTGCACAGCCGTCGCCAAACCTGGCGAAACTTAAGGGTGAGTGCCATTTGGCTGTCGGGGCGCAGTGTTGTGATGCGTTTTCGTGACGGCGGGTTCGGCGGCTGGTCCGTCCTGCTGACTCCGCAATCGGTGGCGGAACCTGTACTCCGCCAACTGCGCTCACGGCTGTCCGCCGGTCCCGCCAATGACTGATCCAGCGACTCACCAGGTCGGTGCCGGACAGTGTCCGCTGAAATTACCTGGTATTAATACCGTATCTCTTGGATTGGGTGATTCGTTCGGGAAATCGAGCATGTAATGCAATCCGCGGCTTTCCTGTCGGCGTAATGCCGACAGCACGATAAGCTCGGCCACACATACCAAATTCCGCAGTTCCAATAAATCATTACCAACCCGGAAGTTGCTGTAGAAATCACGGATTTCCTCTTGCAGCAACCCAATTCGCCGTTGTGCGCGTTTTAGACGCTTGGTCGTGCGGACAATTCCAACATAGTCCCACATGAATCGCCGCAACTCATCCCAATTATGGGAAACTACGACCTGCTCATCGGGGTCCGTGACCTGGCTCTCATCCCATGAAGGAAGTTCTGCACGTGTCGACCGTGATGCAGCTAATCTGGTAATAATGTCCTCACTGGCTGATTCGGCGAGCACCAAGCATTCGAGTAAAGAATTGCTGGCCAGTCGGTTGGCACCGTGCAAACCGGTAGACGCGGCTTCGCCTATGACATACAAGTCAACCAGGTCGGTGCGCCCCTGTAGATTTGTGAGTACACCACCACAAGTGTAATGAGCCGCCGGTACAACCGGGATTGGCTCCTTGCTAATGTCGATGTTGAACGCCAGGCAGCGTTCATAAATGTTTGGAAAGTGCTGCCGGATGTATTCAGCCGGTTTGTCGCTGATATCGAGATAGACACAGTCACATCCGTGCCGTTTCATCTCGTAATCAATGGCGCGGGCAACAATATCGCGAGGTGCGAGTTCGCCACGTGCATCGTGTTCTTGCATAAATGTCGAGCCGTCCGGCAGCAGCAGTCGACCTCCCTCACCGCGCACCGCCTCCGAGATCAGAAAGGATTTGGCATGGGGGTGGTAGAGGCAGGTGGGATGGAACTGGACGAATTCCATATTGGCAATGCGGCAACCGGCACGCCAAGCCATCGCGATGCCGTCACCGGTGGAGGTGTCGGGATTGCTCGTATAGAGGTAGGTTTTCGCTGCGCCACCGGTGGCAATGGCGACGACCCGTGCGGCAAGGGGATAGATCCGATTTCGTTTTAAATCAAGGATGTACGCGCCCAGACAACGTTCCGGCGCATCGAGTGAAAGCTTGGTCGATGTGATCAGGTCCAAGGCGATGCTGTGCTCCATGACACAGATATCCGGGTGTGACCTGGCCTTTGCTTCCAAGGTTGTTTCTACTGCGCGCCCCGTTGCATCCTGGGCATGAACGACACGTCGAAGGGCGTGGCCGCCTTCTCGGGACAGGTGAAAATCCTCTTGCCCGGCCACCGCACACTGGCGGTCGAATTCGACACCCTGATCGGTCAACCACTGGATGTTTTCGGGACCCCGCCTTACGATGTATTCGACGGCCTCCGGACGGCACAGCCCGGCTCCGGCCGCGATTGTGTCTTCGACATGAGATTCGTAGCTGTCCTGCCGACCGATGGCGGCTGCGATGCCGCCTTGAGCATACAGGCTCGATCCCTCCGTGAGCGTCCCCTTGGCCAGGATCGTGATCCGCCGCCCGTGACCGGACAGTCGAAGCGCAAGGCTCAGGCCGGCCAGCCCGGTACCGATCACTAGTATATCCACCGGATTCTCGTTATTCATGAGTTATGATTTCGTGCCAAAGAAACACTAGGTTTTCAGGTATTATACCGATCAGGGCGGAGGGCAAGGGATGTATTGTCCTGCAGCCTGCAAATTAAAAAATTGGAAAACCATAACCAGTGTTGTGATTCCGATAGAACTTTACGCCTCTCGAATTGTCTCTCTCGGTAGCGCAAATGCGTTCCCGTTCGATCCCGCAGCATGAAATCCGGCCGGGACCGTCAAAGCGTGGATGCATCAATAGTAAAGTTGGTGCAGCAAGGTGACAAGTTGGCCTTCGATTTGCTGGTTAGGAGGTATCAATTCAAAGTTTCTAATTTGATCTCGCGTTATGTTTATGATCAATCAGAAATTGAGGACATTGCTCAGGAAGTGTTTGTGAAGGCGTACCGCGCCATTAACGGATTTCGTGGCGAAAGCGCCTTCTATACGTGGTTGTATCGTATTGCCATAAATACCGCGAAAAACTATCTGGTGGCGCAAAGCCGCCGGCCACCAAACACCGATATCGAAGCTAGCGATGCCGAGCTGACTGAATCGGGCAGGAACTTGCGCGACATCGGGACCCCCGAGTCGGATCTGCTGAGTCGCGAATTAGCAGACAGAATCTCGGAGGCGTTGGAGGAATTGCCCGATGACCTGCGTACCGCACTGACTTTACGGGAGCTTGAGGGTCTGAGTTATGACGAAATTGCAGCCGCAATGGATTGTCCGATTGGCACGGTTCGGTCAAGAATATTCCGGGCCAGAGAGGCGATAGACAAACAGTTGAGACCGCTATTGAAGTAAGCGAATTGGTTACAGCACATGCACGATGGGAACAAGCAACATAGGGAAAAGATATCGGCTTTAATGGACGGCGAACTCGGACACTCCGAGCGCGTGACGGTTCTGCGCGATGTGAGGAGTAATGCGAGGCTGAGCGAACTTTGGAGCCGCTACCATCTGATTGGCTCGATGTTTCGCAGTGAACTGCCGTTTTATTCAGCCCGTCTGCCGCAACGTGTCGGTGATTTGATCGATAAGGAGCATCCCCACCACTCGAATACTCTTGAACGGCTCTCTAGCCTCAGAAATCGGTATTCACCAAATCTAACTCGAAATCTGGCAGTTGCGGCATCCATTATGCTGGCGGTGGCCGGGGGTTGGTATACCGTTCAGCTAACCGATGATCCCGCTATCAATTTTGATACAAGCCGGACCATAACGGAGACCGGTGTCGCCACTAAGTGGGAGACGATAGAACCAGGTCAGGAAGACCAACTCAACGCACTGTTGGTGGAACACGGTGAATTTACCACTATGTCGGGACTCAATGGACTGATTTCTTATGCAAAGTTTGTCAGTTACGATACCCAGTAATTGACGATTCACCGTGCGCATCGCATTGTTCCTCGCCCTTGCTGCGGTTACCACACTTGCTCGTGGTGACGACGAGATCGCCCAATGGTTGATAAAGATAAACCAAGCCGCGTATGAACTCGATTACCGAGGCACTTTCGTTTACGTCCACGAAGACCAGATTGAAGTTATGATGGTGGCCCGCAAGACTGAACGCGGTGCGGTGCGGGAACGCATATACTCCATAAACGGGTCACCCCGGGAAATCATTCGCGACGAAGAACAGGTTTGGTGTTTCTTGCCGGAGAAAAAAATTGGTGTCCACCAGTACCGGCAGGTATCGAAGAACAGTTTTCCTCATATTTTCTCAACGCACCTGTCGAAGCTTGGTGACAGTTATCGAATCACTCTTGGCGAATTGAGCAGGATTGCTAATCGGTCGGTCAGACTGATTCGTATACGACCAACCGACGTATACCGGTATGGCTATGATCTCTGGGCGGATCAGGAAACAGGACTGCTGTTGAAAGTATCGCTCATGGACACGACATCAGATTACGTGGAGCATTATCTGTTTACCGATATCCAGATCGGCGGCCATATTGCGGATAAGGATCTGGCTCCGATGACACCGAAAGAAGAACTGATTTGGCTTAACACCGGTCCACGCAGGCCGCCACAGTCGCAAAACAGCGCCAAGTGGTCGGCCCACACAGTGCCGGCGGGTTTTATGTTGTCGCACAGAATGAATCGCAAATCATCGACACAGAAGACATCGGTGGAGCATTTGGTATATTCCGACGGTCTTGCTGCGGTTTCTGTTTTTGCCGAACAGCTCCCGGATTCCCATACCAAACCCCTCAATGGAGCGAGTAGAATGGGTGCAGTGAATGCTTTCGGCACGGTGATCGACAAACATCAGATTACCGTTGTTGGTGAAGTGCCGCCAACAACGGTTAAGATGATCGCCATGTCTGTAAAAAGAGCGGAGTAGCAGTCAGTGAATACTAAGCGAGTGTCTAAGATGTTTGTGCTGCTGGCGGTGTTTGCCGTCGCGCAACCAGTTTTTGCACTGCGGGCTAAGCTTCCGGATTTCGCCGAACTGGTTCGACAAAATGCTGAAGCTGTGGTGAACATCAGCACTACCCAAGTAATCAAGAGGCGTCCCACGCCACCTCAGTTTGACATTCCGGATTTCCCGGAGGACAGCCCGTTCCGTGACTTTTTCCGGCGGTTTTTTGAAGACCAGCCGGAGGAGCGTGACGCCCGTTCCCTGGGCTCCGGTTTCGTGATCTCGGCGGACGGCTATATTCTGACTTGCGCCCACGTCATCGCCGAAGCCAGTGAAATAGTCGTCCGCTTCAGTGACCGGCGCGAACTGGAGGCTGAGGTGGTCGGTATGGACAAGCGCAGTGATGTGGCCCTGTTAAAGGTAAATGCAGACAAACTGGCAACGGTGAGGCTGGGTGATCCCAGCAAACTGTCGGTTGGCGAATGGGTGCTCGCGATCGGCTCTCCGTTCGGCTTCGAGAGCACCGCGACGGCGGGCATCGTATCCGCGAAAGGACGCAGCCTCCCGAACGAAAACTACGTACCGTTCATTCAGACTGACGTCGCCATCAATCCGGGGAATTCGGGTGGCCCGCTGTTCAATCTCGATGGTGAAGTCGTCGGTATCAATGCCCAAATCTACAGCCGAACCGGTGGATTTATGGGGTTATCCTTTGCGGTTCCGATTGACATTGCCACCGAAGTCGCCAAACAGATCCGCGAGAAGGGTCGGGTCACGCGCGGCTGGTTGGGCGTACTGATTCAAGATGTTACCCGAGAGCTCGCAGAGTCGTTTGGCATGAAAAAACCTGTGGGCGCCCTGGTGTCCGAAATAATGCCTGAGAGTCCAGCCGCGGCTTCCGATCTCAGACCTGGCGATATTATAGTCGCCTACAACGGGCGGCCCTTGATAAAGATGTCCGATCTTCCACCGCTGGTCGGAGTGACGCCGATTGGCGATACAGTCGCTTTGGACGTCATTCGTGATGGAAAAAAGAAAATAATCAAGGTTACGATCGGAGAATTACCCGATGAGGACCAGGAAATCGCTGAGCAAAAGGTGGACAAAACACGCCTCGATGAGGTGTTGGGCATGACGGTCGAGAATCTGACGCCGGAACAGAAAAAACGATTTGACATCGATGCCGGGGTGTACGTGAGCGGTGTCGAAGCCGGCCCGGCGCGGCGCGCGGGAATCAAAAGTGGCGATGTGGTAGTTCAAGTCCAGGGCAAACCAGTGGAGAACGTCGCGGAGTTCAAGCTTCTGGTAGAAAATCTGCCAACTGACAAATCAGTGCCAGTGCTGATCCGCCGGGAACAGCGCTCGTTATTCCTGGCGCTCAAAAACGACAAAAAAGGCCCCCGAAGCGACTGATTCGAGCGATATGATTTGTTAGCGGGAGTTAAACTGCTAAAATAACAGCATCGAGGCGCGACGGGCGCCTTTTTTATTACCCTAAACACAAGCAGTCGTCCGGTGCCGGGGCTGCCATTCTATTCTTACTCAGATGGTTGTTCACGACTTACAGCGTATCCGCAATGTCGCCATCATTGCGCATGTGGATCACGGAAAATCCACCTTGGCCGATCGATTCATACAGCGATGCGGTGGGCTCAGTGCCAGGGAAATGTCGGCGCAGGTGCTTGACTCCATGGATTTAGAACGGGAGAGAGGTATCACGATCAAGGCGCAGAGCGTCTCTTTATCGTATAAATCTGCAGGTGGAATCGAGTATCAGTTGAACTTCATTGATACCCCCGGCCATGTTGATTTTTCGTATGAAGTATCCAGGTCATTAACCGCCTGCGATGGTGCAATCCTCGTGGTGGACGCCTCGCAGGGGGTGGAGGCTCAAACCGTGGCCAACTGCCATACGGCGGTTGACCTCGGACTTGAACTACTTCCGGTTATCAACAAAATCGACCTGCCGGCAGCAGACCCTCAGCGTGTTACCGCGGAGATCGAGAATATTATTGGTATCGATTGCAGCCACGCCGTATTCTGCAGCGCCAAGACTGGCCAGGGCATTGACGAAGTGTTGGAAGCGATCGTCAAGTATATGCCTTCGCCGGTCGGTAATCGTCGCGAATCACTCAAGGCATTGATCCTGGATTCCTGGTTCGATAACTACCTTGGCACTGTCTCCTTGCTTCGACTTTTTGATGGCCGGTTGAAGGCCCGCGACCGGATCACGATGATAGCATCGGGGCGAAACTACGTTGTCGAGCAGATCGGCATTTTTACGCCCAAACGGACCAAGGTGACTGAACTGCGTGCCGGAGAGGTTGGATATCTTATCGCCGGTGTAAAAGACGTCAAGGGGGCCCGGGTTGGTGACACGGTGACCAGTACCGACTCGCCCACCACAGCTCCTCTAGAGGGTTTCCGGGAGATCAGTCCACGTGTCTTCGCGGGGTTATTTCTCGTTAATTCCGGTGAGTATGAGTCATTCCGCGAGGCCCTTGAGCGGCTCAGCTTGAACGACGCCTCGTTGCATTACGAACCGGAGACTTCTGAAGCGCTCGGGTACGGCTTCCGTTGCGGTTTCCTGGGCATGCTGCACATGGAGATCATACAGGAGCGTTTGGAAAGGGAATATGGTATCGAACTGATTACTACCGCTCCTACGGTTGCTTATGAAGTAGTAACGATGTCCGGTCGGCGATGTATGATCGACAGGCCGTCGCAACTCCCTGCCCCGAGTGAAATAAAACAGGTGCGTGAACCAATTGTCGAGACACGCATGTTGATGCCGCACGAGTATGTCGGCACCGTCATTACGATGTGCATCAATAAACGCGGAATGCAAAGGGATATACGCTACCTGGGTCGCCAGGTGATGCTGATTTTTGATTTGCCATTAATAGAAGTGGTTCTGGACTTTTTTGATAAACTTAAATCCGTCAGCCGGGGATATGCGTCGTTGGACTTTGAATTCAAAGAATTTCGCCCTGCGGATATGTGTAAACTGGACTTTATGATAAATGGTGACAAAGTGGACTCGCTGTCGATTCTCATCCATCGCCAGCAGGCACAGTTCCGAGGCAGAGAGCTGGTTAAACGCATGCGGGACCTCATTCCCAGACAGATGTTCGACGTTGCAGTGCAAGCCGCCGTGGGTTCACGGATTGTTGCCCGCGAAACGATTAGGGCCATGCGGAAAAACGTCACGGCGAAGTGTTACGGCGGAGACGTGAGCCGTAAAAGAAAGCTTCTCGAAAAACAGAAGAAGGGCAAACAGAAGATGAAAAAGATAGGTTCAGTTGAAATTCCGCAAGAGGCGTTTATGGCCGTGTTGCGGGTGGAAGCGAAATAGGGTATGGACTTTGCAGTTGTTCTTTTTGTCGCCCTGCTGGTTACCGGGGCCATATCGTTGTGGGATAGATTGGTCCGCAAACCGAGACTGCTGCGTGTCACCGGTGATTCCGCAGCAGAGAGTCGAGTTGAGGCTGGCAAGGATCCTTGGCCCATCGAGTACGCGAAGGCATTTTTCCCGGTCATATTACTGGTGTTCGTCTTACGTTCCTTCGTCGTCGAGCCGTTCCGGATTCCCTCTGGATCCATGCTGCCAAGCCTGCAGGTCGGAGACTTCATTCTGGTGAACAAGTTTGGCTATGGCCTCAGATTGCCGGTCATCAACAAAAAGATGATTGATATTTCATCGCCGAAGCGGGGCGACGTCATGGTGTTCCGATTCCCACATGATGAAAGTATTAATTTCATCAAACGCGTGGTCGGGTTGCCGGACGATAATATCGAATACAGAAATAAACGGATTTATGTGAATGGTGAGCCGGCACCGACCGTGGCCTCCGGAGAGTATCCGTTTCGCGAGGCGGGTAAACGGCACGTCCTGGCGACCCGATATCTGGAGACGCTCGACAACGAACAGCATTACATACTGGTTGATCCCTCCAAACGTACCAGCAGCATGAGCTTTACCGTCCCGAAGGGGCATTACTTTGTGATGGGAGACAACCGAGACTATAGTAATGATAGCCGGTTCTGGGGCTTTGTCCCGGAGGCAAACGTCATCGGTAGGGCTTTCTTTATCTGGTTCAGTTGGGACGTATCGGCAGGCGGTGGTATCGATTGGACGCGTATCGGCGAAAGCATTCAATAGAGAGGAGCTGATGAGACAGAATCAATCCGGTTGGACGTTTTGGACGGTTTCAGTCGCGGTGATTATCTTACTTGTACTGGTGCTACTTTTTATGAGGTTGTTCCCGCCGTACTTTGATAATCTCAAGCTTCAAGAGGCGTTAGATTCGATTGCCGACGACCCCCGTGTGACTAATATGACACGGCGTCAGATCATCGCGGAACTCGATAAGATTTTGTACATTGATTTTGCCGACGAAATCGTCGACCTCAAGGAGTCATTGACGATCGAAAAAACCAGTAAGCTAATGTCCATCGTCATCGACTACGAAGTGGTAGTTCCGCTCGTTTATAATGTGAGTGCGTTGTTGGAGTTTAACAATACGGCGGACGTTCCATTGCAATAATGGTGGAATACGATGAAATTTACGCCCAACTCGATTATCGCTTCGATGACTCAAGCCTGCTTGAGCGGGCGCTGACCCACCGCAGCCACGGGCCGGCAAATTACGAACGACTTGAATTTCTCGGTGACAGCATCCTCAGTCTGGTGGTGTCTGAGTGGTTGTATCACCGATTCTCCGATTTGACCGAGGGAAAGCTGAGCCGCATGCGTGCGGCGATTGTCCGAAAAGACACGCTGGCCAACGTTGCTCGGGAATTGCGCCTTGGCGAAGCCCTTATACTGGGGGAAGGCGAAAAGAAAAGCGGCGGATTCAATCGTGACTCGATTCTTGCCGATTGTCTCGAAGCTGTCATTGGGGCGATATTTCTGGATCGCGGTCTCGACGCGAGTAAGAGCTTCATCATCCAAAAATTTGCACCGCACCTCTCGAAGCTGCGCTCAGACTCAGTGTACAAAGACTTCAAGAGCCGTCTTCAGGAATATCTTCAGCAGCGTGGCCTGCCGGTCCCGCAATACATCGTCGTCAGCGTTGTCGGTGAACCTCACCAACAGACGTTTGAAGTCGAATGCCAGGTCGACGGGGTAGCTGAAACATTTGCCGCGACCGGAGCCAGCAGGCGAATAGCTGAGCAAACGGCTGCCAAAACGGCATACAAGGCATTGCTTGGAGTGTGCACATGACCTTCAAGTTCGGTTATGTAACTTTGATAGGCCGACCAAACGTCGGCAAGTCGACGTTGATGAACAGGCTCGTCGGGCGCAAAATAAGTATCACCTCGCCACGGCCGCAGACTACACGCCATCGAATTCTCGGTATCCGGAGTACTCAGGACTCGCAAATTGTATTTGTTGATACGCCAGGGTTCGATCAACGCAACAGAAAGGCCATCGGACGTGTAACCAACCGCACCGCGGTGGCGAGCGTCACCGGAATAGACGCTATAGTGTTCGTTATCGAAGCGATAGGGTGGCGGCAAGGTGATGACACCGTGTGCAAATTGCTGCGGGGCACATCCGCTCCGGTAATCATGGCCATCAACAAGATTGACCGGATGGCGCAAAAACAAATGTTGTTGCCGTTGATTGATCGAGTATCCAGGGCGGGTGAATTCGCGGACGTCATCCCACTTTCGGCGAAAACCGCTTACAGCCTGGAACGATTGCTGATAGCGATCACCAGACAGCTACCAGTTGCCGAGGCTGGATTTCCCGCCGAACAACTCACTGATCGCAGTGATGGATTCATTGCATCGGAGCTCATTCGAGAACAACTGTTCCGGCAATTGGGGGAAGAACTGCCGTACCTCACCGCCGTTGAATTAACGGCCTATCGGGAGACCGGATCCTTGACGGAAATTGACGCCGACATCTGGGTCGACAGACCCAGCCACAAAGCGATCGTCATCGGCAATGGTGGAAAACGGCTGAAGCAAATCGGCAGTCGTGCGAGAGAGCAGCTGGAGCGTTTTCTGGGCAAACGCGTTCATGTGAAGTTATGGGTAAAGGTGCGCAGCGGATGGATGGATAGTCGATCTTCGTTGGCCATGCTCGGCTATCACGAAGACAACTGGTGAGAATACAGCAACAAGCCGGATTTGTACTGCACACGCGGCCGTTTCGGGAAACAAGTCTGTTGGTGGAGGTATTCACCCGCGAGCATGGCCGTCTCGCCATGCTGGCCAAAGGCGCGCGCCGGATTAAATCGAACATCAGAGGAATTCTGCTGCCTTTCCAGCCGCTGTTGTTGAGCTGGTCGGGAAAGGGTGAACTCCCGGTCGCAACATCGGCAGAGCTGTTCGGAAGGTTTCTTCGACTGCAGGGCCACGGTCGATTATGCGGCTTCTATCTCAACGAATTAGTCGTACGGCTGCTGCATCGGTATGACGCACATCAGTCGCTGTTCGACCATTACCAGCGGGTGATTTACAAGCTCGAGCAACCGGCAGACCATGAATGGATGCTGCGTCTATTCGAAAAGCACATGCTCAAAGAACTTGGTTACGCACTCGTTCTGGACCAGGAGGCAGACACTGGGGAGCGTGTCCGACCTGAATCGAGCTATCACTATGAACCTCAGCAGGGTGTATTGAGAACAGAGCCTGATTCCAGTGACAATACAATCGTTAAAGGTGCGACACTCATCGCTTTGGCCGAAGAAAAATTGACCGACGATTACTGCCGGCAAGAGGTGAAACGGTTGATGCGATCGGTGATCGGGTATCATCTGGGCGGACGTGTTCTGCACAGCCGTAAACTGTTTCATCGACCATACAAGGGTGAATAAATGGGGAACCAAGAATCGTTAACCGGTGATCGCATCGACATTGGTTTGGGCGTCAACATCGATCATGTCGCAACGCTGCGTCAGGCCCGAGGAACGCGGTATCCTGATCCGCTTCAGGCCGCCTTCGTGGTCCAGGATGCCGGGGCCAACGGCATCACGGTGCATTTACGCGAAGATCGGCGCCATATCCGCGATGACGACGTGCAGCGCTTATCTGCGTCGCTTCTGATACCGATGAATCTGGAGATGGCCGCTACCTCGGAAATGCTGGCGATCGCCTCCCGAATCAAACCGGAGGAGTGTTGCCTGGTACCGGAACGTCGGGAGGAATTGACAACCGAAGGCGGGCTCAACGCGGCCGACAAGATCCCCCTGTTACGCGACTACTCCGCGTCGTTGACCGCGACCGGAACCCGGGTCTCTCTATTCATCGACCCCGAGCCTCGCCAGGTCGAAGCGGCGGCCGAGATCGGCGCCCCGATCATCGAGCTGCACACCGGCGCCTACGCCGACAGCACGTCCCGCGGGCAGCGCCGAGACGAGCTACAGAGGCTCCAGGAGGCCGCTATGCTGGCTCACACCCTGGGGCTACAGGTCAACGCAGGCCACGGTCTAAACTACGTGAATGTGGACGACGTTGCCGCTGTCTCGCAGATAAAAATATTGAATATCGGTCACGCGATTGTCGCCCGCGCCGTGATCCACGGCTTGAGTCGCGCCGTGATGGATATGAAACAGCTGATGCAACAGGCGCGCCGGGAAAACCGTAAAGGGTTTTAACCCACCGGCTGCATGGCGGCGGGTCCATGCTCCGGGTTCAATTCTTATTAAACCGAGAATATCTAACCTGCATTTTGCACCAAGGCGGCGAAATAATGGTGTATCAAGTTGATTGTGTTCAATGATTCGGTCTGAGGTGATTCGTACAGTTTGTGCTTCTGCAATCGCCTATCCCGGCCCTGGCTCGATCTCGAACGCCTGCACTTGGGCTTCACTCAACCCATAGCTCGCTATGGGTTTCGATCCAGCGCGGCGTCAAGCCACACGACCCTGCGACTACGCACGAGATCAAGTCCCTTCGCCATCATCCAGGATCCGTGGTGAAATATACGGGCTAGAACTTCAGCACACCACCCAGGCTGATCATCTGGAGGTCGTTGTCACCACTGTCGCCGGTCCATTCGAGTTCGATGTTGCCCCACTCACCAACCTGCACACCCAATCCAGCGCCGCCGGCCAGGCTAGCGTCGTCGGTAGAGGTCCGGGCGGTGCCAAACTTGTTGCTGATCTCGGAATGCAAGCCGCCCAGCCGGCCCTTGAAGTACACGGTGCCCGGCGTGCGGTACGCAAAAAATAACCCATAGGTGTCCACATCCCAGCGGCCGGCAGTGCCGAAGTTGCTCGTGCCGTCGATGTCACCGTCGCCGGTCGAGGTCATACCCTCGAACTCGATCGACGCCGTACCGTTGAAACCGACCGGCCTGGCAAACCAATACCCCAGCAACAACCCGGCGTTGGAGGCGTCGTCGAAGCCGTCACGGCCGTTCTGGACGTTGGCCCCCTTGAGGCCAACCATCCACTTCCCGGCGGCTTTTTGTCCAAACCAGGTGGCCTCTTCGGCGCCCCATACGGTTCCCACGGCAAGAAAACTGAACAGGGCGGCGAACAACACACGTGCTGATGTGGTGATCGTCATCGGTCGATACTCCTTGGAAGCTGGACGTAAATCGAAAAACTAGCAGCAAATAACATTAAATACAAATAAATACAGCAAGGTTATGGGCTGAACTCTGCAAACATTTTATAACTATCTGTATATATTGAAATAATATCCGATTAATCGTGCCCTTGATGCGCCTCGAATTGAGCAGAAAAGCGGTTCTTTTGAAACCGGACCGCGTTACCGGACCGTTAGCTGGTCCGACCTGTTCCGCACCGGCGCTTCGCTCAATCCATAGCTACGGCTGTGCGTTTCGTTCCGGCGCGGCGCCCGCTTACCCAAGCCCTGCGCCGTCATCCGGGACCCTTAGGTGCAATAGTCAAGTGAGCACAGTGGATGCCGTCACTGAGGCTGAAATCGGACGGGTTAATCGGACAGCCAAGATCGAAGCTCGCCCGACTGGCAGGAACCCAGGGACCAATGTTCTCCGAGTTGACTGCTCAGCGAAAACCGCATTCCGGTTTCAGTCAGTTCCACCGGTTGTGGTGGTTCAAAGGCAACGCAAAGATTCCATCCGTTATCCGCGAAATCCAGTTCTCCTGCCCTAAGTGTCGACCCGAGCGGTATGCGGCGAGTTGCGTCGTGCAAGGCGCCGTCCGCGGCGATGATCGACCGCCATCGAGGTGATGTTCCTACGGTGCGCCATCGCCCCGGTATGCTGAACTGAATTCGTTTGCTCTGAGTGTATGTCGGATCGATGGAAAAGTGTATGCGGTCGGCTTCGAACACGGCGTGCCAGCGGGCCCTGTGCGTCGCTTCTGCCGTCAACATAGCCGGGCTTTCGACCGGCCAGGTGAACGCGTTCGGTGTGTCGTCGGATAACAGCATTTGGCTGCCTTCCGAAAACGTAAATAGTGGCCCTTTGTTCAGGCGTTCCTGACCCGTATTGTCCCGGAAACTGCGCACTAAACCGTGAAACATATCCAGTTCTGCGATGTAACGCGGCGCATGCACACGGTAAACCGCTGGTTCGGGATATCGATAAACACTCGACAACACTGCACCGACGGTGACTTCCAGCGGATAAGCTCCAGTGTAGTGAAAGCGGGCGTCGGCAGGATTGCGAAATGCGATACGGTAATTAAGTGTGTAGCGGCCTGGTTCTGCACCCGTTGAGCGAACGGTGAAACCAAGGAATTGTTGTTCTCCAACGGACAAGGGTCCGAATGCCGCCCGCTTTGGCGCCATATTGAATCCCGCCCTGTCTTCGATTTCCAGCCAGCCCTCGATCGGATGATGGAGCGGATTACGAATGGCAACGCCCAGCGTGCGTTTGTCTCGCAACGCTAATCGCACGACTTCCGGTGATAATGTGGTGGGTATCTCAATCTCGCCGGATCTCGTCGGCCGAGGCTCCGGCGGCGCAGCCAGGCTGCCGAATGTGAAATATCCACGCGTTCCTGTCGGCGGGTTGTCGCGGTTTTTTGTTGATTGTTCGGGTAGCGGGACTCGAAACCCGACCCAGTCTCCTTGTGACGACACCTCACCGTCTGCGGCAATGCGCAGATAACCATGACCGCGAAACACGAACTTGCTGTGCCGGTCCTGGTCGCCCGCCAGCGCCACGACCGGCACCGCTGTCGAGGCGTCCCAGGTCACCGCAGCGTAGTCGATATAGTCCTGACCGCGTACCCGGGCCACTAGCGCTCGGCGACTCTGCGCAACGACGGAGACGTCGCGAACCTTGGGCACCTGATGGGTGGCATAAGGCTCGTGCAGCATGGTGAACACCGTGTCACGTACTTCGGCGCGCCGGACGATCAGCATGGGTAGATCGTGTACTCCAGTGCCGTAGGCAATCTGGGTATTCGGCGTGGCGGCGGAATGCATCCGCACCGCCGCCTCGTGCGCGAACCATTCCTCTCCAAGGCGCGAAACCGATGCTTGTTTTTTGTGCTGCCGGGCTTTGAATCGCTCGCGATTACGCTGGGTGACTTCGTCGAGTATGAAATCGAACGACCACGCTTTGCTCGTCTGTGCGGTAACCGCGTCCCTCATCAACCAGTACCGCTGTGCAAACGCCTGTGTAGGCCGGTAGACGACGGGGTGGACAGGCTGGGGCCGGCCAAAGCTGTGCAGCAAGTAATCGTAGTCATGGGGAGTCGTGCTGTGGACATGGAAGTAATCGAGCAGATAGCCGGAGGTTAGAAATAAGGCCCGGGTCTGGGTCACGCCGGGGAACACACCGCGGCCCGTCGTCGCCAGAAACTTAACTTCCGGCGTAAACATATGTCGGACCGAGATGAAGTCGGTGCCGACGTTGCGGGTGTCCTGCTCGTCCACCAGCACAGTGTTGTGGGCGATCGTGTTCCGGGTCCAGCCGATGCTGGGGTTTTCGTATTGAACCGCGTTGTAATCTGGATACAACAAGCGACCAGCGCCGTGCAGCATGATGCTGAATTTGTCTCGATGATCGTGGCCATAACCACGGCCCATGATCTGGAAAACAGCGATGGCCTGTGGATTGGTCCAGTACCGCGGGGATTCGTCCGAACGCAACATCGCCACACCGAAGTCGGTCCATACCCGGGAAGCGGCGGGCGGCAGCCGGGCAACGCGCGGTAACGGGGGATGGTCCCAGAGATCCGGCCGGTAATCTGGCACCAGCTTGAGAAAAGCGGCGTAACGCGGTTCACCGGTGAGTGCGTAGGCACCCGCAAGTTCCTCGTGCAGGTGCATGCCGGGTTCCGCCGGGTTGACGAGGAACAGATCCCCTGTTGCATTGGTCGATCCATCGCCATAAGTGGCGATACGGATCTGTCCACGGCCATGTCCGGTTTGTTCAATTGGATACGCAGTGGCAATGAAATAGTCCATCAGCGCCCGCGGACTGTCATCGATCGTGTGCGAACGCTCAAACCAGGGTGCCCCTGTTTTGGATGCCAAAAAGCGGGACATGCGGGTCAATTTTAGTAATGTCTTTCCGTAAACCGGATATATTGGGGCCTCGCCCCATACACCACCCTTACCGATCATCGATTCAACTACGGAAAAGTACCCACCCTGCGGAGATCCGGGTTTGCGCAGCAAACCCCAGTCAAGGAATGCCTCAATATCGGTTGTCAGTCCCGCCATTGCCACCATGTAAGTCGGCGTAAAAACGAGATTGGGTGTTTGCAGCCAGCGATCCATGGCGCGGATGCGGAAGACCGCCGAGGTTCGAATTCCCCGCTCGATAATCCGGCGCTCATTTGAATTGAGGGCGTTGTAAACCCAGTCATAGGCCAGTAGGGGTTTGTCGTCCATATACGCGTACAGATCGCCCAGCCAGGGATGTCCACCTTCAAAATAATCATCTGCCACGGACTTCGCTCGAGGCCCAAGATCGCCGCCAGCTTGACCATAGTCCATCAACCAGCTTCGGGATGCATCCAACAGACTCACGTCTCCATCCAGAGCATATAAAAATGCCGCCCAGTAGCCATCACCGTTCCGAGCAAGCCGTTTGATCCGTTCATACTCGGACCTGGCCCATTCATGTTCGTCAATAGTGCGTCGTAGGCGTTGGCGGTCCCGGTCGCTCATAAAGTAAGGGCGCACTCCTTCTGCGAAGATTCGAGCATCAATATTGGTCAATACCGGTGTCGTCTGTGTGGTTTCGGTGGCGAACGACACACCGCCGGTTGATAGCAGCCATGTGACAAGGGTCAAAATAGGGAGATGCCGCAGTCCGGCTGAATAAATTTTAACTGTCACCGTCTACGAATAGCCGTCTGGTATATCGGATCGCAGTAAGTTGTTGAGCTTCGCCAACAATCTTTTTACAGAAGAACGTTCCGGAAAGAGTTTGTACTGCTGATTGCGGTTGCCGTTAGAAATCAGCGCGGCCGTTTGGCCGAACGAAGATGCCGCTGGATATACCAGATGGTCGCACTCAGCAAGAATACCAAGTTCAATCAGCGCATCCCTGGCATTGCCCAAGGGATCGGGGCAAGATTCGTTTCGATGCAGAGATTCCCCCGGTGCGGCAAACCACTTGCCGCGGGCCCGTGCCTTCCCATAGCGTTGCAGCAGCCGATCCTGCACTGCGGCGTTATCAGTCGCCACAAATATTGATCGCGCCCGAGTCCGATCCATCAGACGATCGAGCGTCCGACAATACTGATGCAGATGAATCTTGCCTTTATTATCGTCCCATTCTCGGGCCGCGCGTACGTGAACGCCGATCGCGGGTCTGGACAACCCTCGATTGTACTCTTCGACGGCGGCCACAACCTCCGGGACCGGCACCAGATTCTGATGATACATGTCGCAAAGAATCTGCTCGTCATCACTCTCAAACAACCCCGGAACGGCTTGGCGAATCGAATTCAGCTGATCGAAGTCCCACATAACAAGCACTCGGTCGGGATAATCAACCCGGGTCATGTCTATTGAGTACCGGCGTATCGTATCCTGCCGGTCCCATGTCGTGTTACCGTCGCCGACATAGACGTCGTGGAAGGTCCGCTGCAGGCGCCCCCGCCAGGCGGCTGGAAGAATGGACGTTTTTTCTTCAGGCAGATCGCCGGCAAACTGCGTGCCCCTGGTGTCAAACAGTAAAGGAAACGAGTTGATTCCCGGATCCGCGCATACCCCATCGCTCCAATCTACGAACACCCGGCGACCGCTGACCCGCGCGTACACCAGGCCGACGAGCAACGCTCGCAGACGGTCGCCGAGCCCGCTGCCGCTGGACCCTTTAACCACTAGATATTTATCATCCATGTCCCGATCTGTTTGTCGGCTGTGGTCCAGTGGTCGGTAGAAGCTGTCACCAGAACAACTGCCGCTCAGAATTTGGGAGGGCAATCACATTGATGACGCCGCGGCTGTCCAGGAGTTCCTTGAACCGCTCCCTATCCAAGGATCGTCGGCAATTGTCTTCATGGAAAACCCTGTATTGCTGAGTATCGAGCAGGTTGAACAATTCCGTGGGGCTGTATGCTCCATCGCTGGACACCTCCACGCACAGCAAAGGGTTGACTTTGGAGATCAGCCCGCTACCGCCCTGTAAGACCTGGTAATCGTGACCGTCCACGTCGATCTTGATCAACCTTGGGGCCAACTCCTTCGACGCGCAGTATCCGTCGAGGGTTTCGACACGAACCATCTCGCTGCACAGTGTACGGTCGTTGGGATCGCCGACGAACGATGCACTCTGACGGTCGGCGAACAGCTCCATGGATCCAGCCTGATGTGACAGCGCCAGGTTGCAGACATCGATATTGGCAAGCCCATTCAGGGCAACGTTTGTATCGAGTGCCTGTCTGAATTGCGAGTAAGGTTCAAACGCCGTCACGGTTCCCTGTCGTCCAACCAGCACCGCAGAGAGTAAAGAATATACGCCTATGTTGGCGCCGACGTCGACGACCTCATCGCCGGTTTTTAACGCGGCGCAGAAAAACGCGAAGATCTTTGGTTCGAAGCTCCCGAAGTAATAGGTTTGCCGTTGCAGATAGACATTGAGATCGAGGTGTAAGCGGTAATTGAATTGCCGGGCGTGGACGACCCCGATTTTCAGATTTCTGTGCTCACCGCGCAAACGTTCGGCAAATCTGACGAGCAATCCATAGCCGCGCCGCTTCGGCACCCACCTGAACTGCCGATATCGGTGTAGGATGTCTTCGAGGTGTATCGCCATGTGACCGGTAACCGGGATACTGCAGTGTCCGAGCTCCTCAACCGGCACCGGCGAAGGTGCCAGGCGCTGGTATCACCTTGTCCCCATCGGCTAGCGGCACAAACAAAGCATCGGTCCACATGTAGCCGACGTCGAAGCGCGCCCAGGTATCGTAGAATCCGTATAGCTTGTATCCGGACGTCCACAACAGACGATACAACTCATCGAAGTGTGCCTGCTCATCGTACAGCTGTACGAAGGAGATTTCGATATAAATCAAACGGATCCGTGCCGGCGTCAACATTTCACCGGCCCCCGTCAAGACGTGATTTTCGTACCCTTGAGTATCGATTTTCAGCAGATCAATTCTTTGAATATGGTGTTTCTGGCAGAATTCGTCCAGCCGGGTAACTTGAACCGGTTGTCGTCCAACGTTCTCGCAAAGGTCGCCCTGTAGCGTATCGTTCGCACTCAAACTCGCCGGCAGCAATGAGTTTGTCTGGCTGCATTTGTTGACGAACAAATGCGTCTTACCGGTACTGTCCCCCAGAGCTGTGTGGCAGGCCGTGACCCGATGGTGCTGGGCGAGCCGTTTCAATTCGTCGTAAGCCGCATCGTGGGGTTCAATACTGTATACCCGTGCATCTGGAAACCAGCTGATATAGCGTTTTGTCGTCTGTCCGATATTTGCGCCCACATCCAATATGGTCCGAAATGCCTGCTGTTCGTCATACCGGCGCAGCGTATCCAGCAGCGGCCCAACCGCATGGGCGTTGCAGCCTTTGGGGATACGCTTTACTTCATATCCAAGGCGCCGTATTAAAGATCTCAGCAATTCTTTCATGTCAGGCGGCCCGCGACAGGCATGTAATTCAGCGCCCGCAATCCGTCCGTCGGACGGGTGACGGACTCCCTGCAGGGTGAATAGGCGAGGTGCGTTGATTCGATCGACGTCATCGTAGGAAAATGCCGGCTATTGGTAACACGACAACGATAGTTTAGCAGCCCCATCATCACGGGTCATCGAAGGATGAAATTGATTTACAGTGCACACCGCTAACCATCGACGCGGTTCGGGAATCCTAAACCAGAGAGTAACTACGAGATGCAGAAAACGTTTGATTTCACGGGACAGAACGTATTTGTGGCTGGAGGTACCAGCGGTATTAATCTCGCTATCGCAGAGGCATTTGCCGGTGCTGGGGGGAATCTGGCGGTACTGAGCCGTTCTCCGGGAAAAGTAACAAGCGCTGTGGAGCGTCTGCAGGTGCTTGGGGCAACGGCCATCGGATTTACAGCAGACGTGCGGGATTACGATGCGGTTGAACGCAGTCTGCGCGACGCTCACGCCGAGTTTGGAGAATTTGACGTGTTGGTATCCGGCGCGGCAGGTAATTTTCCTGCTGCTGCTATAGATATGTCACCCAATGGTTTCAAGGCGGTGGTCGATATCGATTTGCTCGGCACATTCCACGTCTTGCGCGCCGGATACGAGTTTCTCAAGAAGCCCGGCGCATCGGTCATTAATATTTCGGCGCCTCAGGCCAAGGTTCCCACGCCTCTACAGGCTCACGTCTGCGCCGCCAAGGCTGGCGTGGACATGCTTACCCAGGTGCTGGCGTTGGAGTGGGGTGGCCAGGGCATCCGGGTGAATTCAATCATACCCGGCCCAATCGAAAACACCGAAGGCATGGCGCGCCTGGCCCCTGTACCCGAAATGCAGAAGGCTGTGGCGCAGAGTGTGCCGTTACGACGTTTGGGTTCGGCTCGGGATGTGGCCGGCATGGCTCTGATTTTAGCGTCACCGTCGGCGGCGTACGTCAACGGTGGGGTGATACCCGTTGACGGAGGATGGTCCCTGACCGGATTTGGGGATCTGATGAACAGATTGTCGGCCCACGTGAAACCGACCGGGTAAGCCATTGTCCGGCCGCCTGCGCGTCGACCATCTGGTCAGATCAGAACGCAATGCGCTCGTCAATCGATCGCTCAACCGCTTGACGCAACAACGGGGAGACGAGAGCTGGTTGGCCGCCCGGCTGAGCGATCCAAAGACGCGACTAATACCGGTATGGCGGCAGCGCAACTTGATAAGTACACGACACCAGACGGCCGCTTGGTTGTCGCCTGAAGACTGCGCTGGACTGGTACCGTACGACAACAGGGCGATATTCCTGGGCCAACGAGATGGGCTACACTACTTCACCTTCGAGATTGAAAACGACACCGATCCGTTGACGGACGGGTCTATCGCAGCGGCGGGGAGTTTCGAAGACTTACGTAAGTTTGGACCGATTCTGCCCGATGAAGATCTGTCGTTACTGGCATACGCCAAAGGTATCTGTTATTGGCACAGTCGTCATCGTTTCTGTGGGGTGTGCAGTTCACCGACAGTGCTGCACAAGGCAGGGCACCTGCGCAAATGCCGGAATCCGGCTTGCCAGACTGTTGAATTTCCACGTACCGATCCGGCGATTATCGTATTGGTGTGCACGGATGATGACTGCTGCCTGCTTGGACGTCAGCCACGCTGGCCGAAGGGCCGTTTCTCCACCATCGCGGGTTTTGTTGAGCCTGGCGAGTCCGTGGAACAGGCGGTAGTGCGCGAGGTCTGGGAGGAAACCGGTATCAATGCAACTCGAATGACCTACCAATCGTCACAGCCGTGGCCGTTCCCAGGCTCGCTGATGTTGGGCTTTCACGCCGACGCGAAACGGCAACCGGTTCGGCTCAACGACGCAGAGTTGGAAGAAGCCGGCTGGTTCACACGCGGGCAGATTGTCGATGCCCTCAATGGTCACGGACCGGTTTCACTGCCGCCGGCCATTTCCATATCGCACCGGCTGATCGCGGATTGGTGCCGGGAACGGTAACACCGTTCGATTCACTACTACGATGGCAGAACGTCTTATCGAACAATTTGGAGACAAGTATGATATTTGAGGGCAATACACTTAACGTGTCGATGCTGGAGGATGGCATCGCTGAACTCAAGTTTGATCGCCAGCAGGGTCCGGTGAACAAGTTTGATGTATTGACGCTGAGCGAACTGCGGCAGGCCATTGACCTCGTTGCGGATGACGAATCGATTCAGGGCATGCTGTTGACGAGCGGTAAAGGGGTTTTTGTCGTAGGAGCCGACATCACAGAGTTCGGGCGATGGTTCGCTGCGCAATCCGACCAGCTGGTGGCAGACTTGCTGCGTATTCACGCCACGTTTTCGGCGCTGGAGGATTTGCCTTTTCCCACGGTGGCGGTGATCAACGGATTTGCGCTGGGCGGCGGGTTCGAGGTGTGTTTGGCCTGCGATTGCAGAGTAATGTCCGCAACCACCCGCGTCGGCCTGCCGGAGATCAAGCTCGGTATTTTCCCCGGATGGGGCGGGACCATCCGCTTACCGAGACTCATTGGCGCCGACAACGCCCTCGAGTGGATCGGACTCGGTCAGGATAAACGGCCAACAGAAGCGCTGGCCCAAGGGGCGGTGGATGCGGTGGTGGCCCCGGGTCAGCTCAAGGCCTCTGCCATCCACCTGCTTGAGCAGTGCCGGCTCGGCAAACTGGATTACGAATCTCGTCGCCGCGATAAGAAATCGCCGTTGCAGCTCACCGGGGTCGAACGCACCATGGTGTTCGAGACCGCCAAGGCCTACGTCACCGCCAAAGCCGGTCCGAACTATCCAGCGCCGATGATCGCATTAAAGTGCATGGAGGCACACGCAGACCTGGATCGCGACGCCGCATCGAGGATAGAGGCGGAGGCGTTTGCGAAAGTTGCGCAAACTGATACGGCGCACAATTTAGTGGGTTTGTTTCTGAATGATCAGATGCTAAAGCGAGATCTCAAACAATATGGCCACCAGGCAAGCAAAATCGAGTCGGCGGCGGTGCTGGGCGCCGGGATCATGGGTGGTGGTATCGCGTTCCAGACCGCCCTCAAGGGCATCGCGATCGTCATGAAGGATATCGCCGCTGCGGCGGTCGAATCGGGTCTGGGGGAGGCAAAAAAGCTGCTGTTGAAGCGCATCGAGCGCGGGCGAATGCAACCGGATCAGATGGCCGATGTCCTCAATCGCATTAATCCGACCTGCACCTACGGAGACGTGGGGGGAGCGCAGCTGGTCATCGAGGCCGTTGTCGAAAACCAGGAGGTCAAGAAAGAGGTATTGGCGGAATTGGAAGGGGTTGTATCGCAGGACGTCATAATTTCCTCTAACACATCGACCATTTCAATATCGGATTTGGCTTCGGCGCTGAAGATTCCCGAACGATTCTGTGGCCTGCACTTCTTTAATCCAGTGCACGTAATGCCACTGGTGGAGGTTATTCGCGGCACGCTGACTTCGCCGGAGACGATAGCTACGGCGGTTACTTTTGCGAAGGCGATCGGTAAGAATCCCATCGTCGTCAATGATTGTCCGGGATTTCTCGTTAATCGAATCCTGTTTCCGTACTTCAACGCTTTTACCGCATTAGTCCGTGATGGCGCAGACTATCGGGTCATTGACCGACTCATGCAACAATTCGGTTGGCCCATGGGCCCGGCTTATCTACTGGACGTCATCGGCATGGACACCGCGTGTCACGCCGGAAAAGTGCTGGCGGCGGGTTATCCGGATCGTATGCACAACGATTACACAACCGTTATAGACGTTCTACACCAGGCCGGGCGTCTTGGTCAGAAATCCGGAGCTGGGTTTTATCGGTACGAACCGGACAAGCACGGTAAACCAAAGAAAAAAGAGGATGAAGCAGTGCAGGGCTTGATTGCAGAGGTACAGGCCGGCACTGCTGAATTCAGCGAACAGGAAATTATAGAGCGCATGATGATCCCGCTGTGTCTGGAGACCGCTCGTTGTGTCGAAGAGCGTATTGTCGATTCGCCGGTGGCCGCCGACATGGGCTTGATTTGGGGGATCGGATTTCCGCCATTCCGCGGCGGCGCACTGCGTTATGTTGACACTCTAGGTATCGCTGAATTCTGCACAGCGGCCGATCATTATCGAAATCTCGGCCCGGCATATCAGGCGACCGACCAACTGCGACAGATGGCGGCCGATAATAAAACTTTTTTTTCAATGGAGGCAGAGTCATGACCACCAACGGCCGCGATGCCTGTATCATCGATTGCGTTCGTACACCCATGGGGCGTTCCAAGAACGGTATGTATCGTTACGTACGTGCCGAGCAACTCTCCGCCCGTTTGGTCGATGCCTTGTTTGAACGCAACCCAAACCTCGATCCAGCGGAGGTCGACGACGTCATTTGGGGGTGCGTGAATCAGACTCTGGAACAAGGGGTAAATATTGCCCGGAACATGGCGCTGCTGACGCGGCTGCCGCACACGGTAGCAGCACAAACGGTAAACCGGCTGTGCGGATCGTCAATGCAGGCGGTACACAGTGCGGCGCAGGCTATCATGAGCGGACAAGGCGACTGCTTTATCGTTGGCGGGGTCGAGCATATGGGCCACGTGCCGATGACACACGGTATCGATATCAATCCAGCCCTCAGCAAACACGTCGCAAAGGCCGCTGCCCTGATGGGGATGACCGCCGAACTGCTCGGCCGCATGCACGGAATCTCTCGCGATCAGCAGGACGCCTTTGGCGCCCGTTCTCATCAGCGTGCCCACGCCGCCACCGAGGCGGGCCGTTTCCAGAATGAGATCGTTGCCCTAGAGGGTCACGATGAGGATGGCAGTCGGGTGTTGTGCGAGACGGACGAAGTCATCCGGCCGGACACCACGGTCGAGGCCCTCGCCGCGCTCAGACCGGTGTTTGATCCCCGCCATGGCACGATTACGGCGGGGACCTCATCGGCGTTGTCGGACGGAGCGTCAGCCATGGCCGTGCTGTCCGCCGATCGAGCCCGTTCGCTCGGGATCGAGCCCATGGCGCGGATCCGTGGTATGGCGACCGCCGGGATTGACCCTTCGATCATGGGCTATGGTCCCGTCCCGGCGACTCAACAAGCGATGCAGCGCGCCGGGTTGACGATGGCGGACATCGATTATGTGGAGATCAATGAGGCGTTTGCAGCCCAGTCGTTGCCGGTTCTCAAAGACCTCGGGCTACTCGGGGCCCTGGACGACAAGGTCAACCTCAACGGTGGAGCCATCGCTCTCGGACATCCCCTGGGTTGTTCTGGCGCGCGGATATCGACGACCCTGCTGCATATCATGCGTAACCGGGGTGGGACTATGGGACTCGCGACCATGTGCATCGGTATGGGACAGGGCATTGCGACCGTCTTCGAACGCGTGTAGCAGTTCGGCGCCTTGGCCCAACGGCGCGATGGCTTGAAACGATGTTTAGCTACCGGACAGGACACTAGCTCGCATATTGCACCAGGGCGGCGAAAAGAAGAGCTAACATTTTATTTTGCGTAAGATATACGATCAATTGCGTGGGGCAGTACTTTGTCGCCGGGCCGGCGCCTATCTTGGCGCGATATGCGGGCTAGTATAGGGTTTATCGCTATGCGAGAATGACGCGCGAGGTGCGAGAGCTTGGCGCTCACTCTCCGGCTCCGCTTGCGTCAAGGCCTGTACGCGAACGCCGTTCTCACCCGCTTGTCGTGCTGACCTCGCGCCGCCATCGGTGGGTTTTTGCACTTCGCATGGCGTGGCAACTCCTTGTTAATAAGAACTGTGACTCGGGATACCCAATGAAAATACACGAATATCAGGGCAAAACCATCCTCAACGCGTACGGTGTGCGTACGCCGGCGGGACGCTCCTGCTTTACGGTCGAAGAGGCTGTAACCGCGGCTCAGGAACTGGGCGGCGAGGTGTGGGTGGTAAAGGCACAGATCCATGCCGGCGGCCGTGGAAAAGGGGGCGGTGTGCAAATGGCGCGGAGTCTGGAGGAGGTGCACCAACATGCATCGGCTATCCTCGGCATGACGCTGGTGACGCATCAAACGGGCCCCGAGGGCAAAGTTGTAAAACGCCTGTTGGTCGAGGAGGGTGCCGACATTCAGCGGGAGTATTACCTCGGTGTAGTGGTGGATCGCGGTGCGCAGAGAGTGGTCATAATGGCCAGCTCTGAAGGTGGAACCGAGATCGAAGAGGTGGCTGCCAGGACACCCGACAAGATTCACAAAATCACCGTTGATCCCGTCACCGGGTTGACACGGGATCAGGCACAAGACCTGGCGGCCCGCATTGGGCTCCCGGACTCGACACTGGATCAGGCTACAGATCTACTGGTCGCCCTGTACCGGACATTTTGGGAGACGGATGCGTCGCTGGCGGAGATTAATCCACTGATACTGACGGGCAACCAGGACGTGTTAGCGTTGGATGCCAAATTGAACTTCGACGATAACGCGCTGTTTCGGCACCCCGAGTTTCAGGAGTTGCGGGATCTGGATGAAGAAGATCCAAACGAAATCGAGGCGTCGAAGTTCGGCTTGAGTTACATTTCTCTCGATGGAGACATCGGTTGCCTGGTAAACGGCGCCGGTCTGGCCATGGCGACAATGGACATCATCAAGCTTTACGGCGCTGAGCCGGCAAATTTTCTCGATGTCGGTGGCGGTGCGACCACCGAGCAGGTGACAGAAGCATTCAAGATAATGATGCGTAATCCAAACTTGAAGGCCATTTTGGTCAATATATTCGGCGGTATCATGCGCTGTGACATTATTGCCGAGGGCTTGGTCAACGCGGCGAAGGAGGTACACCTCAACGTGCCGCTGGTGGTTCGGCTCGAAGGCACGAACGTTGAGAAAGGACGCGAGATTATTGCTGACTCCACCGTAAAGATCGTAGCCGCTGAATCCATGTCCGATGCGGCCGGGAAGGTCGTCGCCGCAGCACGAGGTTAGAAACAGATGTCCATACTGATTAATCAGAATTCCCGCGTTGTGACACAAGGCATCACCGGTAAGACCGGAGAGTTTCATACCCGACATTGTGTCGCGTACGCACTGGGCCGACAGTGTTTCGTGGCCGGGGTGACGCCGGGGAAAGGCGGTCAGCATGTCGAGGGCATTCCAGTGTTCGATACCGTGGCCGAAGCGAGAGACACAACCGGAGCCAACGTTTCGGTTGTCTATGTGCCACCCAGATTTGCGGCGGCGGCGATCGACGAGGCCGTGGAGGCAGGCATGGATGTCGTGATCTGTATCACTGAGGGCGTTCCGGTGAAGGACATGATCCTCACCCGCTACAAGATGCACGATAAACAGACCATACTCGTCGGCCCAAACTGTCCCGGAGTGATCACACCGGAAGAGGTCAAAATCGGCATCATGCCAGGGTATATCCATAAGCGGGGCCGGGTTGGCGTGGTCTCCAGATCCGGGACTTTGACCTATGAAGTGGTAGATCAGTTGACACGGCTGGATCTCGGTCAATCGACCTGTGTGGGTACTGGCGGTGATCCCGTAAACGGTCTGAAGCATCTAGACGTGATGAAAATGTTCAACGACGACTCTGACACGGAAGGGGTTGTTATGGTGGGAGAGATCGGCGGATCCGACGAGGAGGCCTGCGCCGCCTGGGTCAAGGAACATATGACCAAACCGGTGGTCGGTTTTATAGCCGGGGTCACGGCGCCGCCGGGAAAACGAATGGGGCATGCCGGTGCAATCATCTCCGGAGGCAAAGGCACCGCGAACGAGAAAATCGCGGCCATGGAAGAAGCCGGTATCCGTGTGACCCGCAACCCGGGCGACATCGGAAAATTGATGAAAGAAGCCTTGGGGTAGCACACCACGTGCCCGCCCGGCGTGACGACCGCACTGGCCTGGCGCCTGGATCGACTTTGTCACGGGTCAATACCGCGCTGTACAGGTTGGTCGGCGCGATACTCCACCGATTGCCCTCGGTTCGCGGCAAGGTGCGCCTCGGCCTGTCCCTGTACAAGTCACTGGGATTGGAGACCCACCACATCGTCGTGGAGGCGATGCTTCGGCGCCCCGTCGGCCATCGCATGCGGCTGGACCTGCACAGCCTGTCCGAGCGCATGGCGTATCTCGATTCTGGTTACGACTACGAAGCGGTGACCTTTCTCGCTCGTTGCCTCTCTCAACGCGGCGGTTTTCTCGACATCGGAGCCAATATCGGCTTGATCTGCATCCCCCTCGCCGTCATGCTGCGCGCGTCGGATATCGACCATCCAGCGTCCATTTACGCCATCGAGGCGGTCCGGTCCAACTGTCAGTCGCTGGCGCACAACATCCAACTCAACGGCCTGGATGCTACGGTTCGCGTCCTGTGCACCGGGGTGGGCGACCGGTGCAGGGACGTCGAAATTCAGGTAGAGGGCAATCTGAGCGATGGCCAAGGGACCGGAACAGCCAATATCCTCGCCGATGGAAGCAACTATGCCTGCGAACGTATCCCACTGCATATCACCACGGTGGACAATCTGATCGAGCGCGGTGATCTGCCTGCCGATTGCCGGCTCATTAAGATCGATGTCGATGGGTACGACCTGAAGGTACTGCAGGGTGCGGCGGGATTGATGGCTCGGTCCCGCCCGTTAATATACGGCGAATTCCTGCGCCACTGCCTCAACTGGCACGGTCAATCCCCGGGACAGGTGAATGAGTTTGCACTCGATCACGGATACCGGACCTGGGTGCGGACAGAACCCCACTGGAAATTCGTTCCCTTCGAGCGGTGCCGACGTGTCGACAAGGACCTCCTGCTGGTGCCCCCGGAGCGAGAAGTCGATTTGAGCTGGTGCCTGCTAGCCTAGATGCTTGACCACCGACTCGATGCTGTCGCGAGCATCGCCGAACAGCATCCGCGTATTTTCACGGTAAAACAACGGGTTGTCGACACCGGCATAGCCGGTCGCCATACTGCGTTTCAGGACCACCGCCGTGCCGGCCTTCCAGACCTCGAGGACGGGCATGCCCGCAATCGGACTGTTGGGGTCTTCCTGGGCGGATGGGTTCACGATATCGTTCGCGCCGACCACCAGCGCCACATCAGTGTTTGGAAAGTCATCGTTGATTTCGTCCATCTCCAAGACGACGTCGTATGGGATCTTGGCCTCTGCCAGCAAGACATTCATGTGACCGGGCATGCGTCCTGCCACGGGATGGATGCCGAAGCGGACATTCACCCCGGCACTGCGCAATTTATGCGTCATCTCAGAGATCGCATGTTGGGCATGGGCCACGGCCATGCCATAGCCGGGGACGATAACTACCTCCTTGGCATCCCTGAGCATCTCCGCCGTTTCGTCGGCCGAGGCCGCGGTGACTTCTCCGGCCTCTGCGGCGGTGGCTACCGCGCCGCTCTCGGTGCCAAACCCACCCAGGATCACACTGACAAAGTGTCGATTCATGGCACGGCACATGATGTAGCTCAGAATCGCTCCGCTGGATCCGACCAGCGCGCCGGTGACAATCAACAGATCGTTGGAGAGCATGAATCCGGTCGCCGCTGCCGCCCAACCGGAGTAACTGTTCAACATGGAAATCACTACAGGCATATCGGCACCACCGATAGCCATCACCATGTGCACACCAAACGCCAGCGCGATTATCGTCATAATGGTTAGCGGCACCAACCCGCCGCCGACACTCTCCGCGTCCAGAAATTCCGCCCCCATCCAGACACACACCACGGCGCCCGCCAGATTCAACCAATGCCGGCCGGGTAACAACAGAGGCGCGCTCTTGATGACGGCCTGCAGCTTTCCAAACGCGATGACGGAACCGGTAAACGTTACCGCCCCGATCAATACACCGAGATAGATTTCCACTTCATGTATCGTCTCCTCGGTGCCTGAAAGGTTAATGCTGGGGTCCACATAACTGGCGAACCCGATCAGAACTGCGGCGAGCCCGACGAAGCTGTGCAACATTGCCACCAGTTGTGGCATCGCGGTCATCTCGACCTTTGCCGCGACGAAGAATCCGGCGATCCCGCCGAGGATCATCAGGACCATTATGAGGGCGATGCCTGACACCTGATCGCTGGTAATGGTGGCGACAATGGCAATCGCCATACCGACGATGCCGTACAGATTACCGCGACGCGCGGTTTCCTGATGACTCAGCCCACCCAAACTGAGTATAAATAGAATGCTTGCAACAATGTATGAGGCAGTAACAACGCCCGCGTTCATGGGGGTAAGCTCCTATTTCCGAAACATTTTCAACATGCGCTGGGTTACCAGGAAACCGCCAGCTACGTTTACCGTGGCGATCAGAACGGACACCGACGCGAGAAATATCACGATGCCGGAATCCGCACCGATTTGCAGCAGTGCGCCAATAACAATTATTCCGCTGATCGCATTGGTTACACTCATCAGTGGTGTGTGTAAAGCCGGGGTTACTGACCAGATCACCTGGTAGCCGACAAAAATCGCCAGCACGAATACGATGAAATGACTCATGAACGCCGGGGGAGCGACCGATCCAATGCCAAGGATGGACAACACGCCGACGGCCAGGAGTGCAAGCGTGAACCAACCGGACGGTTTGGATTCCTTGACCACGGTTGCTTCCGGAGGTGGTGCTGGTTTCGGCGTTGGCGGTGTCATTGAAATTTTGGGTGGTGGCGGCGGCCAGGTGATCTCACCGTCTTTGATCACGGTTGCACCACGAACCACCTCGTCCTCCATATCCACATTGATATTGCCATCCTTCTCGGGGGTGAGTTCCATCAACAGGTGGCGCAAGTTGGTTGCGTACAGCTGGCTCGATTGGTTCGGCAACCGGCTCGGCAGATCGGTGTAGCCGATTATCGTGACTCCGTGTTTTTGAACCACCCGCCCGGCTTCAGTCAGCTCACAATTCCCGCCTTGTTCGGCAGCCAGATCGACGATCACGCTGCCATCACGCATCGATTCCACCATGTCCGCCGTGATCAAGCGGGGCGATGGTTTGCCGGGGATCAGTGCCGTAGTAATGATGATGTCGACCTCCTTGGCCTGATTTGCAAACAGCGACATCTCTGCCTCGATGAATTCTTTGCTCATCTCTTTCGCGTAACCGCCTTCACCGCCACCTTCCTCTTTGAAATCCAGTTCCAGGAACTCGGCGTCCATGCTCTGCACCTGTTCTTTTACTTCGGGACGCGTATCGAAGGCACGCACGATGGCGCCTAAGGAGCCCGCCGTGCCAATGGCGGCAAGTCCAGCGACGCCGGCACCGATGATCATGACCTTCGCCGGCGGCACCTTGCCGGCGGCGGTGATTTGTCCGGTGAAGAATCGGCCGAAATGGTTGGCTGCTTCAATGACCGCCCGATATCCGGCGATATTGGCCATGGAGCTCAAGGCGTCCAGTTTTTGAGCCCGCGAAATTCTCGGGATGGAGTCCATCGCGAGGACCGTTGCCTGCTTGGCCTGAAGACGATCCATCAGTTCAGGGTTCTGCGCGGGCCAAACAAAACTGATTAGGGTGGCCCCCTCCCGCAGCAGCTCGGTCTCATCGACGCCGAGTTCCGGGTGGGTCTCCGGCGGCCGCACCTTGATGACGATGTCGGATTGCGACCACAGCTCCCGGGTGTCGGCGACGATCTCAACACCGGCCTCTCGGTAGGCGTCATCGGTGAAATTAGCACGCACGCCGGCACCCGACTCAATCGACACCGTAAACCCCATGCCGATCAATTGGCCGGCGACGTCCGGGGTGGTAGCGACGCGGGATTCACTTTCATGGATTTCTTTAGGGACTCCGATTTTCATGACCTGTCCGTCAATCGATGTGTATTTCGTACAGAGGATTGTTATTCGCGATTAAATCACTTACGAAAGCGGCGGGAATTCTCCTACACGTGACGCTGCATTGCAATATGCCGATCGATGTCGGCGTAACTAGACTCGATGGCCTCAAGGTGCGGGGGTATGGCGTTGAGTATCCGCATTATGCGGCCTTCGACAGCGAAGCCAATAGGTGCGCTGTGGAGTCGTCGAGTTCGCTGAAGGTGATGCCGACACCGTCGTTATTTTCCCTTACCACCTCCCCGGTCAGGCGAAACCAGCGCCGCTGGCTACCTTGTATGATTGGAAACACGATGTCCACCGGCGCCCGGGGTTCGATTTGACGGTCTACCTCCACAAATGCCCCATCGGTGCTGAGATCCAGGACGCGCCCATTTATCCATCCAGATTCGTCGTGGTAGACACGGACGTCCATGAGTATTTTTTGGCGGTCCGTACGGCGGCGACGCAGCGCAAAACGGCGGCTGACGGGTGCGTCGATCATTTCGGTATGGCGAAAAGTATTGAAATCCCGCGGATACCGCGTGAAGCGGAAGCGCACCTCGCCGATGTCGATGACGTCACTCTCTTTGAGTACTCTTGAGTGTACCGGACGAAGTCCCACACGAACTCCGTTTCTAGAATTCGTGTCATAGATTGTGAAGCTGCCGTTGTTGTTCCTGACGAGTTCCGCGTGAAACCGCGAAACCGACCTGTGTCTGATCCTCAATTCATTGTTTGGATGGCGGCCGATCCGGAACACCGGCGTAGTGACCTCGGACTTGGCCAGTTTACGACCGACGATGCGGTACAGATAGGCGTAGGGCCGGGGTCGATTCTTGCGGCTGAACAGGAGCCCGAATATGAGGGCCAGCGACAGCGCCACCGCGAGCCCCAGCAAAATTAACTCACGCACGCTCAATCCGCTCCAGTCGGTAACGACCAATGCGCCCTCTGTGGCGGACATCGGCGCCATATTCAGGATCAGAACCGCCAAAGCCTGACGCGACGCACTAATGATCCGAGACAAGGCCCCCCCCTGGGTGTCGATGGTTGACTGCCCCGCCCATCGTCCACGGGACAGTCACCCTAAACGCTCTTGATCACCGTAAACCGCCACGGTCAGCATGCGTTTGTCACGCACGAATGAGCGTAAATAGTTATTCTAATTAACTTTAAATATAACTGATAATCTATTGATATATATTGTATAATCTAACTTTTTGAGTCTTGGCACCACCGCCGTGAGGACACTCCCTTCAACGATCGGCCACCAATCCCGCAAGCGAGATCTTGTGGGTATTATTTTACGTATAAAACCGCCCACGTGCATACCATCGCGTGATCAATTCCGGTATTCTGCCGACGCATTTCGTCTACCGACCGGACCGTGTCATGGATTTCAATGCCCTAGTCGACAAACTCCAGAATATTCAGGGTCGCGCAGAGGCCCTCAGGGGGTATCTTTGACTATGCGGGCAAACAAGAACGCTTGGCCGAGGTGCGACTGCAGCTCGAGCAACCCGACGTGTGGAGCGACCCGGAACGCGCACAGGCCTTGGGGCAGGAACGGGCACGTCTGGAGCGGGTGGTCGATGGCCTAAACCGCCTTGGCAGGGACGCCGCTGAATGTGCAGAACTCCTCGAGCTGGCCCGCGACGAAGGTGATGCGGACATGGTCTCCTCACTGACCCGGGATGTCGACGACCTGGAACAGGAGATCGACAGGCTCGAGTTCGAGCGGATGTTCTCCGGTGAGATGGACGACCACAATGCCTTCCTAGACATACAATCGGGATCTGGAGGTACCGAGGCCCAGGACTGGGCCGACATGTTGCTACGCATGTACCTGCGCTGGGCGGAGCGTAAGGGGTTTCATGCCGAGCTGGTGGAGGTATCGGCTGGAGAGGTCGCAGGGATCAAGAGCGCAACCGTGAAGATCTCCGGGGAGTATGCGTACGGTCATCTCCGCACGGAGAACGGAATACACAGGCTGGTGCGGAAATCCCCTTTTGATTCGGGGCACCGCCGCCACACCTCTTTCGCCTCCGTGTTTGCATACCCTGAGGTAGACGACAGTATCGAAGTCGATATCAATCCAGCCGAACTGCGTATCGACACCTACCGCGCCAGTGGAGCCGGCGGTCAGCACGTTAACCGAACCGACTCGGCGGTTCGTATTACGCACCTGCCCAGTGGTATCGTGGTGCAGTGCCAAAGTGACCGCTCTCAACACCGTAATAAAGCGGAAGCGATGCGTATGTTGCGCGCCCGCCTGTTCGAGGCGGAACTTCGAGAACGCCGGGCCCAGCAGCAAGCGTTGGAGGACAGCAAGGCGGATATCGGTTGGGGGCAGCAGATCCGGTCCTATGTGCTGGATCAATCCCGCATCAAGGATCTACGCACCGGGGTTGAGGTGGGCGACACCCAGGCGGTGCTGGACGGCGACCTCGACCGGTTTATCGAGGCAAGTCTGAAAGCGGGAATCTGAAAAAGATTTGTGATCAAGAATTAAAATATTCATTTAATACATTGATAATTAAAGAGAAATGAACGAAGAAAATGAACAGATAACACATCGCAAAGCAAAGCTTGCGGAGTTGCGGGAAAAGGGAAATCCGTTTCCCAACGACTTCCGGCCGGATGCGCGGGCGGGGGAGTTGACCCGACGTTACGGCGCCCGGGACGCGGCGGTCCTCGATGCGGAACCCGTGCGGGTCCGGCTGGCCGGACGGGTGATGAGTAAACGCGTGATGGGGAAGGCCGGATTCGCCCACATTCAAGACGGCACCGCGCGCCTCCAGTTGTACGTGCAACGTGACAGCTTGCCCGAAGGGCAGTACAACCAGACTTTTAAAAAGCTGGATATCGGCGACATCATCGGTGTAGAGGGTGCGCTGTTCAAGACCCGAACCGGCGAACTCACGGTCCGAACGGACATCATCCGATTGCTGACCAAGGCCTTGAGGCCGCTGCCCGAGAAGTTTCACGGCCTGACCGACCAGGAGACCCGTTATCGGCAGCGATATCTCGACCTGATCGTCAACGAAACCACCCGCAGGACTTTCCGCATGCGGGCCGAGATCATTCGCTTTGTCCGAGATTTCCTGACGCACAAGGGATTTCTCGAGGTCGAGACACCGATGATGCAAACCATACCTGGCGGGGCGCTGGCGCGGCCGTTTGTTACCCATCACAACGCCTTGAACATGGATCTTTACTTGCGCGTTGCCCCGGAGTTGTTTCTGAAACGTTTGGTGGTCGGGGGTATTGACCGGGTCTTTGAAATCAATCGCAACTTCAGAAACGAAGGCATCAGCGCCCAGCACAACCCGGAATTCACCATGCTCGAGTTCTATCAGGCCTACGCCGACTATCGGGATCTGATGGATTTGACGGAGCAAATGTTGCGGGAGATGTCGCAGGCGGTGCTCGGGTCAACGTCGATCAGTTACCAGGGTGAACGGTACGATCTGGCCGAACCGTTTCCTCGCATCGGCATTGCACAGGCGGTTTTGAATCATTACCCGGATCTGGCGGCGCCCGACCTCGAGGATGTCGACTGTCTGCAAACGCTCGCGGCCAGCATGCAAATTCCCGTGAAGCCGGGCGCGAGCGCGGCCAGGATCGTGGTGGACATTTTCGAGAAAGCCGTGGAAACGCGACTGCGGCGGCCGACGTTCGTCACCGGTTATCCGGTGGAGGTCTCGCCGCTGTCGCGTCGCAACGACCAACAAGCAGCCATCGCAGACCGATTTGAATTGTTTGTCGCGGGACGCGAGATTGCGAATGGTTTTTCAGAGCTCAACGATCCGGAGGATCAGGCGCAACGTTTTCGGGCCCAAGCGGCGGAGAAGGCGGCGGGTGACGACGAGGCTATGCACTATGACGCGGATTACATCCAGGCCTTGGAGCATGGTTTGCCGCCCACGGCGGGCGAGGGTATCGGCATCGATCGCCTGGTCATGCTGTTCACCGACCGCGCGTCCATCCGCGATGTGTTATTGTTTCCAAGTATGCGTCCTGAATAAATCATTTAGATAAAGTAAGTTATTAACCATTACTAAAGCAAACTATTATATGCATTTTTGGACTTATGCGGGCGCCTGCCGCAGCCAATCACCCGGTACCGCCCGATGACCGCCCTGATGCGGTCACTGCCGCTGTTTATCGGTTTGCGATACACGCGGGCCAAACGCCGCAACCACTTTATTTCATTCATTTCGTTGATATCCATGCTGGGGGTTACGCTGGGGGTGTGGGCATTGATCACGGTCCTTTCCGTAATGAACGGATTCGAACGCGAACTGCGCGACCGCATATTGGGCGTGGCGTCCCACGTCACGGTGACCGGAGCGAACGGCGGATTGGCCGACTGGCGCCAGTTGGATTCCGTGCTCCTCGACCGGCAGCAAGTACTAGGCCGCGCGCCTTACATCTTTGCACAAGGGATGTTGACCAAACGCCGAGAAGTGGCGGGGGCGTTGATTCGGGGCGTTCTGCCCGACGAGGAGGTGCGGGTCTCGGAGATCGCGCGCAATATGGTAGACGGACAACTGCAGCTGCTTCGGACCGGGGAGTTTGGCATCGTTATCGGGAGCGCTCTGGCACGCCAACTGGGATTGTCGTTGGGAAGCAAGGTCACACTGGTGGCCCCGCGGGGCAACGTCACACCAGCGGGTTTATTGCCACGGCTCAAGCGCTTCACCGTTGTGGGGATCTTCTCAATTGGAATGTATGAGTACGACGCGGGCTTGGCATTGATTCACCTTGCGGATGCCGCCCGTCTATACCGCAGCGGTGACCACGTGACGGGAGTGCGGCTCAAAATCAACGACGTGTACCGGGCGCCATTAGTGCGACGGGATTTGGAACGAGCCTTGGGGCCGGGGTATTTGGTCAGCGACTGGACCCGCCAGCACGTTAATTTCTTTCGTGCATTAAAAATTGAAAAACGGGTGATGTTTATTATTTTATTCCTGATTGTTGCGGTAGCTGCGTTCAATATCGTTGCCACACTGGTCATGGTGGTCACCGACAAGCAGTCGGACATCGCGATTCTCCGTACGCTGGGATTGAGCCCACGCGGGGTGATGGGTGTGTTCATGGTCCAGGGCATCTTAATCGGAGCGGTTGGCACGATCCTGGGTGGACTGACGGGGGTGCTGACGTCTCTCAACATTGAGACCCTGGTGCCGTTTTTTGAGAATCTGTTTAGCGTTAAGTTTTTCCCTGCGGACGTTTACGTCATCAGCGATTTCCCGGCTGAGATGCACTGGGGGGATGTCGGCCGAATCACCGCGGCATCCTTGCTCATGAGCACCGTGGCAACCCTCTATCCCGCGTGGCGCGCCTCGCGAACCCAGCCCGCCGAGGCCCTTCGCTATGAATGAGGCAGAGGATCCGGTGTTGCGATGCGTCGGGCTCGAGAAGACTTTTGACCAGGGGCCGTCGACGGTGGAAGTGCTCAAGGGCATTGACCTCGACATCGAGCGCGGCGAGCAGGTGGCTATTGTCGGGGCGTCAGGATCCGGCAAGAGTACCTTGCTGCACGTGCTCGGCGGGCTCGACGTACCCAGTCGTGGCCGGGTGTTCGTCCACGGCCAAGACCTTGCTGGTCTTACCGAGACGGCGCGCGGTCGACTTCGCAACAAGACGCTCGGATTCGTCTATCAGTTTCACCATTTGCTGCCGGAATTCTCGGCGCTGGAAAATGTGGCGATGCCGTTGCTGGTGGCCGGTGATCCCCCGGCGCGGGCACTCGAACGGGCTGCGGATTGTCTCGAACGCGTAGACCTGAATCATCGCTTGGAACACACACCTGGAGAGCTCTCCGGCGGTGAACGGCAACGGGCGGCAGTGGCCCGCGCGCTGATCAATCGGCCGTCCTGTGTACTGGCCGATGAACCCACCGGCAACCTCGATCGCCATACCGCGGATCAGGTCTACCGCTTGATGCTGGAGTTGAACCGCAATTCAAATACCAGTCTAGTCGTGGTGACCCATGACTACGACCTGGCGGCTAAAATGCAGCGCATCCTGCGGCTGGTGGATGGCAAACTGTATCCGGATCGTGTGTGAAGGGTGGGAGATTATGAGTCCTTGCCTGACGTGGCCAACGCTCTGGCTTTGGCCCTTCGTAACGCCGCTTTGATGCGGTGCCGCCTGCGCCGATCCCGCCAGATGTTGATCACTTTTATCCGCCACAACAATCGCACCAGCCAAAAGCCGATCACCGACAGCACCGAGCCGACGATCAGACAACCCAACCAGAGTGCGGCGAGTTGAGTACCCACCATTCCCAGCGTGATCTGCTGCAGAGGCACCGCTTCGACGTTTAGCAGCCAGGCGCCGAGCAGGTAGGCGGGCGTGTAGAGTGGAATCCAGGTCAGCGGATTGGAGATCCACACCCAAGCCAGGGACAGCGGCAGGTTGGCGCTGAACATGATGGCCCCGGCAGCGGCCGGCAACATTTCGAAGGGCATGGGCAGCAAAGCACAAAACAAGCCGATGGCGGTGGCGCGTGATACCGATCGGCGATTAAAATGGAGCAGGTTCTTATCGCGGAGATGCGATTCCAGAAATCGCAGGCATTTGTTCCGGACAATCTCATCGTGAGACGGTAACAGGTGTTTGATTGATTCGAACCGCATAGGGGAAGTATAAGGTATCGCGATACGATTTTACCTTCACGGAAGACACAATTCGTATGGCAGGGAGCCAGAACCACTATACCGTAGTCCTGTTTTTCGCCGCCGGCGTCTTCGCCGTACAGCAATTCGCTGAATTGCCCGCACCAGGCCGGGTGTGGCCGGCGGTCCTGCTGGCTGCATGGGCCTGGCGGCGGCAGTGGCTGCGCCCCGCCGCAATCGCCCTCCTCGGTGTCTTGTGGGCGATGTTGCGCGCCCAACTGATCCTCAGCCACGGTTTGCCACCGGCACTCGAAGGCCGGGATATCGTGGTACTGGGTAAGGTTTGCTCGCTGCCTCAGAGCAACGAGCGGTATACGCGCTTCGATCTGGATGTCGAAACACTGACCCATCGCGGGCGCCCCGTTGCCTCGCCCGGGCGCATTCGACTCCGCGTCTACAACCGGCTGATCTCGGTCCACGCAGGACAGATTTGGCGGTTGACGGTCAGGCTCAAGCGGCCCCACGGTTTTCAAAATCCCGGAGGATTCGACTACGAGGCATGGCTGTTCCGGCAACGCATACGCGCCGTCGGCTATGTGCGAGATCATCCGGGTAACGAACGGATTCAGCAGGCCGGTTTTTCCCTGCACGCGGTTCGTCAGAGCTTGCGGGAACGTATAAATGCGGCGTTGCCCCAGTCGTCATATCGGGGGCTGATCGTCGCGCTGGCGGTCGGAGATCGGTCTGGGATTGACGCACGTTCGCGAGAGACACTGCAACGAACCGGGACCAGTCACCTGATCGCGATTTCCGGTCTCCACGTCGGCCTGGTCGCCGGCCTGGGATATGGGTTGGGAATGCTGTTGTACCGCTTGAGCAGCGGATTACAACTGTACTGGCCGGCGCCCAAATTCGGCACGCTGCTCGGCTTGCTGAGCGGCCTGGGCTATGCCGCGCTGGCCGGATTCTCCATCCCCACCCAGCGCGCGTTCATCATGCTCCTGGTCTGCGCCGGGGCATTGTGGTCGGGTCGGTCTGTGGCCTCTTGGCGGGTGTTCTGCTTAGCGCTGTTGCTGGTGCTGATCTGGGACCCGCTGGCGGCGCTCGACCCGTCTTTCTGGATGTCGTTCGGTGCGGTGGCGGTAATTATCTACCTGGTGAACGGCAGGTCCACCGGGCGACCGCGCTGGCGTCGTTGGGCGAGGATTCAGTTGGCATTGAGTTTGGGGCTGATGCCGATCGTGGCGGCGGTGTTCCAGTTCGTCTCTGTGGTATCGCCGATCGCCAATTTTGTTGCGGTGCCGGTATTTGCGTTCATTGTCGTGCCGGCGGCCCTGCTCGGGTGCCTTCCTGCGCTGGTTAACGAACCGCAGCTGGCTGGCTGGTTTCTGCATCTGGCCGACGCGGTATTGAGCTGGATCTGGCCAGTGTTGGAGCGCCTTGGGCAAGCAGACGTTGCGGTATTTCCGCTGACTCCTGCGTCGCTGTTCGCACTGTTGTGTGCGTTGGTTGGGGTACTGTGGCTCCTCGCACCGGCGGGGACTCCCGCCCGATGGATGGGCGCACTCTGGTTGTTGCCCCTGATGCTCGGCAGATCCGTAGATCTGACGCCGGGTGAGTTCCGCTTGACCGTATTGGATGTCGGACAGGGCCTTTCCGTGGTCGTCAGGACCGCACGCCATACCATGGTCTACGATACCGGTGCCCGATTCGGACCGAACTTCGATATTGGTGCAGCCGTACTGGTGCCGTTCTTACGTGCCCAGCACGCCCGCACAATCGATACCCTGGTTGTCAGTCACGGCGACAACGACCACATAGGAGGCCTGGATTCACTGCTGCGGCTACACCCCGTACAACGACGTTTGAGCAGTGTGCCCGATCGCGTCCCGGCGAGTGAGTCGTGCGTGCCCCGGCGCAGCTGGCTTTGGGATGGCGTGCATTTCGAGATCCTCAGCCCCTGGAATACACCCACGGTAGACCACAACGATTCGTCGTGTGTCATTCGTGTTGTAGGCCGGCACGGCACAAGCTTGCTCACCGGTGACATCGAGCGGGCCACCGAAGCCAAGTTGGTGGAGGCATACGGCGACAGGCTGAAAAGCGACGTGCTGGTGGTGCCGCACCAAGGCAGCAAAACTTCCTCAACCCGAGGATTCCTGAACACCGTTCAGCCCCAAATCGCCGTCGTTTCCGCCGGATACCGGAATCCCTATGGGCATCCCCACCCAGAGGTTGTGGATCGCTACCGGCGGATGGGCACCGCCGTCTATGACACACCGGGCTCCGGTGCGGTATCGATCCGCGTCGGTGAGGGGGGTATCGATGTTGATACCTATCGAGCGACCTACGCCCGTTACTGGTTTACGCGGGTCGGTCCCCAAGTCGAACAAGAGCGGTGTCGACACGGTTGTCGAGGTGGGAGCTGCCGGTACCTTGCCGAGATCGATCGAGGCCACCCGGGTGGCCGGAACCGTTGCATTGATTAGCGTGCGGTCCGGCGGACGGATCGATCCCACGGCGCTCATGCGCAAGGCGATCCGACTGCGGGGCATTTACGTCGGCTCGCGACGTATGTTTATCGACATGAATTGGGCCGTTGCCGCCGGCCAATTGCAGCCTGCTATTGACCGCACGTTCGCATTCAAAAAGGCCCCTGCCGCGTATCACGCAATGGCCGGCTCCGCGCACGTGGATAGAATGGTCATTAACGTGTGACGGCGGCCGGCGCTTTGTACCGAGCGTCAGCCAAAGCGATCCGTCATCTCCCGCGCCTCCTCTTCGGTATCGATGTCCTTGGCCAATGAAAGGCCGTGCAGCAACGGCAGGCGTCCCATCCGCTCCGGATGACGGCGGCGGTGGCGATACATGACGAAAATCCTATCCAGCCTTTCGGCAAGCTCTTGGGACGTGATCACCCCTTTGCGCAGACGCAGGGCCAGCGCCACCGCATTGTGGAGCACGGTAAAGGTAAAAGCCGGGCGCTGCAGCGCCATCACGTTTTGTAAATCCTGTACAAGCAATGTAGCAAAGACATGGCTGACGATGAGGCCCAGCCGGTAAAGGATAGATCGATTCCGACTGCGATAGGCCAGTTCGAAGATTCGGTAGACCAAGGGAAGACGTAGTGTCCCGGTGTCCGCGACGATCAGATGGCCGGGGAGAAGAGTGCAGGGCGGTTCTCCGGCTTTCGGAGCGATGCGGTATCTTGGTTTCCAAAACGACGCGCCGATCTGTTGTGTCGTGTCTGGCGCCAGGATCACCGGAAACCAGAAATTCAACGGCGCATGCCGGTAGTAATCCTCCATCAGGCTATGGAGTTCTTCGACGCTGGGTAAAATGTCGCAGGTTGTCAGGGCCAATGGGCCATGGCCGAACCGCTCCGTAACCGCCGCCACCCCGCGCTCGACATTTTCACCGAGGTTGCGGTCGGTATCGATGACAAGCGCACCCTGCCGTGAAGGCCCGTAGATCCTTGCGGGACCTGCGATATAGATGGGGTCGAAGGAGCCGCTTGCCAGAAGCCGTTCAACAAGCAGATCGACCAGCGGCCGACCCCTGATCCGCAGAGCCATGCCCTTGTAACCCTTCAGAGGATGCAGATCGGCGCCGCTGTCCGGTAACTCGGCCGGTTTCGGGTCGCTGCCCGCCAGGATAATCAGTGGCAGTGGTTTGTGTTCCATTTCAATCACTATGCATCCGGTCACTTGGCGCCATCACCGCGCCGACCGGAAATCTCGAAGACTGCCGTTACCGGAAGATGGTCGCTGGCAAGTTTAGCGAGCTGATGCCGACAGCGGTTGACGGAAATCAATCGCAGGCCGCCCCGAAAATAAATCCGGTCGAGACCGCCGCGGGGCGAGAACGATGGATAGGTCCTTATCGCCCGCACTCCCCTTAGTGTATGGCGATCAGTAGCACAACGAAATCCCAGCGCCTCGACAAAATACGCCCGCAACAATGAACGCCAATCGTTGAAGTCGCCTCCCAGCAGGCACGCCGCTTGCCGATCGAGACCGACGAACTCCCGCGACCGCGCAAGCAAACCGGTCTGGCGCTGCCGCTCCCGGGCCGACAGGCCAAGATGGAGGTTAAAGACGTCCAGCCGACGCGAGCGTCCGGTGCTTGTCTCGACCTTAATCGTGGTATGTTGGCAACCTCGCCGCTTTCGATCGTCAATGGTCAGATCGATGTTGCGTTCCCTGAGAATCGGAAACCGGCTCAGCGTGGCGTTGCCGTAGCGGCCTTTACGCAGACTGACGTTGTGGCCCACTGCAAAATACGGATAGCCGAGTTCCACCGCGAGTTCCTTCGCCAGATCCATTCCCCGCGACCTAGGCACGCCTTCATCGACCTCTTGAAGCAGCACGATATCGGCATTGTGGTGGGCAAGAATCTCAACAATACGGTCCGGCCGGAATCGTCGATCGAACCCGATCGCACGGTGCACGTTGTAGGTCACGAGCCGGAATTTCATAAAACCGGTAATCTCTATGCTGAAGTTGCGGGCCAGCCGCTATCTTCCCTGAGATGCTGGTCCCGGGGCAAGCGGATCGGAGATGCTGCCGCTCAGCGGTTTGCCGCTGTTCTGATGTCACGGGCCAAGGCACGAATGACGTTTTCGGGCACCCACGGTGCGACATTGTTTGGCGTACCCGCAGCGACTCGGCTCATCACATGGTCGGGAGCGACTTTTGTCCGGATCCGCTGTCGGCGGTTTAGCACCCTCTGGGCGCTCGACGATGTCGATACGGCAAAAGCCCAGGTCGGTGCAATGGACGATGATAGAATGAACAGCTAGTCACACTGTGCGGATCGCTGCGTCGCAAACACTTATCAAACAGACCGAATCTGGCGCCCGACACCAAACGAATCTGTGGAGGAGATCGATTGCCGAAACGGTTATTTGATGACTGGCCCGAGCAATACGAACAGTGGTTCGATACCCGGGTCGGATCCCTGGTGAAAAAACATGAGCAGAAACTGATACTCGATCTGCTGCAACCGCGGCCGAACGAAATCATCCTCGATGCCGGCTGTGGAACAGGTGTATTCACCCGGTCGGTCATCGACCATGGCTCGACAGTCGTTGGCGTCGACGTCTCCGAGTCCATGCTCCTGCAGGCCCGCCGCACGCTGCCCACCTGGGGCTTTGTGCCACTCGTTGCCGATATACTTGCCCTACCGTTTACCGACGGTCGATTCGACAAAACCCTGTCTGTTACCGCGCTGGAATTCATCGAGGAGGCGCGTACGGCCGTCGACGAGATGTTCCGCGTGACCCGCACCGGTGGGCACGTGCTGGTCGGCACGCTGAATAGTCGGAGTCCGTGGGCCGACCGACGCGTCTCCGAGTTGCGGACCAAGGCCGAGTCCGTATTCAGACACGCCCGTTTCCGGTCCCCTGCTCAACTGAAGGCACTCGTTGCGTTCACGGGCGTCGTCAAAACGGCGATTCACTTCGCCAAAGACACAGATCCGTCGCTGGCCGCGGCGATTGAGTCTGAAGGTCAGAAAGCGGGGTTGGACACGGGAGCTTTCGTGATCGGTTGTTGGCGGAAACCTTAGATTGCAAACACGAGTACCGTTCAAGGCGCCGTGTGCCGATCTACAACCCTGTCAATCTCTGAGCGGCGGCCGGTGCAAAATGGCTCCGATCAAACGGAAAAATTAGTCCCGGCGCGTAACGGAGAAGAGCAAATTCCTCGATCTCGATCCCGGTGTGTTTACCCGCGATGCCTCGCGGCGTATTGCTGAATCACTCAAACGCGCTGCTGAGCGCAGTCGACGCAGCAAGGTTGATCCGTTCCGATCCGCGATGTCAATGCGGACATTCTACATCAACCGGGCGGAGACCCGGCTTCCAGACCTTCAGCGTCCGCGGCTCGGGAAGGCCAAGTAATAGCTGCGCGATCTCTTCGATAAGCCACGCCAGAAATCTTCAGACGGGCGCGAGCGAAGATAAAGTAAACTGCTTTTGATCGATGAGTGTCTACACCTGAATAGGGTGCAGTCCGTGCTACTGTCCGAGCGCCGTATGGGAATCCGTGGTTGTCTCGTCCGAGTAGTCCGTGTTCGAAGCTTCCGCCCGAAATGAATCAGCGGTAGCCACGCTTTCCGCGATGTCATCACCGAAGAACTCCGTGGGATCCAGGTTGTACTTTTTTGGATCCACGATTTTCGTCACCGCCCTCATTGTCTTTGACGGCAGGAGGTATTGGGCCGCCAAATCGATGGTGTGCGGATGGGTAAGTTTTTTACCGTTACGGTCGATCAGGATCATGATCCGGGGTTTTAGTTGTTCAACGCGGTTGCGGTGGACGACCACACCAACTTCTTCGGTGTTCAGCTGAACAAAGCTGCCGAGAGGAAAAATTCCGACACACTGGATGAATTGTTCAACCAAACCGCCAGGGAATGCCTTCTCACGTTGATCGTAGAGCTCCATTAAGGCCTCAAACGGTGTTCTCCGTTCTCGATACGGACGGTCCGAGGTCATCGCCACGAAGCTGTCTACCAGGCCGGTAATCGATGCCAGCATACCGATTTGCGAGCCCGACGCCCCTTGGGGATAACCGGCCCCGTCAAACCGTTCGTGGTGATAGGCGACTATTTCGAGTACGTGGCTGCTGATATCTTTCATCAATTTGAGCAGCAGCACGGAAATATTGACATGCTGTTTTATTTGGTCACGCTCATACTCATTCAGCGGACTTTTTTTGTTCAACAGCTCGGTGGGCAGTTTGACTTTACCTACGTCCTGGAGAAGGGCGGCGATTCCCAAGCGGTGCATTTCCTGTATCGGCAGTCCCAGGAACCGTCCCAACGTCAGCGCCATCACACATACGGATATGGCGTGGCTGTACGAGGCTTCGTCACGATGTTTCAATTGAACCAGCCACGCGGTGGCCGCCGGGTTCCGCAACACGCTCTCCACCAACTGGCCGACGGCATCCGCCACTGAGTGATGGCCGACGGCCTTGTTGGTCTGGATGTCTCGGGTGACCCGGAAGAAGATATTGCGTGTATCGTTAAGAATCTCCTCGGCGCGGTCGAGTTCCTCCTCGACCGGGATCTCTTCCGGATACAACTCTTTTATCGGGACTGACTCGGTAATTTGCTCCAACATGTGCGCCATGTCGGCGTCGCTGTAGCCTTCCGACAGGTATTTGGTGGAGCCGATACCCAGATTGGGATCGATGTAGACGTAGCGGCATAATTCCTGCAACCTCTCGAGTTCACCGATCTTGCGGATCGTAAACCCCTGAAGGTCAAACGGCGGTTCGAACGGCGCCGACTCCCATGGCCGGTCCAGCTCAGACACGTACATGCCGAGCAGCAAGTCCTGGGTGGATATCTTCCGCTTCATGAATCTGGGTGGAAACGCCCCACGAATTACCTTATTTCCAGTATCGACGAGAAATCCGGTATTCGCCAGTCGGGAGCTTCCTGCGCCGCCGCTTGATGGTCGACCCTGCCAAGAATCCAAACGGGCCGCGTCATCAGCGGCGGCAGCGATGTTGCGATGGATCGGACTGTGGAAGTCCCGCTGTTATTCACGAAAAACGCCGGGAAGTCTGATACACTTTTGCCTGAAAATACACGGCTACAGGGTTACCAGTGTACGAACTATTCGAATCCGGCGGATTTTTGATGTGGCCGATCCTGGTGTGTTCGGTGACCGCGGTGGCCATTGTCTGCGAACGCTTCTGGGCGCTGAACAGGAAGTCGGTGACGCCCGAACAGTTGTTGTTGCAGATTCAACAACTGGTCAAACGCCGGGAAATCGACGACACTAAAATCCGCCTTATCCATCAAAGTTCGCCCCTGGGCCGCATTCTCGCGGCCGGGCTGATCAACATGAACCATGGACGTGAAGTCATGAAAGAGGCCATTGAAGAGGCCGGACGTCATGTGGTGCACGAATTGGAACGCTATCTAAATTCTCTGGGCACGATTGCCGCAATTACGCCTCTGCTGGGACTGCTTGGTACCGTGATCGGTATGATCAAAGTGTTTTCGGCAATCACCTCCTACGGCGTTGGAGATCCGACGATACTGGCGCGCGGAATATCCGAGGCGTTGATTACAACTGCCGCCGGTTTATCGGTGGGTATTCCCAGTCTGATGTTTCACCGGTATTTTCGTGGTCGGGTAAACGCCCTGACGGTCAACATGGAACAGGCGGCAATTCGTTTGGTGGAGGTGATCCATGGTGAACGATCACCCGAGTCCATGGATGAGCCGGCGAGGCTGCAGACCGCCTGATGAAATTCTCGAACCGCGGCAATGAAGAGACCCAGATCAATCTGACGCCGTTGATCGATGTGGTGTTCTTGTT
>CAMYJT010000010.1:193638-208727 GCA_947258785.1 uncultured Gammaproteobacteria bacterium
ATCAACGACGTTCTCCAAAGAATCGCAGTTGAGGATACAGCTTCCAGAATCGTCGGACCAACCAACAAAAGAGCAGCAGTCTAATGCACTGGAAATACAGATCAGCGCGCAGGGCAGATATGCAATCAAGGGACCGGATGACAAATCGTCGACACAGCTGGTAAATACGGACCGGGAGATCCTGATGAAGGCCTTGCGGGAGTCCTCGGGAGGGCGCCGGGATCTGATCACCATAATCCGTGCAGATCGCCGGACGCCTCACGAATCCGTAATCCGCGTCATGGACATCTCCCGGCGACTGGGCCATACCAGCATCACTTTCGCCACCCAGCAGGTTTTCGAGAAAACTGAATAACCGTGAGCGTATCGGCTACCGAGCGCGGTAGCGCCCAACTTTATCGCAGACTTGTCAGACACGTTCTACCCTACAAGGGCGTGTTTGCCGTAGCGGTGATAGCAATGATCTTCACCGCGCTGACCGACACGTCATTCGCTGCCATGCTCAAACCGATCATGGACAGTGGTTTCGTTAATCCGAATCAAGAGTTTATCGTGCTAATCCCATGGCTGTTGATGGGGATCGTATTGTTGCGGGCGGTATCGGGATTCATCGCCAGCTATTCCATGGCGTGGGTCGGACGCCGCGTTGTGCTTGATCTGCGTCAATTCATGTTCGAACGAATTGTGTGTCTGCCTTCAAGTTTCTTTGATGACCACTCCTCCGCAACCCTGGTGTCCAAACTACTATACGATGTCGAGCAGGCCGCCAGCGCCACCACCGATGCGATTACCCTGATTACCAGGGATACGTTGACGGCCGCGGCGTTATTGGGTTGGATGATTTATCTGGACTGGAAGATGACGATTATATTCCTCCTGGTCGCTCCGCTGATCGGCTACGGGGTAAAGATTGCCGCCGTACGTTTTCGCAACGCCAGCGAGCGTATCCAGGAATCCGCCGGGAATATCGCGCACGTGGCCAAGGAGGCTATTCTCGGGCAGCGGGTGGTCAAGACCTACGGCGGGCAAAGCACCGAGATCGGCAAGTTTCAAAGTGCCAACAAAAAAAACCGGCAGCAAACGATGAAAAAAGCTGCGGTTGCGGCGGCAATGGTGCCGATGGTTCTGCTGTTCATCGGTATCGCCATCTCGGCCGTAATGTATATCGCCGTCAACCGGTCCGGTCCGGGCTCGGTCTCCGCAGGCACCTTCGTCAGCTATCTTGGGGCGATACTCATGATCATGGCTCCCCTGAAAAGACTCGCCAAGGTCAATGAAAAGATACAGCTCGGCGTGGCCGCAGCCAACAGCGTGTTTGGGCTCACGGACGAACCGGTCGAGCGCGACGACGGCACCATTGAGCTGCAGGGGGTCCGGGGGGACATACAATTCAGCCAGGTGTGGTTCCGCTACGGACATTCAGAGGATCAGGTGCTCGAGAACCTGTCTTTCGAGATTAAGCAGGGGCAAACCATCGCCTTGGTCGGGCCGTCCGGCAGTGGCAAGTCGACGGTTGCGTCACTGCTGCTCGGTTTTTATCGACCCGACCGAGGGGAGATACGGCTCGACGGAAACGATCTGCGTCACATCGCCCTGCACAGCCTACGCAGCAACCTGGCCGTTGTCACCCAGGACACGTTCCTGTTCGACGACAGCATACGCAACAACATCGTCTATGGCTGCGAGGGGACAATTTCCGAAGTCCGCCTGCAGCAAGCCGTGGCCGCAGCCCATGTGTCGGAATTCGTCGATCGACTGCCGCATGGTCTGGACACACGAGTCGGGGAGCAGGGCATACGGTTGTCGGGCGGGCAACGGCAGCGGATTGCTATCGCTCGCGCGCTGTTCAAAGACGCACCCGTTCTGGTATTGGATGAAGCCACTTCATCGCTTGATTCGGTGTCAGAACGGCTCGTACAGAAGGCCACCGACAACTTGATGGCCGAACGATCCACCTTGGTAATCGCGCACCGCTTGTCGACCATCGAGCACGCTGATCGAATCCTGGTGCTGGAGAGGGGCCGTCTCATTGAAGCGGGCCGGCATCAGGAGCTGATCGCCAAAAACGGCCCGTACGCCCGCCTTTACCGTGCACAAGCCCGAAAACGGGAACGTCTCGCCGTCTGACAAGCTGGCCCCGGCCGCGACGCTGAGCTTGCGGTTGCAGGCCAGCTGGTGGCGGCGCGGCGCACTGGCTTGGTCACTGGCACCGGTCGGTCTGCTCTACGGCCTGGCGGTTTCGGTGCGGCGGTGGCTGTACCGACGTCAGTGGCTGGCGTCGGTCCGGTTTCCGGTGCCCGTCATCGTCGTCGGCAATTTAACCGTCGGGGGATCCGGAAAAACTCCATCAGTCGTCACCCTGGTTGATTGGTTGTCGGACCAGGGATATCGACCCGGGGTCGTGAGCCGCGGATACGGCGGCCGCGTCCGCGGGACTCAGTTGGTCGTCTGTGACAGTGATCCGGCCGACTGCGGTGACGAACCGGTGCTCATCGCCCGGCGTACCGGTTGTCCGGTAATCGTCGATGTGGACCGGGTGCGGGCCGTATCCCACCTGCTGTCTAATTTTAGGTGCGACGTCGTGGTGTCAGACGACGGATTACAGCACTACCGATTGGCCAGGTCGATTGAGGTGTTGGTGGTGGACGGTCTGCGCCGTTGGGGGAACGGATTTTGTCTGCCCGCGGGTCCCCTCCGGGAGCCTCGGGCCCGCGCCAAGACGGTGGATTTGGTGGTGTGCAACGGCAATATCCCCGCTGCGGGAGAGTACCGCCTGAACTTGCGGGCCGGACCGCCGACCATGGTCCGGGATCCGTCGACCACCTCGACGGCAAGCGAATGGGCGGGCCGTACGGTGCATGCGGTGGCGGGCATCGGGCATCCGGAGCGGTTTTTTCGGGAATTGAGGAGTATGGGACTGGAGATCGATGCCCACACATTTCCCGACCACTATCGGTTTTCCATTGAGGACTTTTCGTTCGCAAACCACGAACCGGTCCTCATGACCGAAAAAGATGCGATAAAATGCGCTGCATTTGCGGATTCCCGAATGTGGTTCGTGCCGGTAACGGCCGATCTCGAAGACGCGTTCTTTAACCGATTATGTATGTTGCTGGAAAGAAATGATCGACAAAAAACTACTTGACATTCTCGTGTGTCCGGTCACCAAGGGGCCGCTCATCTACGACAAGCAAACGTCTGAACTGATCAGCAAGTCCGCGCGGCTGGCGTATCCGGTTCGCGACGGCATCCCGATTATGCTCGAGGACGAGGCCAGGCCGCTCAGCGAAGATGAGTGGACGGATTAGCCGAGCCCGCGGCGGGGCGTTCGATGTGTTCATCCCCGCCCGTTTCGGGTCATGCCGTTTGCCCGGGAAACCGCTACGCCGCATTTCCGGCAAACCACTCATTCAGTATGTTTTCGAATGCGCGCGCGACAGTACGGCGGCACGGGTGGTGGTCGCGACGGACGACGGCAGAATCGCAGCGGCGGTGCGGAACTTCGGTGGGGAGGCCTGCCTGACCGACGCGGGGCATCTGTCGGGAACCGATCGAATTGCCGAGGCAGTGAAAATCCTGGGCACGCCCGCCGACCGGGTCATCGTCAATGTACAGGGTGACGAGCCGCAAATGCCTGGTAAATTGATCAATGAAGTGGCCCAACGCCTGTACGATGATCCCGCAGCGGTGATGGCCACCGCCTGCTGTCGAGTATCGGACGAACTGGAGTTCAGGGACCCGAACATCGTCAAGGTCGTCGTAGACGCAAATGGCGCAGCCTTGTATTTTTCCCGCGCGCCGATACCCTGGCCGCGTGACGACAAGGCGATTCAAGCGTATCGACATATCGGAATATATTCGTATCGTGTTGATTTCCTGGCTACTTTCACCGGCTGGGAAAGGTGTTGGCTGGAACAAACCGAACGCCTGGAGCAGCTCCGGATCTTACACCATGGCGGGCGGATCGCCGTTCTTGAGACCGCGCATCCACCAGGATTGGCAATCGATACCGAAGATGACCTGGCGGCGTTTACCAGAATGATCGAGTCGAAACGTTGAACAGCATGGTTAAAGTGTTATTTGTGTGTTTGGGAAACATTTGCCGGTCACCGACGGCGGAAGGCACGTTCCGCAAGATAGTGATCGACGCTGACATGGAACTACTGATCGAAATCGATTCCGCGGGGACTCACGCTTATCATATCGGCGAACCACCGGACCAGCGGGCGCTCGAGACCGCTGCCCGCCGTGGTATCGACCTTGCCCGGATACGCGGGCGGCAGGCCACTGCCGATGATCTGCGGCGGTTCGATTATGTGGTGGCCATGGACGAGGAAAACCGGCGGCACCTGATGAGCCTCGTACCAGCCGATATGTCCCGGAAGGTACGCTTGTTGATGGAGTTTTCGGCAAAGTACGCCGAGCGTGAGGTGCCCGATCCGTACTGGGGTGGGAACTCCGGATTCGAACGGGTGCTGGATATGATTGAAGATGCCGCGCACGGTCTGCTGGAAGATATCCGCACTCGACACGCCTTGTGAGGTGTGACGATTACCCATATCGATATTGATGTCGCACGCCAGCGCCTCACGGTGTACGACCGTAAGTGCGCAGTGATTTTTGAACGGTCGGTGTCGACGGCCAGACGTGGGCTTGGAGAGCGCAAGGGCAGCGAATGCACACCGCGCGGCATCCACGTGATCCGCGCCAAGATCGGTGCAGGCTGTCCGCCGAATACGGTATTCGTCCGTCGCCGTCCGACCGGCGAGAGCTACACGCCGTCACTCGCGCGACGCCATCCCGAGCGCGACTGGATTCTAACCCGGATTCTGTGGTTGAGCGGGACTCAGCTCGGCTTCAATCGCTTAGGCGCGGTCGACACCATGCAGCGCTACGTTTACATCCACGGAGCGCCGGATGAGGATGTATTGGGCCAGCCCAGCTCTCACGGTTGTATAAAAATGCACAACACCGATGTCGTGGCCTTGTTTGATATGGTGCAGGTGGGCACGCCGGTGGAGATTCGTGGTTGACCGCCTTGCGCCCGCCGTTGACGCCGCGCCGCGGGACGGCGCCGGCAGGCTGACGCTCGACATGCCGTTGGGACCGCTCATGCTGGACATTGAGGGAGACCTCTGTCTCAGCACTAAGGACACCGAGCGGCTACAGCACCCGACAGTCGGCGGTGTCATATTGTTCGCGCGCAATTACCACAGTAAACAGCAGCTGCGCGAACTGACCGCGCGATTGCATTCCATCCGGCGGCCGCCATTGTTGATCGCGGTCGATCAGGAGGGCGGCCGTGTGCAGAGGTTTCGCGACGGATTTACCTCGCTCCCCTGTGCCGCCGAATACGGCGCGCTGTACGACCGTGATCCGGAGGCTGGTCTAGCCCTGGCGCGCCGCATGGGCCGCGTCATGGCGGAAGAATTGCAGGGCGTTGGCGTCGATTTCAGCTTCGCACCCGTATTGGATGTAGCGCTCACCGCCAGCGACGTGATCGGCGACCGGGCGTTTCACCGTGATCCGTACTCCGTCGCCCGGCTGGCGATGGCGTTCGTTGGCGGTATGCACCAGGCTGGAATGGCCGCAGTGGGAAAACATTTTCCCGGTCACGGCGGCGTGCCCGGCGACTCCCACGTTTGTCTGCCGTCCGATCCGCGTCGGTTCGATGAACTGGAGGCCTGTGACCTGGTGCCCTATCGCGCGTTGATCAAGGCACTCACCGGAGTGATGACCGCCCATGTGTACTTCGACGCCGTTGATGGGCACACGCCCGCCTATTCGCAATTCTGGTTGCGCCAGGTGCTGCGCAAGAAGCTCGGCTTCGAGGGGGTCGTGTTCAGCGACGATCTGTCAATGCGGGGCGCACGACATAAAGGCGATCTGTGCGGGCGGACCCGTGCAGCCCTTGGCGCGGGATGCGACATGGTGTTGATCTGTAACGATCTAAACAACGCCGACCGGGTGTTGTCACAGCCGCCGCTAACACTGGATCAAACGGCCCGGGACCGCTTGGCGAAAATGCGGGGCGTATTGGGGTAGGCCGTGTACCGGACTATTCAGCCCGTTCGACGTACTCGCCCTTGTCGGTGTTGATCTTTACTTTATCGCCGACATTCACAAAGGGCGGCACCGTGACCCGCAGACCGGTTTCCAGTTCCGCCGGTTTGCCCGAGCCCGCGGCGGTCTGCCCCTTCACCACCCCCTCGGTTTCCACGACTTCGAGCACAACCGTGGCGGGCAGCTCCACGCCGATGGGAGAGGCATTGTGGAAACTCACCTGAACCTCGGTATTGGGCAGCAGGTAGTAGGAATAGTCGGCCAGCTCCTCGCTGGACAAGGCGAGTTGTTCGTAGGTTTCGGTGTCCATGAACACGTAGTCATCCCCATCGTTGTACAAAAACTGCATTGTGCGGGACTCTACGTGAGCCTTTTCCAAGGTATCCACGGACCGGAACCGCTCATTGAGCTTGGTGCCCTCGGTCACCTCTTTCATTTCGAGCTGCACGAAGGCGCCCCCTTTACCGGGTTTAACGTGGTTTTTCTTCAGTACCCGCCAAAGTTTTGATTGGTATTCGATCAAATTTCCGACACGTACGTCGAATGCAGATATTTTCACGAAAAATAGTCCTCAGTCGAATTACAATTACCGCAACGGCGGCGGCATTCTAGTGCGAACCCGGGATACCGGCAACCGCCGGGTTCCGCGTTTGCACGTATAGATACGGACCGCCGGCTGCCAACCACCATGAGCGAAATGGCCAATACCGTGTGGTACGACGTGGGATGCGCGCGATGCGCCCGGCTTGCCCGCCATTTGGAGCGGATCCGGAACGAACATCCCGGCTATCACTGCAGACCGGTGCCGCCCTTCGGTGACTCGGCCGCCGACCTGCTGGTGGTCGGTCTGGCCCCGGGCAAGCACGGCGCCAACGCATCCGGCCGGCCATTCACCGGAGACCACGCCGGCATCATGTTGTATAAAATGCTGTTTCGCTATGGATTTTCAAACCGGGGAGTTTCCCAGCACCGTGGCGACGGCTTGAGATTGCGCCGTGCCCGGATCACCAATGCCGTGAAATGCCTGCCCCCTGAAAACCGGCCGCTCACCTGTGAAATACACAACTGTAATCCGTATCTGGCGGCCGAAATCAACGACCTCGAAGCCGGCAGCGCGGTGCTGGTTCTCGGGCGGATTGCCCACGCCGCGGTGTTGAAGGCCCTGAATCTGACACTGGCCAGGCACCCGTTTGCACATGGTCGCCGGCATGATCTACCGGCGGGTCTGTACATGATTGATAGCTATCACTGTAGCCGGTATAACACCCAGACACGGCGACTCACGGAAGCCATGTTCGAGCAGGTATTTGACCAGATCCAGTCGTTACTGAAGCGGAACTGAGGTGAGGGCCATCAATCCGAAAACATTCATCCGTACCTTGTCTCAGGCGCCGGGGGTGTATCAGATGATTGATGGCGACGGGCGCACTCTCTACGTCGGCAAGGCCCGTAATCTGAAACGCCGCTTGGCGAGTTATTTCCGGACCGCGGGGATACCACCGAAAACGGCGGCAATGATGCGCCACGTCGTCAACATTGAAGTGATCGTGACCCACACCGAGAACGAGGCGCTGCTATTGGAAAGCAATTTGATCAAGAAGCATCGGCCTCGATTCAACGTCGTACTGCGCGACGACAAGAGCTACCCGTATATACATCTCGACGACAGTCATACGTTTGCAAGACTTGGTTTTTACCGTGGTAACCGCAGCGAACCGGGACGTTTTTTTGGACCCTATGCAAACGCCGGTGCGGTCCGCGAGACATTGTCTCAGTTGCAGAAGGTATTTCCGGTACGGCAGTGCGAGGATACGTTCTTTCGCAGCCGGTCCCGGCCTTGTCTGCAATATCAAATCAAGCGGTGCTCCGCCCCCTGTGTAGGCCTGGTCAACAAAACGGATTACACTGAGGACGTCAATCAAGCCGTGTTGTTTTTGACCGGCAAAGACCGGACTTTGAACGCATTCCTGCAACAAAAGATGGAGGCGGCCGCGGAGGCGCTGGACTTTGAGACCGCCGCTGTCTACCGGGATCGGATCGCCGCACTGCGGCGTGTGCAGGAGCATCAATACGTGAGCGTCGGTGCCGGTGATGTCGATATCATCGCTGTGGCCGAACAGCCCGGGGTCACTTGTGCCGAGATCGTGTTCGTGCGCGGGGGGTGGCACAGCGGCAGCAAATCCTTCGTCCAGCCAAACCAGCTGGATCTTGCTCAGCCCGAGGTCCTGACCACCTTTCTGGCCCAGTTTTATCTCGATAAATCGGTTCCCGAGCAGATCGTCGTCCGTCCGGCCCCGGCACAGGCACGACTGCTCGTGAAATCGCTGTCCGAACTACGGGGCAAACGGGTCCGGCTGGTGTCAAATCCACGGGGGGTACGACTGCGCTGGTTGGAGATGGCCGTGCTCAATGCCGAAGATCAGTTGCGCCGGTACATCGCCGGCCGCACCGGCCTGTCGAGGCAGATCGAAGCACTGCAGCAGGCATTGGGACTCGATCAGTTACCGGCGCGTATTGAGTGTTTCGATGTCAGCCATACCGCCGGCGAGGCCCCTGTTGCCTCGTGCGTAGTCTTCGATCGCGATGGTGCGGCAAAGCCCGACTACCGGCGGTACAGCATCAAAGACGTGGCCCCGGGCGACGACTATGCGGCGCTGAAGCAGGTGTTGATGCGCCGTTACCGGCGCGTGAAGGAAGGGGAGGGCAAGATCCCCGACGTCATCGTCGTCGATGGTGGCCGAGGGCAGTTGACCAGCGCCAAGGCGGTTATCAACGAACTACAGATCGATGGGGTCATGCTGCTTGGTGTGGCGAAAGGCAAGGCCCGCAAACCAGGACAGGAAAAACTGTTCATATCGGGACAATCCCGCGCGACGATTCTGCCGCCGGACTCTCCGGCGCTGCATCTGGTCCAGCAAATCCGTGATGAGGCGCATCGCTTCGCGATCTCGGGTCATCGCCGGCAACGGGGAAAAGGCAGGGCGCAGTCCATCCTGCAGGAGGTCCCAGGGGTGGGTGAGCGCCGGCGGCGTGCTCTACTCAGGCACCTTGGCGGCCTGCAGGAGATCGCCAGGGCCGGTGTCGAGGATCTGAGCATGGTGCCTGGCATCAGCCCAAACCTGGCAAAACGTATCTATGCTTATTTTCATAACGGGATATAAGCGGCCGCGACAATGAACAGATCCGCATGTTGATCACCACACCCACTTCATTCACCTTGCTCAGAATTGGGCTGACTCCAATATTCGTGGTCGCCTACTATCTTCCCTATACCTGGTCGTACGCTTTCGCCACCGCACTGTTCATCGTGGCCGGACTCACCGACTGGCTGGACGGCTATCTGGCCCGGCGACTGAATCAACAATCGGCTTTCGGGGCGTTCCTGGACCCGGTCGCCGACAAACTGATGGTCACGACAACCTTGGTGCTGCTGGTTGGCGATGCTGATATCCGTGAGTCCGTGGTGAGTCAGATCCTGTTTACCATCGTGGTGGCGATCATTATCGGTCGCGAGATCGTAGTGTCGGCGTTACGGGAGTGGATGGCTGAGTTGGGCCAGCGTGCCAGTGTCGCGGTATCTCTGATCGGCAAGGTGAAAATGATCACTCAGATCGTCGCCATATCGCTGCTGATCTACCGCCAGCCGATCGGCGAGTTCTCCACCGCTGTCCTGGGTGAAATATTATTGTACGTCGCCGCGGGATTCACCCTCTGGTCGATGGTCCTGTATCTACGTGCGGCCTGGCTCAATCTCGGTGACAGCCTCACTGCGGCGCCGACTGAGACTCCAGAAAATCCAAAGATTTCCCGTGACTTGACAGGGTAGGCACTGTGATTACAATTGCGCGGCTACGTGCGGGAATAGCTCAGTTGGTAGAGCACAACCTTGCCAAGGTTGGGGTCGCGAGTTCGAGTCTCGTTTCCCGCTCCAGATTCACTGATACCGGGGAAAGTATAGATATCCCCTTCTTTATTTCTCTTCAAACCCTGGGCTGGGTAGCAGAGTGGTTATGCAGCGGCCTGCAAAGCCGTGGACGCCGGTTCGATCCCGGCCCCAGCCTCCACCATCCGCACGCGTTCCCTGGGACCTTCTGGAGCGTTGCGGCGGCGCCCGGGTGGCGAAACTGGTAGACGCAAGGGACTTAAAATCCCTCGGGAGCAATCCCGTGCCGGTTCGAGTCCGGCCCCGGGCACCAATAAACACAATAAGTTTCGCAAATGACAAGTGCTAAGGCAGCGAAGGAATCGCCACTATGATGCACTACTGACACACTAGACGGCCAAAAAGGACAACACTGGCTCAAGGTATCCCTCGCAAAGAAATCGCCGTATACGGCTTCTCAGGCCGCTTTTTCGGTGCTTGTGCATCAATAGTGCATCTTTATCGCAGTAGTAACATCACAACATATTATATTCATTAGACTATGTGTTGTGATTTTAGGGGATTGGAGATCCCTTGTTGCAGTTCGTTATCCAATTTGGTAGTCTTCGTCAGTATGGCGACTATTCAGGCACGTAAAAACCAAAAAGGTGAAAATCGGTATTTTGTACAGGTTCGCCTAAAAGGTTACCCCCCACAACGCGCAACATTCTCTCGTAAGACCGACGCTAGAAAATGGGCCGCGCAAACGGAAAGCGCGATCCGCGAAGGGCGGCATTTTAAAACCGCGGAAGCAAAAAAGCATACCCTTGCTGATCTCATAGATCGTTATATCCGCGATGTAGTGCCATCCAGGCCCAAAAGCAACAAGAAAAGAACCGCACAACTTTCGGAATGGAGGACGCGGATAGGCCACTACACGCTGGCAAACGTTACGCCGATGCTGATAGCTGAACAAAGGAACGTGATGCTTAATGAAACGACCCGGCGAGGGAAACCGCGATCAAACGCTACTGTTGTTCGCTATCTGTCTGCATTGTCCCATGCGTTTAGTGTTGCTGTGAAGGAATGGGGTTGGGTCGAAGAAAACCCAGTTTTCAAGGTTACAAAGCCTAAAGAACCACGCGGGCGCGTTCGTTTCTTATCGGATGATGAAAGAACGCGCTTGCTCTTAGCCTGCCAGGAAAGCGAGAACCCCGTTCTTTATATTGTCGTTGTACTCGCGCTGTCCACGGGGATGCGGCAAGGGGAGATACTGAACCTTCGATGGGAAAACGTGGACTTAAAGCGCGGGAGGATTGTGCTACACGACACAAAGAACGAAGAACGTCGCGTGGTCCCAGTTACCGGACATGCTCTTGAACTAATGAAGCGGCATATGAAGGTGCGCCGGCTTGATTCAGACCTTGTTTTTCCGAGTCGAAACGGGCAAACCCCAGTTTACATTCATCATTCTTGGTTGGTTGCCCTTAAACGGGCAGGGATCAAGGATTTCCGGTTTCACGACACACGCCATAGTGCAGCCTCGTATCTTGCGATGAACGGCGCTAGTTTAGCTGAAATCGCGGAAGTGCTAGGGCATAAAACCTTGCAAATGGTGAAGCGATATGCCCACTTATCAGAGGCACACACTGCCGGTGTCGTGGCTCGAATGAATGAACGAATATTCGGACCGTGAAAAAGAAAAGTAAACAAACATACCGAATCCGCCCCCAAGATGTTCCTCCTGATCCAATTACTCCTGTTCGCGGATCTTCTTCGCCACAGCTTCCAAAACCACTGCCACCGGCGGATTTCATACGCCTTAAGAGAAGTAAGAAACTCATAAAGCTTGATGAGGGGATACTCTATCTTCTTGGGAAAGAACCCACAAAGGACTATTGGCGGCGACTTGAGAGCGAACCAGAGTTGATGTCTCAATTCACAGAGATTGATCGGTTGGCCCGGGATTCTATTGATCTCGGTCAGCTGAAGATCTTTGACGTTGTTGGTACTGATTATTGTGGGTTCAGTCCCCGTATTGAACTACGCGTTTTTCTCAGTTGGGCAGAGGCGGAGGGGTTAGCGATACCTAACGAATTGTTTGGTTTATTGGACGCACAAACACGTCCTGAAAGAAGCCAGTCTGAAGCGCAAGAAAATAAAAACACATCTGTCAAAAGGGAAGAGCTAAAGGCAGAGACTAAAGCTCTCCACGACCGTTGGCAGACGCGCATAAATGAATTGCACAAGGATAATCCCACAAAAACACATACCGCACTATGTAACCAGATAGCAAAAGAAGATATAGCCGAAGGCCGAGAATCGCCAACGATCCGCCGTAATACTTCCCTCACGCATTGAGTTGCGCGGAATAAAGTTGGGCGAAAATTTGTTCGCTCAATTCGCTCAACCTAAACCGCTTGTATTTAAGCTAAAAAAGCATCTGCTCCCAATACCTCACTGAACTTGATTCGCCCAGTTCGCCCAAATAGTCTTCTGACACTAAGTGTTAACGGAGTTAGACAGATGCAGACCCATAGCAACGTATCGGGCAAACGACTGGCCACATTTAGACAAACTGCTCAACTCTATCCTGCATTCACTGAATCCGCATTGCGCTGGTTACGGTTCAACGGGAATACGAACGGCTTTAACAAATGCGTCCGCAAGATCGGCCGTCGCTGTTTTCTCGATCTCGATGAACTTGATACCTGGATCGATCAGCAAAAAGATCAGGAGGCAACGTAATGTGGGTTCAACAACCTAGCCCGAAAACAAGTGGCGTATTTGGCCGAGTTTCTCCAAGGGGCCTGGAGGCGTGACATGGTTGATTCCACCGAACGCCTGGGCGGCGATGTCAGCGTGTTCCAAACACGCGGCCGTAAAGAATTTAGACGCGATTTTCAGCGTGTCATAGAACAAGCAGAGCCGAGGAAAGTTGAGCCCGAGATGATTGAGCGAGAAATTGAAAGATTGGTAAAGATGCCACTTTTGATTTACGAACGAGTACGCGAAGAAAAAGCCAAGGTATTAGGTTTAGGTATACGACTTTCAACTTTGGGCTTGGAGGTAAAAAGCATCGACCTAAACAAGACAACTCGACTAGCGACAGCAGGTCACGCTTTGTTCGGTCAATTCGTGCCCGTTACACGAAGTACGACCAAAGACAGCCTCCCCCTATTCCAAAATCGGTTTTGTCCTACTACGGCGTTAAATCGGGCGATTTTCAGGCAAAGAATGGGGATCCTGAAGGTTGCGGCAATATGATCCTCGGCGGATCAATTACTACCGCAAAGTCGATGATATGAAACATACTGGGCAAATTTTGCCGTTTGAGGACGAGTTTAGAACAGGCCGCGACTTTATCTCAGGTCAAAAGATCGTAAAGATTCCCGAAGGCACGTACGACTTCGCGTTTGTTTGTTATGAAACGAAACGCCTTCACGTGAATGCTTTTAAATTGGTTATATGGTTCCGGTTGGTCAGCCCCGGGGAACATCACGGTGTTGTGCTGGGAAGGTACTACAATATCAAGCGGATAATTGGAAAACCGGGTCTCAATGGCGGTTTCAAGGTGGGTCCAAAATCTGATTTTATTCGCGAATACGCGGCTCTATTTGGTTGTATTCCGAAACGATTGGATCGAATCCCCATGTCCCCATTCAGTCCAGTTGTACTCGAAGGCGTGACGCACACAGTAAGCATCAGCGCAAGGAGACGGCCGATACCAGAACCTGCGCGCTACAGTGTCATTAATCAACTCACTAAACGGATCACCGGACGCTAACTCTATGGTTATTGCTTTAGTTATTGTTTGTGCCCATGCAACTGCTATTGCTACTGCTACCAAGTGATAGGTTACGAAAACGACGAAACCTAAAGATGGTGCGGGTTCGAAGAAACAAAGGCCCGAAATTCTTGGCAGACAGATTTTCGAAATTGAGCCGCTTGGACAACGGTAGGGCTCAAGTTACCGCTACTAACCAACTACCCCCGGGCTGCCTTGATCTTGTCGGTGAGAGGCAGCCCGGGCCAAGTGACAGCAAACTGAATTGTACCGCAACCGATCTAACAGAGAACAGATGGTACAGGCCAAGAAAGGCAAAAACGACAAGTGCTGGCTGCACGAGTTGTAGTTAGGTCATTGAGCTGCCCGTATGGCCAATAAACGCAAACCCGCGCAAAAGCGGAAACCGAATCAAATCGACGTGGTTGAGAAACCCGACGAGGACAGGGCCGTCGCCATCGCCCAGATTGTACTGCGTCCCACAGTCCAGGCAGCGGCAACGCTCATGGAGTATGGAAAGTCCCACGATGACCTTGATCTGACAGGATTAATGTATGCCCTGGTGGAACAGACCCGGGCAACCATTAACGGGGATCTGCAACGGGGCGAGGCGATGCTCACTGTACAGGCTCACACGCTAGACGCCATCTTCAACAACCTTAGCCGGAGAGCGATTAATGCTGAATATATGGACAAACTGGACCGATACCTGAAGCTGGCCCTGCGGGCGCAGTCACAGTGCCGAGCAACTTGGGAAGCCGTGGCGTCGATCAAAAATCCGCCGATGTTGGGCTATGTCAAGCAAGCCAACATCGCCCACGGCCACCAACAGGTGAACAACGCCCCATCCTCGGCAAGTGACGCCCCACCAGCGCAGGAAAATCCGAATCTGCAAAACAAACTATTGGAGGCAAAAGATGGCGAACGGCTGGACACCGGAGCGACGGGCACGGCAGGCCGAGCTGATCCGGCGATGGCGACCGTGGGAGAAATCGACGGGACCGAGGACACAAGCGGGTAAAGACAAGGTCTCACGTAACGCCTACAAGGGCGGGACGTGGCAACTCCTGCGAGAACTGTCGCGTACAATGCGCGAGCAGCAAAAACTCTTGACCTGATTAGCCTGGACCGGTCGTGCCGAGAGAAAAGTATATCGCCGCGTTTGCCCGCTCCCGGCCAGAACTGGGCATTCGGTCCACGGAGAGAACGAACGTTTGAGAGTCCGCTTTATCGGTGTATTTCTAATACACCACCATGGAATGTTCCAACAGAGCGTCCATGACGGATTCCTCCAGGGCTTCGAGCTGCAGGTAGCTGTTTTCGATGTCCCGCACCAGCAGTCTCTGGCGCTCCAAGTAAGCGCCGACCCGTTGGCTG
>CAMYJT010000011.1 GCA_947258785.1 uncultured Gammaproteobacteria bacterium
GGAGGGGGACCTGGCGGCGTCGGCGTTGGGCCGGGCGGAGTTGAGCGAGGCGTTGTCGGGCCTGCGGGAAGAGTTGGCGGCGCAGCACGAGGCGGTGCAACGCGGGCGAGCGCTGAAGACCGAACCGGCGGCTTCCGAGATGCTGGAGCAGGCGCCGGGAGAGCGCGTAGCCGTGCAGCAAGCCATCGGGAAGTCAGACACCGAACTGGTCATGGCGCGCAGGCCTGCGGAACCGCCCGGTGAGGGAGTGATTCGCGCACCGGCTGCCGACCTTCAACAGGCGTCAAAACTCCGCGAAGCGGCGGGTGTCGGTTCCGACCCACGACGGGCCGCTATTGAATCCTTTCTGCGGTCGTGGGCGAGGGCGTGGAGCCAGCAGAACGTTGAGGCCTATTTGGCTCACTATTCGAAAGAGTATCGGCCTGCCGGAGGAATCAGCCTGCAAGCTTGGTCCGAACAGCGGCAACAACGTCTTTCCAAACCGGCGTTCATCGAAACTCAAGTCGGTAATGTGCAGATAAGGATGATCGGTGAAGCGAGGGCGCGGGTTATCTTCGATCAGTCGTATCGATCGAACATGTTCGTCGACCGAGTTGTCAAGACGCTGGAATTGCAGAGGGAGAACGGAGGCTGGGCGATCGTAAGAGAGTTTAGCGACGGCGGCTGAAGGGCCGATCTTCGTTAAAACGCCAATGGTTCTGGTCGCGTCAAGTGCTCATGATTAAGGTTGTCAGGTCCGATGTCTTCCCTTTTGTGGTCGAGGACATCGACGAGCTTCCCGAGATTGACGCGCGGCACATGCTGAACCTGTACCGTCAGGGAGACCATGGCGGGTTCATCGAACAGTTGGAGCAGGTTTTTGAGCAGTTCGCGGCGTTTCCGTCGATCCTAAAAATCGATGGCGATCACCAGGCGGCACTCGACGAGCTCGTCGGCACGGTGCTGCATGTGCTGTCCCAGGAAGATTTCAGGGTGGACGCGGAGCACATCCGGTCACTGTTCAGTCCCATGGCCGCGATGTTCACCAATCTGGTCGCCCTCTCTTCGTATAGGACTACCGACGGTTGTCTGCGGCGTGTTCTCGATCAGCAAGACCACTTGCTGCGCGCGCTGTTTCTGTGTACCGCGAACAACACGGTGCGTCCGGCGATGGAGGAGATAATCCGCGTGCAACCGCGATTCGCCGCGTCACTCTGGTGGCTCAACCACTATGCCGTCGGCGCTTTCTGCTATTCGGATAAGACCACCTTCCAGAATATGTACGAGCTGCTCGCGGCCGTCCCGGACGAGCTGGCCTTGACCGATGTGCGAACGATGCCGCTTTACGCCCTGTCCACGTACGTGGATCCCGCCCTCGACCGGCATGTCAAGCGGCAGATCAACCGGTCGGCCCAACGTGTGATTGCCAGGCGCGGTTACGCCGTTAACAACACCCCCAGGCCGGGGAAAATCGCGGTGGCCGCCAGCCGTTGGAACGGCGTGTCCGCCATTTACAAGACCAGCGCCCCGCATATTCACGCGCTGCGCGACCGCGGATACCATCTCACCTTGATACATCTGAACGAATTCGACGTGCGGGGGGTGCAGGGCGAGGCCGCCGAACGGGAATTCGATGACATTCGTGAGGTCACTATCGACGGCAGTGAGTTTGACTTCGGCTCCATCAAGGACAACGAATTTGAACTGATCTACTACCCCGACATCGGTATGAACAATCCGTCCGTGTGGCTCGCCAACATGCAGATCGCCCCAATTCAGGTAATGGGGCTCGGACACCCGGTGAGCACCTATGGCGCCAAGATTGACTACATCATCAGCGGCGCGGAGGTGGAATTGGCCGACCGGTACGCGGAGAACTACACCGAGCGGCTGGTGCTGATCCCCGGGCTTGGCGCCGCGCCGGTGGATCCCGGTTATGCCCGCAGGCATCCCGCCAGGGACCCCGGCGTTGTCGTGATCAACTGCCCATGGACCCTGCCGAAGGTCAATTATCCGATCCTGCAGGCCTTGAAGCGGATCCAGGACGGTGCCGACGTGCCGGTGGCTTTCAACTTTTTTCCATCATGGACCTGGGGGCGCCACCCATACCATTCCGCGCACCAGTACTTCGCGGACCTGAACTCGGCGCTCGAGCGTGTCCGGATCATTCCCGAGATGCCCTACCACGATTGCCTCGAGGTGATCGAGAGCGGCCACCTGTCACTGCTCCCCCACCCCTACGGGGGCTGCAACACCGTGATCGACTCCCTGGTCACGGGCCTGCCCGTGGTGTGCATCGAAGGAACGAAGTGGTACAACCGCAGTGGCCCTGGACTCATCCGGCGGATTGGGCTCGACGAGCTGATCGTAGCGGACGTTGATGCCTACGTCGGCAAGACTATTAAACTGGTCAACGACGCCGATTACCGTCAGGCATTGTGCGAGCGTATCGATGGGGCCGATCTCGATGCGATGTTTTTCGACCCGGACGAACCGCGGTATTTCGCCGATGCGATCGAGTACCTCATCGCGCACCATCAGTCACTCGAGGGGTCCGCCGACCGCTCGCCAATCCGGATCGGGCATTAATCCGCCGGCCCACGGCCCATGTGTGACGGCAAAATTGACCTGCGTCATTAATTGTGCTTGTTTCGCCGAATCGTTCTACGCTATTCTCCGATGCTTGATGCTGATTAACACTGTCTGAGTAGGGGGTAATTACATGAAGAAACTGATGATTCCAGTCGCGGCCGTGTTGTCGTCGATGACGTTCGCCACCGGTGCGCTGGCCGATTCCGCGAACTGGTCGGCCGAGAAGGCGGCCCGGGTGGCTCAGAACCGCTGCGCCAACGCCGGGATCGGCAACGGCGCCGAGATACTCGCCACGGGTTCCGGTCCGTCGACCTGTGAGCAACGCATCATGGATCGCTTCGAGAACGACGGCGATGACGTTGATCCGGGCAACTCCGGCGACCACAACGCGAACAACAGCAAAAAGTTCTAATCCAGACCAAGACCAGGCCCCCCCTTCATGCGAAGGCGGGGGCTTTTTTTTGATAGCGGTGACCATTTGTCGCCACGGCTAGTCGCCGGGCGTGTCCGGTGTGCCAACGCACCGAGCTCTTCAATTTCATACGCGACAACCGAATCGGTGGCGTCGTTCTGCTTTCCGGCGATCAACACCTGGTGTCGGTCAGCCGTTTTGATGACGTGGCACCCTGTTTTCTTTGCGAATTCAGTCCGACGCTCCTGGGTACGCAGCCGGCAGCGGTCAGCGCCATCAACGACCCGGAGCTCCTGTTCATGTACCAGGCCACGCTGGCGTACGGGCTGTTCGAGATCGATCTCAGTCCGTAACCGCGCGGTTGTTGCAACGCCCCGGGCAAGTCCTGACAATCGGATCTCGACAAAAACAAATCTGGAGAGTCGACAATGAGTTTCCCCCCATCGTTCTATCGATGGCGTCCGCACCCCTGGCACGGTCTGGAGGTCGGCCCACGGCCGCCGGAGGTTGTGCACGCTTACATCGAGATCACTCCGATCGACTCGATGAAATATGAACTGGACAAAGTGACCGGCTACCTTAGGGTGGACCGGCCGCAGCGGACATCGTCGCTGCCGCCTACGTTGTACGGCATCGTCCCCCGCACGTATTGCGGGAATCGTGTCGGATCGCTCATGGCGGGCGCGAAACAGGGGGATGGAGACCCGCTGGACATCTGCGTGGTCAGCGAACGGCCGATCATCCACTCGGAAGTTATCCTGGACGCGCGAGTGGTCGGGGGGTTACCGATGATCGATCATGACGAGGCAGACGACAAGATCATCGCAGTGCTGGAGAACGATCCCGTGTGGGACGGCGCGAACGACATCGGCGATCTGCCGGAGGTCATCGTGGAGCGTCTCCGCCACTACTTCATGACCTACAAACTCACGCCGGGGGAGAAGTCCGGTGTCTCCATCGATGAGGTCTACGGCCGCGAGCAAGCGCAGCAAGTGATACTGGCCTCCATGGCGGACTACGAAGAGGAGTACGGCAGCTGATGTCAGCTGCTCACCATCCGATCCCGCCTCCGCTTTAGTTTCTCCATGTGGAGGATGAGGGCGTCGGTGGTCTCCATGAGCAGATCCAGCTCGTCCATCGACAGGTCCTCGAGGTGTTCCAGGTTGTACTCGATGGTGTCGATGATCTGCTTCGCGGGTCGTTGCAGTGGGCGCATGAAGTAACTGGTGACCGTGGCCACGATTGTCCCGAAGAAGATCACCGAGCCGACAACGATCCAGAGACCGCCGACGAGCCGGGCGGGACCGGTGCTTGGCGTGTCCGCAATTCCGGCGGTGGAGAACGCGGCGATTCCCCAATACAGGGCGTCTCCGTATGAGCGTATCGTCGTACCTGTGACTCCGCGCTCCAGAGCGTAGAGTGCGCTGGAAAACAGTACCCAGAGTACGATGAGCAACAAGACGATCCTGATGAAAGACGTCTGGGTAAAGACGCCGTGCAGGTATCTGCCTAGTTTGGGAGTTTGAGCAATTCTGAGTTTGATCGGATGCTTGGTCGCCATGCGCAGATTCCTCGTTACCGCCGGCCGGATGCCGGTTTACGGTAAGATAAATGCAAAGTTGCGGCAATCCAATCGCCGCGAGGTTTTAACCCCGGGCAATAAAGAACTTCGAGGAGGATGGACATGAACAAAATTGCCGTGCTGCTCATCGGATTGACCGTTGCCGGCGGCCCTGCCGCTCACGCCGCAGAGAAGGTCAAGGACACCACGTGGCAGGTGTTGTACGTCACCGAGGGAAGTTTTCAGGAGGTGAAGGAAAATCTCGAGCTGACCATTGCCGATCAGGGCCTGGTCATCAATAACGTGTCGGCCGTGGGCGCCATGTTGCAGAAGACCGGACAGGACCTCGGCTATGACCGGCAGGTGTATACACACGGTGACGTCCTGGAGTTTTGCAGTGCGACGCTTTCGCGGCAGATGATGGAGGCCGATCAATCCAACCTGGTGTTCTGCCCCTTCACCATACAGATCTACGAGACCCCGGAGCAACCGGGCCAGATCTTTGTCGGTTATCGTCGGCCTGCAATCGTCGGCGACGACGCCTCGAAGACGGCGCTGCGCGCGGTCGACGCATTACTGCAGAAAATCGTCAGCGACACCTTGAGTTGGTGAAGCGGGCGCGGTCGCCGGCGCAAGCTGCACAACGCGCGGCTGCGCCACATCGGTGCCAGCGGCCGTTCACCGGCAAAAAGTTGAGCGGAATCAAGTAAAAATCGGCCAGGCTGACGAAGCCGCCGAAACTTCAGACGGGCAGCATAGCGCCTGGTGTGCCGCTCGACTACATATTTACTAGGTTCCTTACAAACAGAGACCCGCGATGCTTTCACTCCAAACGATTGTGCTGGCCATGGCGGGCGCAGCAGTTGCCGCGATCTTGTGGCTAACTTATCAAAGGTTTTACGCGAATAAGGGCGTCCCGCATTTCCGGAGACAGGGGAGTCTCATAAGCGCGCAGCAGCAGGCGTTTTATCAGGCGCTGGTGCGTGCCGTAGGCCCACACCCGGTGGTCTTCCCGCGCGCCAATCTGTCCTTTCTCGTTGAGTACCCCGGCGACGATTCCGACTACCAGGCGCACTGGCGCCGGGTCTGCCGGCGCTGGTTGGATTTTGTGGTCTGCAGCCCGTCCAGCGTCAGTCCGGTACTGGCAATTAAACTGGAGTCCCGTCTGGAGCGCGGCCGCCGGCACATGGGTGGGCTCGACGTGTTGAAGGACACCCTGACCAGCGCCCGGATTCCGCTGCTCAGGTTGCCGTTGGCGGACGATTACGACCCGGCAGAGGTCAAGAGTAAGATCAAATGGGTGTTAATGACCGAGCGGCACAAACAGGACACCGGCTTGTTCGACACCGAGGAAATGGCAGACCCGTCTGCGTTCACCGAGTTCGCTCGCACCCAATTGCCGACATTCTCCCGGTGGACGGCCTCATTGACCGGTCTGGCCGCCGCTGTTGCACGTGTGGCGATCCATCGCCACTCGCTCTCTTCGCTGTAGCCCGCGGAGTCGGACTGTGGTCCTCGACACACGTTTGCAATCGCCCGGATTGGCCGGCGGGTGTGCGGTTTCCCCCTCTGGAGCCGGCTCGCCGCTTGGGATCGACGGCCATCGCCGGAACTCGTCCCACAATCATCCTCACTCGAGGGCGACATCGATGCGCAAGCGCGGAGCATTATCCGGACAGGCCTTGGAGGAATCTCTAAAACTCCTGATACGGTACGGCGAGCGGCGCTACGGCGCGGACGATCCGGCGGTACAAACACTCAAGCGGCACTTGGACCGCCTGCAGGTGAAAAGGGCCTCGCCCGGCAGGCCGCGGCTCGCGGTCGTGCGCAGCTGAGTGAACGGTCAGCGGCCGATGGCTGTGTCCGCCTCGGGCGGGTCGGTGTGCTCGACGCGGTTCCTGCCCAGCGCCTTGGCCTGGTACATCGAGCGGTCCGCTGCGTCGACGGCCCGTTCGAAGTCGTACTGCTCAGTGCCGGAATAGACGCCGATGCTGGCCGTTACCCGCACATGAGCCCAGGGACCGGCGAGGCGGATGCGCCGGATCGCGTCGCGCAGACGCCGTCCGATGCACAGGGTGCCGGCTCGATCCGAGCCCGGTAGAAACAGACAGAACTCCTCTCCACCCCAGCGCCCGGCGAGGTCGCTGTCCCGCAGGGTATGCCGGATGGCGGCACCGATCTGGCGGAGCGCCGCGTCTCCGGCCTGATGACCGTTGTCGTCATTGATCTGCTTGAAGCGGTCGAGATCGATAAAAATCAATCCATACGGCAGTTTCATACGCTCCAACAAGGCGAGTTCGCGCCGCGCCATCTGCTCGAAAAAGGGACGCGCGTGAAGTTGCGTTAACTCGTCGCGGGAGACACCGTCGGTCAGCTCGATGTGAAACTCCATGATGTCGCCGTTCTCCACTGGTACAGCCAGCACCATGAACAGCCGATTGCCCCATTCCGTGACATGGGAATGGGCTACGGCCGCCGGTTGGCCGGTGTCTTCCGCCTGCAGTTTGGGGCAAGCCTCGCCTTCCAGGTGGCATGGACGTTGATAACCGTGGGTCAGCTCGTGACAGGTGTCCTTGCCTTCGCCGTAGATGGCACGGGCGGATCGATTTGCGAACCGCAGGTGATGCCCGGGCTCGATCCACAGTACTGGATAGGGCAGCAGGTCGATGAAGGGCAGCGCCGACTCGACGGCAGATTCTTTCACCGGTTCGAGAAACTGCGTGGGCATGGAGCCATATTGAATCATGCGGTGCTCGCCCCGGGGCCTGGCCGGACACCATTAGGCCGGCTTGGCAAGACGGGGTACAGTCGAGGTCAATTTACTGAATTATTGACGGCCGCCGCGGTCAGCGCAAGTCAAACCTGATAAAGGTCAAGACTTGACCCCAGAGATTCGCTAGAGTTGGAGGACTGAATGCATTGACTGAGGGGAAAGCGCCTTGAAAGTTTATTCACATATCCTGTTGCCGACGGACTTTTCGGAACTCAGCGACACTGCCGTGCAGCGGGCCAAAGCGCTGTCTCATTGCTGTGATTCGCACTTGACCGTCATCCACGTCGTCGATTACGTGCCGCCGGCCTACGTCGCGCCGGAGTTGCCGCCTGACCTGGCTTCCAAGGAGGTTCTGGAGCAGCACGCGCGGGAACGTCTTTCGACGTGGGTCGCCGAGCAGGGCCTCGAAGGCTGTACGCAGTTGCTCGAGACCGGCTCCGCGCGGAGCAAGATCGTCGCCGCGGCGCGCAACAACGCCGTCGATCTCATTGTAATGGGAACCCACGGCCAGCGCGGCCTGGCCCGGATCCTGGGTTCGACCACCGCCGCGGTGATGCACGACGCCGAGTGCGACGTCCTGGCGGTGCGCACGGCTTCCAATTGAGTTTCTATACGCGTATCGCCCCGCGGTATACGCGCTGAATTAAGCGGTGCCGGTAAGACGTAAGCCATTAAGAATTCGACTCGTCAGTAGGAGGCGTCTATGCAAGGCCAACCGGAATCCGCAGTCCTCGAGGACTACAAGATGTTAATCGACGGCCAGTGGGTGGCGTCGGCTACCGGGGCCTGCTTCGAGAGCGACAACCCGTACACTGGACGGCCGTGGGCCCTGATTCCCCGGGGCGGCGAAGCGGACGTCGATCGCGCGGTGCACGCCGCGCACCGCGCGTTCACCACCGGCGAGTGGCCACGGCTCACCGCCTCGCAGCGAGGGTCGCTGCTGCGCAATCTGGCCGACCTGCTGAGCGATCATGCCGCTCACCTGGCCGAGATCGAGGTGCGCGACAACGGCAAGCTGCTGGCCGAAATGGGCGCTCAGCTCAACTACCTGCCGCAGTGGTACTACTATTACGGCGGCCTGGCGGACAAGATCGAGGGCAGTGTGATTCCCATCGACAAGCCCGGGCACTTCAACTACACCCGTCACGAACCCCTCGGGGTGGTTGGCGCCATCGTCCCGTGGAATTCGCCGCTGCTGCTCACCGCCTGGAAGCTCGCCCCGGCCCTGGCCGCCGGTAACACTGTCGTCCTCAAACCCTCGGAGTACACCTCGGCGTCCTTGCTCGAGTTTATGAAGGTGTTCGAGCAGGCGGGATTTCCGCCCGGGGTGGTCAACGTGGTCACCGGTTTCGGTGCCGAAGCCGGGGCGCCGCTGGTCGCCCACCCGCGGGTCGCCAAGATCGCCTTCACCGGGTCCGAGAAGACCGGTCAAATGATCTACGAAACGGCTGCACGCGGACTGAAACGCGTCGGCCTTGAACTGGGCGGAAAGTCTCCAAACATCGTGTTCGACGACGCCGACATGGACAACGCGGTCAAAGGGGCGATCTCGGGGATATTTGCCGCTACCGGCCAGACCTGCATCGCCGGGTCGCGGTTGTTGGTGCAGCGGACCGTGCACGACGAATTCGTCGATCGGCTGGTGGCGTTTGCGCAGACCGCGCGGATGGGCGACCCGATGCGCCGTGACACCCAGGTCGGTCCGGTCACCAACAAGCCGCAGTATCAGAAGGTGCTGGACTACATCGGCATCGCCAAGCAGGAGGGGGCCGAAACCCGGCTCGGCGGCGGCAAGGCCGAGCGACCGGAATGCGGCGACGGCTGGTTTGTCGAACCGACGGTGTTCACCGGCGTCCGCAACGCCATGCGGATTGCCCAGGAGGAGGTGTTCGGCCCGGTGTTGGCGGTGATTCCCTTCGACGACGAAGACGAGGCGGTGGCAATCGGCAACGATGTAGTGTACGGCCTCGCCGCCGGGGTGTGGACCCGGGACATCCGCCGCGCCATCACCATGGCGGAGCGGCTGCAGGCCGGCACCGTGTGGGTGAACACCTATCGTGCGGTCAGCTACATGTCGCCTTTCGGCGGTTACAAGCGCAGCGGCCTCGGGCGCGAGAACGGCCAGGACGCGATCAAGGACTACATGCAGACCAAAAGCGTGTGGATCTCGACGGCTACCGAGGTGCCGAACCCCTTCGTGATGCGATAATCAGTAACCGCCGATGAATTTGAATCCGTGAACCCGCGAGCCGGCGTTAAGCAGTCGGCCACCCGCCGGGCCGGGCAAGGCTTGCTCGAGGTGTTGCCGGCTGCTGAGCGCGCTTTTGTGCAAAGGTCGGCGTCTCACCTGGGCATGACCGAGCAGGAGACGCGCCAGGTCGCCGAGATCGCCGCCGACCTGGCGGCCTGGAACGAGGAGTCGATCGCTGTCCTGTGGCCTGGCGATCCACCGCCGCGTTTGACCGGCAAGGCGGCGCGGACCTGGGTGCTGGAGCGTTTGCGCGAGCGGTGGGCATCGATGAAGGCCGCGCCCAATCGATACACCGGATTCGGACCCGCGACCCGGCCCACCTCCGCCAAACCGGAGTTGGTCGTTGAAGACCGGAATACACTGGGATTTGGCCACTGTCCGGTCGCCTCGCCCAAGACCCGCTGCTGTAACCTGATGACGCTGGACGCGGTGGAAAACTGCGGTTTCGGCTGCAGCTACTGCAGCATCCAATCCTTCTATCACGACGACCGCATATATCTGGACGCCGGCCTTGCCGAGAAGTTGCGGCGCATCGAGATCGATCCACGGCAGACCTATCACATCGGCACCGGCCAGTCCTCGGACTCACTGCTGTGGGGCAACAAGCTGGGGCTGCTCGACGAACTGACCGGATTTGCTCGCCGGCATCCCAACGTCATCCTCGAAATGAAGACCAAGTCGAGAAACGTGGCGTATTTTCTCGAGCAGGATATACCACGCAACCTAATCTGTACCTGGTCGCTGAACACCCCCACCATCATCGCCCACGAAGAGCACCAGACCGCGACACTAATTGAGCGGCTGCGCGCAGCGCGCAAGGTGGCGGACCGCGGCGTGCTCGTGGGTTTTCATTTTCACCCCATGGTCCACTATCACGGCTGGCGGGCCGACTACGCCGCGGTGTTCGCCCGTCTGGCGGCGGAATTCGACCCCTCGGAAGTGGTGCTGGTGTCGTTCGGCACCCTCACCTTTATCAAACCGGTGATGCGGCTGATTCGGGGCCGGGCGCTCAAGACGCAGATCCTGAAGATGCCGCTCGCCGATGCCGGGGGCAAGTTCTCCTATCCGGAGGAGGTAAAGCTCGATCTGTTCCGCCACGCCTATCGTGGCCTGCATGCGTGGCACGGCCGGGTGTTTTTCTACCTGTGCATGGAGCCGCCCGGCCTGTGGCAGCCGGTATTCGGCCACGACTACCCGTCCAACGCGGCTTTCGAGGCGGCGATGACGTCGAGCTATCTCGCGAAGATACACCGGTCGGCTCAGTAGCCCTTGGAGGTTTGCGGCCGGGGCCGCGACAGTAGGTGTCAGACCGGATTGCATTGCGTTGCTCGAATCCCCTATGCTGAAATTCCATGACACAATGACACGTTGAGGGCCGAGATGTCTGACTCAGAGCAGCGCGTGATGTTTGTCTTCCCCGGTCAGGGCTCTCAATATCCCGGGATGGGCAGTGATCTGTATCGGCAATACGCTGCGGCCCGGCGCATCTACGACGAGGCCTCCGAGGTTCTCGATTACGACATGGCCAGACTCTCCTTCGAGGACCCCGACGGTGAGCTGGATCTCACCCGCTTCACCCAACCCGCGCTGTTGACCCACCATATGGCCTGTCTGGAGGTGTTTCGCGAGCGGGTGGCCGCGCCCATCAACCCGGTGGCTGCGGCGGGACACAGCCTGGGCGAGTACAGCGCGCTGGTAGTGGCGGGCGCCTTGAGCTTCGCGGAGGGGCTGCGGTTGGTGCGGCACCGGGGCGAACTGATGAGCGAGCACGGTGAGGGCGGCATGCTCGCACTTCCCCTCGACGTCGATGCCGCCCAGCGGCTGGCGGAGAAGCACTTTTGCGCCGTCGCCAGCCTTAATCTCCCCCAGCAAACCGTCGTCGGTGGCGCCGGCGCGGATCTGGATGGCCTGGCCGAAGAAGTGTCGGCCCTGTATCCGCGGCGGCCGGCGGTGCGCCTGAAGACGGAAGGTGCCTTCCACACCTATTTCATGGTCGAGGCGGCGTGCCGGTTCCGGTCGGTGCTGGACGTGTCGGTGATGGCGGTGCCACGGTTCCCGGTGTTATCCAACTACTCCGGTGGATTCCACGACCCCGACGTCGAGAGCATCAAGGCGCGATTGTTTTTTCAGTTGTTCAATCCGGTGGATTGGATGGGCTGTCTGCGCACAGCGATGGGCGACGCGGTGTCCACTGTGATTGAATTCGGTGGCGGTATCGGTGTTGGCGAAGGACCCGGAGACAAGCGCCCGAACCTCGAAAGCATCATCAAAAAGGCTTGGCGCGCCCTGGACTACAGTGCCGACTACGTCCCGGCCATCAATACCGTTACCATCGAGGCCGCCATGGTGGACAGAGCGTAATCCCACGCTGTAGGTTCACACCTGCTCCAATTCGATCAGGGTGCCGTTGAAGTCCTTCGGGTGCAGGAACAATACCGCTTTGCCATGGGCGCCGGTCTTCGGTTCGCCGTCGCCGAGGACGCGGGCGCCGGTAGCGGCCAGCCGGTCGCGGGCGGCGAGGATGTCCTCGACCTCGTAACAGACGTGGTGCATCCCGCCGTCGGGGTGCCGGTCGAGAAACTTCCGGATCGGCGATCCCTCGCCCAGCGGGTGCAGCAATTCGATCTTGGTGTTGGGGAGCTCGACGAACACCGTGGTGACACCGTGCGCGGGCAGCGCCACCGGGTCGGACACCCGTGCTCCGAGGGTGTCTCGATAGACAGCGCTGGCGGCGGCCAGATCGGGTACGACGATGGCGACGTGATTCAGGTTTCCAATCATTTGGGGTCCTCGGTCAGTTTCTGTTGCTTAGCTCGGCGCCGGGGGGCGGCGGCATTCAGGAAGGTCCCGATCAACTCTCCTGCCGCCACCGTCGGTGGCAGGCGGCCTTCGGTGACGGCGTCCTCCAGGGCAGCGACCTGCTCCTGGACCTGGGGATGCGTCTTGAGTTGCGCGACCAGGGTCTCCGCGGTCTCCGCCCACATCCAGGCACGGGCCTGCGCGGCCCGGCGCGCCGCCAGGGCGCCGTCCCGGCTCAGTAATTCTCGATAACGGCACACCTGACGCCAGACTTCGGGGATACCGTGGCCCTCAACGGCCGAGCAAGTATCGACCGGTACCCGCCAGTCGGCGGCACGGGGGTGTAGAAAGCGCAGGGCGTTGGCGTACTCGGCGGCGGAATGCGCCGCGGCCGCGGTCATCTCTCCGTCGGCTTTATTGACCAGGATCAGGTCCGCCAGCTCCACGATGCCGCGCTTGATCCCCTGCAGTTCGTCGCCGCCACCTGGCAGCAGCAGCAGGATGAACATGTCGGTCATTTCCGCGACGGCGGTCTCGGACTGTCCCACGCCCACGGTCTCGACCACAATGACGTCGAAGCCGGCGGCTTCGCACAACAGCATCGTCTCCCGGGTGCGGCGCGTGACACCACCCAGGGTGCCGCCGGCCGGGGACGGCCGGATGAACGCCGCCCGCCGGCGCGACAGGCGCTCCATTCTGGTTTTGTCGCCGAGGATGGAGCCACCGCTCACTGCCGAGCTGGGATCGACGGCCAGCACTGCCACGCGATGCTGTTGGTCGATGATATGGTTGCCCAGAGCCTCGATAAAGGTGGATTTGCCGACCCCCGGTGCACCGGTAATACCGATGCGGATGGAGTTGCCGGTATGTGGCATTAGCCGTTCCAGCAGATCGACCGCCGCCGCTCGGTGATCGGGCCGGGTCGACTCCACCAGCGTGATGGCGCGAGCCAGCGCCCGCCGGTCGCCCCGCACCACGGCATCGGGCAGGGTATTCGGGTCGGCCAATGCTCGGCCTACTCGAACTCGACGATGGGCTGATCGACCGCGACGGTGTCGCCGGGATAGGCGTGCACCGTTTGCACCTTGCCGTCGCGTTCGGCCCGCAGGGTGTTCTCCATTTTCATCGCCTCGACGACGGCGATTTCTTCGCCGGATTTCACCTCCTGGCCCACTCGGACCGCTACCGACACCAGGAGTCCCGGCATCGGCGACAGCACGAACTTCGACATGTCCGGCGGCGTCTTGACCGGCATGTACGCCAGCAACTCCGCCACCCTTGGCGTTACGGCCATGAGCGTGACTTCAGCGCCCCCGTGAAACAACCGGTAGGCCTGTTTTTCGCGTTCGACCTGGACACAGATCGGCGAGCCGTTGAAAGTCCCCTTGAACAAGGGTTCTCCGAACTGCCAGTCGCTGCGCACCTCGAAGGTCTCACCGTTGTAGTCGATATCGTGACCGTTTTCGACCTCGCGTACGATAACGGTGTGTGCTTCCCCGTTCATTATGACGATCCAGTCGTTGCGCACCGCACGCTCATGTCCCGGCATCTGTCCGCTGATGCGCGCCGCGCGATCCCGGTAGCGGTGGTGGACGGATGCAGCCACCGTAATAATGCGCGCGGGGTCCTCATGGGGCACATCCGAGGCATGAAACCCATCCGGATATTCTTCGGCGATCATGTTGGTGCTCAGCCGCCCTTCGACGAAACGCGGATGCGCCATCAACGCAGCCAGGAAGCTGATGTTGTGGGTAACGCCGCGGATGTGATAGCTGTCCAGCGCCGCACGCATGTGCTCGATGGCCTGATCACGGGTGGCCCCGTGGGTGATAAGTTTGGCGATCATCGGGTCGTAGTACATCGACACCTCGCCGCCTTCGAACACGCCGGTGTCCACGCGGACGTGTTCCCCTTCAGTCGGAGGGATATATGACACCAGCCGTCCGATGGATGGCATGAAGTTACGAAACGGGTCTTCGGCGTAGACGCGGGATTCGATGGCCCAACCGGTGAGCGTGACGTCCTGCTGGGTGATGGGCAAGGCTTCACCGGCAGCGACCCGGATCATCAATTCGACCAGGTCGGTGCCGGTGACCATCTCAGTCACCGGATGCTCAACCTGCAGGCGTGTGTTCATCTCCAGAAAATAAAAATTTCGGTTTGCATCGACGATGAACTCGACGGTACCGGCCGATTTGTACTGTACCGCTTTGGCCAGGGCCACGGCCTGCTCGCCCATGGCCCGCCTGGTTGCTGTGTCGAGAAACGGCGACGGGGCTTCCTCGATGACTTTTTGATGGCGGCGTTGCAGCGAGCACTCGCGCTCACCCAGATAGACTACATGGCCGTGTGCGTCCGCGATGATCTGTATTTCGATGTGCCGGGGTTCTTCGATGAACTTCTCCACGAACATCCGCTCGTCGCCGAAGCTCGAGCGCGCTTCATTGGTCGCACGCTCGAAGCCGTCGCGGCACTCCGCGTCGTTCCACGCCACGCGCATTCCCTTGCCGCCACCGCCGGCGCTGGCCTTCAGCATCACCGGGTAGCCGATCTCGTTGGCAACTGTAACCGCCTGATCGGCGTCGGCCAGGACTCCGGTATATCCCGGGATGGTATTGACCCCAGCGTCGGTGGCGAGCTTTTTGGAGGTAATCTTGTCACCCATGGCTTCGATCGCGTAGGTCCCCGGGCCGATGAAGTCGATGCCGTGTTGCTCCAACGCCTCCGCGAACGCCTTGTTCTCCGACAGGAAACCGTAGCCGGGGTGGACGGCGTCGGCGCCGGTGTCGAGACAGGCCTTGATGATGTTGTCCATGACCAGGTAGCTCTGCGCCGAGGGCGGTGGTCCGATCGGCACCGCCTCATCGGCCGACTGCACGTGCAGGGCCTCCCGGTCCGCATCGGAGTAGACTGCGACGGTCTGTATGCCCATCCTGCGCGCGGTCTTGAACACGCGGCAGGCGATTTCACCGCGATTCGCGACCAGAATCTTATTGAACATGTCCGGATCCTCTACAGTGGGATGTTGCCGTGTTTGCGCCACGGGTTGCTGAGCTTTTTATCGCGGAGCATGGCCAGCGACCGGCAGATGCGTGTGCGTGTGGCGTGGGGAGCTACGACGTCGTCGATGTAACCCCGATGGCCGGCGATGAACGGGTTGGCAAACTTCCGCCGGTATTCCTCGGTCCGCTTTGCGATCTTGTCCGAGTCGCCGATGTCCTTGCGGAAGATGATCTCTACCGCGCCCTTCGGACCCATCACCGCGATTTCGGCGCTGGGCCAGGCGAAATTGACGTCACCGCGCAGATGTTTCGAGCTCATCACGTCGTAGGCGCCGCCATAGGCCTTGCGCGTGATCACCGTGACCTTCGGCACCGTGGCTTCGGCGTAGGCATACAGCAACTTGGCACCGTGCTTGATAATGCCGCCATACTCCTGGGCGGTCCCCGGCAGAAAGCCGGGCACGTCGACGAAGGTCACAATCGGGATGTTAAAGGCGTCGCAAAAACGGACGAAGCGTCCGCCTTTGGTGGCGGATTTAATGTCCAGGCAACCGGCCAGCACCATGGGCTGATTGGCGACGATCCCAATGGGCCGCCCCTCCATGCGGGCAAACCCGACCACGATGTTCTGCGCATGCTCCGGTTGGATCTCGCAGAACTCGCCGTCGTCCACCACTTTGTAAATCAACTCCTTAATGTCGTAGGGCAGGTTTGGGTTGTCCGGGACCAGGGTGTCCAGCGACATCTCCATGCGGTCCGCCGGATCGGGCGTCGGCCGGAACGGTGGCGCCGCTCGATTGTTCGCCGGCAGGTAGTTAATGAAACGTCGGACCATCAGCAGCGCCTCGACGTCGTTTTCAAAGGCGCGGTCGCAGACGCCGGAGATGGTCGAATGCGTGATGGCTCCGCCGAGTTGTTCGGCGGTGACGGTCTCATGGGTGACGGTCTTCACCACCTCGGGCCCGGTCACGAACATGTACGACGTATCCTTGACCATGAAGATGAAGTCGGTCATGGCCGGTGAGTAGACCGCGCCGCCGGCGCATGGCCCGAGGATGATCGAGATCTGGGGGATGACGCCGGAGGCCATGACATTGCGCTGGAACACCTCGGCGTAGCCGCCTAGGGAGGCGACGCCCTCCTGGATGCGAGCACCCCCGGAGTCGTTGAGGCCGATAACCGGTGCGCCAACTTTCATGGCATGATCCATGATCTTGCAGATTTTCTCCGCGTGCGCCTCGGACAGAGAGCCGCCGAACACGGTGAAGTCCTGCGAGAACACGAACACGACGCGGCCGTTGATGGTGCCGTATCCGGTCACCACGCCGTCACCGGGCACCCGGTTCTCCGCCATCCCGAAGTCGCTGCAACGGTGCTCGACAAACATGTCCCACTCCTCGAAGCTCTCCTCGTCGAGTAAAAGTTCAATGCGTTCGCGGGCGGTCAGCTTGCCTTTGCTGTGTTGCGCGTCGATGCGTTTCTGCCCCCCGCCCAATCGAGCGGCAGCCCGCGTTTCATCCAGCTGGCGCACTATTTCGTGCTCGTGCATGCAAGTCTCCCCTTGTTATGTGAGGACCGGCGGAACCACACCGCGAATCGACGATCGGGGTGTGGTCAGCGGTCGCAGTTGCTTATCGGTTTTCGGTTGCGCGGACCATCGGCCTCAGGCCGCCCACCGTCGGTTCTTGATCAGGGCCAACACTTCCCGGGCGGCGTCCGGGATATTCGTTCCCGGACCGTATATCGCCGCCACCCCCGCCGCCAACAACTCCTCGTGGTCCTGGGGCGGAATGACCCCGCCGCAGACTACCAGGATGTCGCTGGCGCCGAGTTTGTCCAGCTCCGCGATCAGTTGCGGTACCAGGGTCCGATGCCCTGCCGCCTGCGAGGAAGCTCCGATCACGTGGACGTCGTTTTCCAGCGCCTCACGGGCGGTCTCTTCGGGGGTCTGGAACAACGGCCCGATGTCGACGTCGAAACCGATGTCGGCGAACGCCGTGGCGATTACCTTGGCGCCGCGGTCGTGCCCGTCCTGGCCGAGCTTGGCCACCAGGATGCGGGGGCGGCGCCCGGCCTGTTGCGCAAACGCCGCGACCTCTTGCTGGATGTTTGCGAAGTCCGGATCGCCCTGATAGGCCGATCCGTAGACGCCGCTGATCGACCGGATTTGGGCGCGGTGTCGTCCATAGACACCCTCGAGGGCATCGGAAATCTCGCCCACGCTGGCCCGCGCGCGCGCGGCCCCTACGGCCAGCGCCAGCAGGTTGCCGGTGTTGGCTGCCGCTGCCTGCTCGAGCGCAGCGAGAGCGGCGCGGTGGGCGGAGGCATCGCGCCCCTCGCGCACCCCCTGCAGGCGCTGTACCTGCGCCTCCCTGACCGCGGTATTGTCGATGTTGAGGATCTCCAGCGGCGGTTCGTCGTCGAGCTGGTACTTGTTGACGCCGACGATTACCTCCTCGCCGCGGTCGATCCGTGCCTGCCGAAGCGCGGCGGCCTGCTCGATGCGCAGCTTCGGCATCCCGGACTCGACTGCCTTGGTCATGCCGCCCAACTCTTCGACTTCGTCGATGAGCCGGCCGGCGTCTTCGGCCAGCGCCGCGGTCAGGCTCTCGACGTAATACGAGCCACCCAAGGGGTCCACCACTTTGGTGACCCCGGTCTCCTCCTGCAGTACCAGCTGCGTGTTGCGCGCGATGCGTGCCGAGAATTCCGTCGGCAAGGCTAACGCCTCGTCGAAGGAATTCGTGTGCAGCGACTGCGTTCCACCCAGCGCCGCAGCCAAGGCCTCGATGGTTGTTCGGATGATGTTGTTGTGGGGGTCCCGGCTGGTGAGGCTGACGCCCGAGGTCTGGCAGTGCGTTCGCAGCATCAGTGAGCGTTGGTCCTGCGGCTGAAACAAGTCCTGCATCAGCTTGGACCACAGCAGACGCGCTGCGCGCAGTTTGGCGGCCTCCATGAAGAAGTTCATGCCGATGGCAAAGAAGAACGACAGGCGTGGCGCGAAGCTGTCGACTTCGAGTCCGCTGTTGATGGCTGCACGCACGTACTCGATTCCGTCGGCGAGTGTAAATGCCAGCTCCTGTACACAGGTGGCACCCGCTTCCTGCATGTGGTAACCGGAAATCGATATTGAGTTGAACCGCGGCATGTGACGCGCGGTGTAGCCGATGATGTCCGAGACGATGCGCATCGACGGCTCGGGAGGGTAGATGTAGGTATTCCGGACCATGAATTCCTTGAGGATATCGTTCTGCAGGGTTCCCGTCAGCCGGTCCTGCCCTGCGCCCTGCTCCTCGGCGGCGACGATATACATGGCCATGACCGGCAACACCGCACCGTTCATAGTCATCGAGACCGACATGCGGTCCAGTGGGATGCCGTCGAACAGGATCTTCATGTCTTCGACGGTGTCGATGGCGACCCCGGCCTTGCCGACGTCGCCCACTACCCGCGGGTGGTCGGAGTCATAGCCCCGGTGGGTGGCCAGGTCGAAGGCCACCGACAGCCCGGTCTGACCCGCGGCCAGGTTGTTCCGATAGAAGGTGTTGGATTCCTCCGCCGTGGAGAAGCCGGCGTATTGGCGCACGGTCCATGGACGTCCCGCGTACATGGTTGCCCGCGGGCCGCGGACGAAGGGTGGAAACCCCGGCAGGCTCGCGCAGTGGTCGAGGCCTTGAAGGTCCCGGGCCGTGTACAGGGGTTTGATGTTAATCCCCTCCGGTGTGAGCCATTCGAGTTCGTCGACCGGCCTTCCCTTCAACTCTTTGGATGATCGATCGATCCAGTCCTGCTCGGCAGGTTCGGGAAATTTGGCCATGTATCAATCTCCGACATGTGGTATTGACCGAAGCATAGCGGCGTCCGAGACGAGAACCCGGCGCCGCCGAGGACCCGCATGAGTTCGGTCTTGCTTCTCCCTACGCGGCGACCGCCGAAGGTGCTTTCGCGGGCGCGGTGGGGCTACGTTATTCTGAACTGAGAGTATAACGTCATTAGCCGGTCGCCCGCACCGGCGCGCCTGCCATTGGCTGTGGGCACCGTAGGGTTTAACGGTGGATTGGCGCGGTTGGAGACAAGTACGGATCTGTTTCATTACAATACCGGCCACACAGACTTGCTGGTATCTCGTCTTAGGCATGCGTATTAATTTCTCCGGCGCCACCGGAACCCTTTTCTGGTACGGCGCAACGGTATTCCTGACCTCGGCGTTTTTGCTCGTCCTGGAGATCGCCGCCGGGCGGCTGCTGGCCCCGTACGTGGGGGTGTCCCTCTACACCTGGACATCGATCATCGGTGTCATTTTGGCCGGCCTGTCGCTGGGGAACTGGCTGGGGGGACACATGGCCGACCGCGGCGCAGGTGAGACATCGGTCGGAATGATTCTGTTGGGTGGCGCGGTGATGTGCTTCGCGATCCTGATGACCTTGATGCTGGTGGCGCGCACGATTCAGGGCAGCGGCCTGAGCCTGCTCAGCGCCAGCTTTGTCTACGTGTTCGCGTTGTTTTTTCTACCGGCCATACTGCTGGGCGTGACCACGCCGCTGCTCACGACCCTGGCGCTCAAACGGGACACGCGCACCGGGCATGTGGTCGGACGTATGCACGCGCTGGCCGCGTTCGGCAGTATTGCCGGCACCTTCGTCACCGGCTATTGGCTGGTACAGACCATCGGCACGAAAAACATCATCCTCGGCACGTCCCTGGCCTTGGCGTGTCTGGCGTTGCCGTACCTGCGTCATCTGCGCCGCAAGGCCGCCGTCGTCGCGGGCGGGTTGATCGTGTCGGGCGGGTTGGCCGCCGTTACCCACCAGGTGCAGGGATTTGTGAATCCTTGCGACGTCGAAAGCAGCTATTACTGTCTGAGGGTGGTGGACGAACTCGGTCCCGGGGGCAAGGTCACGGCGCGCTCGCTGGTACTCGACCACATGACGCACAGCACCAACGACAAGCACCAGCCGGATCGGCTGTGGATGTCCTACGCGCACGCGATGCACGAACTGACGCTCAGTCATTTCGAAGAGCCCACGGGACTGCGGTATTTCTTCGCCGGGGGTGGGGCGTATACCTATCCCCGGGCATTGCGGTTCGGTGATCCCACCGCCCGGGTGACGGTCAGTGAGTTGGACCCGACGGTGACCGACGTCGCGCAGAAGGATCTCTATCTGGATTCGACCGGCATGCGCATCCTGCACGGCGACGCGCGGGTCGCGTTGCAGTCACTGGGGCGTGAGCGGTTCGATGTTGTGGTCACCGACGTCTATCACGACGTCGCGATTCCCTATCACCTTGCGACCCTGGAGTATCATCGGCTGGTCAAATCCAGTCTCAGCGCGCACGGCCTGCACCTGATGAATGTCATCGATGCCTTCCCCGATCCACGCTTGGTCAAGGCGATTCAGAAGACCCTCGAGACGCAGTTCCGTTACGTGGACGTGTGGCTGGAGCGGCCGCCGCAATATCCGTCGCGCTTGACCTACGTGATTTCGGCCTCCGACCATCGGCGCGTGCCGGACATCCTCCGATCGCAGACCGGGGAGCCAAGGGCCTGGTACGCCGTGACGGATGTCATGCGCAACACGGGCACGCCGATGAGCGATGTCCCCGTGCTGACAGACGACTACGCCCCGATCGAAAGCCTCATCACCACCCTGTTGGCGGACAAGGCCGGCCTGTAGGGCCAGTTGGTGTCCGGTCAGGAATCCACGAACACCACCGGCGGCAGCGGCGCGCGATTGACCTCGAGCCGGAAGATATCCGGCCGCGCGTAGTGCCCGGTCACGTCGAGGGATCGGCGCGCCCGCGCCGCGGCCGAGACGTCGATGTCCGCGTAGAGGACATCTTTTTGCCGGTGCAGCGGTCCGGCAATCACCTCGCCGAAGGGTTTGACGACCACGGCGTCACCGTCGCACAACCACTCGTCATCGTCAGTAAACAAGGTCTCCCGCCCGGGGAACGCCGCTGGTACGTCACCGCTTTGCATCGCGGTGGCCAGTCCGACCACCCAACAGCCGCCTTCTTTGGCCACGTGCCGCATGGTGGCGAGCCAACTCTCGCCGCAGTCCCAAGTGGGTGCGACATAGATGTCGATGTTCTGCGCATACAAGGCGTAGCGGGCCAACGGCATGTAGTTTTCCCAACAGAGGAGACAGCCGATGCGTCCCACCGGGGTATCCACCACGTTCAATCCGCTGGCGTCCCCGCGGCCCCAAACCATGCGCTCCGGGTTGGTCGGCAGCAGCTTGCGGTGCCGGTTGAGGACGCGGCCGTCTGGACCAATGATCACTACCGTATTGAACAGCGTGGTGCCGCTGTAGCGGCCGTCCAATTCGTGCAAACCGCAGACAACGGTTACGCCATATCTGGCGGCGGCCTCGCACAGGGGGTCCAGCCCGCCGGCGTCGATGTCCACGGAATTTTCGCGCAGCCGGGCATGGAGCTTGCCCGACAGCGCCATGTCGGCACCGGGTCGCAGGCGCCAGACCCAGGTCGGATAACCCGGCAGGTATGCCTCCGGAAAGATGATCAATTGACTGTGCCGGGCCGCTGCCGCCTCGACCGTCGCCACGGCCGCGGCCATCGTTGCCTGCAGATCAAGCAACATCGGAGGTTTTTGAGCAAGCGCGACGTGAACGGTCATGTGAATCCTCCTCAGTCAAAATTGCTGCCGCCTAAGCGGGCTCGGCCGATGCCTGCGGGTCAACGATTTCAGCGCAGCACGGCGAGCGCCCTGAGCACATCACGGCGGCTGATCTGGCCGATCAATCGGTTGTCTTTGACCACTGGATAGCGGCGGTACGGCGCGTTCATAAACATTTCCGCCACATCGACGATGCTTGCCTCGGCATCGATCGTCCGCACTTCGTGATTCATGTATTCGGACACTTTACCGCCCCATTCCCCATGGTAGGCGGCGTTGAGGGCCACCGCGATGCAGTCCTGTTCGGAGAGCATACCGATCAGGTCGCCATGATCGTCAATGACCGGTGCGCCCGAGATGCGGTTTTCCACTAATGCGTGAATGGCGTGCAGGATTTCCATCTCCGCGGTGAAGGTGACCGGGTTGGCAGCCATGAACTCGCTGACGGTGATGTCTTTCAGCATGATGCCCTCCCCAGGATTACGTGTGCGGTTCGTCCCGGCCGCCCTCAGGGCCGCCGCTGCATGCTCCGCACCCTGTGCAGCGCTGTGTCCCGTCTGTTGGTTTCACACCTCCACAGCTCCCGCGGATGGCGTGGCGGCCAAAGACGACGCCGATGGCCATGCCGAACATGGCGAAAAGCAGCGTCACGAAGCTGAGGACAAAAGTCGTCATCGTCACTTACCTATTTTGAGACAAATCGGTCGAACTGGGGCGTGGCCTGCTCGGCGTAGCCGTCAGCGGTTCTCATAATGAAGTATGCGCCCAGTCGTTGGTGTTCCGCCAGCGCCGGCCCGGCTTCCGGTCCGAGTACCAGTAATGCGGTGGCTAAGGCGTCCGCCACCATGGCCGTGTCGCTCAGCACAGTGACCGAGGCCAGGTTATGGGAGACGGGAAGCCCGTCGATGGGATTGATGGTATGGGAGTAGCGCAGGCCGTCGCGTTCGAAGTAATTCCGGTAGTCACCGGACGTTGCCATCGCTTGATCGTGGAGCTGCAACAGCCGTTGTACACGGCGATTTCCCGGGCGGGGCGACTCGACGGCAATCGACCACGCTGCACCCCGGTCATTACGCCCCCGCACCCGCAAATCACCGCCGATTTCGACCATGTAGTCGGCCACAGCGACAGACTCCAGATATTCGCAGATCCGGTCAACGGCAAAACCCTTGGCGATGGCGGACAGATCGATATTCAGGTCCTTGTCGAGTTTTCGTATCGCCGGCGGCGACCGTCTAGTTAAAACCATTGCGTAACCCACCCGGGCCAAGGCCTCCTGCAATTCTTGGTGGGTGGGGACGCGGTGTCCGGACTGTGCCGGGCCAAAGCCCCAAAGGTCGACCAGGGGAGCAACGGTGATGTCGAACGCACCCCCGGTGAGCCGGCTGATGCGGCCGGCGGCGTCGATGACGGTGAGCAGATCTGTCGATGCGCCGATCCACTCGGTGGTCGCGTTACGATTCAGCCGTGACAGTTCGGAGTCGCTTCGATAGGTGGACATCTGTTGATTAACACGCGCGAGAATCGCATCGACGTTGGTTCGCAATTGTGCGGTGCTCAGCTCCTGTTGGCGATTGACGAGCTTGATGTTGTAGTGGGTCCCCATCGTCGTTCCGGCGATATGGGTCAGCCGGACCGGTGGATCCGCCCCGCAGGCCGTTAGCAGGCCGACTGCCAGGACGGCGCGCAGCGTGTGCAGTCCCTCACTCGCGCCCGGTCTCACAGATTGCATCGAGGCGGCGAAATAAGCCGCGATCAACTTGATTGACATAAGCAAATCGATCTGTGGTGGATGTGACGCTGGGTATCGGCGCAATCGCTCATTCCGCCCCCGTGCGCCAGCTAGCCGCCGAAGTCGTCGAGGAGAATGTTGTCACGCTCGACCCCAAGGTCCAGCAGCATCTTGATTACCGCCGCATTCATTATTGGTGGGCCGCACAGATAGAACTCGCAGTCCTCGGGGGCTGGGTGTTCGCTGAGGTAGTGGTCGTGCAGCGCTTGATGAATAAATCCGGTGTAGCCGGTCCACTGGTCGTCCGGCTGGGGATCGGAAAGTGCGGTAAACCATTGGAAGTTGGCGTATCTGTCCTGCAAGGCATCGAAATCCTCGACGTAGAACATCTCGCGGCGGCTCCGCGCCCCGTACCAGAAGCTCATCTTTCGCGGCGTGTGGAGGCGCTCCAGCTGGTCGAAGATGTGTGATCGCATCGGTGCCATTCCGGCGCCGCCGCCGACGAACACCATTTCATTGTCAGTGTCGCGGGCATAAAACTCCCCGAACGGACCGGACACCGTCACTTCGTCGCCCGGCCGGAGATTGAAGAGGTAGGACGACATGGCGCCGGGCGGGGCGTTGGGCAGTCCCGGTGGAGGGGTAGCGATGCGCACGTTCAACATGATGATGGCCTTCTCTTCGGGATAGTTGGCCATCGAATAGGCGCGTGTTACCGGCTGTTTGACCACTGACTCGTAACGCCATAGATCGTAGCGGTTCCATTCGTCTTGAAACTCCGGCTCGATCTGAAACTCGGTAAAGCGGGCGCGATAGGGCGGGCAGTCGATCTGGACGTAGCCGCCGGCCCGGAATTCGATGGACTCCCCTTCCGGCAGCGACAAAACGAGTTCCTTGATGAAGGTAGCGACGTTGCGGTTGGACTTGACTTTGCACACCCACTGCTTGACCCCGAACACTTCCTCGGAGACCTGGATCTGCATGTCCTGCTTGACGGTTACCTGACACGAGAGCCGCTCGCCCGCGGCGGCTTCCCGTTTGTTGATGAGCGAGGTCTCGGTCGGTAGGATGGCGCCGCCGCCGGCGAAGATCTTCACCCGGCACTGCCCGCAGGTGCCGCCACCGCCGCAGGCCGACGGCACCAGGAGCCGGGCATCGGCCAGGGCCCCGAGCAGTTTAGATCCCACCGGTGCTTCAACGATCCGTTCGCCGTTGACGGTGATCTTGACGTTGCCGCTGGCCACCAGCCTCGACTTGGCGAGCAGAATCACCCACACCAGTGCGAACACGATGGCGGTGAACAAGGACACGCCCAGACTCACCTCTAACATGGCCCCCGCCTCGCTCTTGCGCCGATGGTCATCACAGTTGAATGCCGGAAAACGCCATGAAACCCAGCGACATCAGGCCGACGGTGATAAACGTGATGCCCAGTCCCTGCAGTCCGTCCGGAACGTCGCTGTATTTGAGTTTTTCGCGTAAGCCGGCGAGGGCGACAATCGCCAGGGCCCAGCCGACGCCGCTGCCCAGCCCGTAGACCACGCTCTCGCCAAAGTCGTAGTGCCGTTCGACCATGAACAAGGTGCCGCCCAGGATTGCGCAGTTAACGGTGATCAAGGGCAGAAAGATGCCCAGCGCGTTGTACAGGGCTGGAAAGTAGCGGTCCAGGGTCATCTCCAGGATCTGCACCATGGCGGCGATTACACCGATGTAGCTGATCAGTCCGAGGAAGCTCAGATCGACGTCGGCCAGTCCCATCCACGTCAGCGCTCCGGCGCTGAGCAGATAGTGAAAGATCAGGTTGTTCAGAGGCACGGTGATCACCTGTACCACCACCACGGCCACACCGAGCCCGATGGCCGTCTCGATCTTTTTTGAAATGGCGAGGAACGTGCACATGCCCAGGAAAAACGCCAGGGCGAGATTTTCGACGAAGACCGCCCGCACAAACAGGCTCAAAGACGCCTCCATCAGAGGACCTCCGTTCTATGTACCTGATGAATCTGATATTCAGGCTTTTCGATCTGCTCGGTCTTCCATGTCCGCAGCGCCCAGATCAGCAGGCCGATGATAAAAAACGCACTGGGCGGCAGCAGCATGATCCCCACCGGATGAAACCAGCCGCCCTCGGTGACCAACGGCAGGAGCTGGTAGCCCAGCAGGCTGCCGGCGCCCAGCAGCTCCCGCAGGGCGCCGACGATGACGAGGATCAGGCTGTAGCCGATCGCGTTGCCGAGGCCGTCGAGCATGCTTAAGCGCACCGGGTTGCTCATTGCAAACGCCTCGGCCCGGCCGAGGACGATGCAGTTGGTGATGATCAGTCCGACGAACACCGATAATTGCTTGCTGATCTGATAGGCGTAGGCCTTCAGAAATTGATCCACGACGATCACCAGGGAGGCGACGATTGTCATTTGCACGATGATGCGGATGTTGGTTGGGATGTGATTCCGGATCAGGCTGATGGCCCCACTGGACAGCACCAGCACAACGGTCAAGGCGAGACACATGACCAATGAAGCGGCGAGTGTCGTGGTCACCGCCAGCGCCGAACAGATACCCAGGATCTGCAAGGTGATCGGATTGTTGTTGAACAGTGGATCAAGGAGGGCCTTTCTCGTCGCGCCGGTCATGCCTTTTCGCCTGTCGATCTGAGTTTATTGAGTAATGGACCGAAGCCGTCGTCGCCGAGCCAGAACCGCAGCATGTTGCTGACCCCCCGGCTGGTCAATGTTGCACCGCTCAAACCGTCCACCTGGTGCCTCGCCGACGGACTGTCGTCGGCAACGGCGCCCTTGATCACCTCGATGCGCAGGGCCCCGTTCTCGTCGTAGACCGCCTTGCCCCGCCACTGGGCCCGCCATTTCGGATTATCGACCTCACCGCCCAGACCCGGGGTTTCCCCATGTTCGTAAACGCTGAAACCGAACACCGTCGTGGCGTCCGCCTCGAGGGCGAGGAAGCCGTACAGTGTGGAGTACAGGCCCAGGCCACGCACCGGCAGGATCAGGTGCTGCAGGCGGTCATCCCGTCTCACCAGGTATACGGTGGCGTAGCGCTCCCGCCGGCCGATGTTCGCGAAATCGCGGTCCGGTCGCACCTCGGTGCTTTGCGCCGGATCGCGGGCCGCGCGCAGCGGGTCGTATGCGGCCGGGTCGATAACGCCGTCATCGACGAATTCACCGCTGGCGAGCTCGACCATCTTGGGCTCCACTTGCCCGAACAGCAGGTTCACGTCCTGACCCGCTTGGTATAAGCCGGCCACCTCGAGAATGTTCCGTTTGCGGTCGAGGGACCGATTGTCGTCCTGTAGGGGCTTGAGTAACACGGCGGCGGCGGATACGACCACGGAGCAGACCAGGCACACGGCCAACGCCACCAGCATGGTTTTAAGCGTGCTGTTGTTGGGCAGGGCGAGGACCGCCCGCCACCGGCCGAGCAGCCGGTTCCGCCATGTGGACACCGCCGGCGGTTTACGCACTGCGCCGCCGCCGTCTGCGGATGTTCGCCCGCTCGACGAAATAGTCGATCAGCGGTGCGAAGATGTTGGCGAACAGGATGGCGAGCATGATGCCTTCCGGGTAAGCGGGATTGACGACTCGAATGGCGATGGTCATGAAGCCGATTAGGATACCGAAGATCCACTTGCCGGTGTCGGTCATTGCGGCGGACACTGGGTCGGTGGCCATGAACACGGTGCCGAACGCGAAGCCGCCGAGCACGATATGCCAGTGCCAGGGGAGCTCGAACATCGGGTTGGTGGCGCTGCCGATCAGGTTGAACAGCCACGTGGTGACGATCATACCGGCGACCACACCGGCCATGATGCGCCAGGACGCCACCTTGGTGTAGAGCAGGAACACCGCCCCCAACAGGCAGGCCAGGGTTGAGGTCTCTCCTAGGGATCCCTGTATTTCACCGAAAAACGACTGCCACCATGTCACTCCCGCAGCGGTGATCGCCTCCACGCCGCCGACCGCGGCCAGCGCCAACGGAGTGGCGCCGCTGAAGCCGTCCACCGCCGTCCACACCCCGTCGCCGGACATCTGGGCCGGGAACGCGAAAAAGATGAACGCCCGGCCGGCCAGCGCAGGGTTGAGAAAATTCTTACCGGTGCCGCCGAAGACTTCCTTGGCGATCACCACGCCGAAAGATATGCCCAACGCCACCTGCCACAAGGGAATGGCCGGCGGCACAATCAACGCGAACAACATGGAAGTGACGAAGAAGCCCTCGTTGATTTCATGATTGCGCACTGCGGCGAACAGCACCTCCCAGAATCCCCCCACCGCGAGAGTGACCAAATACACCGGCAGGAAGTAGAGCAGGCCGTGCCACGCGCAGGCCCAGACACTGGCCGGGTCGTAGCCGACCCCCAGGCCGTCCAGGACCGCGCCGCGCCAGCCGGGCGCCGAGTCGACGGCGAGACCCGCCATCGCCGAGTTGGCCTGATACCCGGTGTTCCACAACGCCATCAGGATCGCCGGGACGGCAGCGATCACCACATAGCCCATTACCCGTTTCACGTCGATACCGTCGCGCACGTGCGGCGCTTGACGGGTCACGTCAGCGGGTGTGTAGAAGAAAGTGTCCACCGCCTCGAACAGGGCGTTGAACTTCTCGTACGGGCCGCCTTTGGTGAACAGAGGCTGCGCGCGGTCGAGCAGTCTGCGCAGGCGGGACATCAACCTTCTTTCTCGATCTGGTCCAGGTTGTTTCTGAGCTCCGGGCCGAAGTTGTACTTGCTTGGGCAAACAAAAGAACACAGCGCCAGGTCTTCCTCGTCCAGCTCCAGGCAGCCCAACGCCTGCGCCGTGTCGGTATCCTGGACCAGCAGTGCGCGCAGCAGTTGGGTCGGCAGGATGTCCAAGGGCATGACCTGCTCGTAACTGCCGATCGGAATCATCGCGCGTGGGCTGCCTTGTTCCGATGTCGTCAAAGCAAACCGCTTGCGCTTGCGCAGCAGGGCGGACACGAACACGTTGGTCACGGAAAACTTGTTCCATCCTGGTTTGATCCAACCCAGCAGTTCGCGCTCCCTTCCCTCGGCAATGACCGTGATCTGGTTGTGATAGCGGCCCAGGAAGCCGGCCCACCCCGCGGCGCGGCGGCCGGAAAACACCGAGCCGGAAATGACCCGGCAGTCGGCCCGGAGCAGCTCCCCGCTCAGCAGTTCCTTCAAATTGGCTCCGATACGGGTGCGAACGAGCCTGGGCTTCACCACTAATGGACCGGCCAGCGAGAGCGTGCGTCCGACCCACAGCCGCCCGGAGGTGAACAGCTTGCCGACGGCAACGACGTCTTGATAGTTCGCGTGCCAGACCGTTTTGCCGGCGCCCACCGGGTCGAGAAAATGGATATGCGTGCCGACCAGGCCGGCTGGGTGCGGGCCGCTGAATTCGGCGACCGTGATCTGCGGCGCGTCGCCGGTCTGAATCCCCGAGCCGGGCTCGGTGCACACGAACACCCGGCCGTCGGTCAATTTAGCCATAATTACCAAGCCGTCGGCGAAATCCTGCGCTTGTTTGCGGATCACTGTCGGCGCGTGCGCGGCCAGCGGATTGCTGTCCATCGCTGTGACGAAGATCGAGTGCGGCCGGGTATCGGGATTCGGCACTTTGCTGTAGGGCCGGGCGCGCAGGCAGGTCCACAGTCCGGAGGCCAGCAAGTTTTGTTTGACCTGCTCGTCGGTCAATTGCCCAAGATCGCCGCGGTCGTAGACGTCGAAGGTCTCCTCTTCGTCACCCTCGAGTTGGATCACGACGGACTGCAGCACCCGGCGTGCGCCGCGATTTATTTCAGTCACCACCCCGCCGCCTGGGGCCGTGTAGTTGATCCCGGCGGTTTTTTTATCGGTGAACAACACCTGTCCTAGCTTGACGCGGTCACCCACCTGCACCTGCATGGTGGGCTTCATGCCGAGGTAATCGCCGCCGAGCAGGGCCACCGACGAAACGGCGGTGGCGTCCTCTATGGTCTGTTCGGGGGCCCCGGTGATGGGGAGGTCCAAGCCTTTTTTGATCTTCAAGAACACTCCTTACATCCCAAGCACATCCAACCGCGTGCCACCGATCGCGGCAGACGCCACCCACCGCCATTGTGCCCACCTGCACGATCGACGAGCGCGCATTGTCTGCTTCAAGGTCGGCGGCTTCAAGCGTGATATCCAATTTATCTCAAAAAATTTAATATAGCAGTACACTAGGGCACAGACCATACGGCCGGAACGGTGTTACAGCGATGACGGCGGGACCATCTTCCAGTGCTTCAAAACGAGCACCTCTGACAGTGATCGGGCTGTGTACGCTCATCCTGACAGCCGTCGTTCATGCCGCCAGCGTCGATACGCAGCGCCATCGGCTCGCCCGCGACGGTATGCTCAGTGCCATCCGCGCCGACTATCAGGATACCGCGAACTACATCGGTCAGGATCGAGCGGACCCGGACGTCCTGCTGGCGATGGGCAAGGTGCCCCGACACGAGTTCGTGCCGCGCGGCGCACGCCGCCACGCTTATGCAAACCGGCCGCTGCCGATCGGCCACGGACAGACCATCTCGCAGCCTTATATTGTCGCCCTGATGACGGATTTACTGGATGTCGAGGCCGGCGATCGAATCCTCGAGGTCGGCACGGGTTCTGGATATCAAGCGGCGGTGCTCGCCGCACTGGTGTCACAGGTGTACTCGATTGAGATCATCGAGCCGCTCGCCGAGCAGGCACGACAACGGCTGCAGAGGCTCGGTTACTCGAATATCACTGTGCGCGCCGGGGATGGCTATTTCGGATGGCGGCAACACGCGCCGTTCGATGCCATTGTAGTGACCGCGGCGGCGAGTCATGTTCCGCCTCCATTGATCGAGCAGCTCAAACCCGGGGGCCGGATGATCATCCCGGTTGGGACCCGCTTCATGGTGCAGGAGCTGCTGATGGTGGTCAAAGACGACGCCGGATCTGTCACCACGCGGCAGATTCTGCCGGTACGTTTCGTGCCACTGACGGGAGGCCATTGATCTCGTCAGGGCGGGCAAGCCGGATTGCGCTGAGGCGGCAGCCGCAGTGACTCGACCGCCACTGTTCACCGTTGCCTTGACCTCCGGGTTGGCGCTAGCGCTCGAGGTGCTGCTGATGCGGCTGTTGTCCATCGTTCAGTGGCACCATTTCGCATACCTGGTCATCAGCCTGGCGTTGTTGGGCTACGGGGTGAGCGGGACCTTTCTCGCCGTAACTCAACATCGGTTGGCCAGGCGCTACACGGCTGTCCTGCTCGCTAATGTCGCCCTGTTCCCGGTCACCGCCGTGGCGTGCTTCCACATTGCCCAGCGCATCCCGTTTAACGCCGAGGAGGTGTTGTGGGATCCCTGGCAGCTGTTGTATCTGGCGGCTGTGTACCTGCTGCTGACACTGCCGTTCTTTGTCGCCGCCAACGTTACCGCCCTTACCTTGATGCACCATCGGGATCAAATGCCGCGCATCTACGCGTACAATCTGGCCGGCGCCGGCGCGGGAAGCGTTGTGGTCGTCGGCTTGATGTTCCTCCTGCCGCCGTTGGCGACGCTCAAGGTGTTGGCTGCGCTAGGCCTGGCCGCGGTGGTGGCGGCGGTCTGGGAGTTGGCGGCGGCGGGACGCCGATGGGTCGCGGTGGCGGCGCTCGCCGGGCTCGTGGTGCTGGCTTGGGCCCCCATTGCGCAGCGGCTCGCGGTGTCGCCCTACAAAGGGCTGAGTCAGACCCTGCGGATCCCGGGGACGCGGATCGCCGACGAGCGCTCGAGTCCCCTCGGATATCTCAGCGTTGTCGAGAGTCCGCAAGTCCCGCTGCGGCACGCACCGGGCTTGAGCATCCGGGCCGTTAAGGGCCCCACGGCCCAGACCGCCATCTTCACCGATGCGGACAATCCGACGTTCATCAATCTCGATGCCACCGGGTTGAAATACCTCGATTACCTGACCTCCGCGCTGCCCTATCATCTGCGTCCGCTGCGCCGGGTGCTGATCCTAGGGGCGGGTGGAGGCGCGGATATCCAGCAGGCGCGCCTGCACGGCGTCGGTCGGATTACCGCTGTTGAACTCAACCCGGATGTGGTCGACATCGTGCAGAGCCGCGCGCCGGTCTATTCCGGTCCGCCAGGAAGCCCGGCGGTGGACGTGCACGTCGGCGAAGCGCGGGGTTTCGTGGCCGGTGCGGCGGAACGGTACGATCTCATTCAACTGGCCTTGCTCGATTCGTTTGCGGCGTCCTCGGCGGGCTTGTACGCGCTCAATGAGAGTTATCTGTACACGGTGGAGGCGCTGAAGACCTACCTGGCGCGACTCGAGCCGGACGGGTACCTGTCTCTGACCCGATGGGTCAAGCTGCCGCCACGGGACACGCTGAAACTGTTCGCCACCGCGGTAGCGGCGCTGACCGACGCCGGCCTGGTAGATCCCGGCCGCCGGTTAATGATGATCCGGAGCTGGCAGACCAGCACGCTGTTGATCAAGAACGGCGAGGTCACGCCAGGCGAAATCGCCGCCATGCGCCGTTTTACCGAGCCGCGCGCCTTCGACCTGGTGTGGCATCCGGGCCTCCAGCGTAGCGAAGCAAATCGCTTCAACGTGTTGTCGCGGCCGTTTTTCCATGAGGCTGCCGTGGCACTGCTCGGCCCGCGGCGCGATCAATTCCTCGAGCGTTACAAGTACGACATCCGTCCCTCCACGGACGACCGCCCGTATTTCTTCCACTTTCACAAGTGGGGAGTCATGGCGGAGATCCTGTCGCTGCGTGGCCGTGGCGGCACGCCGCTGGTTGAGCTCGGTTACCTCGTGTTGGCCGCTACTCTGCTCAAGGCAGTAATCGCCAGCGCCGGGCTGATTCTGCTGCCGTTGTGGATTCTGCGGCGCCGGCGCCGGGTGGAATCATCGGCACCGTTGCCTGCATTGCGGGTCTTCGGGTATTTCTTTGCCATCGGGCTCGCGTTCTTGTTCGTCGAGATTGCGTTTATCCAGAAATTCCTGCTGTTCCTGCAGCACCCGTTGTACGCGATTACGGTCACGCTGACTGCGTTTTTGGTTTTCGCCGGACTCGGCAGCGCCACGGCTCATCACCGGATGTCGGTGCGCACGCCACAGTGGATCGCCGGCGCTGCGGTGGCTGGTATCTGCGTTGTCGCCGGGCTGTATCTGTGGTTGCTGGGGCCGTTGTTCGATCTGCTCTTGGCGCAGCCAATCCCGGTCAAGATCGGCGTCGCCGTACTACTGATCGCACCGCTCGCGTTCGGAATGGGCATGCCGTTTCCAGTTGGCTTGTTGCAGCTGGGTGAGGACGCGCCCCAGCTCGTACCGTGGGCGTGGGGGGTCAACGGGTGTGCCTCGGTGATCAGCGCGGTGCTCGCGACCCTGTTGGCGATTCATTTCGGGTTTACGGCAGTCGTCCTGGCGGCGATGTTGTTATACCTGCTGGCCTGGCTCAGTTTCCCATTGCCGGCCGCGGTGCCGACTGCAGACCGTTGACGGCGCTGTCGGCCGGCTGTGACCTGTTTGGACGGGAATAACCGCGATGACATAAACTGCGGTTCTCCGGCATAAGCGTCTCTCAACGAAAGAAAACGCAAGTCTTCCGCCGCATGGACAATCTCAGGAGCGCATTAGGGCTGTTCGCCATCATCGCCATCGCCTGGCTGCTCAGCGAACGCCGGCAGGTGGCGGTGTGGCGCACCGTTGTTGCCGGCATCGGCATTCAGATTACCCTGGCAGCGGTGTTGGTCAAGCTGCCGCTCAGCCGCGATGTGTTCGGCCTGCTGAACGATGCGGTGGTGATCCTGCAGAACGCCACTGAGGCGGGTTCCTCGTTTGTGTTCGGGTACCTGGGTGGCGGGTCGCTGCCCTTCGAGGAGACCCGTGTTGGGTCAAGTTTTGTGCTGGCGTTTCGTGCCTTGCCCCTGGTGATCGTGATCAGCGCTTTGACGGCGTTGTTGACACACTGGCGGATTCTGCCGGCCGTGGTGCGGGGCTTCTCCCTGGCGCTGCAGAAAACGCTTGGCATCGGGGGTGCCGTGGGCCTGGGCACGGCGGCCAATGTCTTCGTCGGTATGGTCGAGGCGCCGTTGTTCGTGCGCCCGTACTTGAAGAACCTGTCGCGCAGTGAATTGTTCATGCTGATGTGCGCCGGTATGGCGACCATCGCGGGGACGGTGTTGATTCTTTATGCGACCTTTCTGCAGGGCGTTATTCCCGATGCGGTCGGGCACTTGCTGGTAGCGTCCATCATCAGCGCCCCGGCGGCGATCACCGTTGCCAAGCTCATGGTACCGGATGATCGTGCGGCAACCGAGGTGGAAATCGATATTGTCAGCGATGCCGCCAGCAGTATGGACGCGATTACGCGCGGCACCCAAAATGGTCTGCTGTTGTTTCTGAACATCGTCGCCATGCTGATCGTATTCGTTGCCCTGGTGCACCTGGTCAACGCGGTGCTGGGTGTAATTCCGGACGTCGGCGGTGAGAAGATCAGTCTGGAGCGGCTGCTCGGTTACCTGATGGCGCCGGTCACCTGGTTGATGGGGATTCCCTGGAACGAGGCGGCGACGACCGGTTCGCTGATGGGAACCAAGACCGTACTGAACGAATTTCTGGCGTATCTGCGGTTGGCCGAGCTGCCCCCCGACGCGCTCAGCGAACGCAGCCGACTGATCATCAGCTATGCGTTGTGCGGCTTTGCCAATTTCGGCAGTCTCGGCATCATGATCGGGGGATTGACCACCATGGTTCCCGAGCGTCGCGAAGAGATCGTGGCGTTGGGCCTGAAGAGCATCGTCGGCGGCACGCTGGCCACCTGTTCTACAGGTGCGGTAATCGGAGTGTTGATGTGAGGCCGGGCTCCTGCCGCGTGCCGCGGCGCGCCGCTCTCAAGCCGGTTTTGCCACCATGCGGCCCATCGGCCGCCCCCCCAGTAAATGCATGTGCACATGAAACACTACTTGTCCGCCGTCGCGGTTGGTGTTGACGATCAGCCGGTAACCGTTTTCGGCGATTCCCTCCCGTTGGGCCAGCGTAGCGGCGACCACGAACAGATGTCCCAGATCGGCCTCGTCCGCTTCGGTGACGTCGTTCACCGTCGGGATTGGTTTGTTGGGGACGATGAGAATGTGGGTCGGCGCCTGCGGACTAATATCGCGAAAAGCGGTCACGCGGTCGTCCTGAAAGACGATGTCCGCCGGTATTTCACGGCGGATGATCTTGGCGAAGATGTCGTCCTCGTTCATGAAGGCCTCCAGTGAGCATGGTTCTACAACAGGTGATCGGTGAAGCCGGTACAGCGTAACAAAGCTCCAAGCTCAGGACGAGCCTGTTGCTGGCGCCGCGCCGTGCTGGTCGGTGTAATGGCCGTTGTCCCGGTGGTGGTGGGTGCCCAGCAAAGCGGCAAGACCTTCGCCTACAGCTGGCGCGAGGTTGCCGGCGGCCTTGACAGCATCGTTCCACTGCATTGGCTGCGCTGGTCCGATCTGTCCGACATGAGCTCGGCGCTGCGCCGGGCAAAGGCGGCGGCGGACGCGATGCCGCCCGGCCACCGCGCGCTGTTCAGTTGGGATCTGCACAATTCTATGGCGCATCATCCTCAGGATGTGCTCCGAGACGCCACCGGGTCACCGGCGGTCTGCCGGGACCCGAGTGGGCGCGGAGCACCGTACCCGGGCGTCTGGTGGGAGCGTGGTCGCGCGGAGGTCCGGGCGCGGTTTGCCGAGTTTTTCACCCGTTACGCGGCCATCGGCGGGGCGGTCGATGTGGTGGTGTTGGATTTCGAGCAAGTACCCACCACTTGGTTCCTGTATCAGCAAGCGCAGCGCAACGCCTGCGGCATTGAGGCCTACTTTGCCGCCATCGCCGGCGATCCTCGGTTCGGGCGCCTCGCCGGGCGCTTGGGCTTTGCGGAGTTGGAGCGGGTGATTCACTGGTACCGCGGTGATGAGTACCTGAAATGGAACGGCGTGATGCACGAATTGTTCGCCGAACAGGTCAACGCCGCCGTGTATGAGCCAGTGCGAAGTGTGTTCCCCACCGTGAAGATGTCGAACTACGGCTTTTATTACCAGGACCCGTCGCACCATCTGCCGGACCTGAACGGGCATCATAAGCACAGATACTACGCAGGTGTACACATCGGCACACACCAATCCAGAGAGCTTTACGGCTGGTTGGGCAACGTATCCCGTCTCAAACTCGACGGCCGCGTCCCGTACGAACGAAACCCCTATAACGCGTTCCGCTATGCGCTGAATAAAGTCCGCGCGATGAAGTTGTCGTCGTCGGTGCCTATCTATCCCTGGATTTCGTACAAGCGATTCAAGGACAGCCTGTTGCGGGACTCCGATTACTATCAGGAGCTGCTGCTGCACATCGCGTTAACCGGCATCGAAGACTTTCTGTATTGGAACCCGCTCTCCGTGGACCCGCCGGCCAGCGACGCCGACAACCGGCTGGTGGACCGGACGCTCAAGGAGTTGGACCGGCTGCTCGGAGTTCAGGATCGCCGTACGCTGGTCGAACGGCTGGTCGGGTGGGGCGACGATTGGGTTTTGACCGGCATGCGGGTCAACGGCACGCGGATCGTCTGGCGCTTTACCCCGCGGCTCAATCCGGGGCAGGCCGCCGAATCGGTGCTGATCAGCGCCGAGCCCGCGGTATTCCGGGTCAACGGGTCGAGTATCGCCGTCGAAGGGGGCTCGGTGGTCGAGCGCGGGGGCGTTTCCAACAGCGGGTTCTGGATCGTCGGCGAGTCAATCCCGGGGACCGGGGTCGATTGAGGACACCGGTTTTACATTGACGGCGAACCGCAGTAGATTTCCGACTCACCAAAACAAACCACCGGGATGGAGAGTCAATGCAAGCGTTCAAGGCCTACCGAATCCACAACGATGACGGTAAGATATCGGCTCGGTTCGAGTCCATTAGCGTCGATGACCTGACCGAAGGTGATGTCGTCATCCGCTCCGCTTTTTCTGACGTCAACTACAAAGACGCGCTGGCCGCCACCGGCACAGGAAAGATCCTCCGCAAGTACCCGCTCGTGGGCGGCATCGACGTGTCGGGACGGGTTGAGACATCGGCGAGCGATCGTTTCAAACCCGGTGACCCGGTTGTGGTCTGCGGCTGTGAGCTCTCGGAAATCCGCGACGGCGGATACGCAGAGTATGTCCGGGTCCCGGCGGATTGTGCGGTGGCCATCCCCGACGGTTTATCGGAGTTCGACGCCATGGCCATTGGTACGGCCGGGTTTACCGCCGCGCTGGCGGTGCAGCGGATGGAGAACAACGGCCAGACACCGGAACACGGTCCCATCCTGGTGACCGGGGCAACCGGCGGCGTGGGCAGCATCGCCATTGATATCCTGTCGGGCGCGGGCTACGACGTGGTGGCCTACACCGGCAAGAAATCCGCCGAGGAATATCTGATTGGTTTGGGGGCCTCGCGGGTGCTGCTGCGGGAGGAGACCGACCTGGGCAAGCGGCCGCTGGAACGCGCCGAGTGGGGTGGTGCGGTCGATAATCTCGGCGGCGACGTGTTGACCTGGTTGACCCGCAGCACCAAACCGTTCGGAAACATTGCGTCCATCGGCTTAGCCGCCAGTCATGAGTTGAATACGACGGTGATGCCGTTCATTCTCAGAGGCGTGTCGCTGTTGGGCATCAACTCGGTGTTGTGTTCCGCGTCGATGCGCCAGAGCGCCTGGCAGCGCTTGGGCAGCGATCTGCGGCCGCGATACTTGGACCGCATCGTGACCCAGCGAGTGGCCTTTGCGGATCTTCCGGGCGTCTTCGACGACTATATCCACGGCAAGGTCACCGGGCGCACCGTGGTCAGCATTGCCGAGGATTGACCTGGGAGGCTGGGCGTGAGCGAGCCACTCTGGCGGCCGTCCGCAAAGCGTATCGAACAGGCCAAGGTCACCGAGTTCATGCGCCGCGTTGAGGAGGCGCACGGCGTGGCCCTGGCGGAATATGCAGATCTCTATCGGTGGTCGAATGAGTTTCCCGATAAATTTTGGCCGGAAGTCTGGTCATTTGCGGGTGTCGTCGCCAGCGACCGCGGCGGCGCGGTGGTCGAAGGCTTCGATCGTATGCCCGGGGCCCGTTGGTTTCCCGATGCTCGCCTGAATTTCGCTGAGAATCTCCTGCGCCGCCGGGGCGCAGACCTGGCCGTGGTAGCCTGCGGTGAGGACGCCCGGATGCGGTCCTACACCCACGATGAACTCACCGACGAGGTGTCCCGCCTGGCGCAGGCCCTGCGCACAATGGGGGTGACTGTCGGCGACCGGGTCTGCGCGTACGTCCCCAACGCACCGGAGGCGCTGATCGGTATGTTGGCCGCAACATCGATCGGCGCGATCTGGTCGTCCTGTTCCCCGGATTTCGGTGTTCAGGGCGTGGTCGACCGCTTCGGTCAGATCGAACCGAAAGTGCTGATCGCGGCCAACAGTTACCTGTACGGGGGTAAACGGCACGACTGCCTCGCCAATCTTCGGCAGATCAAGGCTCAGCTGCCTTCGGTGCAGCGGGTGGTGGTGTTTCCATTTGCGTCCTCACAGGGCACACTGGGCGACATAGAGGACGCGGTGTGGTGGACCGATTTCACCGCCGGTTTCGCGCCGGGCGTCATCGAGTTCGAGCAGTTGCCGTTCGATCATCCGCTGTACATCATGTACTCCTCCGGAACCACCGGACGACCCAAGTGCATCGTACATGGCGCCGGCGGTACTTTGATTCAGCACCTCAAAGAGCATCTCCTCCACGTCGACATCCATCCGGGCGACCGCTTGTTTTACTTCACTACATGTGGCTGGATGATGTGGAACTGGCTGGTATCCGGCCTCGCGGCCGGCGCGACGTTGATGTTCTACGATGGATCGCCGTTTCATCCCGACGGCAATGCACTGTTCGACTTCGCCCAGGAGCACGGCATGACGGTGTTCGGCACGTCGGCTAAATACATCGACGCCGTGAAAAAGGCCGGCCTCGCCCCCGTCGAGACCCACGACTTGAGCGGGCTGAAAACAATGACCTCTACGGGTTCGCCGCTGGTGCCGGAAAGCTTCGACTTCGTGTACGCGCGCATCAAGCGGGACCTGTGCCTGTCCTCGATCTCCGGCGGCACGGATATTATTTCGTGTTTCGTACTCGGTAGTCCGATACTGCCGGTCTGGCGCGGCGAACTCCAGTGCCGCGGCCTGGGGATGCAGATCGTCGCCCTGGGGGAAAACGGCGAGGAGCTGCCGCCGGGGCGCAAGGGCGAACTCGCCTGTACCGCCCCGTTCCCCTCGATGCCGGTTGGATTCTGGAACGATCCAGGCGACGAAAAGTACCGCGCCGCTTACTTTGAAAAGTTTCCGGGGGTCTGGTGTCACGGCGACTACATCGAACTGACGGAGCATGGAGGCGTCATCATTTACGGGCGCTCGGATGCAGTGCTCAATCCTGGCGGTGTGCGCATCGGCACCGCGGAAATCTACCGTCAGGCCGAGCAGATCGAGGAGGTCGTCGAGAGTCTGGTGATCGGTCAGCAGTGGCAGGGCGACGTGAGGGTGGTGTTGTTCGTACGGCTCCGTGAGGGCCTGAGCCTGAACGACGAACTCGCCGCGCGGATCAATTCCCAGATCCGCAACAATACGACACCGCGGCACGTGCCGGCCAAGATCATCCAGGTCGCGGATATCCCGCGGACCAAGAGCGGTAAGATTGTCGAACTGGCAGTGCGCAACGTGGTGCACGGTGACCCAGTGAAGAACCGGGAGGCGCTGGCCAATCCGGAGGCGCTCGATTTGTTCGCCGGTCTGCCGGCGCTCCAATGCTAGGAGCCGTCCGAGTGTTCTGTCCCATAGCGAGAAAGTGGCAAAGTGAGAACAGATTGTCGAAAACCTGAGGAGAATAGCGCGCTATTTAACGACGGGTTGCGCGGCGTTGGGCCGCTTTCCCGAATGCGCAGCAGGAGCACCGAATACTCGGACAGGCTGCGCGTCCGCTGACACGGACGGGAGGACGCCGTGCGACCACCGCCACTGGCCGGGATCCGGGTGCTTGACTTGACCCGATTGCTGCCGGGGCCGATGTGCAGCCTGCATCTGGCGGATATGGGTGCCGATGTCATCAAGGTGGAAGATCCCAAGCGCGGGGATTATGCGCGCTCGATGGGCAGCTATTATCACGCCGTCAATCGCAACAAACGGTCGCTGAAACTGGACCTCAAACAGGCGTCCGGCCGCGACGTATTTCTCCGTCTTGCCGCTACCTGCGACGTCATCATGGAGGGCTTTCGGCCCGGGACCGTGGATCGCCTCGGCGTGGGTTACTGCGAAGTCCGGAAACGCAATCCGCGGATCGTGTACTGTTCGATTACCGGCTACGGTCAGGACGGTCCGTATCGTTCTGTCGCCGGCCACGACTTGAATTATTGCAGTTATACCGGGGTCATCGATCAAACCGGCCCGCGTCACGGCCCGCCATCGATTCCCAATATCCAGTACGCCGATCTGCTGGGCGGCAGTTTGAGCGCCGCGATGGCGATCCTTGCCGCCGTCGTTGATGTGCAGCGCGCCGGCCAGGGGCGGTATGTCGACGTGGCGATGGCCGATTGCGTGTTGGCGCACGCGGTGATACCCCTGATGGCGCATCAACAGGGTGGCGACGCGCCGCGCGGTGGAGACCTGTTGAGCGGGGGATTGCCCTGGTATGCGGTTTACGCCACTGCCGATGGGCGACATGTAGCGCTGGCGGCGCTGGAGAAAAAATTCTGGCGCCGGTTCTGCAACGCGATCGGTCGCGCCGACTGGGTCGATGTGTTCGAGGCCGACAATACTGCGCGCGAACAGCTGCGTGGAGAGTTGGTGGGGTTGTTTAGCGCCCGGACCCAGGCGCGCTGGGTCGACCGGTTGGGAGAGGCCGACTGTTGCTTCTCACCGGTGCTGACCTTTACCGAGGCGCTGCAGCATCCACAGTTTCAGGCCCGTCGGGTAGTCGGCGACGACGGGCGGCGGGCCACACACTTCGCGTTTCCGGTCAAATTCAGCGACTTCGAATTCTCGATGCATCGGCCGGCGCCGGAGCATGGCCAACACAGCCGGCCAATTCTGTCGGAACTGGGTTACAGCGAAGCTGAAATCACGGAGTTGGAGCGGCACAACACCATTTAACAGCGGGTTTGCGCAGTGATTAGTGAGCGGTTAGCATTGGTGTCGGTTTCGTCACCACCATGCCTGGCTCCTCCAGCTTGGGAACAATAAAAGCATCATGAAAATACTAGTGCCGGTCAAACGCGTCATCGATTACAACGTCAAGGTACGCGTACGACAGGACGGTTCCGGTGTGGAGACGGTGAATGTCAAGATGTCGATGAATCCGTTCGATGAAATCGCCGTTGAGGAGGCGATACGGCTGCAGGAAGCCGGGCGTGCCGAGGAGATCGTCGCCATCTCCATAGGCGCGCCGCAGTGTCAAGAGACGATACGGACCGCCCTGGCGATGGGTGCCGACCGCGGGATTCTGGTTGAGACCGAGCAGGACCTCGAGCCTTTGGGGGTGTCCAAGGTATTGCGTGAATGCGTCGATCGGGAGTCGCCGGACCTGGTCATCATGGGCAAGCAGGCGATCGACGACGATTGCAACCAAACCGCACAGATACTGGCCGGGCTGCTGGACTGGCCACAAGGAGCATTCGCCTCGACACTTAAGTTCTCCGATGGCCGTGTCGATGTGACGCGGGAGATTGATGGCGGTCTGGAAACCCTGTCGCTGCTCCTCCCGGCAGTCATCTCCGCCGATCTGCGGCTCAATGAGCCACGTTATGTCAAGCTGCCCAATATCATGAAAGCCAAAAAGAAGCCATTAGACACCATCCCGATCGAAGAACTGGGCATCGATGTCGCGCCGCGAGTCAGCACAATCAAGGTAGAGGAACCACCGGCTCGCAGCGGGGGGATCATGGTCGCTTCGGTGGAGGAACTGGTGGACAAATTGAAGAACGATGCAAAGGTGATCTGACGATGCCGGTATTGGTTATTGCCGAACACGACAACCAGGCGCTCAAGCCGGCAACCCTGAATACGATCACTGCGGCCTTGGCCATCGATGCCGAGGTGGCGGTGTTGGTGGCCGGGTATGGCTGCGGCGGCGTGTCGCAATCTGCCGCGGTCATAGCCGGTGTCGACCGGGTGTTGTTGTGCGACCATGAATCTTATTTGCATCCCTTGGCCGAGAATCTGGCCGATTTAATTGCCGCCATCGCCGGCGGGTACACCCATGTGTTGGCGCCGGCGTCGACTTTCGGAAAGAACGTGTTGCCCCGATTGGGTGCATTACTCGACGTGTCGCCGATCTCCGATATCGTCGCTGTGCAATCGCCGGACACCTTTGTGCGGCCGATCTATGCTGGCAATGCGATGGCCACGGTCAAGACCAGCGATCAAAAAATATTGGTCACCGCGCGGCCAACGGCCTTTGCCGCCGCATCCGCGGAGGGCGGGGCGGCCGCGGTGGAAGCCGTTGAGCCGGCGGCGGAGCCCGGCGATCGCGTGCGTTTCGTCGGTCAGGAGTTGACCCGGTCCGAGCGGCCCGAATTGACCAGCGCCCGGGTGGTGATTGCCGGTGGCCGTGGCTTGGGGAGCAGCGAAAATTTCAAACTGATCGAGGAACTCGCCGATAAGCTGGGTGCTGCGGTGGGGGCGTCGCGCGCGGCGGTGGATGCCGGTTATGTGCCCAATGATTATCAGGTCGGCCAGACCGGCAAGGTGGTGGCGCCCGAGTTGTACATCGCCGTTGGCATCTCCGGGGCCATTCAGCACCTGGCCGGGATGAAGGACAGTAAGGTCATTGTGGCGATTAACAAGGACGAAGACGCGCCCATCTTCCAGGTCGCCGATTACGGTCTGGTCGGTGATTTATTCGACGCGCTGCCGAAACTTTCCGCGGCGCTGGATTGAACGAGGCGACGCCTCCGCGTCGGCCGGTTGTCTTACGCAACAGGAGTTCTAAGCCATGACAAGCTATCACGCTCCCATTCCGGAGATGATGTTTGTGTTGAAAGAGTTGGCGGACCTTGATGGGGTGTCGGGATTGCCGGGAAACGAGGAGGCGACTCCCGACCTGATCGCTGCGGTCCTCGATGAGGCCGCCAAGGTGGCGCAGGAAGTGCTGGCGCCGCTGAATCAGGTCGGCGACCAGCAAGGATCGCGCTTGGTGGAGGACCGCGTGACTACCCCGGATGGTTGGCAGGACGCCTACCGGACGTTTATTGAAGGTGGTTGGAATTCCCTGGCTTTTGCCGAACAGTATGGAGGACAGAATTTACCCTGGCTGATTGCCACCGCCGTACAGGAGATGTGGCACGCCGCGAACATGTCCTTCGGGCTTTGTCCCATGTTGACCCAGGGCGCAGTGGAGGCTTTGATCCTGCACGGATCTCCGGAACTCAAGGACCGGTTTCTGCCCAAAATGGTCAGCGGCGAGTGGACCGGCACCATGAATCTCACCGAACCGCAGGCGGGATCCGACCTGAGCGCGGTGCGCATGAAGGCGATGCCGGAAGGCGATCACTACCGGCTGTTCGGGCAGAAAATCTTCATCACCTATGGAGACCACGACCTGACGGAGAACATCATTCACATGGTGTTGGCGCGCCTGCCGGACGCTCCGGAAGGTACCCGCGGCATGTCCCTGTTTCTGGTGCCCAAGGTGCTGGTGGATGAGCACGGCGGGCTGTCGCAGCGCAACGACGTCCGTTGCGTGTCACTGGAGCACAAGCTCGGTATTCACGCCAGCCCCACTTGTGTGCTGGCCTATGGTGATAATGAAGGTGCGGTCGGTTATTTGATCGGCGAGGAAAACCGCGGCCTGATGTACATGTTCACGATGATGAACCTGGCGCGGCACGCCGTCGGCGTGGAGGGTTTGGCGATCGCCGAGCGCGCCTACCAGCAGGCGCGCAGCTATGCCAGGGAGCGCGTCCAGGGACGTCCGATCGGTGTCGGCGCTGGGGACCGAGCCAGCATCTGCCATCACCCCGACGTGCAACGCATGCTCATGGCCATGCGCGCGAATATCGACGCGATGCGCGCGTTGGTGTATCTGTGGGCGTCGGCGCTGGACAAGGCCAACAAGCATCCCGACCGCGAGGAACGCGAGCGCCACTCCCAGCTCGTTGAGGTGTTGACCCCGGTGGTCAAGGGCTGGTGCACGGAGACCGGCAACGAGATTGCGTCGCTGGGTATCCAGGTCCATGGAGGCATGGGCTACATCGAGGAAACCGGTGCGGCGCAGCACTTTCGGGACGCCCGCATCACGACCATCTACGAAGGCACCACCGGTATCCAGGCCAATGATCTGGTGGGTCGGAAGGTGCTTCGCGACCAGGGCAACGCCGCCCGTGCGCTGATTGCCTGGATGCGCGCCACCGATGTCGGTGATGTGGCAGGACTGGGTCGTGCGGTGGCTTCAAGCCTAACCCACCTCAGCGACGCCACGGATTGGTTGCTCGACGGGGGCGGTAAAAACCCGCGCCTGGCGGCGTCGGCCTCAGACGATTACCTAAGGTTGTGGGGCGTGGTGACCGCTGGCTGGCTGCTGGCGAAGAGCGCCTCGGCCGCCGAGCGAAGCTTGACCGACGGTGATGGCGACGTGGAATTTTTAAACGGCAAGATTGCCAGCGCCCGGTATTTCGGCACCCATGTCCTGCCCCATTCCGCTGCTTTGTTGCGAGCCATTACCGAGGGGGCGGAAGCGTCGCTGGCCCTGCACCCGGAGCTGGTGTAGACCCGCGGGCCGGGGCGCCGGAGGTTCCGTTAGGCTCGCGGTAAACCCGTAAGCAGAGGAGCGGTCCCCCCGATGTGTCGAGTGCTTCGACTCGCAGGGTCTGTTTGAACGGGCCCATGAGCGCGTACCTGATAGTGGCGCTGAGCGCCTTTCTGGCGGCGACCCTGGTGCCTTTTTACTCCGAAGTCATATTGGTGCCGTTGTTGCTGCAGGGTCTTGATGCGGTGATGTTGTGGACGGCCGCCACCGCCGGGAATACCATGGGGGCCGCCGTCAACTGGGGCCTGGGCCGGTTTCTGTTGCACTACCAGCACCGCCCGTGGTTCCCGGTCACCCCGTACCGGCTCGGGCGCGCGCAACGCTGGTTTCAGCGCTATGGCGTGTGGAGCCTGCTGTTGGCGTGGTTACCGATCGGCGGGGATGCGTTGACCTTGGTTGCCGGGTTTCTGCGCGTGCGGTTTTGGATTTTTTTCCTTTTGACGGGCATTGGAAAGGGCGCACGCTACGCAACGGTGATCTGGTTGACATGGGCGACGGGCGTGTGACCCGCGGCTCCGGTGACGCCTGTCGGTCGGGCTGCGGGGCCGCCAGCTACGAGCGGTGGTTCCGGAGCAATGCCGGCAACCCGATGCCCACGGGCCGGATTTTCCGCAGCGTACGAACATGACTGGCAGAAAGTCGACACAAACGTGACCCGTCCGCGAACGCTGTACACCAAGGGTGAAGGTGGCTACGTCGCCTACCAGGAGTTTGGGAAGGGCCCGCTGGACATTGTGCTGGTCAACAACTGGATGACCAACCTGGATGTCATGTGGGACGAACCGTCGCTGGCCCGTTATCTCGAACGTTTGGCCTCGTTCGCGCGGGTGGTATGTTTTGACAAACGTGGAACGGGGGTTTCGGATCCAGTGCCCTTGGCCGCGCTGCCCTCCATCGACCAGTGGATGGACGACGCCCGTGTGGTGATGGACTCCGCGGATGTCGAGCGCGCCGCCATCGTCGGTGATACCGAGGGCGGGTTGATGGCCATTGTATTCGCGGCGACCTACCCGGAGCGCACGACGGCCCTGGTTCTGATCAACTCGTTCGCCCGTTGGCTTCGGGACACCGACTACCCGGAAGGCATGCCGCCAGAGGTTGTCGATAAGTTACTGCGCAACTACGAATCCAACTGGGGCGTGACGGCGGACATTCTCGACCTGACCGCACCCAGCGTCGCTGAGGACGCCCGCTTTCGCAGCTGGTTCGAGGCCTATCAGCGGGTGACGATACCCCGTGGGGCATCGGCCGCCATGTACCGATGGGTGGTCCAGATCGACCTGCGCTCGGTGCTGCCCAGCATCCGGGTCCCGACGCTGGTACTTAACCGCGCCGACGCCCGGCACCACCGCGCGGGGTATGGCCGCTATCTGGCCGCCCATATTTCAGGAGCCAAATACGTCGAGCTGCCCGGTGCAGACACCTTCCCCTACCACGCCGGGGAATTCATGCCGATTCTCAATGAGGTGCAGGAGTTTTTGACCGGAGTTCGCGAGGCGCCGGTACACGATCGCATCCTCGCCACGGTGATGTTTACCGACATCGTCGGCTCGACGAAACATGCCGCCCGGCTTGGCGATGAACGATGGCTGGATCTCAGGGAGGCGCATGACCGCATGGTTCGCGACTATCTCCAGCGGTTCAGGGGCCGAGAAATCGACCACATCGGTGACGGATTCTTGGCAACCTTCGATGGACCGGCGCGTGCGGTCGCCTGTGCGGTTGAGCTGGTGGAAGCGGTAAAGTCGTTCGGTGTGGTTCTGCGGGTGGGACTGCATACCGGTGAGATCGAACTGCGCGACGGCGGTATCGGCGGCATTGCCGTCCACATCGCATCCCGTGTCACGGACGCCGCCCGGAAGGGTGGCGTGTTGGTGTCGCGCACCGTGAGGGATCTGGTGGTCGGTTCGGGCATCGACTTCCGCAATCGTGGCTCCTTCCGTCTCGACGGTGTACCCGGCCGGTGGGATTTGTGGGAGGTGGTCGACAATTCGTGAGCACACCGGCCGTTACTCGTCACGCGTTGCATCCTGCAGAATGCGGCGTAGATCCCGATGCCATTTTTCGAACACCGGTACGGTCTGTCTGGCCCGGTACAGCTCGCCGAGCTTGAGCGGATTGGGCGTGGTCATGACCACTGTGCCCCCTTGCTTTTCATAGATGAGGATTCTCATTGGCAGGAACGGGATCAGATCCGGCCGCACAACACTCAGGAAGCGCACCTCTTCGGGATCTCCGAAAAAGACAATCCGGTAGGGCGGTACCTGGTAACCGCGTTTACCGAGCCCGTAGTCGACCCGCTGCACGCGGGAGAAACGGTATCCGTTGGACTCGATGGCTTGCTGTAGTTGCGCCATGGCCTCCGGAAAAGGCATTTGCGTTTCCGCACGCAGCATGGCCGGTGGCTCACCCGCCGGCGCAGGCATGGGCATCGCCAGCGCAGACAGCATCATCAAACCTGACAGAATTCGACGACATCGAGTCATTACATGGTCCCCTCTTCCACGATCGCTTGGTAGGCCTTACTTAGGTGATCGCAGGCGGGACCTAATTCCGAATTGCCGAGAAAAGCGGCATTGATGGCCTTCGGATCCGGAGCGATTACGTAGACGCCATCCTGCCGCTCGACAATATTGACCTGGCACGGAAGAAATACGCCCACGCGCTCGTCCGCCTGCAGCGCCGAATACAGCATGTCGAAGTTGCAGAAGTAGAGTATGCGCGTGTGTTGATCTTCGAATTCTTCCTCGACCAACCCAAAATTGATACTCTGTTCCCGGATCACGCGGAAGTTGTTTCCTTCGGCCGCGGCCTTGATGTGGTCAACGGTCTGCTCCAGGTTGTAGGGAGATTTCACCACGATGGCCGGGGTCCCCGCGGCGCCGGTGAACACCGGGCGATCTTCCATCGGTGGGGCGGCAAGCGGCTGCGCCAGGACAATGAGCAGCGACGAACCGCCGAGCACTGCGGTGGATAATCTCTTAATCAGACACATAAACGGACTCCAAATAGACAATGATAGAAACGCTCGAGATGCTGCGTCGCATCAACTACATAAGTATATAACGAAAAACTTATAATACTTCCATGCAATTAAAAGAAATTTACAATTGTGTCGCGGCTGCGCCGAGGTTAACCGGATCCCGGTCACACCGGGCGAGGCGCGCCTGGTGAATGACACCGGCGTCGGCATGCGGTAGAACAGAATCCCGGGGGACCTAACTTGGCTAGAAGACTGACCAAACGCAGGTTGCATGGGTTCAACAACCTGACCAAGACTCTGAGTTTCAATATCTATGACGTGAATTACGCGCTGACGCCCTCACAGCGGCAATCCTACATCGAGTACATTGTTGAGGCGTACAATGCGAAACGGCTCACCCACATCCTGAACGAAGTCGCCAACATTATCGGTGCGACAATCTTGAACATTGCCCACCAGGACTACGAACCGCATGGGTCCAGCGTCACCATGATGATCGCCGAACAGCCGGCGGCACTGGACGTGCCGAACACCGAGGCCCCCGGCCCGCTGCCGGACGCCGTTGTTGCGCATCTGGACAAAAGCCACATCACCGCCCACACCTATCCGGAGAGTCACCCGCGAAACGGTATCAGCTCGTTCCGCGCGGACATCGATGTCTCGACCTGCGGCCGTATCTCACCGCTGCGGGCGCTTAATTGCCTCATCCACAGTTTCGAGTCCGATATCGTCACCTTGGATTATCGGGTGCGTGGATTTACACGGGATGTAAAGGGCAGGAAGTACTTCATCGACCACAAGATCAACTCGATTCAAAACTTTCTATCCAACGACACATTGAGGATGTATCAGACGATCGACGCAAATGTGTATCAGGAGAACATCTTTCACACCAAGATGATCATCAACGAGATGGAACTCGACAACTACCTGTTTGGAATCGACGAGGCGGAGTTGAGCGGGCAGGAGCGGGAACGGATTCGGACAAACCTGAAACACGAAATGTTGGAGATATTCTACGGACGCAATATCCCTAAGTCCTAATGCGGCATGGGACTGGTGTAGTGTCCAATAAACAAACCGGTGGCAGAGTCAGCAACGTCGAGTGCAACGTGTACGCAAGCCGCGTCACCAGCTCATGATGCGAGAAAGGGATTGGTGCGGCGCTCGGTGCCGAAGGTCGATGTCGGACCGTGTCCCGGGATGAAGCGCACATCGTCGCCCAGCGGCCACAGTTGTTCGCGGATGGATCGAACGAGCAGCCGGTGGTCGCCACGGGGGAAGTCGGTGCGCCCGATCGAGCCTTGAAACAGAACGTCGCCGACTATGGCAAGCCGTGACGGTGGATCGAAAAAGATCACATGACCCGGTGTGTGTCCTGGGCAGTGTCTCACCTCGAGCTCGATTTCGCCGAAGCGCACCGTGTCGCCTTGATCCAGCCAGCGGTCTGGTTCGAAGGTACGGCCCGCGTCGGCGCCGAATATCTGGCCCTGCTCGGGTAAGCTGTCGATCCAAAATTTGTCGTCTCGATGCGGGCCCTCAATGGACACCTTGAGAGACTCGGCCAGATCCGCCACCTGCCCGGCGTGGTCGACGTGCCCATGGGTCACCAGTATTTTTACGATCGTAACGCCGGCGTCCTCAGCAGCAGCGACGATGCGGTCGAGGTCTCCGCCGGGGTCGACGACGGCGGCCTGGCCGGTGTGTTCGCAGCACAACAACGAACTGTTCTGCGCGAACGGTGTGACCGGTGTGACGATGGCCTTCATTCGGGGTGAGGTCGTCAGTGTTTCAAGGGGCAGTACGTCAAAGGGTGTCGTTCGCTGAGCGTGGCGATCGAAGTATATCACCCAGGGGTTGACCGGATGGCCAGGCGGCGATCGTCCGGCCCGGAATCGTGCTGCAAATGCGCGGTGGATCGAGCCGCTCGTGTGTTAAACCGCTGTCAAGCGATCCGCAGGTTGGTCGGCGTTGGCAGCGCTGTCGCGATCGGACAACACGACGGATTGACTGCGCCGGCACCCGCCGCCGGGTGGGCGCGAGCGGCGGCCTGCAGTCGCCGATTCATGGACCGTCGGAGTTGAGCGGGGCATGATCTGGGTGATTTACGCAGCCGCCGCGGCCATCGGCGGGTTGCTGGTCGGCCTGATCGGGACCGGCAATGCAATGGTGATCATGCCGACCCTGGCGGTGGTGTTCCCGCAGGTGCTGCCGGGTGAACACGCGTTGCGCCTGGCGACCGGCACGACCATGGCGACCATGGCCGTTGGCGCTATCGCTGTGTCGCTGGCGCAGCACCGCGCCGGACGCATCGACAGAGCGCTGCTTGAGCTCGCCGTGGCACCGTACCTCGTCGGCGCGCTTGCCGGCCCGTGGCTCGGTCGCTATCTGCCGACTGACGTCCTGAGAGTCTATCTGGCCGTTGTCATTGTTGTCGTCGCGGGGTTTTTGCTCGCCTCGCGCGCGCCGCACCACCGATCGCACCGCGCGATCAGCGATGCTCGGATCGAGATCAGCCTGGTACTGCTGGCCATCGCGGTCTGCAGCAGTGTGGCGGGCATTGCGTCGGGCATCTTTCTGATTCCGTATCTCACGCGCTTTGCGTTGCCGATGAAGACCATCGTGGGGACATCGACCGCGGCCGCGGCCCTGTACTCCGTGTTTGGGACCTTGGGACATGTTTCCGCGGGGTGGTCGGTGCCCGGACTGCCGGCAAACACCTTGGGATACGTTTATCTGCCCGCCTTCGCCATCATGGGATTAATCGTAGTATTGACCGGTCCACTCGGTGTGCGCCTCGCCCACCGCGTGGCCGACGAACGCCTGAAACGTGGCTTTGCCGTGTTCCTGCTGGCCGCTGCCTGCGCCATCTTGTTTTTGTCGTGAACGACCCGGTGAAACGACCCGGCCAGCGGTTCGAATACGGCGTTGCCCGCCGCTCAGTCCCTCCTCGCCGAGGCCATCGGCAGCCGGCTGATCCGTTGCATTTCCGGGTCGTTCAGCAGTTCCGGATCACGCAGGCACTCGAGAAAAAAATCCAGGGCGTCGGCGCCCCAGAACAGCTGGCCGCCGGTCACGAAGGTCGGAACCCCGAACACGCCGAGACTGGCGGCCTGTTCACCGTTATCGCGTAATCGTTGTTTGACAGCCGTCGACTGCAATAGGGTCTCCACATCCGCAACGTGCAACCCGTTTAGAAGTTGTTGCCAGGGCTCCCGATCGTCGGGCAGGTGCCCGTCGCGCCAAACGAACCGGAATAGCCTTCGAATGACATCGATGTCGTCGCCCAGCGCAGTGGCCAAACGCAGCAGTGGCAGGGGATTGAACGGATGCGCCGCGGGAAATCGCAATGGGATGCCCTGCCTGGCGCACAACCACTGCAGGTGACGGTAAATGAACACCCGCTTGGGGGGAATCTCCGCCGGACCTTTGTGGCCCCAGTGACGCAGCAGTCCGGCCAGCAGCACCGGGCGGCAGTGGACGGTCAGGTCATGCGGCAAGCGGTGCCATTGTTCGCACACCATGTACGAGTAGGGCGAGATGAAGTCGAAATACCATTCTGCCTGGCTCATGCGTGTCACTGTTCACGGGGTGGGAGACAAAAGGTTTATACTGCGCGGCTTACAGCACGTCGTCAAACCTCGAACAACCATGTCGCGCGTCACCATCGAAGAATTCGAACGCATCGCCTACGAGCGGGTGCCGTTCGTCGCGCAGCTGGGCGTGATCGTAGAGGAGATCGAGGCCGGCGCCGCCCGTTTGCGGGTCCCATTCCGGGATGATTTTCTGCGTCCAGGCGGCACCATTTCCGGTCCGGTCATGATGGGGCTTGCGGATCTCGCCATGTACGCGGCGGTGATGAGCAGGATCGGTCCGGAGGAACTCACAGTGACGACCGATCTGAACATCAATTTTCTGCGCCGGCCGTTGCCGGGGGATTTGCTTGCCGAGGCAAAAGTGTTAAAGCTGGGCAAGCGGCTCGCGGTGGGTGAGGTGGGCTTGTTCCGTGACGGTGATGACGACATGGTCGCCCATGTCACCGCGACGTACTCGATTCCGCCGCAAGCCGACGCTGACATGGCGCAAGCGTAGCTGCGGATGTCTGGCGTGAACAGGAGTGACTCATCAGATACCCATAGCGCACAGCGAGGTTGACACTATGACGCAGGATCGATTTTCCAACGTCAAGGCGTGTGTGTTCGACGCCTACGGGACGCTGTTCGACGTGCATTCGGCGGTTGGGCGACACAAACCCCGCTTGGGCAAAGACGCCGACGCAGTTTCTGCACTGTGGCGGACCAAGCAGTTGGAGTACACGTGGTTGCGCAGCCTAATGTCGCGCCACGTGGATTTTTGGCAAGTCACCGGCGATGCCTTGGACTATGCGCTGGACGCGTATGATGTGCATGATCCGGCGCTGCGCGACGAGCTGATGCAGGCCTATCTGTCGCTGGCGCCGTATCCGGAGGTACGGTCGGTGCTGCAGCGCCTGAAACAGCACGGCATGCGTACCGCGATACTCTCGAACGGCTCCCCCAATATGTTGGAGGCTGCAGTCGCCGGCGCCGGCATCGCGAAACTGCTCGACGCCGTGCTGTCCGTCGAGGACGTCGGGATTTTCAAACCCGATCCTCGGGTCTATCAGCTCGCCGTCGACAGGCTTGGGGTGGCCGCCGGGGAAATCAGTTTTCAGTCGTCGAACGCCTGGGACGCGGTGGCTGCGGCCACCTTCGGCATGCGGGTGGCGTGGTGTAACCGTTTCGGCCAGCGGCGCGAGCGGCTCACGGCCCAGCCGGACGCCGAACTGAAGACGCTGGATGAGCTGCCGCCGCTGCTGGGATTCGAATAGACTACGTACATGCCAGGCATGAGAATCCAACGGGCGCGGGCATTGCGGTAAGGCTTATGAGTCTTATGCAGATCGGCGCCGGGGATGCCGTCTACTACGAGCATCACCCGCCGGAGCAGGACGACGGCCACAGCTTTGTGTTTTTCAACGCGCTAACCGGTGACGTGGGCATGTGGAACGCCGAGGTCGTTCCGGCGCTGCGCAGCCACGGGCACGGAACGCTGACCTACAACCTGCGTGGGCAGGCCCGCAGCCCGTTCAGCGAGCCCGATCGCCTGGACGCGGCTCACATCGTCGACGACGCGACGCAGTTGTTGCGAGAGATAAACCCGCTCCGGCCGGTGTTGGTGGGGTTATCCATCGGCGGATTGTATGCGGCACGGGCGATTATCGGAGGTGCGCAGGCCGATGCGCTGGTGCTCATCAACACCCTGCGCCGCGACGGCCCGCGGCTGCGCTGGATCAACGATGCCCTGGTCCGTTGTTCGGAGGTCGGCGGCCTGGAGCTGTTCCGGGATCTGTTTTGTCCGCTGTTGTTCAATGAGCGTTGGCAGGCCGAACACCGGTCCGGCTTCCTGGGCCCGGATGCGTACACCGCCATCGACCGGGACAGCGGCATCTACCACCTGCTCCGCCATGCCGTGAACACGGACTGGGACATCCCCTACGAGCGGCTCACGCTGCCGGTGCTGGTGCTCACCGGCCGGCAGGACCGGGTCTTCTACAACCCCGATGATGTCGAACAGCTGCTGGCCCGGCTGCCCGACGTGCGGCATCTGGAGGACGCCGACTCCGGGCACATGCTGCCGGCCGAACATCCCGCATGGCTCCTTGACGCCGTTTTGAAGTTCACGGAACAACTGTGATGTCGTTGTGGCGGCGTCATGGCTGGCTGGCCTACCTGGCGGTATTGGTGGGGGTCTTCGGACACGCATCGAGCGAGTTCGTTGCCGTGCTTTCCCGGGTGGCGGGGCCGGAACTTTCCGTGTGGCGATTCCTGCTGGGTGGCGTCGGTCTGGTCATGGTGGCGCTGGTCTTTCCCAACAGCCGTGACCTGTTGACCCCGCTCAAGCGGCTGGGGTGGCGGTTGGTGTGGCTGGCGGTACTCGGTGTCACCATCGGCTACCTGCTGTTCCACTGGGCGCTGGATTTCGCCACCGTGCCGCAAGTGGCGACCACCGTCACCTGCATTCCGATCTTTGTGGCCCTGGCCAATCTGTGGCTGAATCGGCAGCCGATTTCCGGCGGGCGCTGGTTGACGGGGATCGCCGCGGTCATCGGCGTCGCGGTGCTCATTACAGACGGCTATCTGGCCAGGCTCGCCGGTGACACCGCCAACCTGTTCGGAGTGATGCTGGCGGTCGGTTGTGCGGCCACCGTCGCCCTGTTCACCGTCCTGGTGCGTCCGATCATCGCGGAATACGGCGCGCTGCGGATCACCGCCCTCACGCTGGTGCTCGGCGCGGCCGGGCTGTGGCTGCTGGTGGGGATGAGTCGGGGCGTGTGGGTAAACCCGGCGACGCTGTTCCAGCGCCCCGGCCCGGAAGTCGCCGCGTTGCTCACCATCGCCGTGTGGAATACCACCGTCACCCAGTTCTTGTGGATCGGCGGACTCGCCGCGGTCCCCGACATCACCCGCGGCAGTTATCTGTTCTTCTTAAAGCCGGTGATCGCGATGGCGCTCACCCTGTTGTTCCTCGGCCAGCGCGTCACCCTGATGCAGTGGCTGGCCATGCTGCTCATCTGTGGCGCGGTGTTGGTCGAAATGAACTGGCACCGCCTGGCGCCGGCGTCACGAGACGCCTAACCGCCGGCCATCGGCGGTCCCGGATGGCAGCGCCCGGACGCGGCGCTTCGAGACGTCCCATCCGTGACCGGCATCAAGGCGTATCGAGTCGGTTCCAGGCCATGATTACCCCATGGAGCGCTTGGATGAGCCAATCCGCGACCGGCATCGGCGCTGGCCGGCGGTATTCGACGCCCTGCAGAGTGTGTCGGGATTGGTGCTCGCCGTATTCGTGTTGTTTCACCTGTTGTTCGACGCCTCGATACTGATCGGCAAGGATGCCATGTACGCGGTGAGCCGCTTCTTCGAGGGCGAGTACGTCTTTGGACGGCCGGTTCCGCCCTTGGTGTCGCTACTGGCCGGGCTGGTGTTTGCCGTGTTTGTCGTGCACGCGCTGCTGGCCCTGCGCAAGTTTCCCGCCAACGCTCGGCAGTACCGGACCTTCTTGGATCACAAGGCGGCGATGCGGCACGAGGACACATCGCTGTGGTTGGTGCAGGTGTTGACGGGATTCGCCCTGTTCTTTCTGGGCTCGGTCCACTTGTATGGAGTGTTGACGCAGCCGGGTGACATCGGACCGTTCGCGTCCGCGGATCGCGTCTGGTCCGGCCGGATGTGGCCCCTTTACCTGCTGCTGCTGCCGGCCGTGGTCGTGCACGCCGGTATCGGGGTGTACCGGGTGGCGCTCAAGTGGGTCCCGCATTTGGTGAGCGCAAACCGGGATTCGCGAACGGCGTTGCGGCGCGCCCGGCGGTGGCTGATCGTGTGTTATCTGTTGTTGGGATACCTGGCCCTGGCGGCCTACATGCGCATCGGTATCGAGCACGCAGACCAGGCCGGCGAGCGTTACGCACCGGCTGCAGCGGTGTCGCCGGTCTCCGGCATCGATGGCCCTCCGCGGCGCATCCCGTGAAGGTCGTCTACACGGACGTGCTCGTGGTCGGTGGCGGGTTGGCCGGGCTACGCACCGCCATCGGTGTCAGCAATCGCGGGCTCGATGTCATCGTGTTGAGCCTGGTCCCGGCCAAACGCTCTCATTCCGCCGCCGCCCAGGGCGGCATGCAGGCCAGTCTCGCCAATTCGATAAAGGGTGCGGGCGACAACGAAGACATGCACTTCACGGACACCGTCCGCGGCAGTGACTGGGGTGCGGATCAGACGGTGGTGCGCATGTTCGTGAACACGGCGCCCAAGGCGGTGCGGGAATTGGCGGCGTGGGGAGTGCCCTGGAACCGCGTCCAACGCGGGTCCCGCGAGGTGGTGATCAACGGCCGGAAGGTCACCGTGACCGAACGCGATGCGGCGCACGGCCTGATCACCGCCCGGGATTTCGGGGGCACCCATAAATGGCGCACCTGCTTTGTCTCCGACACCACCGGACACGCCATGTTGTATGCGATGAGCGATCAGTCGATAGCGCGTTCGATTCCCGTGCACGAACGGATCGAGGCGATGGCGTTGATCCACGACGGGGGGCGTTGCCTGGGGGTGGTGGCGCGCAATCTGGTGACCGGCCGCTTGATTGCCTACGTCGCCCGCGCCACGGCCATCGCCTCCGGTGGTTTCGGTCGGATCTACCGGGTGTCCACCAACGCGGTCATTAACGAAGGGCTCGGCGCTGCGATTGCGTTGGAAACGGGGATCGCCGCGCTGGGTAACATGGAGGCCGTCCAGTTTCACCCTACGGGCATCTTTCCGGCCGGCATCCTGGTGACCGAGGGCTGCCGCGGTGACGGCGGTCTATTGCGCGATGCGCACGGACATCGTTTCATGCCGGACTACGAGCCGGAGAAGCAGGAACTGGCGTCCCGCGACGTGGTATCTCGCCGCATGGAGGAGCACATCCGGCGCGGCCAGGGGGTCAAGAGCCGTTACGGTGATCACCTGTGGCTGGACATCACGATACTGGGTCGCGCCCACATCGAGAAGAATCTGCGCGAGGTGCAGGACATCTGCCGCAACTTCTTGGACATCGACCCTGCCGAGGAAATGATTCCGGTGCGGCCGGCGCAGCACTACAGCATGGGCGGGATCCGCACCGATTACACCGGTCAGAGCCGGACGCTCAAGGGTCTGTTCGCCTGCGGCGAGGCCGCGTGCTGGGATTTGCACGGCTTCAACCGCCTCGGCGGCAATTCGGTGGCCGAGACCGTCGTATCCGGAATGCTGGTCGGTGAATACATCGGTGATTTCTGTGCGTCTGCCGACGGTGACGTCAACATCTCCAGCGGCCTGGTGCGCGAGTTCTGGCAGCGCGAAGAGCGGCGCATTGCCGGCCTGCTCAAGGGGAACGGGACGGAAAACCCCTTCGATCTGTTGCGGTCCATGCAGGATCTGATGACCGAAAAGGTGGGGATCTTCCGCAACGGCGCCACGCTCGAGTCTGCGGTCGACGAGCTGCAACAACTCTACCGGCGCAGCGGCAATCTGCGCGTGCGGGCGCGTGCCTGGGGCGCAAATCCCGAGCTGACGGCGGCGTACCGGGTGCGCCGCATGCTCAAACTGGCGCTGTGCGTCGCCTGTGGCGCACTGGCCAGGACCGAGAGCCGCGGCGCGCATTTCCGCGAGGACTGCCTGCAGCGCAACGACCGTGACTGGTTGCGGCGCACCCTCGCCACCTGGGCCGGCGACGACCACGACCGGCCAACCCTGAACTACGAGGAGCTGGACGTCACGGGCATGGAGTTGCCGCCGGGCTGGCGTGGTTACGGCGCCAAGGACTACATCGAGCATCCGGGTGCCGCGCAACGGCTCGAGCAGATCGAACGTATTGTGGCGGCCAGGCCGGCGGCGGACCGCCGCGATTTACAGGCGGCGGTCATGCCCTACGAGCACCTGGTGCCGGCCCGGTACCGGGGCGGGAACGAACGGCTGGCAGAGGCTGCGGCGCAATGACCGGGGTGACCGAAACCGGCCGGATGCTGCGCATCCAGGTACTCCGCTTCAATCCGCAGAGCCGCCGCAGCCGTCCGCACGTGCAGAGCTTCACGCTGCAGGAGACGGAGGGCATGACCTTGTTCATCGCGCTCAACGAGATCCGCGAGACCCAGGACCCGTCACTGCAATTCGATTTCGTGTGCCGCGCCGGCATCTGTGGCAGCTGCGGGATGTTGATCAACGGCCGGCCCGGTCTAGCCTGTCGCACGCTGACCATTAATCTCGATGCCGACATCGTGTTGGCGCCGCTGCCGGTGTTCGAGCTGATCGCCGATTTGTCCGTGAACACGGGAAAGTGGATGCGGGCGATGAGTGAGCGCTTGGAAACCTGGGTGCACCGCGGCACAGAGGCCGATCTCAGCCGCCTGGAGGAGCGCATGGAACCCGAACTGGCGGAGCAACTCTACGAGCTGGACCGGTGCATAGAATGCGGTTGCTGCGTCGGCGCTTGCGGCACCGCGCGCATGCGCGACGACTTCATCGGCGCGGTGGGCTTGAACAAGATCGCCCGTTTCCGCCTCGATCCCCGGGACGATCGGGACGACGCCGCGTACTACCAGGTGGTCGGGGATGACGACGGCGTATTCGGCTGCATGACCCTGCTGGCTTGCCAGGACGTGTGCCCGAAGCGGCTCCCGCTGCAGACGCAGATCGCCTACCTGCGCCGCCGCATGCTGGTCCGCGGCGCCCGCCGATCCAGTTAGAACGCGCCTCAGAAGCACAAACTGTACGAATCAACTAAGACCGAATCATTGAACACAATCAAGTTGATACACGATTATTGCGCCGCCTTGGTGCAATATGCAGGCTAAGCCGGATCTAAAACGTCCGCTTGTCGCCGGGCTGCATCACGATGACCTGAGTGGGAAAATCGCCCAGCGCGGCCTTGAACTGTTCGGGGGTCCCCTTGAGCGGCGGGAAGGTGCCGTAGTGAATCGGAATCACGGTTTTGGTCTTGAGCAGATTCTTCACCGCGTAGGCGGCGTGCGCCGGGTCCATGGTGAAATGCCCGCCGATGGACAGCAGCGCCAGATCGGGCCGGTAGTACTCGGCGATGAACCGCATGTCCGCAAACACGCCGGTGTCCCCGGCATGATAGACCTTGAAACCGTTTTCCAGTTCGACGATGTAACCGGCCGGCTCACCGCCGGGATGATTGACCTTGGTCCCGGAGCTGTCGGCGTACACGAATTCAGAGCTGTGTTCCGCCCGCACCATGGTAACGGTGATCCCGTCGCCGAGCGGTTTGATGGGGCCGCACTTGTTGAATCGCATCAACTGCTTATACGGAACGACGCCGAGGGTACCGAGGGTGTGCCCGAAGTCCGCATTGACGGCCACCTTGGCGCCGGTGGATTTGGCGAGTGCGGCGGTGTCCCCGACGTGATCGCCGTGGCCGTGGGTGACCAGAATGAGGTCGACCTTACCGATTTTTACGAGGTCCTTGAGCTCCTTCGGTGTCTTCGGGTTTTTGGTGATGAACGGATCGATCAGGATCACCTTGCCGCCCGGTGTCGCGATCTTTACCGCTGCCTGTCCGAACCACTGTAACTCAAACCCGTGCGCGGCACCCGCCGGCGGGCAGAGAGTTGCACGGCGCCGAACCGAAAACCGGTCAGGCCACCCGGTCCCGGGGCTCCGCGCCGGCGAACACGGCGTCGAGATTGTCCAACGCCCGGAATCCCATCGCGTCGCGGGTCTCTTTGGTCGCGCTGCCGATGTGCGGCAGCAGGAAGGTGTTGTCGAGCGCCGCGAATTCGGGCCGTACGCGCGGTTCGTTCTTGTAAACGTCCAAGCCGGCCGCGGCCAGCCTGCCTGAACGCAGGGCTTCGAGCAACGCGTCCTCGTCGACCACGCTGCCCCGGGCGGTATTGACGAACACCGCGCCGTCGGGCAGTTGCGCGAGGCAATCGGCGTTGATCAGGTTCTCGGTCTCCGGGGTCGACGGACAGTGTACGGCCAGGAATTCAGATACCGGCAGCAGGGTGTCGAGGGATTCGTGGAACCGTGCGCCGTGTTCCAACTCCTCCGGCAGGCGCCGGCGATTGAAGTAGTGGACCGTCATGTCGAAGCCCCGTGCACGCCGTGCGGTGACCTGTCCGACGCGGCCCATGCCGATGATGCCCAGCGGTTTGCCGGTGAGTTGGGTGCCGACCATGAACGCGGGGCTCCAGCTGTCCCAGGTGCCGGCGCGCATCAGACGTTCGCCCTCGCTCGCGCGCCGGGCTGCAGCGAGGAGCAGGAGCATGGTGATCTCGGCGGTGGCGTCGGCCAGCACGTCCGGGGTGTTGGTGACGACGATGCCGCGCCTGCGGGCCGCGTCCAGGTCGCAGTGGTCGACGCCGACGGAATAGTTGGCGATGACCCTGACGGTGTGGGGGAGCCGCTCGATCACCGCCGCCGACATGTGCTCCGTGTGGCAGATCAACAGTGCGTCCATGTCCACCGCAAAGGCGAGCAGTTCTTCAGTGGTGTAGAGGCGGTCGTCCTCGTTGAACCGGGGTTGATAATCTTTCGCCAGTCTTGCCTCGACGGCGGCCGGCAGCGTGCGTGTCACCAGAACGGAAGGTTTGGGGTTCATAGTATGCGGTCGTCACCCATCGGTGTTGTGGCCGAACCCGGCCAGTGAGCGGCCGGGGCCGCGGTTGTTGAACATGTGTTCGCCGCTGATCAGCGGCCGGCGACGATTATAAACCCGCGGCTCAAGCATGCCACACAACGCCGCCGGGCGAGCTTGCCGCTCGCCGGGGATTTGTTTACGCTGTGCCGCCCGAGCAACTGAGGCCCCCGATGATCGACATCCAGACCCTGCGCCGGATATACCGGCACAACAAGACGGTGGCCGTCGTCGGCCTGTCCGCCAACTGGTACCGGCCGAGTTATTTCGCGGCCAAGTATCTGCAGGATCACGGCTACCGGGTGATACCGGTCACCCCGACCTACACCGAGGTCCTCGGCGAGCGGTGCTACGCCAGGCTCGAAGACGTCCCGGAGCCGGTGGACGTGGTGAATCTGTTCCAGCGGCCCGAGAACGTCCCGCCCCACGTGGAGGCAGCGATCCGGATCGGCGCCAAAGTGGTGTGGATGCAGCTCGGCATCGTCAACGAGCCGGCGGCGCAGCAGGCGCGCGCGGCCGGGCTGGAGGTGGTCATGGATCGCTGCATCAAGATCGAATACGCACGTCTGTTCGGGGGCTTGAGCTTTGTCGGCGTCAACACCCGGCTGATCTCGTCCAAGCGCCCGCTGTGGGTGCCCTATTAACGGTACCGGGGACTTTTATGGCCGATCGCGAATACGGAATCGAGACCCTTTGTTTGCATGCCGGTCAGCTCCCGGACCCGGCGACCGGAGCCCGTGCCGCGCCTATCTATCAAACCGCCGCCTACGTGTTCGACGACACCGACCACGCCGCCAGCCTGTTCAATCTGCAGACCTTCGGCAATATCTACACGCGGCTCATGAACCCGACCAACGCGATGTTCGAGGAACGCATGGCGGCGCTGGAAGGAGGCCGTGCCGCAGTCGCCGTCGGTTCGGGCATGGCCGCTCAGATGACCGCACTGCTGACCATCATGGAGGAGGGTGACGAGATCGTGTCGGCCAGCACCCTGTATGGCGGCACCTATTCGCAGTTCGACGTCAGTTTCCGCAAGATGGGCATTCACACCACCTTTGTGGATCCCGACGAACCTGAGAACTTTCGCCGCGCCATCGGCCCACGCACCAAGGCTGTGTTCGCCGAGACCATCGGCAATCCGCTCAGCAACATACTGGACATCAGCGCGGTCGCCGCCATCGCCCGCGAGGCCGGTGTGCCGCTGGTCGTGGACAACACCTTCGCCACGCCCTATTTGTGCCGGCCAATGGACCACGGCGCCGACATCGTCGTGCACTCGGCGACCAAGTTTATCTGCGGCCACGGCACGTCCATCGGCGGGGTGTTGGTGGAGTCAGGACGGTTTCCGTGGGACAACGGCAAATTTCCGGGTATGGTGGAACCGTCCCGCGGTTACCACGGTGTGCGGTTTCACGAAACGTTTGGCGATTTCGGTTACACCATGAAGGCGCGGTGCGAAACGCTGCGCACCCTGGGGCCGTCGCTAAGTCCGTTCAACGCCTTTCTGTTTCTGCAGGGGTTGGAAACCCTGCCGGTGCGCATGGACCGGCACTGCGCGAACGCCCGGGCGGTGGCGGAGTTCCTCGATGCCCACGACGCGGTGGGTTGGGTGAAATACGCCGGCCTGCCCGCCAACGAGTACCACGCCCTCGCCGAGCGCTACCTCCCCAAGGGCCCGGGGTCCATCCTGACCTTCGGCGTCAAGGGCGGGCAGCAAGCCGGCGCGCGGTTCATCGAGTCGGTGGAGTTTTTGAGTCACCTGGCCAACGTCGGCGACGCCAAGACCCTGGTCATCCATCCCGCATCCACCACGCACCGGCAGTTGTCGGAGGCGGATCAGCTGGCGGCGGGGGTGACGCCGGACATGATTCGAATCTCGGTCGGATTGGAGACCCTGGACGACATCCTCTGGGATATCGACCAGGCACTGATCCGTTCTCAGCAGTAGGCCGATGCACGAAGACCGTGTGGCCGTGGTGACCGGCGCCAGCAGTGGTATCGGCGAGGCGATCGCCCGGGCCCTGGCCGGCGACGGCGTCAAGGTGGCGTTGGGCGCGCGGCGCCGGCAGCGCCTGCAAGCGGTGCAGTCGGAGATCGAGCGCGCCCAGGGTGAGGCCATGGCGGTGACCTGCGACGTCACCCGCCGCAGTGACTGCAATAACCTGGTGCGCGCGGCCGTTGACCGCTGGGGGCGTGTCGACATCCTGATCAACAACGCCGGCATCATGCCTTTGAGCTTCGTCAAGAGCCTCAAGATCGAAGAATGGGAGCGGATGGTCGATGTCAACCTCAAGGGTGTGTTGTTTTGTACCGCCGCTGTGCTGCCTTTTATGCTCGATCAGGGCGGCGGCCACATCGTGAATCTTTCGTCGATTGCCGGCCGGCGGGTATTTCCGGCCGGGAGCGTTTACTGCGCAACGAAGTTTGCCCTAAACGCCTTCAGCGACGCACTGCGTCTGGAGTTGAGCGCCCGCCAACGCATCCGTGTTACCTCGGTGCAGCCCGGGATCGTGGCGACCGAACTCACCGAAACCATCACCGATGACGGTCTGGGCGGATTTCTCGAGTACGCACGCTCGATCGAGCCACTGCAGGCGGAGGACATCGCCGCCGCGATCCGCTACGCGGTGCACGCGCCGGCACACGTCAACGTCAATGAGATTGTCGTGCGGCCGACCCAGCAGGAGCAGTGAGTGCTCCGGCGGCGCGTGCCCAACAACCCGCCGCGTGTGCCGCGGTGGTGTCGACGACACTAAGTGCGGCGCTGCACTACAACTGATTGGGAGCGTATTTCATGCTAAAAGACAAGAATGCCATCGTCACCGGTTCGACGAGCGGAATCGGGCTGGGGATCGCGCGGGCGCTGGCCCGGCACGGCGCAAACATCATGCTCAACGGTTTTGGCGACCTCGATGACATCGAACGCATCCGCTCCGAGACTGCGGAGCAGTACGGCGTGGCGGTGTCCCACAGCGGGGCGGACATGTCCAAGCCCGCCGAGATCCGCGAACTGGCCGAGCAGACGGTGGCCGAGCTGGGAGCGGTGGACATACTTGTCAATAATGCGGGGATTCAACACACCGCGCTCGTCGAGGATTTTCCAACGGAGAAGTGGGACGCCATCCTGGCCATAAACCTGTCGTCGAACTTTCACGCAATACGAGCCGTGATGCCGGGGATGAAACGGCGTAACTGGGGCCGAATTGTCAACATCGCATCGGCCCACGGACTGGTGGCCTCCGCCACCAAAGCGGCCTATGTGACCGCCAAACACGGCGTCGTCGGGTTGACCAAAGTCGTCGCGCTGGAGACCGCCACCACCGGCATTACCTGCAACGCCATCTGTCCGGGATGGGTACTGACCCCGCTGGTACAGAAACAGGTCGATGCCTTGGCGCAACGCGATCGCATTCCGATCGAACAGGCCAAGGAGCGGCTGCTTTCGGAAAAACAGCCCTCCAGAGCGTTTGTCACCCCTGAACAAGTCGCCGCATTAACGGTGTTTTTGTGCTCCGAGGACGCGGCTCAGATCCGGGGGGCGGCGCTCAGTATCGACGGAGGTTGGGTGGCGCAATAGCGCACCGCCGGTAGTGGCCTGGCGTTTGGCAGTGCCCAGCAGTCTTCCGGGCCTAGCCTGCATATTGCACCAAGGGGTCCCGCCCGCGGCGCTCCGTCTACGAGTTCTGCAGCGGAATCATCAATACGGGTATGGTGCTGTGATGCATCACTTTGCGGGCGACGGAGCCTAGCAGCAATTCACCCACCCCCGCGCGTCCGTGTGTACCCATGACAATGATGTCCGCATTGGTCTCCGCGGCCTGGGCAAGTATGACCTTTGCGGGAAAGCCTTCACGCACCCGGCTGTCCTCCACTACCCGGCAGTCCTGAGGCTCCATGCCCAGTTCCTGTTTACAGAAGTCCCGCAGCCGTTGTTCGATGGTGCTGCGCAGTTGATCGATGCCGTGTTGACGGATGGACTCTGCGGTGCCCTCGGGCAGTACGTTATTGACCAGGTTCACAGCCGTTGGGTTGAGCGGCTCGAGGGCGTGCAGCAGCACGATCTTGGCCCCGTATCGCTCCGCGAGGCTGACCGCATAGCGGAACACCGGCCGGGCGTGCGCTTCGAGGTCGGTGGCGTAGAGGATGGTGCGGATGTTTGGCAGCATCGGTTTGTGTCAGGTGTGATGGGTGTTGACCGTATCGGCACGCCGGTGCGTGGCCGGCCCATAAACCGGCCGCAATCATAACACCGGTGGCCGGTCCCACCTATACAGCACGAGGACTGCGCATGCCGCCGGGGGACTTCGTTCTACCCCGCCCGGTACAGTTGATGCGCCGCCGTCGGTTGCGGTCCTCCGTATCGCCGCCCATCGGTGACAACCGCTACAGCAGGTGCCGGCAGTCGCTCAAGACACGTTTGTCGATCTCGAAGACGCCGTCGGAGGCCGGGAGTGCGAGCTGCGCCGCAGCCCGTCGCCGGGCCCGCCGCGCTCGCGCCGACTTCATCGCCGCGTCCAGGCGTGCCCGCAACCGTGCGCCCGCGCGGCCAAACGCTTCGCTGCGCAGGGCCCGGCCTCGGCGGACGGCCCGCTCAATATCGACCGGGTGGTGGTCGTAAACTTCAAACTTGTTCATGGTGTCGTCTCCAAGGTTTGTACTCTGTCTGTATGTAAACGTAGTTCTTGTAATGGCATTTGAGAATAGGGTATTTTGTAACAAGACTTTTGATTAAATTTCATAAATAAATCCATGGACAAGCTCAATGAAATGACCGTATTTGTCCGTGCCGTGGAGCGGCGGGGATTCTCAGCGGCCGCCCGCCAGTTGGGTCTGACACCGTCAGCGGTCAGTAAGCAGATCGCGCGACTGGAGGATCGTTTGGGGGCGCGGTTGTTTCACCGCACGACCCGCCGCCTGGGGCTTACCCAGGAAGGCCGTGCCTTCTACGAACGCTGTGTGGGCATTTTGAGCGAGGTGGAACAGGCCGAGGAAGCGGTGTCCGAGTTGCGCGGGCGGGTACGCGGCACGCTGCGCGTGGTCTCGGTGGCCGCATTTACGCGTGCCCAACTGTTGCCCCTGCTGCCCGAGTTTATGCTGCGTCACCCCGAGTTGCGGCTGGAGTTGGAGCTGAGCGAACGCTCGGTGGACCTGATCGACGAGGGCGTCGATGTGGCGCTGCGGTTGAGCGAACAGATGAATGAGGAATCGCTGGTGGCGCGCAAGCTGTTCACCAATCGGCGATTGATCTGCGCAGCGCCATCGTATCTGCAGCGCTACGGGACACCACAGACGCCCGAGGACCTGCTCAAGCACAATTGCCTGACCCATTCGTCCGTCGCCCACTTCAACGACTGGGAGTTTGCCGGTCCCGAAGGGACGCGGGTGTTGCACGTCTCGGGCAATTTCGAGGCCAACCGGGCCGCCGCCATTCAACAGGCGGTGGTAGCGGGAATCGGTGTGGCCCGTTTAGCGGAGTTTCTCGTCGGCCACGACATCAACGCGGGCCGGCTGGTGGCACTGTTGACCGACTATGTTCACGATCAATCGTCGCTGATGGTGGTGTATCCGCACCGGCGGCACCTGTCGACCAAAGTGCGGGCATTCGTCGATTTTTTGGTTGAGAAGTTCACACCGGTGCCGCCCTGGGAGCGTGATTACGTCTCGTCAACCTAAGGTTCATTCCCACAAAGGTACACAGAGTCCCACAGCGCTTGTGTTCTGATTGTGGTGCTCGTTTGGCGATACGACTTCGGAGATTTACCCATTGCACCGTCCTGACGTCGTTCAGGCGCCGCCATCTGGGACCAGTTAAGTCCTTGGTGATCCCATGCTGATGATGTCGTACAAAGACGCCGTAATGTGATCGTTGTCACCTCCCAAACTGCATCATCAACGACGAGCAGATTGGGAGGCAAGGGTTTACGCCGGTGACGCGACGAAGTCCTTGAGGGCGTCCAGGACCTGATCGGGTTGTTCGGCGAGCATCAGATGGCCGCAGTCCGTGAGGGTCACGGTGCGCAGATTGCCGAGGCTGTGTATCAATTCCTCGGCATTGGCCGGCGGGGTCATGCGATCCTGGTCGGCCATGACCATCAGCGCCCGGCAGCGCACCTGTTGCGCGCTGGCGAGTCCGGCCTGGTATTGATTGCAAGCGTTGAGGTCGTTATACAACACACCGGGCCGTGCCTGCTCGAGCAATCGAACGGTGCCGCCGATCAGCCACATCCCGGGTACCGGGTTGCCGCCGAACTGCGTGCTGTGACCGTGCCCCCACAGGGTGATCATGTCGATGGCGCCCCGCTCGTTGTTGCGGGCCGCATTCAGCAGTGGTTCGCTGACGGCCAGCGGCATCGACGCACCGAGCAGGGCCACGCGTTCCGTGCGCTTGGGGTAGCGTGCCGCCGTCTCCAGCGCCACCAGGGCCCCCATGCTGTGGCCGACGAGGACGGCCCGGGGTACGGCAAGGGCCTCGAGCAGGGCGCCGATCCAGTCCGCAATTTCCTCGATGGCCGTCAGCGGCGGGCCCTCCGAGCGTCCGTGGCCGGGCAGATCGACCGCCAGCACGTTCCAGCCGTGATGGGCGAAATAGCGGCTCTGCAAGAGCCAGACGGTGTGGTCCAGCCCGGAGCCGTGGATGAACACGATGCTGCCCCGGTCGGGCGCCAGGGGTTTCGCACCGGTGTAGGCGTAGGCGGCTCGGTTGTTGACGGTAACGTACATCGTCGCGAACGGGCCGCCGGCTAGGCTTTCTGCGCGGTGTGCAGGCCGCGGCTGAGGTCCTCGATGAGGTCTTCCGGGTCTTCCAGTCCGACGGACAGCCGTATCATCCCTTCGCCGATGCCCGCCGCACGCAAGGCGTCGGCGTCCATCCGGTGGTGGGTGGTGCTGGCCGGATGGATCACCAGCGACTTCGCGTCGCCGACGTTGGCGAGGTGCGAAAACACCTTGAGACCCTCGATGAAGCGCCGGCCGGCGGCGCGGCCGCCGCGAACGGTAAAGCTGAACACCGCGCCGCACCCATCGGGCAGCAGGCGCTTGGCCAACTCGTGGTCCGGATGCGCGGGCAGCTCCGGGTAGGTCACGGTTTCCACCGCCGGGTGTTCGGACAGGTAAGCGACCAGACGGCGGGTATTGTCGATGTGACGCTGCATGCGCAGCGGCAGGGTCTCGACGCCTTGGAGGATGTGAAACGCCGTGGTCGCACTCATGCAGGCGCCGAAGTCGCGGGCGCCCTCTTTACGCGCGCGGGTGATGAAGGCCGCCGGTCCGTACTCTTCGGCAAACACCAGGTTGTGAAACCCGGCGTAGGGCTCGGTGAGCGTCGGGTATCGGGCCGCCGACGCCGCCCAGTCGAACCGGCCGCTGTCGACCAGCAGTCCGCCGATTGCGACGCCGTGCCCGCCCAGGAATTTGGTCGCGGAGTGGAACAGCAGGTCGGCGCCGTGGGCGAAGGGCTTGCACAGATACGGTGTGGTAAAGGTCGCGTCCACGAGCAAGGGGACACCCGCCGTGTGGGCGACGTCGGCCACGGCCGTGATGTCGAGCACCTCCAGCCCGGGGTTACCCAGGGTCTCGGCGAACAACAGACGGGTGTCGGGACGAATCGCGTCTGCAAACGCACCTGGATCGCGGGGGTCGACGAAGCTGGTCTCGATGCCAAAGCGGGGCAGAGTGTAGCTCAGCAGGTTGTGCGAGCCGCCGTACAGGCACCGAGAGGCGACGACGTGCGACCCCGCGCCCATCAGGGTCACGATGGCGAGGTGCATTGCCGCCTGTCCGCTGGCCGTGGCAATGGCGCCGATGCCGTCCTCTAACGCCGCGATGCGCTCCTCCAGCACGGCGTTGGTGGGGTTGGTGATGCGCGAGTAGACGTGGCCGGCCCGCTCGCCGTTGAAGATGGCCGCCGCCTGATCGGTGTCGTGGAAGACGTACGACGTGGTTTGATAAATCGGCACGGCACGCGCCCCGGTGGTCGGGTCGGGCTGCTGCCCGGCGTGCAGGGCCAGGGTGTCAAATTTGGGATAACGGGGACCAGCCATGATGTGCTCTGTGTGGGTGAGTTATTTAGGATGCCGAGGGTCAAACTCTCCGGGTTGCGCTGGGCACGGGTCCGTGTGCCGATCGTCGGGGGTGAGCCACGGGGTCACATGTTCGGATAGTTGGGACCGCCACCACCCTGGGGGACCACCCAGGTGATGTTCTGTGTCGGGTCCTTGATGTCGCAGGTCTTGCAGTGCACGCAATTCTGCGCGTTGATCTGCAGCCGCGGCGCAATGTCGGTGTCGACGATTTCGTAGACCCCGGCCGGGCAGTAGCGTTGCTCCGGAGCCGCATAGCGCTTCAAGTTGGTCTCGATGGCCACTGTTGGGTCCGCGAGTCGCAGATGGCAGGGTTGGTTCTCCTCGTGGTTGGTGTTGGACAGATACACCGAGGACAGTTTGTCGAAGGTGAGCTTGCCGTCGGGTTGCGGATACTCGATCCTCGGACACAGCGAGGCCGGCTGCAGGGAGTCGTGGTCGGCGTGGGCGTGCTTGAGCGTCCACGGCGCCTTGCCCCGTAACAGGATCTGGTCGAGTCCGGCGTACAGGGTGCCGCCGGTCAGTCCCCAGCGGAATGCCGGCCGGACATTGCGGGCCCGGCGCAGCTCGTCGTAGACCCAGCTGCCGCGGAACGCGTCGGTGAACGCGGCGAGCTCCTCCCGTCCCTCGGAGCCCCGGCGCAACGCGTCGAAGACGGTCTCGGCTGCGATCGTTGCCGATTTCATCGCGGTGTGCGTGCCTTTGATTTTCGGCATGTTCAAGGTGCCGGCCTCGCAGCCGATCAGCAGGCCGCCGGGGAAAGTCATTTTCGGTAGGCTCTGCAAGCCGCCCTCGTTCAGGGCCCGGGCGCCGTAGGCGATGCGGCGGCCGCCCTCGAAACGCGGCCGAATCGCTGGATGGGTCTTGAAGCGCTGTAATTCGTCGAAGGGACTCAACCAGGGGTTGCGGTAATCCAAGCCGATGACCATTCCTACCGCAACCTGACGGTCCTCGAGGTGATACATGAAGGAGCCGCCGTAGGTCGTATGATCCAGCGGCCAGCCGGCCGTGTGCATGACCAGCCCCGCTTGGTGCTGAGCCGCGTCCACCTCCCAGAGTTCTTTCAGGCCGATCCCGTAGGTCTGTATCTGACTGCCCGCGCACAAGCGATACCGGTCCATCAACTGCTTGCCCAGAGAACCCCGGCAGCCCTCGGCGAGCAGGGTGAACTTGGCGTGCAGTTCCATCCCCGGTTCATACCCGTCGGTCCGCGCGCCGTCCTTGTCGATGCCCATGTCCCCGGTCGCCACGCCCATCACGGCCCCGGCGTCGTCATACAGTACTTCAGACGCGGCAAAACCCGGAAACACGTCGGTGTCCATCGCCTCCGCCTGAGCGGCCAGCCAGCGGCACAGGTTGCCGAGGCTGATGATGTAATTGCCGTGGTTTTTCATGGCCGGCGGGATCAGGGCGCGGGGCAGCGAGAAAGCGCGAGTGCTGGAGAGAAACAAAAACCGTTCGTCCTCAACCGGGGTGGTCAGCGGCGCGTCGCGTTCCAGCCAGTCCGGCATCAACTCGCTCAGGGCCCGGGGTTCGATGACCGCGCCGGACAGGATGTGCGCGCCGACCTCCGAGCCTTTTTCCAGCACACAGACGCTGAGTTCGTGGGCGTGTTCGGCGGCGAGTTGCTTCAAGCGCACGGCGGCCGTCAGGCCGGCCGGCCCGGCGCCGACAATCACCACGTCGTACTGCATCGCCTCGCGTTCCATGGATGTCTCGGTTTGTCGTTGCCCGCGGATCTATTATATTGTCGCACGATTGAAGATTCCGCGAGGTGGCATTATGCGCCATAGCGGTGGAACTAAGCATAGCGCCTTGATTTGCGCGGGGAGATTAAATGCATTGGCGGCATGGTTTAATGCGCACAGTAAACAAGAGATGGGTCCGTGGTGCAGGTCCTATGTTTGGATCGTGCCGCGCAGCGCCCAGACCGTCCGGTCTCTTTGCGATGATGCCGGATGCTCCTGCTTTCCTGCGGGACGGGTGCTAGCGCTTGACGATCACCCGCCAACAGACTACGGAGCGCGCGCGGGGGACACTGGTCGAGCTGTTGGGTCTGGAATTTGACGAGGTCGAACCGGGCCGGGCCGTGGCGCATCTGGCTATCCGCCCCACACACCTGGCGCCGAATCAATTTCTGCACGCCGCCAGCGTGATCGCCCTGGCCGATACCTGTTGCGGCTTCGGCGCCCTTGCCAGCCTGCCCGACGGAGCGGAGAGCTTCACCACCCTGGAGTTGAAATCGAATTTCCTGGGCACCGCCACCTCGGGCGTCATCGTCTGCGACTCGGCGCTGGTGCACGGCGGGCGGACGACGCAGGTGTGGGATGCGGTGGTCAGACATCGGGACACGGATAGGACCATCGCCCTGTTTCGTTGTACGCAAATGCTCTTGTATCCTAAGACTTAAGGATTGGATGGACTGATTCGATGATCGGCAGAACAATACCGGCCGCCGGTTGCCGTCACCTGGTTCTCGACGACAGAGAGGAGAAGAAAAAATGAACGTTTCCGGACATGCGGCCATCGTCACCGGTGGAGCGTCTGGCATTGGCGCCGAGACCGCACGCGCACTGGCGCAGGTGGGCGCCAAGGTGGCGGTGATGGATGTGAACACGGGGCCCATGGAGGCGGTGGCCCGGGAGATCGGCGGCGTCGCGATCAAATGCGACGTTGCCAGCGCCGACGGCGCGGAGCACGCGGTGGCCGAGGCCAGACATGCCCTGGGTGCTGCCCGGGTGCTGGTGAACTGCGCCGGCATCGCACCGGCCAAGCGAATCGTCAGCCGCAGCGGCCCGATGCCGCTGTCGGATTTCACCAAAGTCATCGATGTGAATTTGGTCGGGTCGTTCAATCTGTTGCGCCTGGTGGCTGCGGATCTCTACGCGGAAGACGCACTGGACGAGGTTGGGGAGCGCGGCGTCATCATCAACACGGCGTCGGTGGCGGCCTTCGAGGGTCAGATGGGCCAGGCCGCCTACAGTGCCTCCAAGGGGGGTCTGGTGGCGCTGACCATTCAGGCGGCCCGGGATCTGTCCGGTATGGGAATCCGCGTGGTCACCATCGCGCCCGGTTTTATTGCCACACCGATGCTGCTGGGGATGCCCCAGGACGTACAGGACAGCCTGGCCGCTCAGACACCGTTTCCGAAACGCTTCGGGCGCCCCGAGGAATACGCCAAGCTGGCCTTGCACATCATTGAAAATCAGATGATCAACGGTGAGGTCATTCGGCTCGACGGCGGCGCGCGCATGCAGCCGCGATAAATGGGGGCGGCGAGGACGTGGAAATGCAGGGCGCTCGATCGGTCTGGGTCTCCATCGCTTGGCGGGCGCCGCTGTGCTGTGCCGTGCTGATCGGCGCTACGACCACCGGCTGCACCAGTGAAGTCAGCTTTTCAAGGGATGTCCTGCCGATCTTCCATGAACACTGCTTGTCCTGCCACCGGCCAGGCGAGTCGGGATATGAAACAAGCGGATTCAGTGTGGAGGGCTATGCAGACATCATGCAGGGCACCCGCTACGGGGCAGTCGTCTTTCCAGGGTACAGCTACGCCAGCACGCTGCAGGTGCTGGTCGAGCACAAGGCCGATCAAACCATTAACATGCCCCAGGGGCAGCTGAAGCTGTCACCGCAACAAATCGAGACCATCGGCAAATGGATCGACCAGGGTGCGAAGAACAACTGATCCGGCCGTGTTGCTATTCGTTGCCGGACTTGGCGGCGTCGGCCTCGTTACGAATACCGTATTTGCGCATTTTTTCCCAGAGATTCTTGCGGCTGATGCCGAGGGCGTGGGCGGTGGTTGAGATCTGCCACGCGTTCGCCCGCAGGGCCTCCTTAATGTGCCTGTGCTCGCACTGTTCCAGATAATCCTTGAGCTGTGGTGACGCTTGGTCTGCGTCGGTGTGGACATCGTCCGTGGACGTTTTGTTATCCAGTGAGACACTGATTTCAGCAGGTCCCAGGACCGTCTGAGTCGCAAAGATGCACGCCCGTTCCAGCGTGTGCTTGAGTTCGCGGATGTTGCCCGGCCAGGCCTGTTTGCGCAGGAGTTCCTCACCCGCCGGCGCCAGCTTCCACGTCTTGTTCGACTTCCGGGCGAAACTGTTGATGAAGGTGTGCGCAAACCAGAGGATGTCGTCCACTCGATCCCGCAGTGGCGGAATGTGGATGTGTGCCACGTTGATCCGGTAGAAGAGGTCGTCCCTGAACTTCCCGGCGTCCACCATCGTCTTCAGATCCTGGTTGGTTGCGCAGATCACCCGGACATCGACGTCGATGCGCTGTTGACCACCGACGCGCTCGAATACACCATCCTGCAGCACCCGCAGCAGCTTGGCCTGCATCCCCGGCGACATGTCGCCGATCTCGTCCAAGAACAGTGTACCGCCGTCGGCGCGCTCGAATACACCCCGTCGGGACTTGATCGCCCCCGTGAACGCTCCCCGTTCGTGGCCGAACAGATTGGCCTCGAGCAGGGTCTCCGGAACCGCCGCGCAATTGATCGAAATGAACGGCAGACGGCCGGTGTCGTCGCTGGCGTCGTGTATGTACTGCGCCACGTACTCCTTGCCGGCGCCGGAGTCACCGGTAATCAGGACACTGACACGGTGTTGACTCAGCACCTCGGCCATTTTCTGAATCCGCCGCATGGCGACCGAGGTGCCGAGCCGCGGCTCCAGGTCCTGCCACTCGTCGTCGATGAACAGCGTCGGTGAGATGAACTGCAACTTCTCGATCAGTTGGTCGAGGTCGAAGGGTTTCGTGATGTAGTCGCGGGCCCCCAACTTCAACAGCCGTACGGCCTGGTCAACGGCACCGTAACCGGTGATGAACAAGGTCGGCGGCGGCGAGTCGTGCTCGCTGCACAGCACCTGGAACAAGTCTTCGCCGTTGGTGTCGGGCAGCCGTATGTCGCTGATCAAGGCGGCGTAGGTCTGACCCCGCAACGCGGCCAGGGCACTCTCACCGTCCCGGTACCAATGGCAGTCCAGGCCCTCGAGCGTCAGCCGGTGGACCAGTGACTCGCCCATGATCGAGTCGTCTTCGATCAGGCACAGGGTCTTGTTGAGGACGGTGCTCATACCGCATGCTCTAAGGGCAGCCGTACCATGAAGCAGGTGTTTCCCTCCTCGCTCTGTACGAATATCTCCCCATTGAACTGTTGAACGATCTGATAGGTGACCCAAAGCCCCAGGCCCGTGCCGCCTGGGCGGTCGTGGACGAACGGTTCGAACAGCCGTTCGATTGCCTCGTTGGACACTGTGAGGCCGTCATTGGAGACACGTATTTCAAGCAGACCGTTTTCACGAGCGACTCGGAGCGTCACTTGTCCAGCCTGTTTCGCCGCCTCGACAGCGTTCAGCGATAGGTTCATCAGCACCTGCCGGACCGGCGTGGAGGGCAGCGACAAAGGCCGGTCCAATTTATTCTCCCACACCAGATGGAGGCCTTTCTTTTGCGCGTCGGACTGGACCAACAGGCGCACGTCCTCAATGTCTTCAGGCGTGAGGTCGTGACGCTCCTGGCGCGCCTCCACCAGCAGTGCGGAGACTGTCTCGTGAATCTGCCTAAGCCCCCGCTCGAGGAGAAATACGGTCTTGTCGGTCTCCGGATCGGTGCGACCGAAACGGCGATAGGTGTTGATGGCGTTTATCATGCCGCCCAGCGGGTTGTTGATCTCATGGGCCACACCGGCGGCGAGCCGGCCGACGGCGGCAAGGCGCTCCGAGACAATGACCTGGCGCTCCAGATTCTGCTTTTCGTCCAGCTCCTGGATCATGGCACTGAAGCTCTGACCGAGATGGCCGATTTCATCGTCCCGCTCGGAAGGTTGATAATCGATGCTCACCAGCGGCTCCCGCCCGACCCGGCTCATCGACTCCGACAATTCGGCCAGCGGCTCCGCAGTTTGCTTGCCGATCCACCAACTGATCGGGATCAGGAACAGCATGACAATCAACGAGGTGATGCCGACCCGCCTGGCGATATTGATGAGATGGGGACGGAAGATGCTGTGGGGATAGCCGATGATCAAATTCGCGATCTGGATACCGTCATCGACAACCGGGATGACCACGTACACACGCGCGTCTTCCGGCCGCTCGTGGAAAAAGGGCGTCAGCGATCCATGGCGGTCGATTGCGGTCTGCAGGTGAGCCAATTCCGGGCCGTTGGCTGTCAGTTCACTCAACATTGTGAATTGCGCGGGCTTGTTGGAGACAAATACGCGATTTGCCTCGTCCAGAACGATGAATATCCTGGAACCCGCGGAACGCAGCACCTGATAGGCCCGCCACACGTCGTCGTGTTTCAACGGCGCCACCAGGGTGTTGGCGAGCACTGTGCCGAGTTCAACCGAACTTCTAAACAGATCGTTTCGGACTTCCTCATAGGACCGCCAGATCAGCACGCCGCCGATGACCAGGCTGGTCAGCAGGATGGCGAGACTGAGGTTAATAGGTATTTTGTACCGAAGACTGATTCTGCCGAACACTGAGCTCAGCCCCGGCCATATAGGCCACGTTATCCTTGATTCCCTCGTACAGTTCCGGCGTTCCGGCCACGAAACTGTCCAGATTCAGCTCGCGCAGCATTGCAACTCCATCGGGTTCATCCTTCATTTTCAACATGACGTACCGTAACAAGCGAACGTCGTCCTCCGGTAGTGTATGGTTCACCACCAAGGGAGGAAATCCGAACTTTTTCGATTTGTTCACGATGCGGGTGCGCTTGGCGAGTTCGGGATGAAACCGCAGCAGGGTATCCCAGACGTACCCGTCGACGGCGCCGCCGTCGGCAAGCCCTTCGGCGACGGCGAGCACGACGTCGTAATGCGCCCAGGCAAAGAAGGTGCGGCTAAAGAATGTGTCTGGATTGTGATCCGCCCGGCGCAACGCCACGCGCGGCACCAGGTAACCGGAGTTCGAGTCGGGGTCCGAGTAGGCGAACACTTTGCCCTGCAGATCCGTGATGTGTTTGGTCTTACGATCGCCGGCGGGGACGATTAGATAGGATTGGTACAGCGGTTCGCCTTGATACAGCGGCACGGCCAGCAGGGTAAAACGGTCCGCGTAGCGGACGTATGGAAAACCGCAGATCCATGCGGATTGGATCTCCTGGGTCAGGAGCAGATCGATGATCTCCCGGTAGGTCTGCCGATGCACGAATTGGACCGGACGCCCCAGTCGTTTTTCGAGATAGCGCTGCCAAATCCGCAATATAGACAGCTTGTTGTCCAGGAACACCGGTGTCAGGCCGATCTTCAACGGCGTATCAAGCCGTCCTTCGTCCGCCGCACCGCTGCGGCTCAGCACGATGCACAGGGCAAGGAGTACCAACCCGATGCGGCAGTAAGCATGCATACGCCAAATGCCCTCTGTGTAAAAGCCCGTCACTATGCTACTCCTGTTCTTGCCGTGCGCCTACGCCGGTCGTCCCGCACACCACAGCGCCGCAATCGGGATATTTCCACCGGTCTGCCGCCGTGTCTGCACCGGGTCGTTGGTGTGGATCGCCACCATACCGGGGCTGTGGTCGACATCGTGCATTATTGCTCCCCAGCTGGTCCCGGCGGCGGAACGCGGTAGCGCATGATCGGCCGAACGTCGACGCGTCGGGCCACTTCCACAAAGCCGGCGGCGGTGTAGATGGACTCGAGTCCGGTCCAGGTCACGGCCACGGGGAGGCGTTGGCCGTGGCTGCGTGGACTGATGGGATAACCCTCTACGATCTTTGCACCGCATTGCACGGCATAGGCCACGGCCCCTCTAAGCAGTTCTGCAGACAATCCCTGCCGCCGATACCGTTTCGTGAGATACAGGCACGCGACCGACCAGACCGGCCGCCCGTCGACGCTCGCCAACAGTTCGGAGACCTCGAGTCCGCACAAGTCTCGGCGCGGTCCCACCGAGCACCAGCCCACTGGCTCAGCGTTCAGGTAGGCGATGACGCCGAATACGCGTCTATCGCGGATGCCCGCGCGCAGTGCGGACTTGTTCGATTCACCCCGCGCAGATTCGAATTGGGCCCGCGGCACCCGCCAGCGCATGCACCAACACCCGTGACTGGCCCCCCGTACGCCGAACACGGTGCACAGATCGTCCCAGCGTTCCACCGTCACCGGGTGACAGTCGAGGCAGGCGGCGGTGTCGTGAGTCACTGCCTCGGCCCGACGATGACCACGTGGGACGATACGGTGGCCGCCGCGTCGTGCCAACAACCGCACGCCCAAGCCGGCAACAGTTGCGCCCAGCCGAGGCCGATCATGTGTTTCACCGGTATGAATTGAGTGTCGATCGCATCGGAAACCCGGGCACCGCCACAGCTGAACATCGACACTGGTACTGCGGCAGTCCCGGCTCACCTCCAGTGTAGCAGGGCTACTGGGGGGAGTCGCCTCGGGCGACTCTCAGCCGCACGTCGATGTCCGCCGCTTCGGAGTCGAGAAAATCCATTGTCAGACGCGCCACCTCCCGATAAAACGGCAACTCTGCGACGTCGATGATCCGGGAACAAAAGGCCGGCACCCACTTGGCGAGGTGCTCGGTCATGAACTGGCGCTGATAGGCGAGACTGTTCGCGGCCTCGTCCGTTTCCCCTTTCTCCCAGGCGGCGCCTTCCCTTCTGGCGAGCTCGGCCATGAGCTCCAACTCGACACTGATATGATCAGGGATCCCACTGAACTCCTCGGCGTATTCGAAACCGAGGGCATTCACGAACTTGCGCACCGTCACGGTCTCCGGACCCCACAGGTTTCCGCCTTTCGGGAGATGCACCGATTCATGGGGCGAGATGTGTTCACCCGGGCCCAAAAACAGCGCCGCGAATTCCACTGCAAGATCGCGCAACACCTCCTGATCGGGGCCTCGCAACAGATGGTCATCCAGCGTGATGCCGGCATCCGTCAACGTCTCGCGCAGCTCCGCAGAACGAAGTTGCGCGAGAAAATGCTCTGACACCTCTTTCCGGAAAACAGCGGCGAGGAAGCCATAGAGGCTGCTCACCTCTATGGCCGTCCTCGCCAAACCATCGGAGGAACTGTCCGCCGACATTGTCGCGTTTGTCGCGACCAACGGTCTTTTACACCCTGGTGACTTGCACCACCGTATCCATCCACCGCTGTTGGCCGTTGATGGGATCCGGCGAATTCGGAATCACCCAGTTTGGATGCACACCGTTTTCGTTCCACCACTTCATCTTGAAGTCACGATCGCCCCGCTCTTCGTCCGTAAACGGTGCCCGGCGGCCCGAAGCGTAACGACCATAAGCCCAGTGGCCGCAGTGATGCGAGATTGCGACCACGCCGGGGATGATCGCCTCGGTCACCCGCGCTTTGGTGACCATCTCGCCGACGGCCGAGGTGACCTTGATGCGATCACCATCATAGATACCGCGGGCCTTGGCGGTGACCGGATTAATCCACGCCGGATTGTTGTGGTACACCTCCGCCAGGTACTTGCAGTTCATGGTGCGCGAATGCGTTTGCGCCGCGTGCTTGAAGGTGGTCAGGACCAGGTCGTCCGGGCCCATCTTCTGGTGCTCGGGAATCTCCATCCAGGTCGGGAACGGGTTGTAGCCCTTTGCTTTCAGGAGCGGCGACCAGAGTTCCAGGTAGCCCGACTTGTTGACCTTATCCGGGCCGAAGCCGGAAAACACGCCGTGCGGCATTTTCTGGGCCACGTACTTCTTGTACGCGCCCTTGGTGGCCACATAGCCCTTCTTCGCGTCCGCCTCGCTGGCAGGCTTCCAGTAGACGCCGGACTCCTTGTCCAGTACCACGCCCTTCGCCATGTACACCGATTCCGGAACCGGGCGGTTGTAGACCTGCTGCTGCGGCTTGGCGTTCTTGTCGTGCCAGACACCGTGCTTTTTCATGTACTCGAATCCGCCGGCCTCCTTGACCCCCGGGGTGTTTTCGCACGCCAGGCGCACGTAGTCCTCGTGCGACTTCGCCTCGCCCATGTCGATACCGAGCCGTTTGGCCAGGTCGAAGACCACATCCGAGAAGTCGCGCGCCTCGCCCATCGGCTTGGTGAACGGCTGGCGGATGTAGAATTCGCCGATCTGCGCCGGGTCGACCATGTCCTCGGCGGTCCAGCGCTCGGTATACGGCGTATCGGGCAGGATCAGGTCGGCGTACATCGTCGAGTCGCCATAGAACGGGTCCACGGCGACGACGAACGGCATCAGCTTCTCGTCCTTGAGGATCTCGATGCATTCGCCGACGTTGCCGTTGGCGTAGGCCGGCGTCCAGCAGTACTCGATGTACATATCGGGCCGGCCGTTGCGACCGTCCTTGATCAGCGGCAACACCATCTCGGCGACGTGGTGGGTTGGGTAGGCGACCTGCCCCGGGAAGCCGTCGAAGATGTCGATCTTCTTGATCTTCTTCGCTTTGGGGATCTTTGGCCACTTCCAACCGGCGCCGACCGCTTTCATGCGCGTGCCCGGCTTGTCCATCTGGCCGGTGACCGCGCACAGCAGCTGCGCCAGGCGCTCGCCCTCGTTGCCGTTGTAGTGGGCGACCAGACCGCGGTAGGACACCAGCACCGAGGGCTTGGTGGTCGCGAACTTGCGGGCCAGCGCGGTGATCTTGCTGGCCGGCACGCCGCTGATCTTCTCGGCCCACGCCGGCGTGTAGTCCTTGACGCCCGCCTTGATCGCGGCGATCTTGGTCGGCACGTCGGCGTTGATGTCCTCGGTGACGCGGGTGTACTTGAGGAACTCCTCGCCGTCACCCTTGTACAGTCCCTCGCTCATGACCACGTTGATCATCGCGGCGATGACGGCCGCGTCGGTGCCCGGCTTGACCGGCACCCACTCCTTCGACTTGGCCGCGGTGTTCGACAGCCGCACGTCGAAGGTGACCATCTCCACGCCCTTTTCGGCCATCGCCCACAGCAGGCGATGCGCCGTCGGAATGTGGTTGGTGTGGGTCTCCAGGACATTGCTGCCGAAGTTGATCACGAACTTGGTATTGTCAAAGTCCCAGTTGTCGTAGTGACCGCCCCAGGTCAGCTCCTGCGCGGTCCACTTGCCGCCCTCGCAGAGCGCCGTGTGGTTACCGATGCTGCCGGTGCCGTAGGCCTTGAAAAAGCCGCTGATCGTCTTCGAGTGGCTCGCCTTGGCGCGGCCGTAGTGATAGACGACCTTCTCCGGTGTGCCGGCGTCGCGGTTCTTCTTCATCCGCGCCGCGATCATGTCAAGGGCGTCGTCCCACGAGATGCGTTCCCACTGGCCGGAACCCCGCTCACCGACGCGCTTCATCGGATACAGCAGGCGATCCGGGTCGTAGGTGTGGTTGACCCCGCCCTGACCCTTCGCGCACATCACACCTTCGGTGCGGATCGAGTTGACGTTGGATTCGATCTTCACCAGCCGGCCGTCCTCGACGTAGCCCATGCTGGCGCAACGCGTCACACACTGCCAACACGCGCTGGGAATGGCCTGGCGGGACTTACCGGTGCTCGGTGAGAAACCCTTGTTCCCCCATTGCGGCAGGTCCTTAGCCGCTTGGACGTTGAGACAGGCCCCGCCGGCAACGGTTGTCGTGGCAGCGGCGCCGAGTTTCAGAAAGTTTCGACGATTTAACATGGCTACACCTCCCCTAAGCCCAACGTTTGCTGGAACGCTCGTTGCGATGCGTATCCAGTCGGAAGTACTGATCGGCCTTCGGGTCCTTCTTTGCCTCGATATAATCCGCATCGATGTAGAAGACGCTCGGCTTGGTCTTCTTCTCGCGCATCAGCACCGTCGTATCGTACTCGTCGACAAGCTTGGCCACCGCGCTGGTCGGGTCGTTGAGATCACCGAAGATACGTGCCTTGCCTTGACAGGTGTTGACACATGACGGTTGCACGCCCTGGGAGATGCGATGCAGGCAGAAATCGCACTTGTCGGCGACACCGTTGCCCTTGGTCTTGACCGGATCGCCCTTGAACGGATTCATGAAGCGCGCATCATAGGGGCAAGCCTCAAGGCATTTGGCACATCCGATACACAGGCCATCATCGACCACGACGATGCCGTCTTCTTCGCGCTTATAGGTGGCCTTCTTGGGCTCGGTGGGACACACGTCGACACAGGGCGGCTCCGAGCACTGGTTGCACAAGCGCGGCAGCATGCGGCGCTCGACGTTCGGGTACGTGCCCACTTCAATGTGTTCAACCCACGAGCGTACCGCTCCCAGGGGCACTTCGAACTCCGCTTTGCAGGCGATGCTGCACGCTTGGCAGCCGGAGCAGCGCCGCGTATCGATGACCATGGCGTAGCGCACTTCTTGCTTGGCGGCGCGCGCGGCCATCGGCGCCGCGGCAACCACCGTGACGCCGGCCGTCACCGCCCCGACGCGTTTTAACATCTGCCGACGCGTCATCGTCGGCGCAGAGACTGTCGTCATACTTGAATCCTCCTCTTGTTGTGAGACTTCGTCGACAGCGAATACGGTAGTTTTGCCTCATTCACCCGGCGAGAACCGGCGAAGAGCAACGTTCGCCTTAGCTCCTTGCAATATCCGAACCAGTTTATTTTTTTATTACCATTCAAGTAGATAACAAGGCGCCGCCGGATTAAACGAAGCTTCTCGTTACCGGCTAGTAACGTCAAAACGCGATCTTCGGGCCGTGAGTTACCGATTGGTAACAGGACCGATCGGCACTGATATTGCACCAAGGATTCCCGGTGCGTCGATGATGTGACCGGCAAGTGGTTTGCTAGGTGAGCCGTGGAAAACGGTGTTACGGTGTCGACGGCTGAACGGTGTTACCGACGCCCAGTCTACCGAGGTTGACCAAGCCCGTCTTGAGATGTGCCAGGGCCGCCTTGGCGGGTCCGTCGTTGATCTTGACCGCCAGATCGATCTGGCGCACCGAGCGCTGCATAGCGATCAAGCGTTCAATCAAGTCTAGGTGGTCGCGGTAGGCCCGAGCCGTCCGGCCCACATCCTCCAACGCGGCGCGGCTCTCCCGAAACAGGCGTGTAATCTCTTCTGCGATCGTGTCGTTGGGGACCGGGCCCCCTGCAATTACTAGTTTCTGCGCGTCGGTTTGTGGATTTCTAAACCCCGGTTGGCCGAGTTTACTTGCCACCAGCGCTTCCACCGCCAACAGGTTCTGCAGGGCCTCGGTATGATAGGTTTGGCGCCCGCGCAGCACGTAGTTCTTGAAGTTGTGAATGCCCTTGCCGTAACCAAGTTGAAATTCGATCTCTTCCAAATTTGTCCATGTCCATCTTGCGCGCAGGGTGTCCAATCCCTGCACGGCGGCGGTGTCGTCGATGATCACCACGCGGTCGATGTCTTCTATACGCCATCCCCTATTGCGCAGCTCGGCAATCCGCTCCAGGGCCGCGTCGTAGGATGCCACCACTTCTTTCACTGCCTTGAGCGCCTGCTGCCCTGCGGCGTTCAATTCCTTGCTGTCCTCAAGACCCGAGATCACGTCCAAGATGTGAGTGAAGTCAGCGTGTGCTGCGGCGCGGTACTCCTCCCTGTCCCGCAGGACGTAATTCTTGAAGTTGTGGATCCCGCCACCGTAACCCATCAGGCGCACAATCTGGGCCAGCTCATCCCGTACCTCGGCAGCCTGCAGAGAAACGGCCGGCACCAACACCAGGCATGCGAAGAGAATCGATAAACCAGAACGGGATTTCATCAACGCCCTCCGAATCAACAGGTGCGAAACGCAAACAAACATATCAACGATGCGGTCTCGAGTCGACTAGATCTTGGTGACCCGCACCACGGTGTCCATCCAACGTTGTTGCCCGTTGATCGGGTCCGGCGAATTGGGGATCACCCAATTCGGATGCACACCGTTGCGGTGCCACCAACGCCTATCGCGATCCGGGATATCATCTACCCCTTCGGGCGCGCGCTTCCCCGAGGCGATACGCCCGTACTGCCAGTGCCCGCAGTGATGGGAGATGGCGATGACCCCCGGGACCACGCCAGGCGTCACCTGCACTTCGGTCTCGATCTCGCCGATCGCAGAACTCACCTTTACGGTGTCGCCTTCCCGGATAGCCAGGGCTTCTGCGGTGCCGGGGTTAATCCATGCCGGGTTGTCGTGATACAGCTCGGCCAGCCAGCTGCAGTTCATGGTCCGCGAATGGGTATGTACATTGACCTTATACGTCGTCAACACCAACTGGTCCGGCGCCAGGTCGGCATGCTCGGGGATGGCCATGTAGGTGGGCATCGGCGGCAGGCCTCGTTCTTCCATCAGGGACGAATAGATCTCGAAATACCCGGATTTGTTGAGCTTGTCCGGCGGAAACCCCACATAGACCAGGTCCCCGAACTGTTGGGCGACGTAACCCCGATAGGCCTTCTTGGTGCGTGTGTAACCCTGCGCCTCGGCCGCCTCGCGGCTGCCGACTCCGGCGGTCTTCCAGTCCCAGTAAACGCCTGTCGCCTCGTCAAAGATGATTGTCGCCTTGTTCAGTTCCTTGGCCTTGACGCTCTGTCGGTAGGAGAAGTATTGCGGTTTGTCGCGTTTGTTGTACCACACCCCCTTTTTTTTCATCCCGCGGAAGCCGCGCGCCTTCTTCTTCACGATCTTCGTCTTCTTGCAGGATTTTTTTACGAAGTCTTCCATTGACTTGACGCCAATTTTCAAGCCCAACATCTTAGCCAGGTCACAGCACACATCAGCAAAATTTCTCGTTTCGCCCATCGGCAAAGCAAGTGGTTGACGGATGTAATACTCTGGAATTTGCGAGGGAGACACCATATCTTCCCAGTCCCATCGTTCCAGATATGTGGTGTCCGGCAGGATCATGTCCGCCAATGCCGCCGACTCATCGTAGAACGGATTCACACATACCGTAAACGGCAGTAGCGACTCATCCTTCAGAATTTCTTCGTTGGCCTTGCAATCCCCGTTTGCATACACCGGTGTGTAGCAGTACCACAGGTAGACATCGGGGCGTCCGGCGCTGCCATCTTTGATCCGTTCGAACACCTGGTGGCTCACATGATGCGTCGGAAAGGCGATCTGCCCGGCAACGCCATCCATGAGATCGAGCTTTTTCGTCTTGGGGATTTTCTTCGGTTTGGGGTAATTCCAACTCGCACCCACCGCCTTGCAGCGGCCGCCGGGGTTGTCGATGTTACCGGTAATCGCCGCGAGCATTTGGATCGCCCGCTCGGTCTCGTTGCCGTTGTAATGAGCGACCGCCCCCCGGTAACTGATTACACAGGCGGGCCGGCGGGTCGCGAACTCACGCGCAATTTCGACGATTTGCCACGCCGGCACGCCGCTGATCTCGGAGGCCCATTCCGGTTTGTACTCCTTGACGTGTTGTTTCAATGCCTCGATTTTGTCGTCCACGGAAGCCCGATAGTCGGCGGTGATTTTGCAAAACTCGAGAAACGGCACGCCCGCCTCGTACAGCCCCTCGCGCATAATTACGTTACACATCGCCAGCACGACCGCCAGGTCTGTGCCCGGCCGGATCGGTACCCATTGGGTCGATTTCGCCGCCGTGTTCGAAAGGCGCACGTCGAAAGTAACGAGGCGCACGCTGCGATCCACCATCGCCCTGATCAGGCGCTGGGCGGTGGAAATATGATTGGTGTGGGCTTCGAAGATATTGCTACCGAAGTTCAGAACAAATTGCGTGTTGTCGAAGTCCCAGTTGTCATAATGGCCTCCCCAAGTCAGCTCTTGGGCGGTCCATTTTCCGCCTTCACAAAGACTGGTGTGATTGCCGATGGTCCCCGTGCCGTAGGCCGCCAGAAAATTGTGCACCAACTTGCTGGTGCCGCCTTTCATGCGTCCATAGTGGAACATGAACTTCTCGGGTTCCCCGGCATCGCGCAGACGCTTCAGGCGTTCGGTCAGTTCGGCCAGGGCCTCATCCCAGCTTATTCGCTTCCACTTGCCTTCCCCACGATCTCCCGCGCGACGCATGGGATACAAGATGCGATCGGGATCATAGAGTTGGTTGATGCCGGCTTGCGATTTGGCGCAGATCTTGCCGAGAGAACGGATCGAGTTCGGGTGCCCCTCGATCTTGTTCAACACCCCGTCTTCCGTGAATCCGATAATCGGGCAGCGCGATACGCACTGCCAGCAAGCGCTCGGCGTGGCCTCCTTCTCGGTCCCGCGAAGATACGAGTAGTCCTTGCCGCCCTGATCGAAGAACTTGCTTGCGCCGCTTCCCGTGCCGGCTCCCGCCTTGGACTGAGTCTCAGCGGCGGCCAACGCGGTTCTCAGCGGAGAGGCGGCGGTGGCCGCGGCAACTGTCGCACCGAGACGTAGAAAATTGCGCCGATCAACCATCGCTATGTCCTCAAATGCCGATTGGCCCGGTGATCTGCCCGCCCACCACGATCACGTAGCGCAGCATCAGGCCGCCGAAGAGAATGGCGATGGGCGCGGAGACGTTGATGACATAGGGCCATTCGAATTCGTGCCCCAGCACCGCCGTGCGGAGCAGGTAGAAACCCTCGATAAAGGCGGGCATCAGCAGCCCGACGAGGATGACGCCAAGCCAGAAGGTGGTCGCCAGTTCTCCCCCGGGCAGCAGCACCTGTACGGCGAAGTTTGCGGAGTTGATGGTCATGTGCGCGAACATGATGAACAAACCGATGACCACCAACTCGGCGATGATCAGCAGCACCTTCATGCTCACCAGGTAGTACTCGGAGACACGAAAGGCGGGATCCTCACGCCGGATTGCGCCTCGGACTGCGCCTGGCTTGCGGAACATGAACCGCTGCACCAGGATGATGGCCGACAATCCGGTGGAGATCGCGGAGACGGTGAACAGCAGCCACAGCACCGGCGTATGCCACAAGGGGCGCGCCGGTATCGCCGCCAGCAGTATCGCCGTGTAGATGGCCATGGCGATGGCCAGCGGTACGCAAATCACGGCCATGGGTGAGCGCATGCGCTCAGCGCGCGCCTCCAGCCGCTCGCCCCTCTCACCGCGCAGCAGCGCCTTCCAGGGCAAGAAGGTGAGCGCGTAGACGGTGGCGAAAACGCAGAAAAACAGGATGAACCAGCTGCCCCAGTTCATGGGCGAGGGGTTGAAAAACATGAACCAGAAATTGCTGGTGAAAAGGTTGAGCGCGCGGAATGGCCTGCCGAGCTCGTAGATCAACAGTATCGTGCCGATAATGACGGGCAACGGACCGATGAATGCGCCGAGGCGTGCGACCAGTGCCGCCCGGTGGCGGAACTCGCCCGCCGGGTCCCACAGGACCACAATGCCGCTCACCGCTAGCGCACCCGCCCCCAGACCTGCCAGGAACAAATACACGATCATCGGCCAGTTCCACATGAGGTGGTGTTCCATGGTCAGGTCCTCTTCGGTGAATTGGCCTTGTTGGTCGTGACCCGCACGTACTGGCCGGGCTTTTTGGTGTTCTCGTCGGTGGTGTCCAGGCCGATGTAGTAGACGTTGGGCTGGGTGCCGTAGGTCTCGCGCGTCACCGACACGGGATTCTTGGCGATGAGCTTGTGTATTTCACTGTTGGGATCGTTGACGTCGCCGAAGATGCGCGCCCGCCCCTGACAGGTGTTCACGCACGATGGAACCAGACCCTTGTAGATTCGGTGTATGCACATGTCACACTTGTCGGCGAAACGCGTCACCGGGTTCAGGAACCGCACACCGTAGGGGCAAGCATGGGCGCAGTACAGGCAGCCGATGCACACCCCCTGGTCGATAACAATTAGGCCGTCCTGGGGACGCTCGTAGGTGGCCCCGGTGGGACAGACCCGCACGCAGTGCGGCTCCGAGCAGTGGTTGCACAGGCGCGGCAGGAAGCTCCGCCCCGCGTTGGGGTAGCGCCCTTTTTCCACGTACTCCACCCAGCTTCGCGCGACTCCCATGGGCACGTCCGCCTCGGCCTTGCACGCCACGGTGCAGGCCTGACATCCGATGCAGCGCCTAAGATCGATGAGCATGCCGTACTGGACTGTGTTCTTTTTCCCGCTATCCGCAGCCGGCTTGTTCGCCGCGGCGTGCATCGCCCCGCCCGCGATACCCGCGGTGGCCACGGCCGCAGTTCCTTGGCCTACCGTTTTCAGGAACTTCCGCCGGCTGACCGCGCTATCGCTTTTATCACTCATTATGTGATGCACTCCTCACACCTTCGCCTTGATCAACCGACCGGTTTTTCCTTCGCGGTAGGGGCCGCAGCCTCCTGCTGCTTAAAAATGCCTTCGCGCACGTCGACCGCGCGGTGCTTTTCGTTGTAATGGCATTCGATACAGGTCTGCTTATCTTCCAGCGCTTTCTTATGGGCGTTTTTGCCGCGTTCACGCTTGGGTTCGATCTCTTCCTCGATATGGCAGACTCGGCAGGTCGGGCTGTCGTATTCGAATAACCGGTCTCGAACCCGGTAGGCGGCCACCTGCCGGGGCGGCAGCCACGGCCCGGCGCGCTCCGCCGTGCGGTAGCGGAAATGCCCGAACAGATCGGTGAAGCTGGCGAAGTGCGTGTAGGCGTACAACGCATTGATGAAACCCGTGGGCAGGTGACAGTCCACACAGACCGCCTGCTCGTCCTCATACCCCTCTGTGGTGGACAACGGATGGTGCTTGGAGTAGGACAGCCGGACATCGGCGCGATACTCGTAATCGACGTGGCAATACGAGCAGACGTCGTCCTGCGCCGCGACCTTGCGGGTCACCGGTTCGAAGCCCAGAACCAGGAATATCACGGGAACACCGACAACCGCAATGATCGCGATTTTTCGATTTAGCGACTCGCGCGACACTGGCATGATCTCAAGATGAGCGCCGTATCAATTGAGCGTGACCGCCTGGATGTCGGCTTTGCCGGGGCCGATGCTCACGCTCACCGGAAACGAAACATGGTGGGCACGCTTGCCGGCCGCGTCGTCGTGAACCGAAAAACCGAAGATATAGGTGCCCCCCACCTTCAGCACCTTGTCGTCCTGCGGATGGCCGGTATCCAGCTTGCGCCGCATGACGACGGTGTATTTCCCATCTTCAAACATCCCCTTGGCGTAATCGACATCGGCCGCCGACCCCTCGGCGGAGGCGGTGTCCAACACGTGCGCCGGCAGCATATCGCCTTCCTTTACCTTGCCGGCGTCAAAGGGCGCGGTGTTCTGACCGACGATCAGGTGTTTCGGCTTCGACGGGTCGGCAAGATCCGCCTCGGTGAGGGCGGAGAAGCCCACCTTGCCTTCGTCGAACATGTATCTGGTGCCCTCGTCGATTTTCTTTATGTCCAGGACATTGAAATCCGCGGCCACGCCGGCGGGATTGGTCATGGAGGCATCCCAGATGATCAGATCCAGGAAAGCGCCCTGCGCACGCAGCGCCGCCAATTCGTCCTCCGATTTCACGGCTGCCCATTCGGTACCTTCAGAGCGCGAACCGGGAATGTATTTGCGCACCAGGTAATTGGTGATCGGGATCCCGATACTATGGTAAAGCTGGCTGATCACCGGGTGTTCACCGACCTCGTCCTCATCGGCCTGCTCGGCCATGCCCACCATCGAATCGTGACAGGTCATCCAACAGCCCTGCTCGGGGTAGAATTCGACCGCGGCGTCACCGATCATGATCCCCAATCGATCCGGATAGATCGCTGGATGGCCCTCATCAATGACCGCCTCATGCTGCCGGTGGTTGCCCCACCAGACCCATTCGGAGCCGTCAAAACGCATCAGATTGCCGACGTCCCCCGGACCGTCGCCATCCGCCTTCCAACTGAAGCGCATGTACAGGTATTGGTCGTCGTGCGCCGCCTGCACCGACAGGCGTTTGTAACCGGACTTGTCCTCGATCGGATCGGGCTCCAGGCGATTCTCCACCACCAGGATCCCGCCGAGGGATTTCTGTTCGCCCTCGTGGCAGCGGGCAGCGCAGACAGGCCTCACCGGCTTTGGTTTCTTCAACGGCTTTTTTGTGTTCCTTGTCGCGCAGCCACTGATAGCTCGACTGACCGGGATAGTAGAGTCTGGGCTTTTTGACCGGCACCGTGGACCAGTCGATAGATTCCACATCGGCTGCCAGCACCACCGGACTCGTTGCCATGAGCACCCCCAGTATCGACGATAATATTGCACAAAAAGCGCGGTGCTTTACGATCGAATCAGCTTTCAAACCACATAACATGTCCGACCCTCCTTTACCTCTACCTATGATGTTGTTGTGACCCAAGTGCTCTACCATTCACCTCTATGCCCTAACCCTGAACGCGCGGTCACCCACGACTAAGCGTGCTCCAGGGGAAGATGCTGCCTAAGCCGAAGATCGCCCTACCGCTACGGTTGCCATTGTTGGCGCACAACCGAGTCGAGGACTTATACAGCATGTCATTAAACTAGCAATTAATGTTCCAATAGACATCCACCTTGCAATTCTGAAACCAACATTCATCGCGCGAAGCAATTATGCGAGATTTCAGAGGGTTGCGTGCACGCATGCAGCCCGAACACGGGCGGTGCGTTACCGATGCGTAACGCCAGATATGAGATCTGGGAAATCGTTCGTTACCGAACGGTAACAGCTGTCCGTTAACGAACGTAAAGGGCATTAGCCCGTATATTGGTAAGCGCTCGACGACCGACGTCCTTTTTATCTGGCCCGTAGTCATGGAAGCTTCGTGCTTTTGAATTTTACCAAGGATCCCGGATGATGACGAAGGGACTTGTCCTGCGCGCAGTCGCAGGGTCGGGCGGCTGTGCGCCGCGCTGGAACGTAACGCATAGCCAGCTATGAGTTGAGCCAAGCGCAAGCGCGTGTGTTCGAGACCAAGCCAGCGCCGGGATAGGCGCGTACCCGGGTACCAACTGTGACACCGAACTTGCATGGAATCCCCAACTCAAACAAGGTGTTGGGGGGTTATCATTGTGGCCTTGGTGCAATATGCGGGCTAGGCCGCCCCCAGAGGTATCATTACTCCGGTAGGGTTTGCGTGTAAGCAAGGACGTCAACGTGGTCCTGGGTGGTGAAAGCGAGCATCGATATCATATCCACTTCCGGCTGTCCCATGCGGATCTTGTGCAGCGTCCTCCATGGGTTTCGATTCGCGACACTACCCACGTACACCGGATCCTCGGTGGTACTGAAGTTCAGGAATTTGCCGTCCACGCCATGACATCGCGCGCAGATTGTCTGGTAAATCCGCGCACCTTTCAAACGGTCACCGCTGGCCCTGCGGGTTTTGCGGTCGATGTATTGATCCATGTCAATCTGGCCGCTGGCGACAAAGTGCGCCAGGTCCGTCATTGCCTGTTCGGGAATGCGCCCGCCCAAACGGTGGGTACTATTTTTCAGAACAGCGACGATCGACGGCAACGAGGCATAGGTCATATTGCGTATTCCCGTGATACCCTGGCTTTGCCGGTTTACTGCATCGCCCCCCCAGTCGCCTTTATAATCCCAACCGTGGCACGCAGGACAGCGCCAACTGGCGGCACCCTGCTCACCGATTCCGGTATATCCGGGATGCGTAATCGACGGCCCCGGTGCTCCGAGGTGCGTGTACCAGTTGTCGTACAACAGCCCTCCCCGACTGATATGTAGCAGATGCCCGACATCGTGGTCTGCACGGGCATTCAGGGAACCGAAAACACCTAGTGTCGCTAAGAAGATAAGGTACGTACCGAGAAGTGGCACTACCCGGTCGTAATTTTTTCGCATTTTGTGCTCCTTATGATCCACCTTCATACCATCTACAGGAAATTTTGTAATTGATTTGTAAAGCACTATCACATAATGCATCAATTCGTGCCCGGAAAGTGACTACCCTCCTCGCACATCAACAGCAAATCGGTTTGGGAATATCAGCACCCGGTGGCGCATACGTTTGGGCATATGGCTAATCACCGCACCAATCAAAAGGATCATCACGAGCAACGGTACGCGCGCCTCCCAAAATACCGGAATCAGAGCGAGGATAACGACTTTGATGAGGGCCGCCAGGCCCCGGACTTGGCCGAGTACGGCGGCACCCGAGCGCAGATCGGCCGTCAAGAGCAGCACCCCGGTAACAACAGACCCCCACAGCCAAGGCAACAACACCGTCACCGGTTGCGCGAAGATGAAACCGCCCAGCAGCGTGCCGGTGGTGACGATGTGCCCCGTGCGCAACAGCGTGCACACAAACCGCCAGCACGGAAAGCCGTGCCGCTCAGCGGGCGAGGGCTGAGGCGTGGCGTTACGGAAGGCCCGGCGATAAACAGTGCTGAGGTTCAATTGTGTAGGCGGCGCGCCATCGGGTTACGGTGCTTACCCAACATTCCTTAGCAATATCTGATCCACCGGCGCGTCCACGCCACCCGACGCAGGATTTCATTGGCCCGGCCCGGTGCCTCCGGCTTTACTCGCCCCGCAGGGGTTACATATTCGTAACCTGGAGTTGTGATGGGTCGGCGCTGCGTTACTGGTCGGTAACGTAAACCCGGACCAAGCGACACACCGGGACACGCAGCGGAATCACCGGCCTGCCACCCCTCGAGCGCTTCAGAGCGGCCGCTAAACGCGGCTGGCATGGTTCTTGTTTAATACCGTGTAAGGCGGTCCTCGAGCCGGCCGTGCGGCCCGGTTGATCCGGGGCGTGCACCATTGGAAGTGTCGCCGCGAGGAGGAATCATGCTTGGAAGAACACGATTGGCGCTCACTTTGCGCGATCCTGGCCTCGCTGGCGACGGCGGGTCTGGCAGCCCAGGTCGACCAACTGCGACGGTGAGTGCAGAAGCTCGTTTCCCCGCCGTTGACGCTGATGTTCGAATCGGCCGACCGGTATTTACGCGAGCGTCGTGCGCTCGAGTCCTTGAAGCGGGTCGTGCGGGCCTACCGCAACAATCTCACCTTGATCGGCAAGCTGATCGCGATGCAACGCTCGGCGCAACCGGTCGACCAGTCGATCAAACTCTTCGAGGCAGCGGGCCGCGGCGGTCTCGCGCACTTGCGTGGCGCGGGGGCGTATCTGCTCGGGCCGACCGCGCGCCAGCTGGAAAGCCGATGCCGTCGAGGCGCCGGAGGGTAGTGCTCAGTGCATGGGTCGTCGCGGTATCCTGGAGCGGCGCAAACACAGGCCAAGCCCCTGCCGGAGCACAGCGGTTTGCTCCGCGCGTACGGCGTGAAGTCCGGTCTTCGGGCCGGCGTTGTTTGCCGGATGGTATTTGGTCCTTCGTTCCCTCCGCCGGGCACGCGGCGCGGACGAAGCGGCCCGAGCTGAAGCCGCGATGATGCGGGACCCCTATCCCATTCTGGAGTTCGAGCGTGGCGACGATCCGGCTGGTGTTCTGATTCCGATGTCGATGCGTATGAAGCTGGACCTGGCCGGCTGCCGGATCAGCCTGGACGATTGGCAGGCGCTGCCGCCGGCCAACCGCCACGAGCTTCGCGCCGGCGTCGTCGACACGGAACTCGGATTGACCGAGTTCAAGCGTAAGCTGAACAACGCGCTGCGGGCGGCGAATCGCAATCAACCGCTGCCGCTGCCGGACTTCGAGTTAATGGAGATCCGCCTGTGGAAGGATCACTGCCAGATCCCCACGGTGGTCAGTCAGATTGCAGAGCAGCTGAACGTTCAGCTCGACTGGCCGAGCCTGGATATGTTTGCGCGTTACGCGTTCTGGTCACTGGCGAGGAAGGGCCGGGCGCAGCGCTTTCTCTCCGTCCACAAGCATTTCTGCGGCACCGAGTCCGTGTTGCGGTCTTGAGCACCGGCCCGGGAGCGGCGTGCTTCTAGCCTGTGCTTTCGATGCGCGCCAGCACCCGCAGGTGTTCCGCGACACACTGAGGCAGGGCGTTCAGATCGTAGCCGCCTTCGAGCATCGAAATCAGTATGCCGCTCGCGTGTCGCTCGGCAGCCTCCATCATGCGCTCGGTCATCCAGCCGTAGAATCCGGTGCTGAGTTCGATCTGCGCCAGCGGATCCGCGTGGTGGGCGTCGAACCCCGCCGAGATCAACACCGCCTCGGGCTTGAACGTGTCGATTCCAGGCAGCACGCGGTCTTTGAAGGCTTGCCGGTAGTCGTCGTCGGAAGCCCCGGCCGGCATGGGGCAGTTCAGGGTTGCCCCACGCCCGGAGCCCCGGCCGGTTTCGGAATACGCGCCGGTGCCGGGATAGTAGGGGTACTGGTGCAGGCTGACGTACAGCACCGAGGGGTCCTCCTCAAAGCTGTGTTGCGTGCCGTTGCCGTGATGCACGTCCCAGTCGAGAATCAGAATCTTCGCCAGCCCGTACCGGTTTTGCAGATATCGCGCGGTGATGGCGACGTTGTTGAACAGACAAAACCCCAGCGCCATGCTCAACTCTGCGTGGTGCCCCGGGGGCCGCAGCAGCGCAAACCCATTGGTCAATTCACGGTTGACGATGCGGTCGGCCAGGGCCAACGCACCCCCCGCAGCCAACACCGCGACGTCGAACGAGTCCCTGCTCACACCAACGTCCGGCGTGTCGATGTACGGCAGACCGCGGGCGATGTCCGCCGCGGTCCGATCGATGTACCGATCGCTGTGCGTGGTCTCCAGCCACTCGCGCTCGGCACGGCGGGGGGCGACCCGTGTCAGCCCGGCAAACCAGGGCTGATGCTGCAGATGATCCATGGTGGCGATCAACCGCTCCCGCCGTTCCGGATGACCGGCACCCGGGTCGTGGTCCAGAAATCTTTCGTCGTACAGGAATCCGCTGGTCATGCGCCGCCCTCCGTCCTACTGGTCCGCCGCCACCGCCGGACGGCGGTCGGGACAAGATTATACGACAGACGCGGGCGGGCACCGGACGGCTCGCCGGTGGCGGTGAGTGTGCCGCAGTCAATCGCCGGCAGAGTGTGCGCATCGCCTCAGCGTTCGAGGCGTTCCACCAACCGCTCCAGCTGTTGGGCGACCGCATCCCAAACCGCCATCGGGCCAGCTTTTTCGATTTCCTGTTCCTGCCAGCGGTTCAGGGATGTCAACCTCAACCGCTTGAGTTTGCCGGCAAGCGTGTCGCGTTGTTGCGCAAGCTCGACCAGTTCTGTGTCTACATCCGTCTGCCGATTTCGGTCACGGGCCCCTTCGCGGGCGCGGCCCAACAGCTCATCGATGTGTTTGAGGTGCGATTCACGTTGCCGGACTTGCTGTTCGATCAATTGATTGAGATTGGTCATTTTCCTCTCCCGCGCAGGCCACTAACGACTCTAACGCAGATCCGCCGGCCTGACTTTGCGGCACGTCAAGCATCCAAACGAAAATCAAGCGCCATCGATCCGGCCGGCAGACCGAAAATTCGCAGGCAGGCAGTCGTAAAACCCCGTATAACGCGAATCCATCGGCGCGTGAACACAAGAAAACTTCGTCGGCGGACGGCATAGAAATTCCGCTATCAACTGCGGGCCGTTGGCCGGAGGCTCAGGGGGCAACGGCGCCAGGACCCCGCGGCCAAGGTCTACACCGACAGCGATATACGTCGAGACCAGCCCGCCGCCGGACGGGGAAGATCCGCCTGCTTGTCACCGGTTACGAAGCGCTCCCGCCGCCGCAGTCAAAATTTTCCGAGCTTCAATGAGTCTAACTGTGACTGGGTACCGAAGACTGAGGACTTCGCTCGAACTGCTTGCCGTACACGAGCAATACAGTATTGCGCCGGTACCGGAGGCGGACGTGGTGGGAGCGATCAGGCGCCGAGCTTGATTCTGATATTGAACCGAGGAGGAGGTACCGAGCATGAACAGCTGCACTGAGAAACGCTGGCGGGCTTCGGCGCACAACGTCGCCTACCAGACTCAGCTGTTTCACGATGGCCGGGAGAACAGCTTGGAAAACCAGGTGTGGGGCCCGCTTTTGGCCAAGAACGAGATGGCCAATCCGTCGATCGGCTTTGTGATTGACAAACTCAAGCACTTGCCTGATTACCGAGGGCGCTTTGAGCGCACCTTCGGGGGGAGCCCACCGACCGTCGAGACCATCGGCATGGCCCTGGCCAGTTACGAGCGCGTGCTGCTCTCGGGCGCCTCAGCCTTCGACCGCTGGCGCTATGGGAATCAAAGCGATGCGCTGAGCGGCAGCGCCGAGCGCGGTTATCGATTATTCACCGGTGCGGCCCGCTGTAACGGTTGTCACACCGTCGGCGACGATCACGCACTCTTCACCGACCACCGGCTGCACAACACCGGTGTTGGTTACGCCGCGTCCATGCGCGACAATTCGGGTGTACGGAAAGTGCTTGTCGCCCCTGGTGTTTATCTGGAGATCAACCGACAAGCGGTCGCTGACGCCTCGGAACCGCGCCCCAACGACCTGGGGCGCTATGAAATCACACAGGATCCGGCAGACCGTTGGCAATACAAAACACCGGGTTTGCGCAACGTGGCCCTGACCGCACCCTACATGCACGACGGGTCGCTGCCGACCTTGCGCGATGTCGTCCGGTTCTACAATCGGGGCGGTGTTCCCAATGAAGGCCTGGATCCGATGATTCGTCCGCTGGGGCTCACTGAGACGGACGTCGATGATCTCGTGGCGTTTCTCGAGTCCCTGACCGGTGGCAACGTCGACGTCCTCGTGTCGGACGCATTTGCCGCTCCCATCGGTGATACCGGAGATTAGCGCGGGTCTTGCAGGCGGCTCGGATCCTGTTTCCTATACCGCTACCGTGCCCGGCCTCGGGGAAAGCCAACGAGGGACGCCTTATACCAGGCTGCGGGTGAGCGCGGCCGTGGCCAGCGCCATGAGCAGGATCAGCGTGAAGCGGCGGAACGCATCCGGTGTAGTGCGCAGGAAGCGGCGGCGGCCCACATAGATGCCGAAGATCAGCGGCGCCAGGCTGAGTCCCAGCAGCAGGAAGACTTCACGGGAGAACAACCCGTAGAAAGCCCCCAGCGTGCACGCGTAGGCATTGCTCAACATGAGGTAGGTCACCGCGGTAGCGCGCACCGTTGCCGCAGGCACCCCGGTGGACAGTGAATATGCGACCACCGGCAGACCGCCGACCGCCCCGACGCCGTTGGCAACGCCCGAGACCAGTCCCGTGGTCAGCGACCCTTGGGGTTCGTTCGCGCGCCACGCGCTACCGCGCCAGATCAGCACGCTGGCGAGCAACACAATCGACGCGATTACCGCGCGCACAGCGTCGGCAGGCGCCTCGGTCAGCAGCCACAGGCCCAACGGCGTGCCGGCAACCATGCCGGCGCCCAACGCGACGACCAGTCGCCGGGATACGGCGTGCCAGGTCCCGGGGAGCATGTGAACGCTTGCGGCGATCTCGATCAACAAGGCGAGCGGAACCAGCAGTTTCGGTGACACCAGCAGTCCACCGGCGGTGACGATCACGGCGGCTGATCCGAAGCCGCTGTAACCGCGAATGATGGCGGCCAGAAAGACCGCCAGGAGCAGCCACGCGGCGCCAACAACAGAAATGTCCAGCGAGTTAATCAAGGATGGGTAGCCGGTTGCATGAAGGTCAGCGACGATGCGAACATTCTAACAAGCGCCATGACCTTGACACCCATGCCCACCCTGCACGACATCGTCGCCGCCCGGCGCCACGTGTACCGGTATCTGCATCCCACTCCACTGTACCGTTACGGTGGTCTGAGCCGAATGATCGGCGCGGAAGTCTGGGTGAAGCACGAGAACCACCAGCCCATAGGGGCCTTCAAGGTCCGTGGCGGTCTCAATCTGGCGGCCGGCCTGACGGCGGCAGAGCGTCGGGCGGGCCTGTTCACCGCGTCGACCGGCAACCACGGGCAGAGCATCGCGTTCAGTGCCGATCTAAACGGCATCAAAGCGACCATCGCCGTGCCCGAGGGCGCCAACCCGGCGAAAGTAGCGGCCATGCGCGACTTGAATGCCGAGGTGATCGTGCACGGGGCAGACTTTGACAGCGCCCGCGAATGGATTATGGGCGAGGCCGAGGCCCGCAGCGGCCGGTACGTGGGGCCCACCGAGGGCCCGCTGATCTGCGGCGTTGGCACCTACGGACTGGAAATCATGGAACAACTGCCGGATGTCCAGACGATCATCGTGCCGGTGGGGGCGGGCAGCGGTGCCTGTGGGACGAGTATCGCGGCCAAGGGCATCAATCCCCACGTTGAGGTGATTGCCGCTCAGTCGGCGCAGGCGCCGGCCATGCAGTTGAGTTGGCAGTCCGGCAAGATGGTCACCGCAGCCATGGACACCTTCGCGGAGGGCGTCGCTACGCGGGTGCCTTTCGCGAACACCCAGCGCATCATGCGTGAGTACCTGGATGACTTCGTACTGGTCGACGACGGCGCCATCCGGCGGGCCGTTGTCCTACTGCTGGAGCACACCCGCAACCTGGCCGAAGGCGCGGGGGCGGTGTCGTTGGCAGCGGCGCTGCAGCTGCGGGACCGACTGGCGGGCCGGAAGCTCGTGCTGGTGTTGAGCGGCGGCAATCTGTCGATGGATCAACTGCGCGACATTCTGGCCGATTGAGCGTCCCTGGACGGCGCGGCGCGCCATCAGCCGCGGGCGCCTTTGATCGGGACGCTGCGGCGTGCGCCTGACGTGTTTGCCGCCGTGCCGCCAACATGGATGTCCAGGACGTAGGCTACGAACAGCGGCCAGAAGGCGCCGAAGCACAGCGCCCAGGCGGGCTCCTCAACCGGCATGCCGAGGACCCGGAATCCCAGCAGGCGTGCATGATTCCAGTCGGCCAGGAAATGTGGCCACCAGGCGATCGCCACGGCGAGCACGGCGGTATACAGCGTCGCGAAGGCAATGCCTCCGCGTACGGCAAACCGCCATAGTTCCGGCCGTCGCCGGAGCAGCCAGGCGAACAACACCCCCGCCGCGAGCATTCCAGCCGGCATGACCGGGGTTCCCAGGCGGCGCAAGGCCAGCAGCATGACAATGAATAAGGCGGTGATGGTCAGATAGCGGCCGAGTGCCTGGCCACCGGTGGCGTGGGTGCGCACCAGTCCGCGGTCGGGCCAAGTAGCGATCACCCACGACGTTGCACCGTTGGCCAACGAAAAGATCACATCCTCAATCCCGGGCGAGATGGGTAACAGTTGCACCGGCTGCCAGTACTGGGGGACAAAAGCCAATGCGTACCCGGCCGTCGGCGCCGACAGCCACCCCGCGCTCACGGCCAGGCGCCGGTCCGCGGCGTAGGCGCCCACCGCCAGCACCGCAATCACCAACAGCACCAGGCTGGTGGTCAAATAGGGATAGGCGGAAAAGGCCGGCAACGGTTGCCCTCACTCCTGGCGAAGGGCCGCGACCGGGTCGAGGCGAGCCGCCCGCCGTACCGGGTACAGCGTGCCGAGCAGCGCAAATCCCAGTGCCACCGCACCAACCTCCATTCCGGCGGCGGCACTCCAGGCCGGGTCCAGAAAGCCGCGCAGCGCCGGCATGCGGCCCAGGCCGAACAATGCGCCCTGGCCGGCGAGGACGCCGAGCCCGAATCCCCCCGTCACGACGAGCAATGTCTCCAGCGTGAGCAGCGCCGTGATACGCCGGACCGGCCAGCCCACCGCCGCCAGCACGCCGATCTCCCGGGTGCGTTCCGTCACCACCATCAGCATGGTGTTCCACACCACCACCAGGCCTGTCACCAGCGCAAGCGACGACACACCCCACGCCAGTCCCCGCCACAGACGGATCAGGCGCACGTCTTGCGCCACACGGTCGGTCGGCATGAAACGCAAATCGGGAAACTCGCGCTCCAGACGGGGGCGCAGTGCCGGCCAGGCGTTGGGCTCTGGTTCGAGCGCGATGTTGAGCACGTTGATGCGTCCCGGTAGGTCGATCAGCCGTTGCATCGCCGACAATGGGATAATCACCGCGTGGCTCATCATCACGCCGGCGGGCTGGAGCACGCCGGCCACTTCGAAGCGGCGATTCAGCAGCCGGATGTCGCCACCTACCCGATAGGCGTCGCCGGCGGCGAGCATGGGTCCGATCAAGGCCTGCTCCGGTGCCAGGGCGGTCACCGCCGTGCCGTCCTGCAGTCGCAACTGGCGGCCGAGATAACCGTCCAGGGACCAACCCGCGACCAGCAGCAGGCCCCCGTCGAATTCCGTGCCGTCGACGGTCTCCACCAGGCGCAGGAGCTCCCCGGCGACGTCGCGGACCCCCGGCAGCGCGCGCACCTGATCCGCCGTGTGCGCCTCGAAGCTCGCCGCCAGTAGTTCCGCGGCGCCACGACGCACCGCAATCACATCGACGCCGCGGCGTTGCAGGTTGTCGGTCCAGGCCCGTTCGAGGCCGCGCACCAGTCCGGTCAGGGCGATGAAACAGGCCACGGCGGCGGCCACGCCGGCTACGGTGAATACCGTCCGGAACGGCCGGCGCAGCAGGTTGGTCCAGGCCAGCCGGGCGAGATTCACGCGCCGCCCTCCGCCACCTTGGCCAGACGCCCGTCACGCATGGCATACACGCGATCGGACCGGGCCGCCACGTCCGGGTTGTGTGTTACGGTGACCACGGTCATGCCGTTGTCACGGTTCAACTCCATCAGCAGATCGACGATCGCACGGCCGTTGGCCGAATCCAGGTTCCCGGTTGGTTCGTCGCACAACAAGACGTCCGGTCGGTTGGCCAGGGCTCTTGCGATCGCCACCCGCTGCTTTTCGCCGCTGCTCAATTCTGCGGGTCGGTGTGCGGCGCGTGCCGTCAGTCCGACCCGCGCCAGTAAATCCTGGGCCCGCAGACGCCGCTCGCCGGCGTCGCGGATCACACCGAGCATCGGCACCTGCACGTTTTCGAGCGCGCTGAGGGTCGGCAGGAGATGGAAGGCCTGGAACACGAAACCGATGTGGGTCGCGCGCAGGCGCGTCCAGGCGTCGCGGCCGTCCGGTACGCGGCCGCAGAACCGCACCACACCACTGTCCGTGTGGTCCAGACCGCTCAGCACGTGCAGCAGCGTTGACTTACCGCTGCCGCTGGGGCCGATCACCGCGACCCGCTCTCCGTGTGTAATCATCAAGTCGACGTGGTCCAGCGCGCGCACCCGGCCGCGGTCGTAGGACCGCGATACCTGCTCGAGCGCGAGCACCGGTGCCGACGGCATCAACCTGCCGAACTGAGCCGGTGACGGCACAGATGCCGTTCCCGGCGCCGACGCTGTTCGATCAACCAGCGTGGCGCCGACCGCATGACCAGACGCGCGTCGGTGGCGGGCAGCACGTCGAGCAGGCCGTCCGCTTCATCCATGAGGCCTTCGGCCAGCCGCAGGCAGCGTTCGGCGGCATCGGTCTCGGCCATTGCAACGCGCAGCTCATCGAGTGTCGGCATCCGTTTGTGCCCCGGCAAACGTTCTAGCCACCAACGCCGGGCCTGCGGCGCCAAAGCCGACAGCGCGAACAACAGAACAATGTTCAGCTTGCCGTTGCGCAGGTCTTCGCCTTCCTCCTTACCGAGGCGCGCCTGGGCCTCTTGCACGTCGATCAGGTCGTCGATGATCTGAAAGACCACGCCGAACCGCCAGGAGTACTCGGCGATTGATTCGGTCCACTCCGTTGGGGCCTCGAGCAGCGTCGCGCCGATGCGCGCGATCGCTTCTAACTGGCAGCCGGATTTGAGACGGTACTGCTCGATCAACTGCACGCGAACGCCGTCCCGGTCGTCCAGTTTCTCCGCGAGATCAAACCGACCCTTCGACCACATCAAGTCCATGGCTTGGCCGACGTGGCCCTGGCGCAGGGCCGTCGAGATGATCGAGTGGATGCGCGCGCGTTGCCGGTCGCTGAGCCCGGCAATCCGGTCGACGATCTCCAACGGCAGAAAATAACAGTAACAACCAACGTTGATTGCGAGGTCGCTACCGATCTCGTGATGGAGTGCGGGCCGCCCACGGCGTTGAGCCGAGCCGTCCTGTATGTCGTCGATGATCAGGCTGCCGGTGTGCAGCAGTTCGGTCACCGGCAGCAGCGACCGCACCTCGGCGCTGATCTCATGGCCGCCGAGCGCGAAGTAACAGGTGGTAAACCAGGCGCTGCGCCAACCCTTGCCGCCGCGGTCCATCATTGACCACAGTGGTTGCAGAATGCCCCGTTCGAACGCCCCGGCGTCGATGCGCGGCGGTTTGGTCAGACCACAATTGCGCCGCAGCCAATCGCCATCATACGTTCTGGGCAGGAAGCGCTCGAGCTGATCGGCAAGATGGGACTTTTCCTGACCCCAGAAGAATTCGTTGACGTCGAGGGTGTCTCCAAACGCCTCGACGAATCCCCAGCCGCGGCACGGCTGTCCTCCCCACTGTCCCTCGACGTGGCACGGCACTTCGAGGAGGCCCCGCTGCTTGGTGAAGACGTAGATTTCGGGATCGGCATGGAGTGGTGTCAATTCGAGTTGTAACCCGGTATCCCGTGCGCTGAGATGCCAGCCGAATTCGTAGAGGTTGTTGGTGCGCAGACTTTCCCAGCGCGACTGTGGTTCGGTCGCGACCAAACCGAGGGAGCGGTAAGCGCCGGAGGCCTCCATGCCGATGGCGTAGGTGCAGCTGCGGGGGGGTGCAGGCTGAGACCCGCGCTGTCGCGACAGCAGCGCGGCCAGCGAACGGCCGTCGTCGAGATTGACCGCAACGTAGAGCCATTCGGGATGGTAGAAATATTTCTTGACGTGGCGGAAGGACCACGGCCCCCACTGATGGTCGAACCAGAAGTCCCCGCGGGCCGGGACATGCACACCGCTGACCGTCACCGCGCCGCGAGCCTGCAGGCGCGGAAAGGTATACCCGGACATCGGTTTGCCCGCAATAGAGAAGTGTCCACTGTCGCCCATCGGGAAGCCCGGTGTACCGGGTTCCAGCGTCAGGGTCAGCAGTAAGTCTTCATCGCAGACATCGACCTTCACGCCGCCGTCATCCCGCGGCGCCAGCCTGATCGGACCGACCTGCACACGGCCGTCCGCCGTCAAACGCGACTCCCGGGTGAGTGTGAAGGGGGCAAACAGACGATTGCCGGTGGTCTCCCGCAGGAAGGCATCGAGGTAGGGGTCGTCGTGGCGTGACAGCACTTCGGTGACCACCGTGCGGATCTGGCGCAAAAAGGCGGCGTCGATCCAGGTCGTCTGACGGCGTTCGCCGGTTTCCGGATGGGTTAACGCGTAGGCCGCTGACAGTCCATCGGCGGTATCTATGTCGCCACGGTAGCGCCAGACATACACGACCAGGAATCGGCCGTCGTCCAGGCGGCCATGCAGATGCCACCACTCGATTTCCGATTCCGGATGCGGCGCCAGGCTTGGCCGTGTCGGACAGGGATGGTTCGAAGTCTTGCTGTGCATTTACTGCGCTCTGTTCTGGCGTGCACCGTTGATTGCCCCCGACGACCGAGTCCCAACGGTTCACCCGCCCTGCAAGGACAGGGGGGTCCCGCACCCGCCGATCAGCCCGAGGCACTGGTGTTCCCCCGGCAACCCCAAAACGCCGGTGACGGAACCGGCCGTCTGCCGATATCCGCCGCAACAGCACGTGCATATGGCAACCGCGCATGTTGATCCTCCCCCGCGGACACGGGTCGCGCCAGCCGGGGCCGATGGCGGGACCGATGCCGCAACCGGAGAGTATAAAAGCCCCGCGTGCCGTAGGCTATGGTCGGCCGCCGGGGTTTTAATCACGGCTGAGCGATTGCCTCCTGCAAGCGCATGGCGGTGGCGCCGGCCACGGCGGCCGGCATGACCAGGAAGTTGACCACCGGTATCAGCGTTGCGAGCATCACCGCGCCGCCGAATCCCAGGCCCAGCGCCCGGTGTCCGGCCATCGCTTTGCGGACCGCCGGGAAGCCCAAGCCACGATTGCCGAGTGGATAATCGATGTATTCCAGGGCCAGCATCCAGGCGCCGACCACCACCCACAGCGCCGGGGCCAGCAGATTGACAATCGGAACCACACCGAGCAGCAACAGCGGTACGGCCCACATCAGGAAATAAGCAAGCTTGCCCAACTCACCCGCGACGCCGTGGACAATATCCAGCCATCCGCTCCGGTGTGCGCTGCCGGTTGATTCTCCGGTGAGGTGCCGCTCGACGGCCTCAGACAGGACGCCGTTGAACGGCGCGCCAATCAGATTGGCCACAACGGAGAAACTGAAGAACACGATGATGGACGCCATCAGCCCAAACACCAGCCAAATCAACCAGGTCAACCAGGCCAACCAGTCGGGAAGACGGGGTATCAACCAGTCGATTAGCACCCCGAATCGATCCACCGAAAACCAGATCAGTCCGGCGAAAATCAGCGTGTTGATGAGCAGCGGGACGACGACAAAGCGCCGCAGGCGCGGCTTGTTGATCAGGGCCAATCCCGCCAGGAAATAACCGGTGCCGGTGACGAGCCTGCTGATCATGGGCCACGGTCATGGATCAAATCTGGGCGTCGGGCGTCGCCTATGCCGGTACGCGGTGGTCTGACGGGTCTGGCCCCCGCGCGGGTCTGCGAGTCGTCGGTCCGGCACCGAACGGCCCACAGTAGTACAACAGCATCCGCTGGGCCGGACTGTTGTTTGGGAACGAATTCACGGTGTTCGTGGTCAATGTTCACTATGCTTCATTCAGAAAACGAGGGTTAATTTTCGATGAACATGATTAGCACTAACAAGCTTTTGTTGGCCGCGATGGTCTTCATCGCTCCAAAATTACCGGCGCAGGCCGCGGAATACGATATCGATCCGGCTCACTCCTTTGTCGAATTTCGCATTCAGCATCTCGGCTACAGTTGGTTGTACGGCCGTTTCAACACCATCAACGGTTCGTTCAACCATGATCCCGGCGCGCCTCAGCATAACAAGATCTCGGTGGAAATAGACACCGCGAGCGTGGACACCAATCACGCGGAGCGCGACAAGCACCTGCGTAGTGAAGATTTTCTGGATGTGAAGAAATTTCCTAAGGCCCGCTTTGACAGTACCAGTTTTACGGGTTCCGCTGAGGAGGGGGTGCTGGCAGGCACATTGACGCTGCACGGCGTCAGCAAGCCGATCGAAATCAATATGAAAAAGCTGGGTGAAGGAAAGGATCCCTGGGGCGGGTATCGCGCCGGTTTTATCGGCACCGTTAAATTGCTGCGTAAGGATTTCGGCATGGGCTACCAGCTCGGTCCTAAGAGCGAAGACATGGAGCTAGAGTTGGGCATCGAGGGTATTCGTAAACCGTGAGTTCACGGGTGTGCTGACCGATGCTGATCACAAACACCTCCCAGCACTTCGGTGTCGTCAGCAAGCTCTTTCACTGGTCGATTGCGCTGCTCATTATCGGACTGATTTGCCTGGGTTGGTATATGGTGGAGCTGACGTACTATGATCGCTGGTACAACGATTCGCTGAACGTGCACAAATCGCTGGGGATGATCGTGTTGGGGCTCGCCGGCGCCAAACTGATCTGGAATTGGTATACACCGAGCCCGCCGTTGGCGTCGACCGTGCCGGCCTGGGAGCAGGCAATGGCGCGCGCGTCGCATGCGGCGCTGCTGGCTGTTATGTTCGTACTGCCGGTCACGGGCTACGTGATCTCCACCTCAGAAGGTGCCGCGGTGGGTGTTTTTAACTGGTTTGAAATTCCGGCGGTGTTTGTGGCCGAGGAGCTGCTGCGCGATTTTGCCATCGACGTTCATTTCTACACCTCCTACGCAACCGCCGCGCTGGTGGTCGTCCACACTGGTGCGGCACTCAAACACCAGTTCATCGAGCGGGATGGCACTTTACGCAGAATGTGCTGACCGCCGATGCGCCCGCATTACGCGAAGGCGGTGATGGCGTGAAGTGGTTCAAGTGGGTCGTGCGCGCAATGGTGTTGGTGGCGATACTGCTGCTCGGTCCTTTGGCGGTCTTGGCCTTCGGGGGATTGGATCTGGAGACTCACTGGAGTGCCGCGAGCAGGGCGAGCAGCCGGCAGGCCCCGGACCCTCAGCAAGAACCGGCGGCACTGATTCTGGTGTACGGTGCCCGGGCCCACAATTGGCGGGGCGCCTTCGGCATCCACACCTGGATTGCCACCAAGCGGCGTTCCGCCCGGGTTTACACGGTATATCAGGTGATCGGGTGGAATCTCTACCGTGGGCGCCCGGTGTTGACGGTGAGCCGTGGCGGGCCCCCCGATCAATTGTGGTACAACGCCCGACCCGAGTTGATTCTACAGCGCCGCGGGCCAGGTGCCGAAACGCTGATCGACCGTATCGAGGCGGCGGTGACGGCGTATCCCTACGCGCATCAATATCGGCTGTGGCCCGGACCGAACAGCAACACGTTTACCGCGTTTGTCGCCCGCCGGGTTCCTGAGCTGGGACTCGACCTGCCGCCCACGGCGATCGGCAAGGATTACCTGCCCAACGGCCGGTTCATCGACCGCATGCCCAGCGGTACGGGATGGCAGGTTTCGCTGCTCGGGCTGTTGAGTGTCGGCGTGGCCTGGGAGGAGGGGTTCGAAATCAACATCCTCGGACTCTGTGCGGGGATAGATTTCAACGACCTTGGCGTACGCCTGCCCGGCATCGGGCGGCTCACGGTGTCTGCCCCGGGTTAACCTGCATATTGCACCAAGGCGGCGAAATAATGGTGTATCAACTTGATTGTGTACAATGATTCGGTCTTAGTTGATTCGTACAGTTTGTGCTTCTGCAATCGCCTATCCCGGCGCTGGCTCGGTCTCGAACGCCTGGACTCGCGCTTCACTCAATCCATCGCTGCGGCGATGCATTTCGTTCCAGCGCGGCGGCCTCACCACCCGGCCCCTTCGCCATCATCCGGAATCCCTGGCGCAATATCCGGGCTACTCGGCCGACGCGTAGCGGACTCACTTGTCGCCGGTGCCCGCAGCAGTGGCGGAATTATGAAACGCCGGCCACAAGCGTTTGACGACGTCGCTGTCCGCGGCGTAAGCGTGGCAGGTGCCGATCAGCAGCGGACGGTCGGCCGGGCTGCTGTTTGGCTTTAAGTGCCTGCGCGCCTTGATGGGGTAGATGGTCTGAAACGCCGTGGTGGCGATGGGGCCCAGCATTTCGCGCAAATGGGTACAGCCATGTACCCCGCCTACCAGAGCGTGGACGGCCTTGCGCCAACCCGACTTGATCTGTGTCCCCTTCAGCCGCTCGAAATTGGGCGTGATCGCCGGGCATATCCGGTACGGGCTGTGTTCGGTCACCGCTTCTGCGTCCCGGATCACCAATTCGTCGTCGACCGTCAGCCGCAGCCACATCTCGTGCACCGGTTCGCCGGCCTTGACCTGGCCGCGGTCGTGATTCGGGAAGTCATAGGTCTTAGTATCGACCAGGTGGCCCTCGATGTCCCACAGACCGTCGTCGCGACGGTACCCGGAACAGGTGATGCGCCGTGTGTGAATGGGATCACGATCGGCTGTCGGTTTGGATAACGGCATGACACATCCTTCTGTAGCGTGGCGGTGGTTAATTCAAGCTCCCCAGTTCGTTGGCGCGCTCGCGTAGCTTGAATTTTTGGATCTTTCCGGTGGAAGTCTTCGGCAGCTCGCCGAAAACCACCGAGCGCGGGCATTTGTAGTGGGCCAGATAGTCACGGCAAAACTCGATCAACTCCTGTTCACTCACCGCGCCGGCGCTCGCTTTGACGGTCACGAAAGCGCACGGAGTCTCGCCCCACTTGTGGTCCGGCCGCGCCACCACGGCGGCCGCCTCCACCGCGGGATGTCCGTACAATACGTCCTCCACCTCAATGGAAGAGATGTTTTCGCCGCCGGAGATGATAATGTCCTTGGACCGGTCCTTCAGCTGGATATAACCATCGGGGTGCATCACCCCCAGATCTCCGGAGTGAAACCACCCCCCGGCCAGGGATTCAACGGTGGCGGTGTGATTTTTCAGATAGCCCTTCATGACAATGTTGCCTTTGAACATCACCTCGCCGATGGTCTCGGCATCGGACGGTACGGGGGTCATTGTCTCCGGATCGATGACGTCGAGATCCTCGAGGACGTGATACGGGACGCCCTGACGGGACTTCTGCAGCGACTTGTCGTCCATCGGCAAGGCGTCCCATTCCGACTTCCACGCGCACATCACGGCCGGTCCGTAGGTTTCGGTGAGGCCATACACGTGGGTCACCTGGAATCCGGCCTTTTCGATACCCGCGAGGACCGACGCCGGCGGTGGCGCCGCCGCGGTCATGATGTTCACCTCATGGTCGAACCTGCGGCGCTCGTGTTCCTCTGCATTGATCACCATGCTGAGCACGATCGGGGCGCCGCAGAAATGGCTGACGCGGTGTGTGGCGATTGCATCGTAGATGTTGGCCCCGGTGACTTTGCGCAGACAGATGCTGGTGCCGGCCAGTGCGGCCAGGGTCCACGGGAAGCACCAGCCGTTGCAATGAAACATCGGCAGAGTCCACAAATAGACCGGGTGATGACCCATGTTCCAGCCAATTGCATTGGACAGGGCGTTCAGGTAGGCGCCGCGATGGTGATAGACCACGCCCTTCGGATTGCCGGTGGTGCCGGAAGTATAGTTGAGCGAAATAGCCTGCCACTCGTCCTTGGGCAACCGCCATTCGAAGTGGTGGTCGCCGGTGTCCAGGAACTCTTCGTAACTCATCTCGCCCAATCGTTCGCCTTCGAGCACCAAGGGATCGTCGATATCGATCACCAACGGTGGCTGCTCGACTTGAGCCAAGGCCTCGGCGACGGTGGAGGAAAACTCCTGATCGGTGATCAGCACCTTCGCCTCGCCGTGTTTCAGGATAAACGCGATGGCCGCCGCGTCGAGCCGGGAGTTGATCGTATTGAGCACCGCGCCGGACATCGGGACGCCGAAATGCGCCTCGTAGATGGCCGGCACGTTGGCCGCGATGACGGCGACAGTGTCCCCGGGGCCGACACCGCGCCGCTGCAGCGCGGATCCCAGGCACCGGCAACGGTGGTAAACCTGCGACCAGGTGAACCGCCGTTCGCCGTGTATGACGGCGGCGTAGTCGGGATAGACCAAGGCGCTGCGCTTGATGAGACTCAATGGCGACAGGGGCGTGTAATTGGCGGGTGTGGCGTCAAGTCCGCTGGCGTAAGGACCCACATCGATGGCTGGTGTGCTCACATTGCTGCTCCGCGCGATATTTTGGGATGATTTTTTAGGCACATACCGTACCATTGACCTATCGGTCGGGAAAGGCACCTGCGGGGGAGTCGATGGAGAACGCGGATTTTGCCCAACAGCATGGCTATTACCTGGAAGACCTCACAGTGGGTATGCGGGCGGTCTTCGCCAAGACCATTACTGACGCGGACCTGGTGATGTATGCCGGGGTCTCTGGTGACACTAATCCCCTGCATCTCAACGAGGAATTTGCGGCGCGGACGCGCTTCAAAGGCCGCATTGTCCACGGGATGCTGACAGCGAGCCTGCTGTCGACCCTGGTGGGAACCCGCTTACCGGGCCCGGGAGGGGCGTATCTCAGCCAGGAGCTGAAGTTCGTCCAAGCGGTGCGGGTGGGCGACACGGTCACCGCGGAGATGACGGTGGTCGAGATCGACGAACGCAGACAGAGAATCCACCTGGACACCGCCTGCCGCGTGGATGGACACGTGGTGGTCGGTGGGCACGCGGTCGTCTGGGTCCCCCGCCGGTCAGCCGGAGCCGGGGACAACGGCGGCGCGCGGCGAGATGCCTGAGAGCCGTATCGAGGGGGCTCGCGGGTGATAGTTCTGGCCGGAGATGTGGGCGGCTCGTCATCGCGCCTGGTATTGTCCCGGGTGGAGACGGGCGAGCACGGTCTGTACGAGCGCAGGTACGACAACCGGGCGTGGACGGGATTCTCGTTGATGCTGAAGGATTTCTTGTCGCGGCTGCGTGAGCGCAGCCTGCCGGTGCCGGAACGCGCCTGTTTTGGTGCCGCAGGTCCCGTTGAAAAGCGCCGCTGCCAGCTCACCAACCTGCCCTGGACACTCGATGCCAACGAGCTCTCCTATCTGCTGGGGGATATTCCTGTGCACCTGGTCAACGACTTCGTGGCATTGGGCCACGCCATCCCGGTGCTGACCGCCGAGGAATACGACGAGTTGCACGCGGGTAATGAACGTCGTCAAGGGGTAAAGGGCATCGTCGGTGCGGGGACCGGGCTGGGCCACGGCATCTTGGTCTGGCGCGGTACCGGTTACCGGCCTTTGGCGACCGAGGGCGGACATGCTGGTTTTGCACCTAGCTCCGCCGTTCAGGTTGAATTGTTGTCCTACCTGTTGCAGATCCACACCGTGGTCACCATCGAAGACGTGCTCTCAGGGCCCGGTTTGGTTAATATCCACCGCTTTGTGCACGAGCGTCGCCGGTCCGGGTCCACGGTGGGGCGGTCGGGCGTGGTCTTGGTCACCGACGATGCCGCGACAATCAGCCGGTCGGGCCTGCAAGGACACGACGCCATTACCCGCGAGGCGGTCGAGATATTCGTGGAGATCTACGGCACCCATGTCCGCGACTTCAGCCTGACCTGCCTGCCGTTTGGTGGGTTGTATATCGCCGGTGGAATCGCGCCACAGCTGCTGAGGCGCGACCCGATGCGCAGGCGTTTCCTGAAAGCGTGTGCGGGTCGTGGGAAGATGATCCGGTTACTGCAACGCATACCGGTACGACTGGTCACCAACGAACGGGTCGGCCTGCGCGGTGCGGCGTTGGCCGCCGCTGCCTTCGACCACTGAGGGCAGATCGGGCGGGCCAAATGTTTGTTATCAACATGTCATTCAGGTACGACGGAAGTTTATGACTGGTAAGCTGTACTCTCTCGAAGTTCAACCGAACATCCCCGATGCCCTGAGTCGTCTGGAGGATCTGGCCAACGACATCTATTACAGTTGGGAGCGGCACGTGCGGGGATTGTTCTTGCGCCTTGACCGTGAGTTGTGGGAGGAGTGCGGCCACAATCCGAAGTTGTTTCTGCGGCGGGTGTCGCAGGATCGACTGGAAGAGGTGATTAACGATCGGATCTTCATGAGGGACTACAATCGCACACTGGCGAACTACGACACCTATCGCGAGGTGTCCCTAGACGCCAGTCTGGCGGAACAATTCGATTCCGGAACTGATCTCGTTGTTTATTTCTGCGCGGAGTTCGGTTTTCACGAGAGCCTGCCGATTTACTCCGGGGGCCTGGGCATTCTGGCCGGCGATCACTGTAAGGCGGCCAGCGACATGGGCCTCCCGTTCGTCGGTGTGGGCATCTTGTACCGCCAGGGGTACTTCACCCAGACCATCGACGGCGCGGGAAATCAGGAGTCCCACTATCTGCCCCACGCCTTTGAAGACCTGCCGGTCTCACCAGCGGTTAACGCCGCCGGCGATGAGATCCGCGTCGCGGTCGAGATGGCGGGGCGGAAGGTGATGCTGCGGGTCTGGCAGCTCAAAGCGGGCCGCATCCGGGTTTACCTGTTGGACAGTGACCTGCCGGACAACAGCAAGGCGGACCGGGCGATTACCTATCAGCTTTACGGCGGCGACCGGGACATGCGGATTCAGCAGGAGATCGTTCTCGGCATCGGGGGTGTTCGGGCCCTGAGGTCCCTGGGCCTCGAGCCGACCGTCTGGCACATCAACGAGGGCCATTCCGCGTTTCAGATCCTTGAGCGATGCCGTGCCCTGGTCGCGGACGGCCTCGAGTTTCCCGCGGCCATCGAGCTGGTGGCCGCCAACACGGTCTTCACCACCCACACGCCGGTGTCCGCGGGACACGACAAATTCAGCCACGATATGATCCTGCACTACTTCCAGGACTACACCAAAGACGTCGGTGTGACCGCGGAAAACTTCCTCGCACTTGGCGCCAACGAGGCCGCCGTGGAGTTCAACCTGACGTCGCTGGCGCTGCGCGGATCGCGGCACCACAACGGAGTGAGCCGCATTCACGGTGGTGTGACATCTGAACTCGAGCGGTACGTGTGGCCGCAGATTCCGCCACCAGAGAATCCAATCGGTTTCGTGACGAACGGTGTACACACGACCACGTTTCTGGCACACCCATGGCTCAGTCTCTTCGACATGGAATTCGGTCCGGAATGGCGTAATCAGTTGCGGAATGAGCGTTTCTGGAATCGCGTTCTGAGCATTCCGGACACCAGCTACTGGAGCACGCGTCTGTCGCTGAAACGGCTGCTCATGGACGAGGTGCGCCGCAACGTTCGGCTCCGGGCGCTGCGGCTTGGTTTCAGCGAAGCCCGCTCCAAGCGGCAGACCGCGGTGCTCGACAGCGACAAAGACGTGTTGATTGTGGGCTTTGGCCGCCGTTTCGCCACCTACAAGCGTGCCACACTGTTATTCCACGATGCCGAGCGCCTGGCGCGGCTACTCAACGATCCCCAGCGGCCGGTAGTGCTGATCTTCTCCGGTAAGGCGCACCCCGACGATCAGCCCGGTCAGGAGCTGATCCGAGTTATCTACCAGTACTCCGAGCGGCCCGAGTTCGTGGGCCGGATCATGTTGCTGGAGGGTTATGATCTGGCGTTGGCCCGCAAGCTGGTGTCCGGGGTCGATGTCTGGCTCAACACACCGGAGTACCCCCTGGAGGCTTGCGGAACGTCTGGACAGAAAGCGGGCATCAATGGGGTCGCAAACCTGAGCATCCTGGACGGATGGTGGCCGGAGGGCTACGACGGCAGTAATGGCTGGGCGATACCGTCACACAGCTACGAACCGAACGCCGAGGCACGTAAGCGGCTGGAGGCCACGGAGATTTTCGATGTCCTGGAGCAGGAGGTAGTGCCGAAGTATTTTCACGATCGGCAGCGGGGATATCCGGCGGAGTGGATCGAATTGTCGAAGAACGCCATGCTCACGACCATTCCGCGCTTCAATTCGTCGCGTATGGTGATGGATTACGTCGATCAGTACTACGTGCCGGCAAGACAGGCTTTTGTGCGTCTGAGTGGGCAGGGCTGCCAGGGAGCAAAACAGCTGGCCGCGTGGAAGTCGCGGGTCCTTGCCGCCTGGCCGGGGATAAAAATTCGCCGCATCGACGATCCCAGGCTCAGCGTCAAGCAGGGCGATACCGTGTCGATTCAAGTGGCGGTTCGATTGAACGGGCTCGACGCCGGGGACGTCATCGTGGAGTGCCTGATCGGCAAGGACTCCGGCGAGGGCGACCGCAGTCGGATCGCTTGCTACCGGTTAATGCCACAGGCGGTGGAGGGATCCGAGCAGATCTATCACACGGACCTCGAGGCCATGGTAGCGGGGCTGCAGCATTACCAGATCAGACTCTATCCCTACCACACGCTGTTGAGTCATCCTTTCGAGGTCGGTCGCATGCTGTGGTTGTGAGGCGGCTGCAGGCCGTCAATCGGGCTGACGCCCATACAGGCGGACCAGCCGCTTGAGACGCTCGATGGTGTCCGGCGCACACCATTCCCACCGGAACCGCCAGCGCCAGTTCCCCTCTGCGGTGCCCGGCACGTTCATCCGGTGTTCGCTGCCCAGACCCAACAGGTCCTGCATTGGCAGCATGGCGAGGGCGGCGACCGAGGAGAGTGCGGCGCGGATCATCGGCCACGGCATGGCCTCCGCATTGTCGCCCAGGTAATCGGACACGTGCTGGCGCACCTCCGGCGCCAGCGTACGATGCCAGCCGACGGAGGTGTCGTTGTCGTGGGTGCCGGTGTAGACCACGCTGGCGGCGTTGTGATTGTGCGGCAGGTGTGGATTGTCCGCTTGCCCGGAGAACGCAAACTGCAGCACGCGCATTCCCGGCAGGTCGAAATCCTGCCGCAGCCGGGTCACCGCCGGAGTGATGTATCCAAGATCCTCGGCCACCAGCGGTAAGGAACCCAGCTGCTCGAGCAGCCTGCGAAACAGCTGCGCACCGGGTGCCTTGACCCATTCGCCGTGTTCCGCGGTGGTGCTGGCCGCATTGACCCGCCAGTACGCCTGGAAACCGCGAAAGTGATCCACTCGCAGTAGATCGAACCGCTCCATTTGGGTGCGGATGCGATCGATCCACCACTGGAAGCCTTCGCTCTGCAGCCGGTCCCAGCGATACAAGGGGTTGCCCCAACGCTGACCCGTTGCTGAAAAGTAGTCGGGCGGTACACCGGCCACCGCCACAGGCATGCCGTGGTCGTCCAAATCGAAGTACCGCTGGTTGGCCCACACGTCGGCGCTGTCGTGGGCGATAAATATCGGCAGATCGCCAAACAGCTGGATGCCTTTACCGCGTGCATAGTCGTGGAGCTGCTGCCACTGCCACGAAAAGACGAACTGCTCGAACTGAAAGAACTCGATGCGCGCTCCCAGCGATCGTCGCGCGGAAGCCAAGGCTGCGTCCTCGCGATGAAGCTGATCCGCCGGCCAGTTCCACCACGGCCGGCCCTGGTGCACTTCCTTAATCGCCGCGAATAAGGCATGGTCGTTCAGCCAGTGGGCTTGTCGTCGAACGAAGTCGGCGAACTCTGCGCGGTCGTGATCGTCCGCCTGTGCGTGGAACCGCTGGTGGGCCTGCGCGAGCAGCCAATGCCGACGCGCGTCGGGGCCGCCGGGTGGAGCCCGGTCCTTCAACGCCTGCGTCAGCCAACCCCGATCGACCAGCCCGTCGACGCTGATTAACAACGGGTTGCCGGCGTGGGTCGACCAGCCCTGATAGGGCGATCCGAGGTAATCCGTGGGGCAGATGGGCAGCATCTGCCAGACGCTGCAGCCGGCGTCCGCCAGCAAATCGATGAAGCGGTTGGCGTCGGGCCCGATTTCTCCGTGGTCCGGCGCGGTGGGCAGGGAGCTGGGGTGCAGCAGAATGCCCGTGCGGCGGTGGCTGCCCAACACACAGCGCGCCCGTGGCGGGATCGTGCCAAGTCCGTTGTCGTGGTCGATAGTGGCGTTAATGGTCGTAGTCACTCAGCGTTGGGTGGTGCCGGGCCGCATGACGCCGCCCAGCGCCGGCGTTCCCTCCCCGTATGTGAACGGCTCGGCCAGATAGGCCGGTGGCTCGGCCCCCAGCAGTTGATACAGATTGCTCAGATGCCGTCGGTAGAGCCGTTCGAAGTCGCCCACCGTCTCCGCTGGATTGTAGTCCCCGAACCACCAGAACCAGTCGGAACTCTCGCAGATCGCCAACTGGTGATCGATCTGGCGGCGGGTCTCCGCGGACAGCGTATCGTCCGCGCGGCGTGCGTCGTAAATACGCTTGGCGTCGCCGAGCATGTCCCAGGCGCGGTTCTTGTCCGCCGCACCGACCCAGGTGGAGAAGGTGCCGTAGACCCAGCTGCCCGCGGTCACGGTCGGCATCGGTGCGAGTTGATGGTGACGACTCAACCAGTCTTCAAACGTGGTCAGTCGGACGACGTCGTTGTCGGTCAACTCGCGGTACAGTGTGGACAAGAACTCATGGCCGTTGTTTGGGTAGTATTCCCAGGCGTTTTCACCGTCCATGATGATGGCGACCAGGCTGTTTTTCTGTCCCCGCCGTTCGCGGGCGATGGTCTCCAGGTGATGAATTAAATCGGCAACTGCGTCGGTTGCGCGCCACTGGGCGTATTGAAAACCGATCAAGTCGGACAAGCCGTCGTCCCGAAAAAAGAGCTTGACCCCGGTGGCGGGATCTTGATAACCGCCGTGCACCAATCCGTCTAGGTCGTGGACTCCATGTTTGTGGTGTCGCACGCTGTTCTTCAAAACGGCCCCTCCGCTGGCCACCCAACGCAAGCCGAATTCAGCGTACAGCGGTAGACTGGCTTGACTGAGCCCCCCCTCTGACGGCCAGCAACCGGCCGGCACACGGCCGAAATGCTGGTGGAAGACCTCCAAGCCGTGACGGATGTGCCAGCGTGCCCGGTCGATTCCCCCCGGGTACCGCTCTAGCTCGGGCAGCGGCGCCTCCGGCATGGTCTCGTGGGCGCTCTCGATGTCGATGAGCAGGGGGATGATCGGGTGCCCGTAGGGTGACAGGGAGAGTTCGGCCTGGCCGTGCTCCGCCAGCCGTCGGTAACGCCCGATCACCCCGTCGATCAATTGTCCGACAAGCTGCAGCAGCTCGCGCCGCTGTTCCGGCGTGAAGGCGTGGCCCTGCTCCACCAGCCGCGCCACCGTTGCGTCGCTGCGGTGCACCGATTCACCCAGCCAGGCAAGGTGGTACCAGACCACGAGGTCCGCCAGAAATGCGTCGTTGAGGTAGGCGGGTGTGCCGGGAAGGTTGAGGGTGTATTTAGCCAGGCCCACCAGCTTCTGATACGCGGCATATCGATGGACGACACGTTCTTCGTTGGCGCGCAGGCAGGCCCGCACCAGCGCCTTTCTCTGCGCTGGCGGCTCCGGCAGTGCCCGGGCGCACAGTGCGTCCAGCAGCGGGTCGTTCATGGTCCTGTCGTGTCTCAGGAAATCCTTGATGCGGTCCGCGTAGGTCACGATCTGTTCGAGCAGGATCGGTGAAAAATTGCAGACCGCCCGGGCATCGGGGCGGTCCTCCAGGTGGGCCGCCATATCGACATAGTCCTTGATCGTGTGCAGATAGGTCCAGGGAAACTCGAACCGGCCGGTGACGAGGTCCTGATATTGTGGTTGGTGCATGTGCCAGCAGAGCACGACATCCAACCGGCCGTCAGGCATGGTAACACCGATTTTGGTGCCCGGAGGTATGCGGCAGCCCTTTTCGATGATGGCGTGTTCGATGCAGCACTGACGGCCGATGGTGACTTGCGGGAGCAATACGGAATCCTCAACCACGGAATACGAGTTGACCCGCACATTCGAAAACAATATCGAGTGGCGCACCGTGGCACCGGAAACGATGCACCCGCCCGATACCATGGAGTCCACCGCCAGCCCGCGCCGGTTGTCGTCGTCGAACACAAACTTCGCCGGCGGCAGTTGGGGTTGGTAGGTCCAGATCGGCCAGTTCGCGTCGTAGAGATTGAGCTCCGGAGTGACGCCGATGAGCTCCAGGTTCGCCTGATAATAGGCGTCGACCGTACCCACGTCGCGCCAGTACGCGCCTTTTTGAAATCTGGACAATGGGTAGGCGACAACCCGGGCGGAGTGAATCACCGCGGGAATGATGTTCTTGCCGAAGTCGTGCTCGGAATCGTTGCTTTCCGCATCAAGCGACAATTGCTCAAACAGGAAGTCCGCGTTGAACACGTATATGCCCATGGATGCCAGCGCGTATTCGGGATGATCCGCGATAGGCTCCGGCTGGACGGGTTTCTCCTCGAATCGCTTTACCCGATCCTGCCGGTCCACGGCCATCACACCAAAGTGGGTAGCGTCCGCCAGTGGCACCTCGACGCATCCCACGGTGAGATCGGCCTCCCGTTCGAGATGGAACTGGATCATCATCCCATAATCGGCCTTGTAGACGTGATCACCGGCAAGGATCAGTATGAAATCCGGGCCGTGCTTACGGATTATGTCGATATTCTGATACACGGCGTCGGCGGTGCCGGAATACCAGGTATCGAGGATACGCTGCTGGGCGGGCAGCAACTCCACGTATTCGTTGAATTCACCCTTTAGAAAACTCCAACCGCGGTGCAGGTGCTGGATCAGGGAATGGGCCTTGTATTGCGTGAGCACGCCGATATGCCGGATACCGGAATTGAGGCAATTCGACAAGGCGAAATCGATGATGCGAAACTTGCCGCCGAAGGGAACAGCGGGCTTGGCACGCCACGCCGTGAGATGGACGAGCCTGGACCCTCGGCCGCCAGCCAGGACCAATGCCAGGGTATCGCGTACGGGATCTCGGAACGCTAATTTGAAACGATCCAGCTTGCGCCGGCGTGGGTGACGGACACCCTTTTGTGGTGGGGCTGGCTCCGTATCCCGGGGCGGGCTCATATCTGACAACAATTCCAGTTAGTGGTAGCCTAGTCCGGCGCGATAATAGGTTCTATCGTTCAATCAGTAGCGGGCCTGGAACCCACGCGCGGCGATAACAAGCAAACAATAATTATAGCCACAGAATCTCGACATGACGTAATTCATTAACGATGACTCATATTGCTCTGTCCAACGAGCTGCGCAGGATCGTCGAGATTCGACACCATGACCCGTTTTCCGTGTTGGGGAAACACCGCCGTGGTCACGAAGACATTGTCCGCGCGCATCTGCGGGGCGCGGCATCCGTGTCCATTGTCGAGTCGGCGAACGAGATGCAGCGGCTGTCCGACTCGGATCTTTTTGAATGGCGGGGACCGCCGGGAACCGTGCCGCAACATTATCGCCTGGAGTGGATCGACAACCTCGGGGTTCGGTACCTCCACTACGATGCGTACTGTTTCGCCGCGCAAATCTCCGATGATGACCTGCACAACTTGCGGGGGGGGCGCTGCGTGGACGCGTTTCGATTTCTCGGTGCCAATCCGCGCACCGTCGATGGAGTGGACGGTGTCTTGTTTGCCACCTGGGCACCCAATGCGGAACGAGTCAGCGTGGTTGGCGATTTCAATCGATGGGACGGATCGCGTCTTCCGATGCGTAACCGGGGCGACAGCGGCGTATGGGAGTTGTTCGTTCCCGGACTGCCGTTCGGCACGCTCTACAAATTCGAGATCCTCAGCCGCAGCGGCTTGACGGTGAAGACGGATCCATACGGACGCGAGTTCGAGTTCCGCCCGGCTACTGCGAGTAAGGTCGTGGCAACCGGGCTGTACCAGTGGGGCGATCACGAATGGATGCGGCAGCGCGGCGAGTCGGACTGGCTGCACGCGCCGCTGTCCATATACGAGGTGCACCTGGGTTCCTGGCGTCGGCACGACGACGGTGGTTTCATGAGCTATCGTGAGCTCGCACCGGCAGTCGTCGGCTATGTCAATGACATGGGCTTCACCCACATCGAGTTGGTGCCGGTTACCGAGCACCCCTTGGACATGTCCTGGGGCTATCAGACCACTGGATATTTCGCGCCCACCAGCCGCTTCGGCAGTCCGGATGATTTTCGTTATTTTGTCGATTACTGCCACCGTCATGGTGTCGGTGTGATCCTCGATTGGGTGCCGGCACATTTCCCCCGCGACGCCCACGGATTGGTCAACTATGACGGCACCGCTTTGTACGAACACGCTGACCCACGGCAGGGCGAGCATCGCGACTGGGGCACCCTGATCTTCAATTACGGCCGCAACGAGGTCAGGAGCTTCCTGATTTCAAGCGCGGTGTTCTGGCTCGAGGAGTTCCATCTCGATGGATTGCGAGTCGATGCCGTGGCCTCCATGCTGTACCTCGACTATTCCCGACGGCCCCACGAGTGGGTACCCAACATATACGGAGGGAGGGAGAATCTGGAGGCCATCGAATTCCTGCGGACGCTGAACGAGATAACTCATGCCCGGTTTTCCGGCACCCTGATGATCGCGGAGGAATCAACTGCCTGGCCGCAGGTAACGCGGCCGACCTGGTTGGGCGGTCTCGGCTTTTCGATGAAATGGAACATGGGATGGATGCACGACACCTTGGAATACATGAGCATGGATGCAATCTTCCGGCACTATCATCATGACGAGCTGACCTTCGGGCTGCTGTATGCGTTCCACGAAAATTTCGTGTTGCCTTTTTCCCACGATGAGGTCGTTCATGGAAAGGGATCGATGATAAATAAAATGCCCGGAGATCGCTGGCAGCAGTTTGCAAACCTGCGGTTGCTTTATGTTTACATGTTCACGTATCCGGGTAAGAAATTGTTGTTCATGGGCAGCGAATTCGGGCACAACAGCGAATGGAATTGTGACCACAGCCTGGAGTGGCAGCTGCTCGACGATCCCCTGCACCAGGGGCTGCAAGGACTGGTGCGTGACCTCAATCGCCTGTACCGACACACAACGTCCATACATCGCTACGACTTTTCCGACGAGGGATTCGACTGGATCGATTGCCATGACGCCCCCCAATCGGTGTTGAGTTATTTGCGTAAGGATGAACACGGTTTTGTTCTGGTGGTCCTGAACTGCACGCCGGTACCGAGGCACGGCTACCGGTTGGGCGTGCCCGGGGCCGGGGCGTATCTCGAGACACTGAACTCGGATTCCAGTTACTACGGTGGCAGCAACTGCGGCAACAGTGGCGTCATTCGGGCTGAGGAGATGTCCTGGATGGGGCATCCGTATTCCGTGTCGATAACGCTTCCTCCGCTGGCGGCCCTGGTCCTGAGTCCGGCCGCTGAGTCGGGTCTCGCTACGAGTTGACCGGCATGCGGGTGTTGTTGGCGGCGAGTGAGGTGTATCCGTTCGTCAAGACCGGCGGGCTCGCCGATGTGGCCGGTCATCTGCCATCCGCCCTCGTGGGAGAGGGTATCGATATCCGTATCGTAGTCCCCGGTTATCGCCAAGTTCTCGAGCGCGCACCAGACCGGGAGACGATCGCCGAGCTCCGCTTGCCGGGGCTGTCAGCGACGATACGGGTGTTAGCAACCCGCCTGCAGGCCAGGATCGTGGTCTATATCATCGACACGCCGGAACTCTATGATCGGCCGGGGGGGCCGTACATAGACGCCCTGGGGGATGAATGGATCGACAATGCCCACCGATTTTACGTGTTTTCCAGGTCCGTGATTGAGATTGCCCAAGCCCGTGCCGACCCGAGCTGGTTTCCGGATGTGGTGCACTGCAACGACTGGCACACCGGCCTGATCCCCGCGCTGCTGCACGGCGAGAGAGACCGTCCGGCCACGGTGTTCACGATCCACAATCTGGCCTACCAGGGCCGGTTTCCCCATGCCGTATTCCAGGAACTGGGGCTGCCGACCGAGCTGTGGCACCCGGAGTGTCTGGAGTTCTACGGTAATCTGAATTTTATGAAGGCCGGCCTGGTGTTTGCCGATCGGTTGACCACCGTCAGTCCAACCTATGCCCGGGAGATATTGGAGCCGCAATTCGGGTATGGCCTGGACGGCGTACTGAAGACGAGGCAGGGCCAGCTTGTGGGCATACTCAACGGCATCGACAATGAGGTCTGGAATCCCGAGTCCGATCCGTGGATCGACAAGAATTACGCAATCGGGACCTTGGACGACAAGGTCGTCAACAAACTCGCGGTGCAGCGGGAATTTAAACTCGCCGAGGACCCGGAACGTCCGCTGGTCGCCGTGATCGGCCGGCTCGCCGACCAAAAAGGCATCGACTTGATCGTTGACGCCATCCCGGAGATGGTCAACGATCTCGAAGTCAACCTGGTGATCCTGGGCAGTGGTGGACGCGAGTGCGAACAGGCATTGAGAGAAGTTCACGCCGTTTATTCCGATAAGGTCGGTTTAATGCTGGGTTTCAACGAGCCACTGGCACACCGGATGGAGGCCGGTGCGGATCTGTTTCTGATGCCGTCCCGGTTCGAACCTTGCGGGCTCAATCAGATGTACAGCCAGCGGTACGGAACCGTCCCCGTCGTACACGCGGTCGGTGGTCTGGTCGACACGGTGGTCGATGTCTCTGACAGTTCGCTCGAGGATCGGACCGCCACCGGTTTTGTATTTCACAATCCGCGCGTTTCCGACATGTTGCGGCGTGTCGACGCCGCCATCGACTTGTACCGGAACTTGCCTTTTGTTTGGCGGGAGGTGATGATCAACGGGATGTGCCGGGTGTTCAGCTGGCAGCGCAGTGCGGTTGATTACTGCATACTGTATCAGGACGCGCTCGAAAATCGTCGCCCGTAATCCTGCCACTGGACATCAGTACAGGCGCGCGTGGGATAGACCATCAGACTGTACCTTCGGTACAACGCCTGCTCAGGATTGTCAGCGCGCCGCAAACCGGGGCGGCCGGTGTTTGTTATACTCGTGCTGTTTCGTGTGTCGCGCCGGTTGTGGCGAGGCAGTGACCGAAGGTTCAACCCATTCACCCGGAGCATAGCATTGCGCGGAGATTCCATTATCGTCGAGGACTACCATCGAGCGGCGGCTGAAGGTATCGCCGACATCGTACTGCCGACGATACGCTCATCCAAGCGCAGATACCGCATCACCATCGCCGGTGAATCCGGGGGCGGTAAGTCGGAGATTGCCTCCGCGCTGGCCGGGATCCTGGACCAGGCGGGGGTGAACGCCGTGATCCTTCAGCAGGACGACTATTTTGTCTATCCGCCGAAGAGTAACGATCAGGCTCGCCGCCGCGATATTGCATGGGTGGGTCTGCAGGAGGTGCATCTGGATCTACTCGACAGGCACTTGGAGGCGTTCCACGAGGCGGCGGGCTCGATCGAGAAGCCGTTGGTCATCTACGAGGACGACCAGATTATTACGGAGCAACTGACCTTCGGCGAGGCGCGGGTGGCGATTGCTGAGGGAACCTACACGACACAGTTGGCAAACGCCGACTGCCGGGTGTTCATCGACCGCGATTACCGCGACACCAAAAAGCATCGTGAGCGGCGAGTACGCGACGCGTCGGAGCTGGACCCATTTATCGACCAGGTACTGCTGATCGAGCACGGCCTGATCTCGGCGCACAAGCCAAAGGCCGATATCATCGTCAACAAGGACTATTCAGTTTCTCGGGCGCACGGGGTCTAGTCGCATCCCGCCGAGGTCGGCCGCCGAGTCCAAGAGTTTGATGCATATTGCCTTCTTCAATCCACAAGGCAATTTCGACCGGCGGGATTCCTGCCTGACTGAGCATCCCGATTTCGGTGGGCAGCTCGTTTACGTCAAAGAACTCTGTCTGGCATTGGCCGACCTGGGCGCCACCGTAGACATCGTGACCCGGTGGGTGGACGATCCAGGCTGGCCCGGTTTCTCCGCCACCGAGGATCGTTATCCGGATTATCCGGACAATCCGAGGATACTTCGGATCCCCTGCGGCGGGCCCCGGTTCCTGGCCAAGGAGCAGTTATGGCTGCACTTGCCGGAGTGGGTTGCACAGCTCCGCGAATTTTACGGCCACCGACCGCCGGAGTTTGTCACGGCGCATTACGCGGACGCGGGCTACAGCGCGGTGCTACTGGCCGCTAAGACAGGGATTCCATTCACCTTTACCGGTCATTCCCTGGGTGCACAAAAGCTCGACAAGCTGGGCATGCGTGCGGGCAACGCCAGCGGGATGGAGGACCTGTATCGGTTCTCAAAGCGAATCGCCGCCGAGCGGCTGAGTATGCAACACGCTTGCCGAATCATTACGTCGACCGCGCAGGAGCGTTTCGAGCAATACGCCCACCCGCTTTATGCAGGCGCAGTGGACGTCGATGACGACAGTCGTTTTGCGGTGATACCGCCAGGTGTCAACACCCGCGTGTTTTCGCTCGACGCGGGTACGCAGGACGCGGCCGTGCACGATCGGATTGCGCGGCAAATCGGTGATGACGGTGGACCGTTTATCGTTGCGTCCAGCCGGCTGGACGAGAAGAAGAATATCCTCGGTTTGCTTACCGCTTATGCGGGATCGCCCGCTCTGCAACGGCAGGCCCGGCTGGCGCTGTTCATTCGCGGCATCGACGACCCGTTTACCGCTCAGTCCACACTGTCGCCGTCCGAGTGGCTGGTCCTGGAACCGATGCTGGCGACGATCACCAGGCACGAAATCGCCGATCAAGTGGTGTTTTTGAATTTTCAGTCCCAAGGCGAGTTGGCGGCGGCGTACCGCTATTTCGCCAAGCGGGGTTCGGTGTTTGCATTGACGTCGTTCTATGAACCCTTCGGATTGGCGCCCATTGAGGCCGCAGCGTGCGGTTTGGCCGTGGTGGCGACTGCAAACGGTGGGCCGACGGAGATTTTCGCCGACGGATCTGGGGTACTGGTCGATCCCAACGACCCCGCCGACATTGCCGAAGGTCTGGGACACGCCCTGCACCGGCAGGCGGCGTATGCGGAGCGGGCGCTGCGCCGTGTCCGGTCGGAGTACACGTGGCGCAGCACCGCCAACGGATATCTCCGCGTCATCGAACGCGGGTTGCAGAACCGCGCCGGCGGCCCGCCGCCGGGCTGGACGGTGGGGCCGCTGGACGGCAGCGAGCTTATCGAGCGTTATCTCGGCGCCGGATGAAGCGTCACCCGCTTGCCGGCATACCTACCGACGGCAGGTATCGCCGGCTCTGGCCCAGCATCTCCCGGTTGACTACCACCACCCCCTCGTCGGTCCGGTGAAAACGCTCCGCATCCCGTTTGGGGTCTTCCCCGATGACGGTGTCGGGCGGTACCGTACACCCGTTGTCGAGCAACACCCGCCGCAGCCGCGACCGGGTGCCGATCGTGCAGTCCGGGAGGGCCAGCACCTCCCGGCAGTCGCAGTGTTTGTCCACGGTAACGTTTGAAAACAACAGCGAGTGTTCAATGTGGGATTCATGGATGACGCAGCCCCCGCTCACCATGGTGTTTTCCGCGATGCCATATTGTTCGCCGCCGAAGCCGATGAACTTCGCCGGCGGGAGCTGCTCCTGATAGGTCCAGATACGCCAGCGGGGCGTGTACAGATCGAGCGCCGGGTTCGGCCCCAATACCTCCATGTTGGCCTTGTAAAAGGCGTCGATGGTCCCGACATCCCGCCAATAGGCGTTTTCACCCGCTACCTGTTCGTTGAACGGGTACGCGTGTACCTGGTGCTGATGCTTCACCGCATAGGGAATAATGTCTTTACCGAAATCGTGACTCGAGTCGGCGAGCGCGGCGTCCCGCTGGAGCTGTTCGGCGAGGTAATCATAGGAGAATATGTAGACACCCATGCTGGCCAGCGCGTCGTCCGACTGTCCCGGCATCGGCACCGGGTTCTCAGGCTTCTCCACAAAGTCGATCACCGAACACTCTGCATCCACCGTCATTACCCCGAACTCCCGCGCTTCGGCCAAGGGGACGGCGAGGCAGGCGATGGTGATGTCCGCTTTGGCGCTCACGTGGGCCGCCAGCATTTCGCCATAGTCCATCTGATAGACATGGTCGCCGGCCAGAATGACGATGTATTCCGGATGGTGACTTTCGATGATGTCCAGACTCTGATAGACGGCGTCCGCGGTGCCGGCGAACCACGACTCCTCCTCAACCCACTGCTGGGCGGGAATCAGCTCGACGAAATCGCCGCGCTGCACGTTGAGGGTGTTCCAGCCACGCATGATGTGGCGGATCAGGGAATGGGATTTGTACTGCGTCAACACGCAGATCTGATCAATACCGGAGTTGATGCAATTGGACAAGGGGAAGTCGATGATCCGGAACTTGCCGCCGAAGGGGATTGCGGGTTTGGCCCGCCAATCGGTGAGCATCTTCAATCGAGTGCCGCGCCCCCCGGCGAGGACCAGCGCGAGGGTCCCGCGCGTCAGTCGGCTCACAAAACGAGATGATTTTATCGACATGCGAACGAATGTCCAGCGGTGCTGTTATGAGTGCTTATGGTCGCATCTTCAATGAGCCGATTGCGTTGATCAAAATCAAGCCTGAATTGGAATCAGGCCGACCGCTGCTCGGGCCGGATGGTAAGTCGTGTCCAGGATCGGCGGTGGGCGGGTGAGTGATCCAGCCTGAAGCTCCCGGCCGCCGGGGACAGGCGTGCCTTTACAGTGCCGGTCCCTCCGCTCAGCGGCCGCGCCAAACCGGGGCGCGCTTTTCCATGAACGCATCAATGCCCTCGGCGGTGTCTTCGGCCATCATGTTGCAGGCCATGACCTCGCCGGCGTATTGGTAGGCACCGACTAGGTCTTTGGTCAGCTGCCGGTAGAACATCTGTTTGCCCGTGCGCACCGCGACGGGTGTTTTACCGGCGATGTTTGCGGCCAGCTCCTGCACCGCCCTATCCAGCTCGCCCGGTTCGACGGCGCGGTTGATCAGGCCCCACTCCTCGGCGCGGTGGGCATCGATGAATGCTCCGGTGATCAACATCTCGAAGGCCCGCTTGCGTGAAATGTTGCGGCTCAACGCGACCCCGGGCGTCGAGCAGAACAGGCCGAGATTGATACCGGATACCGCGAATCTGGCCTCGCTACTGGCAACGGCGAGATCACAATTGGCCACCAGTTGGCACCCCGCCGCGGTGGCGATGCCTTGGACTCTGGCGATGACCGGCTGGGGCAGTTCCAGCATGCTCAGCATGACCCGGCTGCACCGCTCGAACAAGCCCCGGTAATAGCTCTTGTCCGGCGTGGCGCGCATCTGTTTGAGGTCGTGACCGGCACAGAAGGCCTTGCCGCTGGCGGCCAGGATGACGACCCGAACGGCGTCGTCTTCACGGAGCGTATCCAGCGCGGACTGCAGCGCGGCGAGCATTTCCTCCGACAGGGCGTTGTACTGCTGGGGACGATTCAACGTGAGGGTCGTCACGCCATCGCAATCGGACCGTAGTAGATGAGCTTGCTCGGACAACTCAACGGCCGTTGTGCTCATTGTGGATTCGTCTCTCGGGTGGATTTGAGGCCATTCTGCCCGTGAGTGACAGGTGATTCAAGGTGCCGGGCCGGCCGGGTAAGCGTTTACAGGCTGGGGATTCGTCTGCCGCAGTCTTTGCGCTAAGCTTGTCGGACCAGCGATTGGAGGGCGGCATGCACTTAATTGATCCTAACAGCACAGATTTCGACAGGATCCGCCGCGAGTTTCGTTGGCGCGTGCCCGCCCGGTACAACATCGCCCGGGAGGTCTGCGCCAAACACGACCGGTTCGCCGGGCGGCCCGCCATGTTCTACGAGAACGCCGATGGTGCGACCCGGATCTACACATTTGGAGACATTCAGGCGCTGTCCAACCGGCTCGCCAACGGACTCGCACAACTTGGGCTCGGGCGGGGCGATCGGGTCGGTGTCGTACTGCCGCAGCGGGTCGAGACCGCACTCGCCCATGTCGCTCTGTACAAGCTGGGTGCGGTGGCACTGCCTTTATCAGTGTTATTCGGCCCCGACGCAATCGAATATCGGCTGCAGGACAGCGGGGCCAAGGCGGTGATCACGTTTGGCCGGCACGTGGCGATGATTGGAGCGATACGCGAGCGGCTGCCGTCGCTGGAAACGGTGGTCAGCTGCGACGGCGAATGTGGCGACGCCGATTTCTGGGGCCTCGTCGAGGGCGGCGCCGACCAGCGCAGGCTTGCGGACACCGCGGCGGACGATCCCGCCTTGCTGATCTACACCTCGGGAACCACCGGTCCACCCAAAGGCGCGCTGGTTGCGCATCGTTCGCTGATCGGTAACCTGCCCGGCTTTGAGTTGTCGCAGAATTTCTTTCCCACCGACGCAGACGTGTTCTGGACGCCTGCGGATTGGGCCTGGACCGGCGGGCTCCTCGATGGGTTGTTGCCTGCGTGGGTGTACGGTCGGCCGGTCGTGGCCTTCGAGGGCGGCAAGTTCGATCCGGAGCGTGCCTGTCATCTGATGGAGAAATACCGGATCACCAACGCCTTCATCCCGCCCACGGCGCTCAAGCTGATCCGTCAGGTGCCCAAGTTGGACCGCTATGATTTTCGGCTCCGCGCAGTCATGTCGGCGGGGGAGACCGTGGGCGGGGAGTTGTACGAGTGGGGCCGGCGCGCACTCAAGCTCGCGATCAACGAGATGTGGGGCCAGACCGAGTTCAATTATCTGGTCGGCAACTGTACCGCCATCATGGACGCCAAACCCGGCTCGATGGGCAAACCTTATCCGGGCCATGACGTGGACGCCATCGACGATGAGGGTCATACCGTGCCGGTGGGGAGCGAGGGTGAACTGGCCGCGCGTGTCGGTGACCCGGTGATGTTTCTCGGCTATTGGAACAACGAGTCGGCGACCCGGGAGAAGATCGTCAACGGATGGTTCCGGACCGGGGACGTCGGTTACCGGGACGAAGACGGCTACATCTGGTTTGTCGGCCGCCGTGACGACGTCATCTCCAGCGCCGGTCACCGCGTGGGCCCGGGTGAAATCGAAGACTGTCTGCTCAAGCACCCGGCGGTGGCCCAGGCGGCGATCATCGGCAGTCCGGACTCACTGCGCGGCAGCATCATCAAGGCTTATATCGTGTTGGCGGAGGGTCACACGCCCAGTGACGCGCTGAAGACCGAGATCCAATTGTCGGTCAAGACCCAGCTGGCGGCCCACGAATACCCCCGCGCCATCGACTTCATTGGCGAGCTGCCGATGACGACCACCGGCAAGATCCGTCGCACCGAGCTGCGTCGACTGGACCAGGGCGATCGGGAAACGGGCTCGGACCATGCCTCCACCGGGGCCGGGGACCACCATGCCCCGAACCTGACCGACTGAACGGTGTGCTGATCCCGCAAAGGACCGGGATTCGGGTGGGTACGTCGCTGACCGGGTTTCGTGAAAGAGACGTGGATGCGGCGTCAGGGTTACAGGGCTGATACGTCGGCGAAGATCAGATACTCTCGGACCCGCTCGCCGTCGAATTTAAACACATTGGCAAAGGGGACCGACAGCTCGGTGGCGTCGTGGCGTGTGTAGGTCGCGGTGCCGTGACAGATTACCGCGTCTTCCAGCCACCAGACATCATAGATGCGGTGTTGGATGGACTGAATGCTCGCGAAAAACGCGGCCACTGCGTGACGGATCGCCGGCCGGCCCAGCACTGGATCTGCGTTGCCGAAGCGGAACTGCGCGTCGTCGGTCAGAAACGCGGCGAACCCGTCGACGTCCCTCTGGTCGATGGCCTGAAACAATTCTCTGAGCCAGTCGTGCGCGGGGGGCATGCCGTGATTCCTGCTTAAGCCGTCTGCCGGCGACGGAGTGACTATATACCCTTAAACTTCCAACCGCGATCCATGCGGGGCAATCGTAGAACGTCACCGATCACTGCGCGTCATTGGATCATTGACGCGTCACGGTCAGACCTTGGTCCGTGCGCGATGCATGGATACTTAAGGTCAGGGCCTCTCACCCATAGGCGATCTCGACCGCGCAGCTCTGGGTATTTGGTGCGTCGTTGCGGCAGGCCTCGCGAGATCGGGTGCCGGCGTTCTCACGAGTCTGCGCCGGCGCCCCAACCCCAGGCTGAGCAGTCCCACCACTACGGCGGTGGCGAACAGCGCGAGCAGCCAGGGCGTTGGCCACAGCTGGAAGGCCTTGACCGAGACCTTGCTCAGCCGCGACCCCACCTTCATGGACTTCGCCAGTGCGGCCACATTGCCGCCATCGCGGTGGAGGCGTTTCACCCCGGATTTGCCGAATAACGCGGCCACCGCGTAGCTGCCCTTGGCGTCGATCTCCGCGGCTCTGCCGATCTTGGCCAGATCGCCGGCGCTGTCCACGGATCCCATGACACCCCGCAGCGGGCCGGGCCCCAGCCGGGTGGCGGCCTTGCCGAAGTCCGTGACCACCGCGCTCAGTCTGGAAAAGCTCCCGGTCTTCAGGCCATGCCTGGCGGCGCCTTTCAAGCCAGTCAGGAAACGTCGGCTCAGTGCACCGCTGCGCCGGAACAGTTTGAGCAGCGCCGGCGCCCAATCGACGTGTGCAGCGACCGTGGTGGTCAGACCAACCGCCGACAGCGCGATGATGAGCTTGTCACCCGTGCCCGAATGCATCTGCTTCCAACCCTGTACCGCGAGGTCGCGAATATCACCGATCACGAACAGGTCCACGGACAGGCTGCCCAGCATGCCGGCGGTGTCGGCCGGTTCTCCGGTCACCGCCCCGTGAGCGAAGCGCCGCGCCCGACTCCAGAATCCGGACAACGCCTGCTCTGCGGCCGCCGCCAATTCCGCGGCCCGCTCCGCGTCGCCGAGGTGGGGGTGCTCGACAACGAAGTCGGCCAGCAGCCTGGATTCCGCCCAGCGGCCGTCATCGGCCAGCTTGGCGGCCCGGGTGAGCGGATCCTCCGGGAGAACCCATGCGCCTTGGAGCCGGTTCGCGAGCTCCTGGCCGGCGAGCCATGCTGCCGCGGCGGCCAGCAAGGCCACGCACAATCTGAAAGTGGTCGTCAGCATGTACCAAGCTGCGGGCGTAGCGCGCTCGTCTTTTTGGCGAACATAAGCGGTTTGACTCCAATATCCCTGTCCAGCGTAATTTTAAATCAAATCGAGGATAACCAATGAATTGACAACAGATACGGTCAAACGGGCGCCAAACCCAGTCGCATCGGAAATCGCCCGTGTCGAGCGCCGCTTGAAACCGCGGTCCAGGCCAGGATTAGCGGCTCGCGGTACGTTCATCGCCCGGCGCGTCCCGGAATTTGACTTCGGTCATGGAGTGCGTCCTGCAAAGGGGTTATGAAGGGCTGTTAGAGACTGTTGGGCACGCCGTTTGCAAGACTTGAGTGTTCCGTGAGTCGGCCGGCGGAGTCGCAGTCATAAATCAAAAAGCAAACAGGAGGACAATAATGGCTGTCACTCCAGGTCGAGCCCCGACAGGCGGGCTCACTCGCGACCTTCACTCACCGGTACGAGCGGTTGACATCGGACGGCGGGACTTCATTAAGCTGTGCGGCACGACGGCGGCGCTGCTCGGACTGGGCTCAGCGGGGATTCCCCGGATCGCCCAGGCGTTGGAGTCCGCCGCTGTGAAACGGCCCTCCGTCATCTGGCTGAATTTCGCGTCGGACACCGGCTGCACCGAGGCCTTGATCAAGGCCAGCTACCCCAACGCCGCGCAGCTGATCCTCGAGATTCTCAGCCTGGATTATAATGAAACCATCATGGCGGCGGCCGGTGACCAGGCCGAAGAGATCCTCGACCACGCCCTGAAGCGCGGCGACTACATTCTGATTGTCGAAGGCGGGATTCCGACCAAACCGGGCTACGGCATGATCGCGCGCCGCGAAATGCTCGACATCGGTAAGGAATTCGCCGAGCGCGCCACCGCTGTCATCGCGGTGGGAAGCTGCGCAACCTGGGGCGGCGTACCCGCCGGTGATCCCAACCCGGCTGCCATCAAGGGCGTTCGCGAGGCGCTGGGTGTCGAGTGCATCAACCTGGATCTGTGTCCGGTGAACGAAGGGATCCTGGTCGCCACTGTAGTCGACTTCCTGCTGACCAAACGGGTCCCCGAGCTCGATCAGCACGGCCGGCCGAAGATCTTTTACGGGCAGACCATCCACGACCAGTGCGAACGGCGGGGGCACTTCAACGCCGGTCGATTCGTGGAACGATTCGGCAGCCCGGAGGAAGAGCTCGGTTACTGCCTGTACAAAATGGGCTGCAAGGGTCCGGATACTTACGCCAACTGCTCGAAGTTCCGTTACAACGACCGGGTCAGCTGGTGCATCGGCGCCGGTGCGCCGTGCATCGGTTGCGCCCAACCCGGCTGGGTGGATCAGTTCGCCGGATTTTACGAACGCTTGCCGGGAGTCGACATCCCCGGCATGGACGGTGTGGCCGCCGGCGCCGACAAGATCGGTGTAGCGGCCGGAGTCGTCACCGCGGCAGGGATTGCGGCGCATGCGGTTGGCACCGCCGCCAAGCGGCGCCCCGATAAGAATCCTTCATCCGGGGGGACGGACAAGCCCACCGGACCGGCGAAGTGAGGTGAGCCAATGACCCGCATAAAAATTGATCCGATCACACGCATTGAGGGACACCTGGCCCTGGAGGTTGAGGTCGAGGGGTCGAAGGTCAAGGACGCCTGGGCCTCCGGGACGCTGTTTCGTGGCTTCGAAGTCATACTCAAGGGGCGCGATCCCCGTGACGCCTATCACATAACGCAGCGGATTTGCGGCGTCTGTCCGACTTCGCACGCCCACACGGCGTCGCTGTGTCTGGAGGACGCCGTCGGCATCCACCCGCCCGACACCGGGCGGCTGGTTCGCAACATGGTCGAAGGCGCCCAGTTTCTGCATTCCCACATCTTGTGGTTCTACCACCTCGCCGCCCTGGATTTCGTCGACGTGGTATCGGCGCTGGACGCCAATCCGACCCAGCAGTACCTCAAAGACGTCAAGGCCCGGCTCAAGACGTTTGTCGACAGCGGTCAACTGGGTCCGTTCGCGAACGCCTACTGGGGGCACCCCGCCTACAAGCTGACGCCGGACCTCAACCTGCTGGCCGTTGCTCACTACCTGGAGGCGATCGACAAGCAGGCTCAGGCGGCCCACATCTCGGCCATCTTCGGCGGGCGCATGCCGATGACCATGACCACGCCCGCCGGCGGATCCGTGCACATCCCCACCGTGGACGAAGTCGCCAACATCATGCCGCGCCTGAAGGAGATCAAGCGATGGGTGGAGACGGTCTTCATCCCCGACGTCCTGGCGGTCGCACCCCACTACCTGGATTACGCAGCGGTCGGCAAAGGACCGGCGAATTTCCTGGCTTGGGGGGTGTTCGACGACCCCAGCTACGACACCAAGAATCGCCTGCTGCCCAGCGGAGTCGTCATGGACGGCAAATTGCAGGCCCTGGAGGTCGACCAGCAGACCGTTTCGGAGGACGTCACCCGTGCCTGGTACAAGGACGGAGCACCGGTCCATCCGTCGGTGGGCGTGACCGAACCGGAGTTCACGGAATGGGACGTGGAGAACAAGTACACCTGGGCCAAGGCCCCACGCTACGGCGATCAGCCCATGGAGACCGGCGCTTTGGCCCGGATGGTCGTGGCCTACGCCAAAGGACAGCCGACCGTACAGCGTTTGATCAACGACGCCTTGACGACCCTGGGCGTCGCCGATAAGCCTGAGGTGCTGTTTTCGGTGGTGGGACGGATTGCGGCGCGGGCGGTGGAAACCAAGCTCATCGCCGACGCGATGGTGGAGTGGTCCCAGCAGATTCTCGACAACCTGCGGGAAGGCAACAAAGAGACCTTTACCCAGTACACGATGCCGGGGCAGGCCGCTGGCATGGGACTGTGGGAGGCCCCGCGCGGTGCGCTGGCGCACTGGAATCAGATCGAGGGTGGGCAACTCGCCAACTATCAGGTGATCACCCCGACCTGCTGGAACATCTCGCCCCGGGACGGGCAGGGGACCCGCGGGCCCATCGAGCAGGCCTTGATCGGGACACCGGTGGAGGATCCGCAGCGTCCGCTCGAGATTCTCAGGGTGGCGCATTCCTTTGACCCGTGTCTGGCCTGCACGGTCCATGTCATCGACCCGCACAGCAACGAAGTCTATAAGGTCCGGGTAAGTTGAGGTGACCATGAATACGCAACGCGAGTACGTCTGGAGCTGGACCTATCGGATTGATCATTGGGTCCGTGTCCTTGCCCTGGTGGTCCTCACCGTTACCGGGTTTTACATACACTGGCCGTTCCTGTCCGGCGGCGAGCAGGGCGGCTTTTTGTTGATGGCCTGGATGCGGTTTGCGCATTTCGTGTCGGCGTATGTCTTGATCCTGGGGCTGGTGGTGCGGATCTATCTGGCTTTCAGGTCGACCTTCGACGCGGACTGGCGTGACTTCGGGATTGTCCGCAACGTCAAAAACATTCCCGATGTGCTGCTCTACTATCTATTTTTGAAAGACACCCACAAACCGTACCGCCGGTACAACCCACTGCAGGCGCTGACCTATCTGTTTTGGGCCCTGTTGATTGTGTTTATGGCACTGACCGGGTTCGCGTTGTACCGCGGGAGCGTGTTCGGCTTGCTTCAGGCACCGGATGCATTCGAGTGGGTGAACGCACTCCTCGGTGGCCGGGCCTACACACGGGTCTGGCACTTCCTGGCCATGTGGTTGTTCCTGATCATGATCGCCATTCATATCTACATGGCGGCCTCGATCGGCTGGGTCCAGCGCGATCACACGCTCAGCTCCATGCTCACGGGTTACAAACTCAAGACCGGGGAGGGTCAAGAAAGAGCGGCCAAATGACGGTGCTGCACCCGGTGCTGGTAGTCGGCATCGGCAACACGCTCATGCAGGATGACGGCATCGGGGTGTGGGCGGTCCGCCGTTTGGCACGTGAATACCGTCTACCCCCGGGCGTGGAGTTGATCGAGGGTGGGGTGCTGGGTATGCAGCTGGTGCACGATCTGCGTTCGGCAAAACATCTCCTGATCATCGACGCCATGGATGGGGGCGGCGAGCCGGGTACTGTGTATCGCCTGGACGCGGATTCGTTGTCAAAACGCCCGCGTACCTTGATGTCCCTGCACGAAGTCAGTGTGACCGACGTGCTGTCGGTGGCCGAGTTTATTGGCTGCCGCCCGCGGACGCGTATCCTCGGTGTGCAGCCGCAGAAGGCGTATTCGCCCGGTCTCACACTCACCCCCTTGCTGCAGGCCGTCTTGCCACGTGTGGTCAGGGCCGCGGTGGAGGAATTGGAACGCATGGGCGTCACAGCAATCGCAGGCGGTGGGTCGCACCGCGGCACGGCGGAGATTCGCGCATAGACGGACTCGGCTACATTCTGTTTGGCGGTTTTGCGCTGGGGCTGGTTCACAGCTTTGACCCGGATCATCTGGCGGCCATGTCCACGCTGATCGGAGACCGGCGGGATCATCACTGGCGCGCCGTTGCCAAGGGCTTGGTCTGGGGTGTGGGTCACGCCCTGACTCTGGTCGTGCTGGGTCTCTTACTGCTGGTCTTGGAGGGCCGGGTGCCGGGTGTCTGGGAGCGGATGTTCGAGGCCGGGGTCGGCCTGCTGCTTGTCTGCCTGGGTGTTCACCGTCTGCGTGACGCGCGACGCGGCCCACACCTACACGCCCATCGGCACGCCGATCTCGAGCACGCACATTATCATGTGCACGCAGTGAGGCTCGATCACGGGACCGCCGGGGCACACAACCGGCACAGTCACGCGCCGTTGTGGATCGGACTGCTGCACGGCCTCGCCGGTACCGCAGCGCTGATGGCTTTACTGCCCGCGGTCATTGTGGACAGCGCTGCTGCCTACCTCTGGTACATACTGGCCTTTGGTTTCGGCAGCACCCTGGCGATGGCTGCATTTTGCGGCGGTGTTCACCGTCTCGTGGCCGGGCGCGGTGACACCTCGCACAGAGCCGGGCGCTGGTGGGCAGGGTCCACCGGTTCATTGAGTCTCGGTGTCGGCGTGGTGTGGCTGGCGACGGCGCTGGCAGGCTAGATCAGAAGCTATCAACTTGATCGACATAAGCAATTCGATCAGCGGCGGAAGTGATGCTTTGTATCCGAGCGCTTGCCTGTCCCGGCCCTGGCTTGATCTCGAACGCCTGCACTTGCGCTTCACTTTTCTGCGTTCCAGCACTGCATGCAGCTGCCCGATTTCTTCACGAGCTTCCGGGATCGTTGACGCCATATGCAGGCCAGCCCCGTCCCACCGCCGCGCGGTCCGGCCTTGCATTACCCGGGCTATTTTCTGCACGATTGCAGGATCCGACCCCACACACTACCGGGCAACCGTGCCGAAGACACAGCGAAAAACACCGCCATGCCGGCGGGATTACCCACACTTTCTACAGATCCCGACCCGTTGGATGGACAACGACATCTACGGGCACGTCAACAATGTCGTCTATTACTCGTATTTCGACACGGTCATCAATCGGTATCTGATCGACGAGGGCGGCTTGGACATTGTTGACGGCACGGTGGTCGGCATCGCCGTAGAGACCCATTGCCGGTTCATGACGTCACTGCAATTCCCCGACACCATTGACGCCGGTCTGCGGGTCGGTCACCTCGGCAACTCGAGTGTGCGTTACGAAATCGGCCTGTTCCGTGAAGCCGACACGGAGGCCGCCGCCGCCGGCCATTTCGTGCACGTGTTCGTGGACCGGGGCAGCCAGGAACCGGTGCCCATTCCGCCGCAGATTCGACGTGCGTTGGAGAGATTACGAAGCGGTGATAAGAGGGGCTGACCGGGCTATGTTCGTGACAGCGGGAGCGACCCGCTACAATCGGGTCGCGTGAATGCATCCCCAGACCCGCTGACAACACTCAGGCGCGTATTCGGCTACCGGGCGTTCCGGCCGCTCCAGCGGCAGATCATCGAAGACCTCGTCCGCGGCGCGGACGCTTTTGTGCTGATGCCGACGGGTGGCGGTAAGTCGTTGTGCTACCAGATTCCAGCGCTGATCCGGCCGGGCGTCGGGATCGTCGTATCCCCGCTGATATCGCTCATGAAGGACCAGGTCGATGCGCTGCGCGGTAACGGGGTGGCGGCGGCCTGCCTCAATTCCAGCCTTAGCTCGCAACAGGCCCGGCAGGTCCTAGCCGAGCTGCACAGCGGCCGCTTGTCCCTGCTGTACATCGCGCCGGAACGCCTCATGCAGGCTGGTTTTTTGGACCGGCTGCGCAGCGTTGATATTGCGCTGCTGGCCATCGACGAGGCCCACTGCGTCTCGCAGTGGGGGCACGATTTCCGGCCGGAGTACGTGCAATTGGGGGAACTGCGCAGACACTTTCCCGGTGTGCCGATGATTGCCTTGACTGCGACCGCCGATCCCCAGACCTGTGAGGACGCCGTCCCACGGCTCGGTTTGTCGATGGCCAAACGCTACCTTGCGGGCTTCGATCGTCCCAACATCCGCTACACGGTGCTCGACAAATGCCGTCCCTTCGATCAGCTCATGACCTTCCTTGAACCGCGGCGCAGCGAGGCCGGCATTGTGTATGCCCTCAGCCGCAGGCGCGTCGAGGAGTTGGCCAAGCGTCTCGCCGACTGCGGCATCGCCGCGGCCGCCTATCATGCGGGCCTGCCCAACGAGCGGCGCCACGCCGTGCAGGAGGCATTCCGCAAAGACGAACTGAGCATGGTCGTCGCAACGGTGGCGTTTGGCATGGGCATCGATAAACCCGACGTGCGCTTTGTGGCCCACTACGACCTGCCCAAGAACATCGAGGGTTATTATCAGGAGACCGGTCGGGCCGGCCGCGACGGGCTTGCGTCGGAGGCCTTGCTGTTGTACGGCATGCAGGACGTGGTCATGGTCCGCAATCTACTGGAACGCTCGGAGAACGCCGATCAGAAACGCATCGAACTGCAGAAGCTCAACGCGATGGTTGATTTTGCTGAGGCGCTCACCTGCCGGCGGCGGGTATTGCTCGGATACTTCGGCGAGCATCTGGCCACAGCCTGCGGGAACTGTGACGTTTGTCTGAATCCGCCGGAGCGCTTTGACGCTACCGTGGAGGCGCAAAAGGCCCTGTCCTGCGTCTACCGGGTCGGTCAGCGATTCGGCGTCAAGCATGTGATTGACGTATTGAGGGGCGCGCGGCATGAGCGGGTGCGGAGGTTTCGCCACGACCGGCTGTCCACCTTTGCCATCGGAGCGGACCGGAGTGCAGCCGAGTGGCGCAGCATCCTGCGCCAACTCATCCACCAGGGTTTTCTGGTGCAGGACTTCTCCAGCTACGGGGTGCTGAAGCTGACTGAGCGGTCCCGTCCGCTGCTCAAGGGGGAAGTAACGCTGGAGCTAGCACGCCCCCGGGTCCACGCGACCCCAAGCAATCGACGCCCACAGACGGCCACCATGCCGGACCACCCAGACGATAAGGTGCTGTTCGACAAGCTCCGTGCGTTGCGCACGCGGCTGGCTCGCGACCAAGGGGTACCGCCCTTCGTTGTGTTTGGTGACGCCACCCTGATTCAAATGGTACGGAGACGGCCCGGCGACCCGGCCGGTCTGCTCGCCATATCTGGTGTCGGTGCGCACAAGCTGGCCCGCTACGGGTCGGGGTTTCTGGCGGTGATCGAGGAACACTGCCGGCGTACGGCGGATCCGTATGAAACAGCGGACCCGCCTGGCTCCGGCGACCTTGGATCGATTTGATATTTGTCCCCGGGGCGCGTAGGTGCGCTCCCCGGTTGACTCCATCGCCAGGATCGGTTTCCGGAGCAAGGTATGGGAAGATTACGCACGATGCGCGCGGTTGATTTGCATGATCGCCGTGATTTAAAGTCCGCGCGACGTTATAACAAGGCTTGGGCGTTCGCAGCCGAAATGGCATCTGGTTCACGACCTTGCGAACCTAGCAATCACCTGACAGGAGGAGCACCATGATGACGAGACTGAGGCGGGTACTTGTGGTTCCGCTGACTGCGGCGCTGATAATGTTTGCCACCGGCGCATCCGCCGAGTATCCGGAGAAACCGATCAGCTACGTAATTCCATTTGGACCGGGGGGTGAATCCGATATCACCGCGCGCCACCAGCAACCCTTCTTCAAGAAAAAATTCGCCGAGGATATGATCATCTCCTACAAGCCCGGCGGGGGCGGCGCAGTCGGCTGGGCGCAGCTCAACGAGATGCCCGGGGACGGTTACAACATCATGGGTGTCAATCTGCCTCACATCATTGTGAAGCCGCTGCAGAAGGATGTCGGATTCAAGACCGACGAGCTGACCTTGATCTACATGTTCCACTACACACCGGACGCGGTGGTCGTCAAGGCGGACAGTCCGTTCAAGACTCTGCAGGACATGATTGACTACGCCAAGCAGAATCCCGGCAAGATGACTTTTTCAGGCTCGGGCAAGGGCACCGCCAATCACCTTGCTCAGGTCACTTTTGATAAACTCGCGGGTGTCAAGACGACCTACGTCGCGTTCAAGGGCACCGGTGCGTCGGTGACCGCGCTGCTGGGTAAACAGGTTATGGGCCAATGGGGCTATACCTCGGTGGGAGCAAAACACGCCGACAAGGTCCGCTTGCTGGCGGTGGCGATGGAACAGCGGCATCCGCGGTTTCCCGATGTTCCGACTTTTAAGGAGCTGGGCTTCGATATCGTTTCCGGTGCTTATCGAGGCATCGCAGTACCGAACTCCACTCCGGAAGACATCCGCGAGAAACTGTCCGCGATGATCGGAGAAATCAACGCCGATGCCGAGTTCAAAAAGAAAATGGAAGCCGATGGATTTGCATTGGTGCATGTGGATTACCGCGGCATCAAGGCATTCATGGACGAAAAGAAAGACGGCTATGTCGCTGCTGCGAAGGAAGCCGGCGTCATCAAGTAGTTTCACGGACGCCGCCGCTCGGTAAGCGGCGAACGTTTTCATGGACAGCCTGGGTTACTTATTCGCAGCGCTTACGCCGTACCACGTTGCGTTGGCGCTGGGCGGCGTGGTGGCCGGGACTGTGGTCGGCTCGCTACCGGGATTGACCGCCACCATGGCGGTGGCGGTGTTGATCCCCGTCACTTTCTCAATGGAGCCGGCGTCGGCGCTCATCCTGATGGGGGCGATTTACACCGGCGCCATTTACGGCGGCGCCTACGCCGCAATCCTGTTGAACACACCCGGCACACCGTCGGCCATCGCCACGACCTTCGACGGTTATCCGATGGCCAAACGGGGTGACGGAGATCTTGCCATCACCCTCGCTTGCATCGCTTCGGTGTGCGGGGGCCTGGTCGGCGCTTTGTTTCTGTTGTCGCTGGCGCCGCCGCTGGCCAATGTGGCGCTCGCTTTTGGTCCGGTGGAGTATTTCTGGCTGGCCATGCTCGGCCTGACCCTCATCTCGGCCTTGTCCCAGGGAAATCTACTCAAGGGCCTGATCGGTGCCAGTTTCGGATTGCTGCTTTCTTGTATCGGTGTGGCCGAGATCAGCGCGGACGTTCGCTTGACGTTCGGCAGCCAGACCCTGCTCGGTGGGATCGAGGTGGTCTCGGCACTGATCGGACTGTACTGCGTGCCGGTGCTGATCGATTTGGTGGCGACGCCGGACCGTCATTTGAAGGTGGAGGCGGCCTCCCGCGGTTTCCGGCTGCACGAGGCATTGCAGTCTTCCTGGCAGGGCAAGGTCAACCTCGCACGCAGCTCAGTCATCGGCACCCTGGTGGGGATCCTGCCCGGGGCGGGCGGATCCATCGCCGGCCTGGTGGCCTACGCCGAGGCCCGGCGATCGTCAAAAAAACCGGAGCGGTTCGGCTGCGGCGAGCCGGACGGGGTGCAGGCGACCGAATCGGCCAACAATGCGACGGTCGGTGGCGGCTTCATTCCCACGCTGGTCCTCGGCATTCCTGGTACCCCGCCGGATGCGGTGATTCTGGGTGCACTGCTGATCCAGGGTGTGCGCACCGGTCCCAACCTGTTCACTGAACACGGGTCCATCGTCTATGTGTTCATCTGGGGTCTGCTAATCGCCACGCTGCTGATGCTGCCGGCCGGAATGTTGATCGGTCGGTACGCCTATCGTTCCATCGTCACCGTACCGAAGGCAATGTTGGTGCCCACCGTTGCGTTCATGACACTGATCGGCACCTACGCCATTCGCAACAGTATTTCCGACGTGGTGATCATGATCGTCCTCGGTGTGCTGGGCTGGATACTGGGCCGGTTTGGATTCAGCGTATCACCCGTTGTACTAGGCTTGATACTGGGCTCGATCGCGGAGCAGGGATTTGTGCAGGGGTGGATAATCGGTGCGGCGGCGGAGAATCTGTGGGGAGAATTCTTCGGGCGACCCATCGCGCTGGGCATCGTTGCGTTTATTCTGCTGTCCTTGTTTTCTCCACTGCTGTTAAACCGCTTGAGGCTGAAACGGGAGTTGGCCAGTGCCGACTGATCGCCAGAATCGCGACGTCGGCGGTATGGTTATCGCCGCGATATTCATTCTGACCGGTGCGCTGGCGTTGTGGGACACGCTCGAATACGTCGACGCCGATTCCTATGTCTTTCCCCGCACCGTTGCCGGAGCGATGGTGGTGTTCTGCATTGTGCTGATTGCCTGGAGTCTGGTACGGCCGGTCGCGGCCGCCCCACGCCGCTCCGAATCCACGCCGCGCCGGGTGGGATTGGTGTCGGCGATGCTGGGCGCCGCATTATTGATGCCGTACACTGGATTTCTGATTTCCGGCCTGTTGGCGTTTGGCGCTATCGCCTGGCTGGCGATGTATGACCCCTGGACACGCGGCCGGCTGATCATTTATCCCCTGGTCGGATCGGCCATCGTGTTGGGATTCTATTTTCTGTTTCACAAGGTGTTGCTGGTCCCGCTGCCAGCCGGGAAGCTGCTGAGCGTTTGACTCGGCCGCTGTCACCAAACGGCGCTGTTGATGGACCATGTCGCAGGCATGCTCCGGCGTCTTGGTGCAATATCCGGGCTAGCTGGAAACTCCCGCGGGTGACGCCCGGGCGACCTTGGACATCGTGACGCGCCCCAGCGCTGTTGAAATGAAGTTCGACGCCGCGAGCAGCTTGTCCATGTCGACGCCGGTGTGCACACCCAGGCCGTTCAGCATGTACAGGACGTCCTCGGTGGCGACGTTGCCGCCGGCGCCGCGGGCGTAGGGGCATCCGCCGAGTCCAGAGACCGAGCAGTCGACGGTGGCGATGTCGTACTGCAGCACGGTGACGAGATTAGCGAGGGCCTGGCCGTAGGTGTCGTGAAAGTGTACGGCCAATCGCCCCACGGGCACTTTACCGCCGACGGTCTCGATTAGGGCCGCGGCCTTTAGCGGGGTGCCGACACCGATGGTGTCGCCGAGGGAGACCTCGTAACAACCCAAATCGATCAAGCGTTCCGCAACCCGGGCGACGGCGACGGGTGAGATGTCGCCTTCGTAGGGACAACCCAGTACGCAGGAGACGTAACCCCGCACGGGCACAGAGGCGGCGCTGGCGGCGCCGCACACTTCGACGAAGTGCTGCAGACTTTCCTCGACCGAACAATTGATGTTTCGCAACGTAAAGGTCTCCGACGCTGCCGTGAACACGGCAATTTCCCGGGCGTCGGCATCCAGCGCGCGTTCCAGACCTTTCAGGTTTGGCACGAGAACGGGATAGCGTACACCCGGTTTTCGGCCGATGCCTGCCAGCACTTCCGCTGTGTCTGCCAGTTGCGGTATCCATTTCGGGGAAACGAAGCTACCTGCCTCGATCACCGGTAGACCGGCCGCGGTGAGCCGGTCGATGAGTTCGATTTTGACCGCGGCCGGCAGCCGTTGGGTCTCGTTTTGCAAACCATCGCGGGGGCCGACCTCGACCAGCTTGACCCGATGCGGAAGCTTCATTTCCGCCAGGCGGGTTGACGTCGATTCAGGAACGCGACGATGCCCTCGCGGCCCTCAGCCGATTTGCGCATTTTCGCGTTGACGCGGGCCGTGCGTTGCATCAGCGCATTGTCGATGGGTGCGCCGTCGACCTCCGCCACCAGTCGCTTGGCCGCCGTCTGGGCCTCGGGACCGCCCTCGCGCAGAGCGGTCAGCAGTGTTTCGATGGTCTCGTCGAGCCGCTCCGGGGCCGCCAGTTCGTGAACCAGGCCGATGCGCAGGGCCTGTTGGGCATCGAAGCGCTCGGCGCTCTGAAAAAAGCGCCGTGCAGCGCGGGCACCGATGGCCTTGACGACATAGGGACTGATGACCGCCGGGATCAGCCCCAGCCGGGCCTCGGACAGGCTAAATACAGCACGTACAGATGCCACAGCTATGTCGCAGCAGGTGATCAGCCCGACGGCTCCGCCGTAGACCGCGCCGTGAATGCGGGCGAGCGTCGGTTTCGGCAGATCGTTGAGGATGCGCAGCAATTCCGCCAGCCGCATCGCATCGTCGTAGTTCTCCTCTTCCGACGCATCGGCCATGTCCCGCATCCATGCGAGATCCGCGCCGGCGGAGAAACTCTTGCCGCTGGCCTGCAGCACAACAATCCTGACCTCCGGCCGGTCCGCAAATCCCGTGAGTGCCTCGGTGAGTTCGGAGATCAGGACCGCATTGAGCGCGTTGTGGACCGACGGGCGATTGAGCGTCACCGTGGCGGTGCCTGCGGGATCCAGCGCAATTGTAATGGTGTCGGTCATACGTTGCTGCCGCTGTTCAACTCACATCCTGAACACCCCGTAGCGGGTGTCGGGGATTGGCGCACACAACGCGGCCGACAATCCGCGTCCCAGTACGCGGCGGGTCTCCGTCGGGTCGATTATGCCGTCATCCCAAAGCCGCGCCGAGGCATAGTAGGGGTGGCCCTGGAATTCGTATTGTTCACGAATCGGCTCCTTGAAGGCGTCCTCTTCCTCATTCGACCAGGGCTGTTGCTGTGACTCCAGTTGATCGCGTTTAATCCTGGCCAACACCATCGCCGCTTGCTCGCCCCCCATCACCGAAATCCGGGCGTTCGGCCACATCCACAGAAAGCGGGGGTCGTAGGCGCGGCCGCACATGCCATAGTTTCCGGCTCCGAAGCTGCCGCCGATGATCACGGTGAATTTGGGCACCTGGGCGCAGGAGACGGCGGTCACCATCTTGGCCCCGTGTTTGGCGATCCCCTCGGCCTCGTAGCGCGCACCCACCATGAAGCCGGTGATGTTTTGCAGGAATACCAGCGGGATTTTGCGCTGACAGCACAGCTGTATAAAGTGTGTGCCCTTGAGCGCCGATTCAGAGAACAGGACGCCGTTGTTGGCCAGAATGCCCACCGGAAAGCCATGGATGTGGGCAAATCCGCACACCAATGTCGCACCATAGAGCCGTTTGAATTCACTGAACTCACTGGCGTCGACGATGCGCGCAATCACCTCGCGCACGTCACAGGGCTGCCGGAGGTCGGTGGGGACCACGCCGTATAACTCTTCGGGGTCGTGTACCGGATCACGTGGGGCTCGTGCCGGGATGCCCGAACGCAGTGGTCTGTTGAGGTGGTTTATCAGTTCTCGCGCGATGACCAGAGCGTGATTGTCGTCTTCGGCAAAGTGATCGGTGACTCCCGATTTACGGGAATGCACGTAGGCACCGCCCAGTTCTTCCGCCGAGACTACTTCGCCGGTGGCGGCCTTCAACAGAGGAGGGCCGGCCAGGTAGATCGTGCCCTGCTCGCGCACGATCACGGCTTCGTCGGACATCGCGGGGACGTAGGCCCCCCCGGCCGTACATTGGCCCATGACCACCGCAATCTGCGGAATACCGCGTGCGGACATCGTAGCTTGATTAAAAAAGATGCGGCCGAAATGATTGCGGTCGGGAAACACCTCATCTTGTTTGGGCAGAAACGCCCCGCCCGAGTCCACCAGGTAGATGCAGGGCAGGTCGTTTGCCTGGGCGATCTCCTGTGCGCGCAGGTGTTTTTTTACCGTAATTGGGTAGTAGGTACCGCCCTTGACGGTGGCGTCGTTGGCGATGACCACGCATTCCTGTCCCTGGATGCGGCCGACGCCGGTGACGATCCCGGCGGCGGGAACCTCGCCGTCGTACATTCCATAAGCCGCGAAATGGGACAGTTCCAGCAGGTCGGAGTCGGTGTCGAGCAGCCGCAGGATGCGGTCCCGCGGCAACAACTTTCCACGGTCCAGGTGTTTCTTGCGCGCCTGTTTCCCGCCGCCCTGTACGATGCGCGACAGCTTGGCGCGTAGATCTCCGACCAAGGCCTGCATGCGCTCGGCATTCTCGGTGAAGTCATTGCTTTGCCGGTTAACGGAGCTCTTCAACATTCCCATGGTTATCAATCGATGTCTTAGTGAGTGGTGGGTGGGCGAGTCGCGACGCTTACGTGGGTCCGGCCGGGATCAGCTCATCCTCTCCACGGCCATGGCCGTGGCCTCGCCGCCACCGATGCAGAGCGCCGCCACGCCGCGTTTGAGCCCGTATTTCTCCAGCGCGTTCAACAGCGTCACCAGGATCCGCGCCCCGGACGCCCCGATCGGGTGACCAAGGGCACAGGCGCCACCGTGCACGTTGACCTTGTCGTGGGGAATGTCCAGGTCGTGCATGGCCGCCATCGTGACTACGGCAAAGGCCTCGTTTATCTCGTACAAGTCTACGGCCGAACACGGCCAATTCAGTTGCTCCTGCAGTTTTCGTACGGCGTAGACGGGGGCGGTGGTGAACCAGCATGGTGCATGGGCATGTGTCGCATGGCCGGTGATCTGCGCCAGTGGCCGCCAGCCGTTGCGTTCTGCTGCTGACAGCCGGGTCAGGACCAGTGCCGCGGCGCCGTCCGAAATCGAACTCGAATTCGCGGGGGTCACCGTCCCGTTGTCGCGAAATGCCGGTTTCAACGTTGGGATTTTTGCAATTTTGGCCTGATGCGGTTGCTCGTCGTGGTGCACAGTGTGTGTGCCTTTGCGCGTGGTGACCGGTACCGGGATCACTTCGCGAGCGAACGTGCCGTCGTCGATCGCCTGTTTGGCCCGGGTCAGCGAGGTGATGGCAAACTCATCCTGCGCCTCCCGGGGGAAGCCGTATTTCTCGGCACAATCCTCGGCAAAGGTGCCCATCAGCCGCCCCCGGTCGTAGGCGTCCTCGAGTCCATCCAAGAACATGTGATCCACGACCCGGCCGTGTCCCATCCGGTACCCCGCGCGGGCCTTGGGCAACAGATAGGGCGCATTGGTCATACTCTCCATGCCGCCCGCCACCATGACCTCATTGACGTCGGCACGGATGAGGTCATGGGCCAGCATGGTGGCCTTCATTCCGGAGCCACACATCTTGTTCACGGTGGTGCAGCCGACACGGTCTGGGATCCCCGCCCCGCGAGAGGCCTGACGAGCGGGGGCTTGACCCTGCCCGGCGGGCAGCACACAACCCATGATCACCTCCTGCACGAACTCTACGGCTACCCCGCCGCGTTCGGTGGCGGCCCGGATTGCCGCGGCGCCGAGCTCGGATGCGCTGGCCTCCGTGAGCTCGCCCCGAAAACCGCCCATCGGCGTTCGGGCGGCGCCGACGATCACGATTGGGTCTTTTTGCATTATTCGCTCTCCTCGCCCAGTGATTTCAGCCGGCACCGGCTACCGGGTTATTTCGTTTCATCGAATAACTCACGGCCGATCAACATCCGTCGCACCTCGCTGGTGCCGGCGCCGATCTCATACAGTTTCGCATCACGCAGAAACCGCCCGGTCGGGTAGTCGTTGATGTAACCGTTGCCACCGAGGGCCTGGATGGCCTGCAAGGCCATCCAGGTCGCCTTCTCGGCGGCAAACAGGATGGCGCCGGCGGCGTCTTTGCGCGCGACCTGGCCGCGGTCGCAGGCCTTGGCAACGGCGTAGACGTACGCCTTACTGGCGTTAACGGTGGTATACATATCGGCGAGCTTGCCCTGCATGAGTTGAAACTCCCCGATCGGCCGTTCGAATTGCTCACGCTCGTGCACATAGGGCACGACCACATCCATGCATGCCTGCATGATCCCCAGCGGCCCCCCCGACAGCACGACGCGTTCGTAGTCCAGGCCGCTCATCAACACGCCTACCCCCCGGTTGAGTTCACCCAGCAGATTGTCGACCGGCACCGCACAGTCCTGGAACACCAACTCGCAGGTATTCGAGCCGCGCATGCCGAGCTTGTCCAGTTTCTGAGCGGTAGAGAATCCGTCGAATCCTTTCTCGATCAAGAACGCGGAGATACCGTTGGCGCCGGCCGTCGTGTCGGTCTTGGCGTAGACGATCAACACGTCGGCATCGGGACCATTGGTAATCCACATCTTGTTGCCGTTCAATACGTAGTGATCGCCCTTACGGTCCGCGCGCAGGCGCATGCCGACCACGTCGGAGCCCGCCCCGGGTTCGCTTATCGCCAGCGCCCCAACGTGCTCGCCGCTGATCAAGCCGGGCAGGTACCTCTGTTTTTGGTCCGCGTCGCTGTTGCGTTGTATCTGATTCACGCACAGGTTGGAATGCGCGCCGTAGGACAAGCCCACGGACGCCGACGCCCGGCTGATCTCCTCCATGGCCAACACGTGTTCGAGATAACCCATGCCGGCGCCACCGTAGTCGTCGTCCACGGTAATGCCGAGCAGGCCCAGTGCCCCCATTTTTCGCCACAGGTCTGCGGGAAACTGGTTGTCCCGGTCGATCTGATCGGCCCGGGGCGCAATTTCATTACGGGCGAACTCACCGACCGAGTCACGCAACATATCGGCGGTGTCACCGAGATCGTAATCGAGGGTAGGGTAGGACATCGTCATAACGGTTCACCTGAGTTAGCTTTTTGAGAACGACGATCTGCACACTGCGCCAGGAATCGAACTTCGCGCATCAGGCCCGAGCCTGCATTGTGGCCAGACGCTCCCGACACTGACTCTCGATTTGTTTCAATTCGTCGAGTGTCAGCTCGATGTCCCGTTGCCGGCGTGTCAACACCGCCCGTTGCTCGTTGAGCTTGTCGAGCATGTACTCGAGCTGTCCGGTTTCGCCGGGGTCGGAGTCGTACATGTCCAGGATTTCACGAATCTCCTCCAGCGAAAAACCAATGCGTTTACCGCGTAACACCAATTTTAAGCGTACCCGGTCACGCGGCGAATAGATGCGCGTCAATCCGTTGCGCCGCGGTTGGAGCAGACCTTTGTCCTCGTAGAACCGTATGGTGCGGGTGGTGACACCGAATTCCTTGGCTAGCGCAGTGATGGTGTAGGTGGTGCTCGATCTTGGCTTCATCGGTCGATTTCTGGTGGCCGGGCCGGGAATCCTAGTTGACGTTTACGTAAACGTCAACCTACAATGCATTACCGACAGGCTAAGGCTTGTTACCATTTGATGCCCGCGAGTCCGGAGGAGGAGCCCATGGTATCCGCACCCGCCGAAGTACTGGCTTCGATTAAGTGCGCCGCGTTCGAGCACCCGGTTCGGTTCGTCACCGCGGCGAGTTTGTTCGACGGCCACGACGCATCGATCAACATCATCCGCAGGATCCTGCAATCCACCGGTGTCGAGGTGATTCATCTCGGTCACAACCGTTCGGTTCGGGAGATCGTGGACGCAGCGGTTGACGAGGACGCGCAGGCCATCGCCGTCAGCTCGTATCAGGGTGGCCATGTGGAATATTTCAAGTATATGGTGGACATGCTGCACGAACTGGGCGCGGGGCAGGTTCGGGTCTTCGGCGGTGGCGGAGGCGTTATCGTTCCGACGGAAATACGCGAGCTGCACGAGTACGGCGTGACGCGGATCTACGCGCCGGAGGACGGCCAGCGCATGGGTCTACAGGGCATGGTCGAAGACATGATCGGCCACTGCGACTTCGATCCCAGCGAGGTGGCGCCGCCGGATATTGAACGGCTGCAGCGGGGCGATTGGTCGGAGCTGGCCCGCACCATAACCGCGTTGGAAAACGGCACACTGGACACCGAACAACGCCAGCAGCTGGATCAGGCCATCGCTGCGCACACCGACCGCGGTGTGGTGCTGGGCATTACCGGCACCGGCGGTGCGGGCAAGTCTTCCTTGACCGACGAGTTGATACGGCGACTTCGGTTCGATCAACAGGACCGCCTGAGGATCGCCCTGCTGGCCATCGATCCGTCCCGGCGCAAAACCGGGGGCGCACTGCTGGGTGACCGCGTGCGAATGAATGCGATCGACGGTGCGGCGGTGTACATGCGCTCTTTGGCTACGCGTGATGCGCAGACGGAGATTCCGGCCTATCTGACGGAAGTCATTGGCGCCGCAAAGCTTGCCGGCGCCGACGTGGTTATCGTCGAGACCCCGGGCATCGGGCAGGGCGATGCGGGAATTGTGTCCCATGTCAATGTGTCCCTGTACGTCATGACCCCGGAATTCGGCGCTGCCAGTCAGCTCGAGAAAATCGATATGCTCGATTTCGCCGACGTGATTGCCATCAACAAGTATGATCGCAAGGGCGGCGCCGACGCTGTGCGCGATGTGCGCAAACAAGTGCAGCGGAACCGGGAGGCGTTCAGCACTTCCCTCGAAGAGTTGCCGGTGTACGGAACCATTGCGGCCCGATTCAACGACGATGGCGTGACCGCCCTGTACCATGGAATGTGCGATGTCCTGTCCAACTCGCTGCAGCTCACGGATGGTGTGCTGCCGCAGGCGTCGACCAAGATCTCGACCAACAGCACCGCCATTGTGCCGACCAGCCGCCGGGCGTATCTGGCGGAGATCGCCCAGGAGGTTCGTGACTACCGAAAAACCGTCGAAATCCAGGCGCGTATTGCCCGCGAGCGGCAGCAGCTCACCGAAACCCGGCGCATGCTGCGCGAGGCCGGTGGCGACGCAGGGGGGTTGGATGCATTGATCGCGGAACGTGAGCGCCGATTGGATACGCGGGCTGCCAAATTGCTGCAGATTTGGCCCAAGGTGAAAGAAAGTTATGCCGGCGACACCTACGTCGTGAAAATCCGTGACCGGGAACTCAGCACCGAACTCACCCACACGACCTTGTCCGGCACCAAGATCCCCAAGGTGGTACTGCCCAGATATGAAGACCACGGTGAGTTGCTGAGATGGCTGTTGCTCGAAAACGTACCGGGCAGTTTTCCCTACACCGCAGGCGTGTTTGCATTCAAACGCGAGGGCGAGGAACCGACGCGCATGTTCGCCGGGGAAGGGGATGCCGCGCGCACCAATCGGCGATTCAAGCAGTTGTCCGCACACGCGGGCGCCAAACGGCTGTCGACGGCCTTCGATTCGGTGACCCTGTACGGCTGGGATCCGGACGAGCGGCCGGATATCTATGGCAAGGTCGGAAATTCCGGCGTCTCCATCGCCACCTTGGACGATATGAAGGTATTGTACGACGGGTTTAACCTCTGTGATCCCGCGACCTCGGTGTCGATGACCATCAACGGTCCGGCGCCGATTCTGCTGGCAATGTTTCTCAACACCGCCATTGACCAACAGATCGGCAAATTCGAAACGGAAAACAACCGCTTACCCACCGATGAGGAGATCGGCAAGATCCGCGCTTGGGCGCTGGAAAATGTGCGCGGTACGGTGCAGGCGGATATCTTGAAGGAAGACCAGGGCCAGAACACCTGCATCTTTTCCACCGAGTTCAGCCTCAAACTCATGGGCGACATTCAGGAGTATTTCGTCCAACATCGGGTGCGGAACTTTTATTCCGTATCTATTTCGGGCTATCACATCGCCGAGGCCGGGGCGAATCCGATTTCCCAACTAGCCTTCACCCTGGCCAACGGATTCACCTACGTCGAGGCCTATCTGGCCCGGGGTATGCACATCGACGAGTTCGCCCCCAATCTGTCGTTTTTCTTTTCCAATGGCATGGAGCCGGAATATTCGGTGATGGGCCGGGTTGCCCGGCGGATCTGGTCCACCGCGATGCGCTTCCGCTACGGCGCCAACGAACGCAGCCAGAAGCTGAAATACCACGTCCAGACGTCGGGACGGTCCCTGCACGCTCAGGAGATGGCATTCAACGATATCCGCACTACCCTGCAGGCGCTGATCGCCGTCTACGACAACTGCAACAGTCTACACACCAACGCCTACGACGAGGCGGTCACCACACCGACCGAGGAGTCCGTGCGGCGCGCCCTGGCGATTCAACTCATCATCAATCGCGAATGGGGGTTGGCGAAAAACGAGAATCCGAATCAAGGCGCGTTTATCATCGATGAGCTGACCGACCTGGTGGAGGAGGCCGTGTTGATTGAGTTCGAACGGCTGTCCGAGCGCGGAGGCGTATTGGGAGCGATGGAGACCGGCTATCAACGCGGCAAGATCCAGGACGAATCGCTCTACTACGAGCACAAGAAGCACGACGGGAGCCTGCCGATCATAGGCGTCAACACCTTCGAGGGGGCGGCGCCCGACGAGGTTAGCGCGATTCAACTCGCGCGGTCCACCGACGCCGAAAAGCAGGGGCAAATCCGACGGCTGAGGGAGTTCCAGGTGGTTCACGCGGGCGAATCCCAACTTGCCCTGGAACGGGCAAAGCAAGCGGCGGTCAATGGCGACAATGTGTTTGCGGAACTTATGAACGCTGTTCGTTGCTGCTCGTTGGGCCAGATTACTCAAGCGCTGTTCGACGTCGGTGGTCAGTATCGCAGGAACATGTAACGGGACCGGGTATAATCCCAGGCGGGAAGCCAAACCTGGATTCCATTTTGAACTGGAACAACGGGAGAAGTATTGTGAAGACCATCCGGCAGTTATTGAAAGAAAAGGGACGGAAGATTGAATCGATCGGTCCCGATGAGACGGTATACGAGGCGATCAAGCGCATGGCGGACAAAGGGATCGGCGCGTTGGTCGTCTTGGAAGACGGCAAGCTGGTTGGAATCTTGAGCGAGCGCGACTACGCCCGCAAGGTCATCCTCGAAGGTAAGGCGTCCAATGACACCTCGGTGCGGGAGATTATGACGGTCCCGGTAGTCTGCGGACGTGAGAACCAATCGGTCGAGGAATCCATGGCGGTGCTGACCGAAAAACGCGTGAGACATCTGCCCGTCGTGGAGGGGGATGAGCTGGTGGGTATCATTTCCATTGGTGATCTGGTGAAGGCGATCATCGACGACCAGAAGTTTGTAATCGAACAACTCGAGCATTACATTGCCGGTTGACCACGACGCCGGCGCGATCGGCGGTCTCCGACCTTGTCATCCGGCAACCCGCAGGAATCGACGCCGCGGCTTCACTCCAGACTCGAAATACCAGCCGGCCGACGCGCCAGGAACTGCAGGATCGCATCGGCGGTTGCAAGCCGTTGCTCCCGGTGGGGGATGTGGCCGCAGTCGTCGAGCACCACCGTCTGCACCGGGCCGGCGACCCGGCGGGCAATGGCGGTCACCTGGTCGAGCGTTCCGTATGCGTCCTGACGACCCTGCAGCACCAGCGTTGCGCACACGATGTCTGCCAGCATGGCCTCGATGTTCCAGTTCTGAAAGTCCGGCCGCAACCACGTGTCGTACCAGGCCCGAAATACCTCGTCGGTGTTTTCTCCATGATAGCGGCGCAGCCGGTCGGCGAGATCGGTAGCGGCGTAGCTTGCCCCGGCGCGGCGGATTCCGGATAGGGTCACGGGCTCCACGAAGACGTGTGGAGCCTCAAGGACGAGGCCGCGCAGTAAGGCCGGTTGCTGGCCGGCGTAGATCAGTGCAATCGATGCGCCGTCGCTGTGCCCGATGAGCACCGCGTCGCGGACCCCGGTGACGGCGAGCACCTCGGGCAGCACCTCCAACGCCTCGCGGTGCAGGTAATCGAGACCGCGCGGTGACGCCGCCGGGGCCGATCGGCCGTGCCCCTGACGGCTGTAGTTGAGGGCGCCGAAGCCGCTGCGCGCGGACAGGGCCTCGGGCAGATCCCTCCACATCGCCGCACACCCCAATGCTTCGTGCAGAAACACCAGCGTCGGCGCCTGATCGGGTCCGGGACCCGTCCAGCGGTATTCCAGCCGGCCGCCGGCGGCGCACAAAAAGGCCATTCAACTCACCTATGAACCGTCATTGACGCCGTACATTGCATCGAGTTTCGGTCGGTGTGCATTCTCCGCACTATAACAAAAGGTTGCGAATCAGGGCCCCTGCGAAGACAGTCGAAGTCCGACAGCGCCGGCAAAACCGATAGCCGGCGCCATCAACCGAGCGTGGCGGTGTTTGCGGATGCAATTACCAGTCGTACAATGTTGACTTGGTTGGGGAGCACGGGCCGCCCGGCGAGATATCCTTGGTGGGTGGTGTCGGGTTGTCGTATGATCCCCGCTATACATCTATGGCATGTGGTGGTGCCTGTCCGTGGGTAAACGGAACGGCGGGTTTTCAAAGTGAACGCATCCGGCCGTGCGGTGACAAGCACAAAGCAATGAAGAAACTGACGCTATCTATATCCGCTGCGCTTCTCGTTGGCTGCGGCGGCAACAGCACAAGCAGTGGCGGCGGTGGCGGCGGCATCGGTCCAACGCCTCACAGCGGCCTGTGGGAGTTGATCGCGAACGTAGCCATCACGATTGGCGATACGAACAACAGCTTCACCCACACGTCGAAAGTCCTTGTCGGTGCGGGCGGATCGGGCACGGTGCAGACGACCGATTCGAGCTGTGCGTTGAGCGCGCGGGCGTCCGGCAATTTGTTGACCTACGAGGAAACATGTTCGTTTACCAGTGGCTGCATTGTCACGTTTACCGCGACGGCGGTGTTTTCCAAAGAAAGTCTGTCAGGCTCGTTCGGGACAAAACGGTTTGTCTGCTCCGGCAGTGCGACCAGCTACTCGGGCAATCTGATCGGCTCCAAAGTGGCGGCGGAGACGGGTCTGCAACTCGCAAAGAGCGGCGTCTTCAACGACGAGGACGGCGACGGCAAAGCCGATGAGGGTGAGACGATCACATATTCGTTTGCGGTAACCAACGGCAGCAGTGTCACATTGACCAATGTGCGGGTCACCGATCCTAATGTCCCGTTCATCTCTTGCCCCGGCGGCAATCCCATGGCCTCGCTCGGGCGCGGCGCGAGGGCAACTTGTACCGGTACGTACCACATCAGCCAGACTGACATCGCGGCCGGCAAGAAGGACAACACGGCGACGGCGGACAGCAATGAGAGCAGCCCTGTGGACGCGACCGCGACAGTGAATTTGCCGTAGCGTGCAGACTACGGCGCCGCTCGGTGAGTCGATGCCGGCATTGTATCCGCCGCGCACGACGGTATGCCGGATCCCGCCGCCTTCGATGCGCCGGGCGGCGGACTGCCCCGGATTAGCTGTGTCGAACAACTGCGCGGGCGGCCCCAGGAGGTGACGTTGAAACACGACCCGGATTGCATCTTCTGTAAGATAGTCGCCGGTGAGATACCGTCGTTCAAGGTCTACGAGGACGAACCAACGCTCGGTTTCATGGACATCAATCCAGCCAATCCGGGCCATGTGCTGGCGATACCCAAGGCGCATTGGAAGGACGTCCACACCATCCCCGATCACGTGATTGCGGCAACGGTGCAGACGGCGAAGCGGATCGCTTCCGCGGTCGAGGCGGCGCTCTCACCGCACGGCATCAATCTCGTACAGGCGAATGGGCCGGGCGCCGCGCAGTCGATTTTCCATTTTCACATGCATGTTGTACCGCGGCACAAAGGTGATGAATTGAAGTTGAACTGGGGCCTGCGGCCTGGAGACATGGCGCAGGTCGAGGCCATCGCGGAACGCATCAAGCGGTGCATTCCCCCGGCGGATTGAGCAGCCACCCCCGCGGCGGCAGGGCAGTGGGCGGGGGCCCCCAGGTGCCCGATCCAGCGGGCCAGCAGATCGCGCGGAAAGCGTGGCAAAGTGGCGTGTCCCGCATTATAGTTAGCAAGTCTGATCATGCTGTGCATTATCAAATAAATATATAACTATAGTCTTAAGTATCACCAGAGGATGACCGGTAGTTTAGACACCTTTCCCAAGCTCCTGCTCGATCGTGCGCAGCGGTTTGCTGATCACCCTGCCATACGTGAGAAGGACTATGGGATCTGGCAGACCTGGACCTGGCGCCAGGTCGAGGCGGAAATCCGTTCTTTGGCGTGTGGTCTGGCGGCTAACGGCTTCAAGCGTGGGGATAAACTCGCAATCATAGGCGACAACCGGCCGCGGCTTTACTGGGCTATGGCCGCGGCTCAAAGCCTGGGCGGCGTCCCTGTCCCTGCTTATCAGGATTCCGGCGCCGAGGAAATGCAGTACGTGCTTCATCACGCCGGCGCCCGATTCGCATTGGCGGAAGACCAGGAACAGGTCGATAAGCTCCTGGAAGTCAAAGACCGCTGCCCTGAGCTGCAGGAAATTATCTTTGACGAGCCGCGCGGTATGCAGCACTACGATCGAAAAAACCTCGATGATTTCGAGAACATCCAGACGCAGGGTAGAAAATTCGACCAGGAGAATCCGGATTTTTTTGTCGGCGAAATTGAACAAGGCAGTGGGTCGGATATCGCCATCATTCTTTATACCTCAGGAACTACCGGTACACCGAAAGGTGTGATGTTGACTCACGATAATGTCCTGATCACTGCAGAAAACACCGTCAATCGCGATGGCTTGACCGAGAAAGACGAATCCCTCGCTTATCTGCCCATGGCCTGGGTAGGCGACCATATCTTTTCCTACGGTCAATCCTATGTCGCGGGCTTCAGTGTCAGCTGTCCGGAGAGCGGCGCAACGGTCATGCACGATATGCGTGAAATCGGTCCGACCTATTTCTTTGCCCCGCCGCGCATCTTTGAAAACATGTTGACCACGGTAATGATCCGCATGGAGGATGCGGCCTTTTTGAAGCGCAAGATGTTTCACTACTTCATGAATGTGGCCCGCCGGGTCGGTGTCAAGGTGCTCGACGGCAAAGCTGTCTCTGTGGTAAGCCGATTGTTGTATGGGATTGGAAACGTACTGGTGTACGGACCGCTGAAGAACACCCTGGGTATGTCGCGCATTAGATTGGCCTATACGGCCGGAGAAGCGATTGGTCCCGATATTTTTGATTTCTATCGCGCGCTCGGCATAAACATGAAACAGCTCTACGGCCAAACCGAGGCGGCGGTGTTCGTGACCATGCAGCCGGATGGCGAGGTCAAAGCGGATACCGTTGGTACGCCAGCCCCCGATGTGGAGATAAAAATAGCCGACAACGGTGAGGTGATGTACCGCGGTCCGGGTGTGTTCCACAGCTATTATAAGAACCCGGAGGCGACTGCAGAGACCAAGACAGAGGACGGTTGGGTTCATACCGGGGATGCCGGTTTCGTCGACGATGACGGTCAATTGAAGATCATCGATCGCGCCAAGGACGTTGGTAAACTTAATGACGGTTCCATGTTTGCCCCTAAGTATCTCGAGAATAAACTCAAATTCTTCCCGCAGATCAAAGAGGCGGTAACCTTCGGAAGCGAACGCGACCACGCCACCGCGTTTATCAACATCGATCTGGAGGCGGTCGGTAACTGGGCGGAACGGCATAACGTTCCCTATGCGAGTTACCAGGAACTGGCAGCGCATCCGCAAGTGTATGAGATGGTGCAGGAATGCGTGGAAAAGGTTAACCGGGATCTGGCTGCCGACTCAAAGCTTGCCGCCTCACAGATCAAGCGTTTCCTGATCCTACACAAGGAACTGGATGCGGATGACGGCGAGCTGACGCGAACCCGAAAGGTGCGGCGGCGCTACATCGAAGACAAATACAATACGTTGATAGACGGTCTGTATTCCGAGCGGGATCGTTGTTACATCGAAACTCAGGTCACGTTCGAAGACGGTCGAAAGGGATCTATAAGCGCTGATCTGGAAATGAGGGAAGCAGAGCGTTTCGAAGCTCAGTCGTCCACCCACTAGCGGATCTGTCACCTTTATAAATGGGCGAACAGTCTATAAAGGACCGTATTACGTTTCACGAGTCGTTGGAGACCATGGAGGTGGATTTCTCCAGGATGACGTTCGCGACTAAGGAAGAGATTGACGCGTTTTATGACGAAGTAGACCGTCGGCTGGCTGTAAGCAAACGTCGCTGGTACTTTTTAGTGAATTACGTGGATTGTGTCATTAATCCTGAGGTTTGGAGCCAGTTCGCCGAGCGCGGCAAGAAGGCAAACGTAAGCCATGGGCTAGGCACCGTCCGTATCGGCGCGGCGGCGGAGACACGGGATACCATTCGTAAGCGTGCAAGGACGGAAAGATTTCGCGCCAATCTGTACGAGAACCGGGACGAGGCGCTGTTTGCGTTGAGTGAGATGCGTAAACGTCGTCAGGTGGCGGGAACGGATGCCGATTCGGCGTATCTGAGTGTCGAGGGAATCAATCTGCATTTTGGGGGGATCACGGCGCTTCAGAATGTGGGTTTTGGGGTTCAACGCGGGGAGATCTTTTCGATCATCGGTCCCAACGGAGCGGGGAAGACATCCATGCTCAACGTCATCAGTGGGTTTTATCGTCCGACCTCAGGCCAGATTGTATTCGAGGGCAAGGACCGCACCCAACTCCCGACTCATGCCGTGGCTCGCCTGGGTTTTGCGCGGACGTTTCAGAATATTGCGTTGTTTAGAGGAATGACTACCCTCGATAACGTCATGACCGGGCGGCTGCTGAAAATGAACAGCAACTTTTTACTCGACGCACTGTATTGGGGCCCGGCAAAAAGGGAAGAGATCAAGCATCGCGAATACGTGGAGGAAATCATCGATTTCCTGGAAATCCAGGCAATCCGCAAGACACCAGTCGGCCGGCTCCCCTATGGTCTGCAGAAGCGAGTTGAGTTGGGGCGCGCATTGGCTATGGACCCCAAGGTGTTGCTGCTGGACGAGCCGATGGCGGGCATGAACCTGGAGGAGAAAGAGGACATGGCGCGGTTTGTCCTGGATGTCAACGAAGAGTGGGGCACCACCATGGTTCTCATCGAGCATGACATGGGCGTGGTTATGGACATCTCGACCCAGGTAGTCGTGTTGGACCATGGCGAAAAGATTGCCGAGGGCACCCCGGACGAAGTGCGCACCGATCCGGTGGTGATCAGGGCGTATCTGGGTGAGGGATGAGGAGCCGCTGACAATGCACACGGGATTTCGGTAAACATGTGGGACCCGGTATTTTTTCTTGAAACCTTGATCGGCGGTCTGCTGTCGGGCGTGATGTACTCCCTCGTGGCATTGGGTTTCGTGTTGATCTTCAAAGCCTCCGGTGTATTCAATTTTGCCCAGGGTGCGATGGTTTTGTTCGCCGCGCTGACCTTCGTTTTGTTGCTGGAGGTGGGCGGAGATTTCTGGGATTGGACGGCTTGGCTGTCATTGGGGTTTGCGGTGGTGGCCGGAGGACTTTTTCTGCTGGATCGTTATCCCTCCTTGATCAAGAGCGATGTGTTGACGCCCCGCCGGTTGGCGGTGGCGGCCGCGGCGATCGCCGTAATACTGTTGCCGTTGCTGCTCGATGGCGGGAAAAACATGTGGCGTGGCGTCTTCATCACAATGTTGATCTTCCTGGTTCTGACCGTGGGTGTCCGCCAACCTCGCGCCGCGGCGGCGGTTCTTTTGGGTGTCGCTTTGGTCAGTTTTTTCGCCGGAGAGATCAATTTCTGGCGCTCCCTGGCCCTGACCCTGTTGGTGATGATCGTGCTGGCGATGGCCATCGAGAACGTGGTGTTGAGACCGCTGGTCAACCAGGAGCCGATCATCTTATTCATGGCCACCATCGGTCTGAATTTCGTGATCGAGGGTATGGCCCAGGGGGTGTGGGACGCGGATGTGCACGCTTTGGATATTGGTATCGAAGACGTTCCATTCGAAATCGGTGGTGTGTATATCAGCCAGTTCGACATTTTTGCGGCGGTCACCGCGGGCCTGCTGGTTGCCGGACTGGCGGTATTCTTCAGTCGGACCCGCGTGGGACGCGCACTGCGCGCCGTTGCCGACGACCATCAGGCGGCAATGTCGGTGGGCATACCGCTGGAGAATATCTGGGCAATCGTCTGGGCGGCGGCAGGCATCGTCGCCCTGTTTGCCGGGATGCTGTGGGGCTCCAAGCTTGGCGTTCAGTTCAGTCTGGCGCTGTTGGCGTTCAAGGCGCTGCCGGTGCTGATCCTCGGAGGATTTACCTCGGTGCCCGGGGCTATAGTCGGCGGCCTAATCGTCGGAGCGATGGAAAAGGTCTTCGAAGTATTCGTAGGAATCCCGTATCTGGGAGGTGGTACTGAGAGTTGGAGCCCTTATATGTTGGCGATGGTTTTTTTACTGTTTCGACCGCAGGGATTGTTCGGCGAGAAGATCATCGAGCGGGTTTAGTTGAGTGATCCCAACACGATTAACGTGGCCTGAAATGACTAACCGCCAGCCACTACACGTTAACAAATATGCTTTATAGAGAAGCCGGACAATTCAAGACCAGCTACGCCGCCGATCAGGCGATCTTCCCCATACTTCAGGATCGTTGGGTTTTCTGGGGTTTCATGATCGTGGCATTCGTCGTACCCCCGCTGACCGGCAGCCAATACTTCATGGGGCCGATCCTGACCCAGTTGCTGGTCTTCGGCCTGGCCGCGTTGGGACTGAATCTGCTGACCGGCTACGCAGGCCAGATTTCCCTTGGCACCGGGGGATTCATGGCGGTGGGCGCCTACGCCTGTTACAACTTTGCGCTGCGGATGCCCGAGCTGCCGCTGTTTGTGGATTTTATCCTCGGGGGCATATGTGCCGCGTTTGTCGGCGTCTTATTCGGATTACCGAGCCTGAGAATCAAAGGTTTTTACCTGGCTGTCGCAACCCTGGCTGCGCAGTTCTTTCTCACCTGGATCTTCGACCATGTCGGGTGGTTCACGAACTATGATCCAGCCGGGGTGGCCTCGGCACCGGCTCGGACCCTGTTGGGCTCCTGGGCGACAGAGGCTGGCCCGTTGAGTTTTCTGGCGCCGATCAACATCCTGGTTACCGGTCCCAATGCCAGTCCCGAGACCAAGTATCTGGTAACGCTGGCGATGGTCGTCGTGCTGGCGCTGCTCGCCAAAAACCTGGTGCGCAGTTCCACCGGCCGCGCGTGGATGGCCATCCGTGACATGGACATCGCCGCCGAGATTATCGGTATCCGGCCGTTGCGTACCAAGCTGCTCGCCTTCGCCGTCAGCTCTTTCTATTGTGGTGTCGCCGGTGCGCTTTATGTGTTTACATACCTGGGGAATGCCGACACCGAGGCGTTCGATCTGGTCCGTTCTTTTCAGATTCTGTTTATGGTCATCATCGGCGGGCTGGGTAGTATTCTCGGCTCGTTTCTCGGTGCCGCGTTTATCGTGTTGCTGCCGGTAGTTCTCAATATTACCGCGTCAACGCTCGGTGAAGGGACCTTACCGAGCGATACGCTATCGAATTTGGAGCTGATCATTTTCGGCGGCGCAATTATATTTTTCCTGATTGTGGAGCCACGTGGGTTTGCACGCCTGTGGCAGATCGGTAAGGAAAAGTTGAGACTGTGGCCGTTCCCACACTAGGAGCACGGAATACCTGGACAAGCGCCTAGAAATGAGCAGTCAATTTGTCGTATACGGGACCAACAAGTCCGGTAGCGGAATGCAGTAGGGGCGCGTCCGTTCACGGCAATATATAACGATTGTCCCTGTAACCACCGTGATAAGCGGTAAACAAACTTGAATGGAGGAAGAAATGAGAGTTAGAAAATTGTTGTTGTCTCTTGTGGCCTCGGTCGTTGTGTTGTCACCGATCAGCGCCACGCAGGCCGCCGAGGCCGAGCAGTTCTTCCCGATGCTCGTATATCGGACCGGTCCTTACGCCGCTGGGGGCTCGGGGTTTTTTGGCGGCATCGAAGACTATTACACGCTGCTGAATATGCGTGACGGAGGTGTCGGGGGCGTTAAGCTCACCTGGGAGGAATGCGAGACCGCGTACAACTCCGATCGCGGCGTAGAGTGTTACGAGCGTCTCAAGAACAAGGGCCCCACCGGGGCGACCGTCGTTCAGCCGCTGAGCACCGGTATTACCTACCGGCTGATTGAACGCGCGACCGCGGATAAGATTCCGGTCATGTCCATGGGCTACGGCCGTACCGACGCCAGCGATGGCCGGGTGTTCCCGTACATCTTTCCCATCGTCACCAACTACTGGAGCCAGAACACCGCCAAGATCAAGTATATCGGCATGAAGGAAGGCGGCATGGATAAGCTCAAGGGCAAGAAGATCGCCAACCTGTATCACGAGTCGAGCTACGGCAAAGAGACCATCCCGGTGCTCGACAATCAGGCCAAAAAGTATGGCTTTGAGGTGAAGCATTATCCGGTACCGCATCCAGGACTCGATCAGAAAGCGACCTGGCTGCAGATGGCCCGCCAGTACAAGCCGGACTGGGTAATACTACGCGGTTGGGGCGTGATGAATCCGACGGCGCTCAAAGAGGCCAAGCGGGTGGGTTTCTCGGCCAAAAAGATCGTCGGCGTCTGGTGGAGCGGCGCGGAGGAAGACGTGATTCCCGCGGGCAAGGCCGCGGTGGGTTATGTCGCCGCCGGGTTTCACCCCTCGGGTGCTGATTTTCCGGTGATCCAGGAGATTTTGGAGACGGTTCATGGCGCCGGCAAGGGTAATATTTCCCCGCAACGTGTCGGTACGATTTATTACAATCGCGGCTTGATCTCTGGGATTATTACCGTAGAGGCGATGCGTGTTGCGCAGAAAAAGTTCGGAACTGGAAAATCGCTCACCGGAGAGCAGATGCGGTGGGGGATGGAGAGTCTCAACATTACGGGAGCACGGATCAAGGAACTGGGCGCCGAAAACCTGATGTCGCCGGTCAAGGTGTCTTGCTTTGATCATGAGGGTGGCGGCGCGGTCAAATTTCAGGAGTGGGACGGCAAGAAGTGGAACGTCATCACCGACTGGATCCCGACCGATCAATCCATCGTGCGGCCGATGATCGAAGAGTCTGCGGCGAAATATGCCAAGGAAAAAGACATCAAGCCCCGACGCGAAAAGGATTCTTACGGATCGGACTGCACGGTGACTTCCTGAATAATCCATGGAGAGTGCAGCCAACACCGGTGCGGCGGCCAGCACCCTGCTGACGGTCAATAACATCGAGGTCATTTACGACCACGTGATATTGGTCTTGAGGGGGGTGTCGCTGGAGGTTCCCGAGGGGGGCATTGTTGCCCTTCTCGGGGCCAACGGAGCTGGGAAAACCACGACCCTCAAGGCAATCTCCAATCTGCTTGGTGCCGAGCGGGGCGATGTGACCAAGGGATCCATCGAGTACCGCGGCACGCGTGTTGAGCAATTAACGCCTTCGGCGCTGGTGAAGCGGGGCGTAACCCAGGTGATGGAAGGCAGGCATTGTTTTGAGCACCTCACCGTGGAGGAGAATCTGCTAACGGGTGCTTATACGCGGGGCGGTCGCCGAGCGGCGATCGCTCAAGATCTGGAGATGGTCTATAGCTACTTTCCGCGTATTAAGGAACGGCGAAACAGCCAGGCGGGTTATATCTCCGGTGGTGAACAACAGATGGTTGCGGTGGGCCGTGCCCTTATGGCGCGGCCGTCCCTAATACTGCTCGACGAACCCTCCATGGGACTGGCTCCACAGCTGGTGGAGGAAATCTTTGAGATCGTCAAGAAACTCAACAAGCAGGAAAAGGTGACGTTTCTGCTCGCCGAGCAGAACACCAATATGGCTCTGCGTTATTCGCGATACGGCTACATTCTGGAAAACGGCCGCGTAGTCATGGACGGTGACGCCCAAATTTTACTGGAAAACGAGGACGTCAAGGAATTCTATCTTGGCGTAAGTGGTGAAAATCGTAAGAGTTTTCGCGACGTTAAACATTACCGGCGCCGCAAGCGTTGGTTGACATAAGCAAAACAAGTGTTCGTTTTTGTACATTACCGGCTGCTTGTTCGTTGCGAGTTGAAACCCTTGTTTGTCTGAGTCCCGAGGGAGGCTGCGGATACTGAGATGACGGCTCAACACGACTATTACGACGATCTGGAAACGCGCGACCCGGTGCAGCGTGAACAGGCGCTGTTTGCCCGCCTGCCCGATCAGATCGCCAACGCGCAGCGTAATGCACCGGCATATGCCGGGGTGCTGAAGGGTGTTGACCCCGGCGAGTGTTGTACGCTGGAGGCGTTGTTGCAGCTTCCGGTGATGCGTAAATCAGACCTCATCGATCTCCAGAAGCAGGCACCTCCCTTCGGTGGATTGGCTGCAACTCCGCTGAGCAGTCTGGGTCGGGTATTTGGGTCGCCGGGACCGATTTATGAACCCGAGGCCCAACGCCCGGACTACTGGCGCCTGGCGCGGGCGCTTTACGCCGCGGGATTTCGCAAGGGCGACTTGGTTCACAACACGTTCTCTTACCACTTCACGCCCGCCGGATCGATGCTGGAAAGCGGCGCCCATGCCCTCGGTTGTGTGGTGTTTCCCGCCGGAGTGGGACAGACCGAGTTGCAGGTCCAGACAATCGCCGATCTGCAACCGACCGGATACACCGGCACACCGTCGTTTTTAAAGATCATCCTGGACAAGGCCGCAGAGGCGGGGATCGACGTCGCGAGTATGAAAAACGCGCTGGTCGGCGGCGAGGCCTTGCCACCGAGCCTGCGGGAGTCGATCAACGAGCGGGGCATCAATGTGCTCCAGTGCTACGCGACAGCGGATCTCGGTCTGATTGCCTACGAGAGCGACGCCAAGGAGGGACTGATTGCCGACGAGGAGATTATTCTGGAAATCGTCCGTCCGGGCACCGGCGAGGCCGTGGCGCCGGACGAGGTCGGCGAGGTGGTGGTCACAACGTTTAACCGGGATTACCCTTTGATTCGCTTTGGCACCGGGGATTTGTCCGCTCTGCTGCCCGGCGTGAGTCCGTGCGGCCGAACCAATCTGCGGATTCGGGGGTGGATGGGGCGTGCCGATCAGACCACCAAGGTCAAGGGAATGTTTGTACACCCCTCTCAGGTCAACGCGATCGTGAAGCGCCACCCGCAGATATCGAAGGTTAGGCTGGTGGTGGACAACGACGGTACCGTGGACGTAATCAGGCTGTTGTGCGAAGTCCGGCAGGGAACCGGTGACTTGGCGGATGCCGTCGCGCAGAGTATCCGTGAGGTTTGTAAACTCCGTGGTGCCGCCGAGTTCGTGGCGCCGGGGTCGTTGCCTAACGACGGTAAGGTCATCGATGATGTACGAAGCTATGAGTAAACCGCCGCCGGCCCGGTGTGCGTGACATCCGGAACCCAACGTGAAGCCGATCAGCCGTTTCCCGGTACCGAAGCTGGAAGATCTGCCGGTGGACATCCGCGAACGGATGTTGGCGGTCCAGGACAAGGCCGGATTTATTCCCAATGTCTTTCTCACGCTCGCCCACCGCCCAGACGAATTTCGCGCGTTTTTCGATTATCACGACGCTTTGATGTTGCGCGAGAGCGGACTCTCTAAGGCGGATAAGGAGATGATCGTCGTTGCCACCAGCGCCGCGAACGACTGCCAGTACTGCGTCGTAGCCCATGGCGCGATTCTGCGGGTGTATGCCAAAAACGCGCTGATCGCAGATCAAGTGGCCGTGAATTACCGAAAAGCGGACATTTCCAGTCGACAAATGGTCATGCTGGAGTTTGCGCTGACGGTGGCGACTCGGTCGCAGGACATCGACGATGGGGATTACGAGGTGCTGCGCGGGCACGGGTTCAGCGATGAGGACATCTGGGACATCGGTGCCATCGCGGCGTTCTTTGCCTTGTCCAATCGCATGGCGAATCTGATCAGTATGCGGCCGAACGACGAGTTCTACGGATTGGGGAGGGAGTTTGACTGATACGAGCCCGGGTCCTTGGGCCGCTCAGCAAACCTGAGTGGAATTGTGTGTAATACATCTGGTTTGGCTCCACCAAGTGATGGATTGTCGACGAAGCTTGTAACCATCACTGCTGCTGTGCTATACATTCGCGCGACCGAATAGATAACAACAACAGTTAGTCTGTGACTTAAGGGGCCTTCGGGCCCCTTTTTGTTTTGCCGGATTGAACGTTAGAGTGTCTGGTCACGCGTTTACGTTCCCGGGCCGGTGCGGATGTGTCTGCGTAATGCGCCTGGTTTTTACTGAATACCCTGAATCGCATGATTAAAGTCGGCATCATCGGTGGCACCGGTTACACTGGAGTGGAGTTGTTGCGGATCCTGGTTACTCATCCGGGGGTCGAGCTCAGCATCATAACGTCAAGGCGCGAAGCGGGCACTCGTGTTGCAGAGCTGTTTCCAAACCTGCGTGACTATGTCGATCTGTCGTTCACCGAACTGAATGTCGCCAAGCTCACCGATTGTGACGTGGTGTTCTCTGCTACGCCGAATGGCGTGGCGATGAGCTATGCGCGTCAACTACTCGCGGCGGGTGTGCGTCTGATCGATATCGCCGCTGATTTCCGTATCAAGGAGCAGTCGGTCTGGGAGCGTTGGTATCAAATGAGCCACGCCTGTCCGGAACTGCTGGAAGAGGCCGTATACGGGCTGCCGGAGTTGTATCGGGATCGCATTCGTAACGCCCGCCTGATCGCCAATCCCGGTTGTTACCCGACGGCGGTGATCCTGGGTTTGTTACCACTGCTGGAGACCGACAGCGTGCAGGTCACGACGTTGATCGCCGATGCGAAATCCGGCGTGAGCGGCGCCGGTCGACGGGCAAAGATCGGCAGTCTGCTGGCCGAAGCCGGTGACAGCCTCAAGGCGTATTCCGTGCCGGGGCATCGTCACGGGCCGGAAATCCATCAAGTTCTGCAAGACGTGGGCGGGCCGGAGGTTGAGCTGACCTTCGTGCCACACCTGGTGCCGATGATTCGGGGCATACACGCTACGCTGTACGCGCAAGCGCGATCGGCGCTGGACCCGCAGGCTTTGTATGTCAAGCGCTATGACGGCGAGCCGTTTGTCGATGTACTGCCGGTTGGACACCATCCCGATACGCGCTCGGTCAGGGGCTCGAACTTCTGTCGCATCGCCGTGCATCGACTCGGGAACGGCAATCGGTTCGTTGTATTATCAGTCATCGATAACCTGGTGAAAGGCGCCTCCGGTCAAGCGGTGCAGAACATGAATATTATGTTCGGCCTGGACGAATCCACAGGATTACGGTCACCGCCTTTGTTGCCCTGAACCAGGATTGAAGGGTGGCTGCAGATCCGTTTCTCGGATCATTGACACGGTACCCGCCGAATCCAAAACATGAACATGCTGCGCAAACAGACGGATCACATAGTTATTCGCTCCAGAGTATCGTCGTCGGCGAAGATACTGATTACAGTGGTCGGGGCGTTCGTGTTCGTAGGCCTGGTCCTCGCCGCATATTGGCACGGTTATTCAGAGGCGAAATTCAGCTGGGAGCAGGCGAACCAGACCATCACCGATCTGCAGACGGACTTGGCGGCAGTGCGGACTGACAACGCCGATCTGCAGACCGGCATTAACCAAGCCAAACGTCAGTTACAGATCGATAAAGCGGCGTACACGGAGCTGGCCGGAAACTTGAACTCCTCCAATGCTCAGATTGCCGATCTTCGCAAGGAACTCAAGTTTTACCGTAGTATTATTTCTCCCGACGACGGTGCCAGTGGCGTCAAGATTCACGATCTGACAATCGTCCCCACCGAGACGATGCACACCTACCGTTACAAGCTGGTTCTGATTCAGGCGCTGCGGCACAACGAGGAGGTCACCGGAACCGTCGGCTTCGAGATTAAGGGCTCCACCAAGGGGCGGCAGACGGTGATCCAACGGCCTCAGCCGCGCACGGTGAAGTTCAGGTATTTCGAGAATATCGAGGGACAATTCGACTTACCCTCGGAATTCGCGCCGAATGGGGTCAAGGTAAGTGTGACGACCGGCGGCAAATCCAAGAAAGCACACACGACCGAGCGTCAGTACCCATGGCCGAAGGCGTAGTCAACCCCCACACATAGCTCGTATTATGATCACTAGGGTCTATAATGGTACTGCACAAGACACCGGGAGGAGTCAACATATGATAGGTAAGAAAACATCACCGGTCCCTGCCGACAAGCCCGTTGACACTATCGACACCTTGATCGGGCAAAAGGCTCTGTTGAAGGGCGATCTCGAGTTTACGGGCGGACTGCGCGTGGACGGCAAGGTGCTGGGAAATATAGCGGCGATAGACGACAACAGCAGCACCGTCGTGCTCAGTGAGCTGGGTGAGATCGAGGGCAACGTGTCGGTTCCCCACGTGGTTGTAAACGGCAGCATCAAAGGCAACATTAAATCGACTGGACGGGTGGAGTTGCAGGCCAAGGCCCATGTAAACGGCGATGTACATTACAAGGCGGTTGAAATGGAGCTTGGCGCGACGGTCAACGGCAACTTGGTGTGTGAGCCGGATACGCCGTCAGCGACCTTAAAACCGATTTCCGGCGGTACTTTGGAATCCGGCGATCTTGATAAGCGCTCGGCTAACCCCCAACTACATAAATAGCTAGCGGAGGAGTTGACCGGCCACCGGAGCGTTGCAATAATCTCTTTAAGCGAGGTTAAACAGACCGACAGATTGAGGTGAAAAGCCAATGAGTACGCCTGCAGGCGAAATGCCGCCGCCGCTGGACTTCAGTGACAGCGCCGCAGCGAAAGTCAAACAGTTGATCGACGAAGAGCAGAATTCACAGTTGAAACTGCGCGTCTACGTACAGGGCGGTGGGTGCTCGGGGTTTCAGTATGGGTTTACGTTTGATGAGGAGCAGCACGACGACGACACCGCAATTGAGAAAGGCGGCGTCATGTTGCTCATTGATCCCATGAGCTTTCAATATCTGATGGGGGCGAGGATCGATTACAAGGAAGACCTGGAGGGCGCGCGGTTCATTATCAATAACCCCAACGCGACCACCACCTGCGGCTGCGGTTCATCGTTCGCCGCCTGAGCTGCCGCGTCGATCCGGTCACCGTTGCATCCTGAGGTTTAATCGCTTCCAGCGCCCCGCGTGCGGTGTCGCGGAGGCGGGCACCCGGCCGAAGCCGGCGCTTCGCGCCGTGGGGGACTGAATCAATTGGCGGCGACTTCGGTGTCCGTGTACGCCATCAACTTATCGATCCACTCCTGCGCCTGAGTCCGGAACTCAGCGTAATACTCGCCCGCGATTTGCCTCGATCTCGGCATCTCGAAGGTAAGTGGATTCCGGTGGACGCCGTTCACCCGAAATTCGTAATGCAGGTGAGGGCCGGTCGCGGTACCGGTTTTTCCAACATAGCCGATGGTTTGACCCTGCTTGACGGCAAGACCGTGGTGGATGCCACGCGCGTATCGGGACATGTGGCCGTAGAGCGTGCTGTAGGTGCCGCCGTGATTGACGATGACGGTCTTACCATATCCCCCCCTCCGCCCGACGAAGCCGATGCGGCCGTCGGCGGTGGTCAGCACAGGAGTGCCCGCCGCGGCACCGTAGTCAACGCCTCTGTGCGCCCGCCGCTTCTTGTATACCGGGTGATAGCGTCTGGTGTTGAAATGGGAAGCGATCTGGCCGAATTTCACGGGCGTACGTAGAAACGTTGCCTGGAGGCTGTCGCCGTCGGGAGTGTAGTACTTCGCTATGCCACTGCTGTCAATGTGCCGTACCGCCCGGTAAACGACGCCGCGATTGACAAACTGAGCGGCGATGATATCGCCCGTGCCAGCCCGTTTATTGTCTGCATAGAGTTCCTCATAAATCAACGAGAACTGGTCTCCGCGTCGAAGATCGAGGGCGAAATCGATGTCCCAGCCGAAGATCGAGACCATCTGCGAAATCAACTGGGTGTTCAGTCCCGCGCGTTTGCCGGCCGCGAACAGCGATTGGCGAATGCGGCCCGACGCGTAGCGGTTACGAACGGTAATTGGGATTTTTTGCTTAGCGATCGTCAGTTCATTGTCGTCGGTGTTGGTGACGACCAGAGCCTCAAAATTACCCAGGTCGTAACGTAAGCCCAGAAAACGACCGTCACCGGTTTTCCGGATCTTCATAACCCGCCCGGTCGACAGGGATATCAGTGGTGCGGCCTGCCGGCGGGCCGCTACGCGCAGCGCAGCGGACACCGATAATCCGACCTTCCTGAATATCCCGGTCAGGGTGTCTCCGCGGCGCACGGTGTGACGATTCCAGACCTCGTCCCCCCCGGGCGGTAGGCTACTGTCCTGGCTGCGGCTTTGGTCTGGATCGAGCCCGGATTGTGGGCTTCCGGGGGCATCGTGATCGGCGTTGAGGGCGTCCCCCGGCACCCCGGTGGTCGATGCCTGTTCGACCGATGCCGGTGCGGTGGTGGAGGCCAGGACCAGTGCCAAGGCTGCGGCATACCGCCGCAGCGAGACGCCGAGCGGCGCGGAGCAGGCGGAGTTACTGTAACGTGTGACGTCGGACGGACGAACGGATTTATTACGACTTGTTGGCAAATCCCTGGTTTTCTTGTCGTTTTAGCCATGGGTACTGTAACGACAACTTTGACCGGCGTCAAAACGCCTGTGATAAAGTGAACGAAAGACCGGTTATCCGGTGCGGTTCCCCGCACCCCAGATCCGGTGTGTCCCGGACAACAAGGCGACCCCAAACCATGACGAGCGTAACCGAGGAAGCGCTGACACTGATCGGCCGCGGCGCCGATGAAATCATTCGGGCGGCGGAACTCATTGAGCGGTTGGAATCCCGCCAGCGGTTGAAAGTCAAGGTGGGCTTCGATCCGACCGCACCGGATCTACACCTCGGCCATACTGTTCTGGTCAACAAGATGCGGCAGTTCCAGGAACTCGGCCACGAAGTGGTGTTCCTGATCGGTGACTTTACCGGAATGATCGGAGACCCGACTGGTAAAAGCACCACCCGCCCGCCGTTGAGTCGTGAAGAAGTTTTGGCCAATGCCCGGACCTACGAAGAGCAGATTTTCAAGATCCTGGACCCGGTCAAAACGTCGGTTGTTTTCAATTCCACATGGATGGCGCAGATGCCGGCTTCCGAGCTGGTGCAGTTGGCCGCAAAACACACGGTGGCACGAATGTTGGAACGCGAGGATTTCAGCACCCGTTACCAAAATGGGCAGCCGATCGCGATTCACGAATTCCTGTACCCATTGATACAGGGCTACGATTCGGTTGCATTGCAGGCGGATGTCGAACTTGGCGGCACCGATCAGAAATTCAATCTGCTCGTGGGGCGCGAATTACAACGGCATTTCGGTCAGCGTCCGCAAGTGGTCATTACCATGCCCCTGCTCGAAGGCCTCGACGGCACCCAAAAAATGTCCAAGTCTCTGGGCAATTACGTCGGCATCACCGAACCGCCTGGGGAGATATTCGGCAAGGTCATGTCGATCTCCGATACGCTTATGTGGCGGTATTACGAACTCCTCAGCGCCCGCAGCAACCAAGAAATCGATGCCCTCAAGCGCTCGGTGGACGGCGGCGCCAACCCCCGCGACGTCAAGTTTATGCTGGCGGAAGAGTTGGTCACCCGGTTCCATTCGAAAAGTGCCGGCAGACGGGCCAGGGAGGAGTTTGTCAACCGCTTCCAAAGAGGCGAGCTGCCGCCGGAGATGCCGTTGACCGAAATTGCGACCGAAGACGGTGTGATCGCGGTCTCCGTGCTGTTGAAACAAGCTGACTTGACCAGCAGCACTTCGGAAGCCAGGCGCATGGTCCGGCAGGGGGCGGTACGCATCGATGGCGAACGCATCGACGACGTTAATCTTGAGTTGCACGCAGGGAAAAGCCACGTCTTACAGGTCGGCAAGCGGCGATTCGCCCGGGTGGTGATCGACTGAATCCCTCTTGCCCGCATATTGCGCCCGGGCAGGCGCCTATCCCGGCGCGATTGTCAGCCGCCACCGTGACCAATGAAGTATGGTCCTTACCCGGGTGCCGGTGTTAAGTTAACAAAAATCAGTAGCTTATGGACGCCGCAGTGATTCTGTTTCCGAGCGGCCGGAGAGATGAAAGGCATCTCAAAAGAGCATATAATAAAATGTTCGCACGGATGCATTGACCGTTGGCGCAGGGTGCGTATAATGCGCCGGCCGCCCAGGGGGCGGCGAGGACTCGCTCTTTAAAAATTTAGACTAAGCAATTTGTGCGGGCGCTTCCGTCCGATCCAGGTTTCCAGTTTGAAGATCAATCCAAGCCCCTCGGGGTGAGGATAGAAAGTTTGCCCTCTTTCGGGAGGGCGCAACATTTGAACTGGAGAGTTTGATCCTGGCTCAGATTGAACGCTGGCGGCAGGCTTAACACATGCAAGTCGAACGGTAACAGGCCGCTGTGATCCCTTCGGGGTGAACTTGGCGCTGACGAGTGGCGAACGGGTGAGTAGCGCGTAGGAATCTGCCCAGCAGTGTGGGATAACCCGAGGAAACTCGGGCTAATACCGCATAAGCCCCATGGGGGAAAGGGGGGGACTCAGCACTAAGTGCTTTCGAGATGCAGTATCTCGATCGACAAATTAGAGCACTTAGTGCTGGGCCTCTCGCTGCTGGATGAGCCTGCGTCCGATTAGTTTGTTGGTAGGGTAACGGCCTACCAAGACGACGATCGGTAGCTGGTCTGAGAGGATGATCAGCCACACTGGGACTGAGACACGGCCCAGACTCCTACGGGAGGCAGCAGTGGGGAATATTGGACAATGGG
>CAMYJT010000012.1 GCA_947258785.1 uncultured Gammaproteobacteria bacterium
TTGATAGAAAGGAATCTTTAAGGTGGCCAGGGACAGAATCGAACTGCCGACACGGGGATTTTCAGTCCCCTGCTCTACCGACTGAGCTACCTGGCCATGGGAGGGGGTATCTGATTGGAAGGAGCGGTATTTAAACGGTCGGCGGCACCGCAGTCAAGCGTGAACGATCGGAAACGCCGCGCCTTGTTCCCGTATTGTCAGGTCTCCGGAGGCACATAGCCGGCCGGTTTCTCCGCGCCCTCACCGAACAGGTATTTCTTCATCTCGGTGACGATCATCTCTTTGGCCTTTGGATCCATCGGGTTGAGGCGGTATTCGTTGATGATCATGGTTTGATGCTGCTGCCATTGTTGCCACGCCTCTTTGGAGATCGACTCATAGATCTTTTTGCCGAGTTCTCCAGGCCATGGTGGATAATCCAGCCCTTCCGCCTCGCGGCCGAGTTTTACACAGTGCAGTACGCGCGCCATCGTTTACCTCAGTTTTTGCAGTAGATGTTTAACCGGCACGGACAGTCCGCGTTCATCCGGAAATTGGGGTTTATACCAGACCAGGCCGTGCTTCTCCATGACGCCGGGCAGGGTGTCGCGCACGTACGCCGGCACCGGCGTGATGTCGAGATGGAAGTGGGAGAACGTGTGACGCAGGCGTGGCCATGGGCTTTCGGTCTCCACCACCAGACCATACCGCTCCTGCATGGTTTGCGGAACATCCGCCTCCAGCGCGCATTCCGGGAAGCCCCACAGCCCGCCCCACACCCCGGTGGGCGGCCGTTGTTCGAGCAGGACGCCCTTTTCGCTGCGGACCATGACCATGGTGAGCGCCTTGACCGGCTTGTGCGGCCGCGCCGCCGGTGTCGGATAGGCCTCGGGGTCGCCGTGACGGCGGGCAGCGCACAGCCGGTGCAGGGGGCACTCGATGCAGAGCGGTTTCCGCCGCCGGCAGACGGTGGCGCCAAGATCCATGATCGCCTGGTTGTAGTCCGCCGTGCGCTCTCGAGGTGTGTACCGATCGGCCAGTTCCCACAGACGCTTTTCGACCGCCCGCCGGCTCGGTGGGCCGGTGATGCGGTGCACCCGGGCGAGAACCCGTTTGCAGTTGCCGTCCAGGATCGGGTGGCGCTGACCGAAGGCAAAGGTCAGGATGGCGCCTGCCGTTGAGCGGGATGGCGCCTGCCGTTGAGCGGCCGATGCCGGGCAGTCCTTGGACGTGCGCCATCAACCCCGGGAATCGGCCGCCGTGCTTCTCACAAATGATCCGTGCCGCGCGATGGAGATTGCGGGCGCGGGTGTAGTAGCCAAGTCCGCTCCACTGGTGGAGGACCTCGTCCGCCCGCGCGCCGGCCAGCGCGGACACACTGGGAAACCGCGCCATGAAACGCTCGAAGTACGGCGCCGCCGTGCTGACCTGAGTCTGTTGCAGCATGACCTCGGCCACCCAGACGCGGTATGGGTCGCGGTTACCCCGCCACGGCAGGCCGTTGCGGCCGTGGCGGTCATACCACGCCAGCAGCTTTGTGGCGAAGGTGTCCACCGTGACGATTAAATAGGTTCCCGCCGGTGCAGACAAGGTCCCCCGGGCGGGCGCGCTCGAGGCCGCGGTGCTCAGTTGAACCGCAGTGTATGCGCGAGGCGCTTGACGCTGCCGTCGCTGAACTCGGCGCGAATCTTGATCTCAAACGTTCCCCATCCGTTACTGCTCAACGCGAAACCGTCCTTGGCGTCACAGATGCGCCGGACCGGGTCGGCAAAGCTCTGGTGTAGGGTGTACTCGACACAGTCGATGTTCGAGAGCGTGGCGCTGTCCGCCTCCAGAAAAACGGTCCAATCCCACCGTTTGTCTCCGGCGGGCCGCGCGGTATTCCGGGTACGGATCTTCGCGCTGTCCGCCAGGCGCCGTACCGGCAGGGCCTTCGACTTCCCCGCCACACCGACGGGGATCGGCGTCTGCGCGGGGGTCGATTTGCCACCGTCGGCGATCGGTTTGGCGGTCGTCCGGATGGCCTCCTGCGCCGCCATGTCCGATGAGCTGGCGGTACTGGCAATGTCGCGGGTGCCGCCGCGTTCCGCGTTCCATAACCACGTGGCGGCCAACGCGCCGCTGATCACGGCGACCGCGATCGCCAGGTAGATGACCGGCCAAGGTTTCGCGGCACGTGGTGCCGGGCCCGTCCCGACCGGCGGTTTCGGCGGCGCGGTGACCGGTTTGGGCTTGGCCTGTATGACCGTGCCGATCGCGGCCAGCAGTTGTTGAAACTCGGGGTCGCCGCTGTCGCCCGACCAACCGATCAGCTTGGCCGCTTCGATGCGCCGGAATCCAAGCGGCAGGGGGACCTGGTCGATCAGGGCGGGTATCAGTATCCCCCGTCCGGTGGCATCCGCCGCCTCCTCCTTCACCCAACGCGACTTGACCGAGGCCTCCGACCACAGCACCACGACGCAGCGCGCCTGCTCGAGGGCGGCGGCGATGACCTCGTCGAAGGTGCGTCCCGGCGGAATATTGCGGTCCCACCAGACGGTCCATCCCTGAGCCTCTATGGCCTGGGCGAACAATTGGGCCCGTGCACTGTCCTCGTTGGCATAGCTGATGAAGATGTCGCTCATCTCTCCGCCTGCAAACCGTGTGCTACCCCCGATCCTGGTTGGATTGGATTGGAGCGGGTGATGGGAATCGAACCCACGTCATCAGCTTGGGAAGCTGAGGTTCTACCATTGAACTACACCCGCTGGTTTGGGGCATAGGGTATGGGGATCCGGGTGCGGCGCGCAAGTGCTCGCGAACGAAAACATCTCGGACAAGCGCCTCGGTGATTGACGGGACGGGCAATGCATAGGTAGGCTGTCGTCATGAGCTTGAGCATACTCGTCAACGGTCAAACCAAACAGGTGCGCGCCGGCCATACGGTGGCCGCATTGGTGCGGGAGATGGCGCTGGAGGGCCGGCGCGTCGCGATCGAGATCAACGAGGAGATCGTGCCCCGCAGCCGGTATGGCGAGCACCAACTCGAGGCCGGCGACCGGGTCGAGGTGGTCACCGCCATTGGCGGTGGCTGAAACCGGTCCCCGACAACCGATTCCCGAAACTTTTTCTCGAACCCATCAGATCATGGTGCAACCCGAACAATTTGTGAGCACGCAGATCGACGACCCGCTGGTGATCGGCGGCGTGGCGTACCGCTCCCGGCTGTTGGTCGGGACCGGCAAGTACAAGGACCTCGAAGAGACGCAACGCGCGGTGGCGATCAGTGGGGCGGAGATCGTTACCGTTGCCATACGCCGCACCAACATCGGCCAGGACCCCGATCAACCGAACCTGTTGGACGCGATCCCGCCGCACCGTTACACCTTGTTACCGAACACCGCGGGCTGCTATACCGCCAAGGACGCGGTGCGCACCTGCCGCCTGGCCCGCGAGCTGTTGGACGGCCACGCCCTGGTCAAACTGGAGGTGTTGGGCGACGAAAAAACCCTGTTCCCCGATATCACCGCGACGCTGGCAGCGGCGGAGGAATTGATCAAGGACGATTTTCAGGTGATGGTCTACACCAACGACGACCCCATCGTCGCCAAGCGTCTGGCTGACATGGGTTGCGTGGCGGTCATGCCGCTGGCCGCCCCCATTGGTTCCGGGCTCGGCATCCGCAATCCCTACAACATCCGCTTCATCCTGGACGAGGCGACGGTGCCCATCATTGTGGACGCGGGGGTCGGCACCGCCAGTGACGCGACCGTGGCTATGGAGTTGGGCTGCGACGGCGTGTTGATGAACACCGCCATTGCCCACGCCAAGGACCCGTTGCGCATGGCCTCGGCCATGAAGAAGGGTATCGAGGCCGGCCGCGAGGCCTTTCTCGCCGGGCGCATGCCCAGGAAACGCTATGCCAGCGCGTCGTCGCCGATCGACGGGACGTTCTTCTAGCCCGCATATTGCACCACGGCGTCCCGCCTCTATTCATCGCCTGCACCGGAGACACCCGCAACGGGGGCCTGGCCCCCGCCCATGACGCACCGCCGCATCCGCAGTTATGTCCGCCGCGAGGGCCGCATCACGCCGGCCCAGCAGCGGGCCCTGAACGAGTTGTGGCCGATCTACGGCATTGGTCCGGGTGGCGAGGCGATCGATCCGGTAAAACTGTTCGGCCGGGATGTCCCGACAATCATGGAGGTCGGATTCGGCAACGGCGACACCTTGATCGAATTGGCCGCGCAGCAGCCCGAATGTAACTTTATCGGCGTCGATGTCTACCGCCCCGGCGTGGGTCGTCTATTGTTGCAGGCGACGCGGTTGGGGGTGATCAATCTACGGGTGTTCTGTGACGACGCCGTCAACGTGCTGCGGGATCGCTTGCCGGAGGCCTCCCTGTCCGGCCTGCTGATCTTTTTCCCCGACCCGTGGCCGAAGAAACGACATCACAAACGCCGCCTGATTCGGCCGGAATTCGTAGAGCTCGCGGTCTCGCGGCTCAAGCTTGGCGGCCGTATTCATCTGGCGACCGACTGGGAGGACTACGCGCAACAGATGCTGGAAGTTATGACCGCGCAGCGGGCGCTGCGTAACATCGAGGGTGAGCGGCAATTCATGGCGCGGCCGGGGTATCGGCCGGTCACCAAATTCGAGGCGCGCGGCCACGCCCGCGGTCACCGGGTGTGGGACCTGAGCTTCGAGCGGGTTCGCTGATTACTCGTTGTCCCGTCTTGCCTCGAGCGATCCGAGTTCGCCGTTGTGGTCCAGTGCCGCCGAAAACTCGATGGGTTGGCAGCATACGTAGCAGTCCTCGATGTAGCGCTGGTCGCCTGCAGACAGGTCGACCGTAGTGTCGAACTGCTCGCCGCAGTAGGGGCACCGCACGCAGACCGTAATGACGACGTTGGTGGCGTCCATGATGACCTCGGCTAACTCATTAATGATCATTTTAGACCAAAAGAATGGCGGCGACCTGCTATCCTCACACCCCTATGACTGCAACAGATCCGTCGTGGTGGGATTCGTTTTCGAATCAACCGTATAGGATTCCGGCCGCGGAGAAACCCCGGGGCGGTTGGCCGAACGTACGTGAGTATCTGGCCATCGCCGCCACCGCGCTGGCCCGCGCGCCGGCCCTGGCATGGCGCTACCAAGCGCTCGAGCCACGGCCGTCGCAACGGGACGCGGCGTCATTTGTGGGGCTCAGCGTTACCCCGGACCCGGCGTACGACACCGCCGTGGAGGAGATGGTGGATGAGTTGGGGGTGCAGGAGCTGTTGGTGCGCGTGCCCACCTGGGAGATCGAGCGAATTGACCAGTACGCGCGGTTTCTCGAGCGCCTCCCCGGACGGCGGTTTTTGATCAACGTGCTGCAGAGCCGCGACAGCGTGCGTCATCCGGAACGATGGCGGGAACAGCTGCGGGTAATTTTCTCCACCCTCGAGGACCGGGTGAGCCATTTCCAGATCGGCAACGCGATTAACCGCACCAAATGGGGTTGTGCGCACCCGGGAGAGTATCTGCGGCTGCTGGAGATCGCCGAAGCGGTGCGGCGGGAATTCACCGGCGTCCGGCTGGTTGGCTCATCGGTGATCGATTTCGAGCCGCTGATCACCCTGCGCACCCTGTGCAATCGGCGTCGCTATGAACTGGACGTCGTCGCCGCGCTGTTGTACGTGAACCGGCGGGGTTCGCCGTTCCGGCGGCAGTATGGGGTTTTTGATCTGCACAACAAGCTGCGCCTGATCTACGCCATGGTGTCCCTCGGTACCCGCAATGCCAGGCGCCTGTGGATTACCGAGACCAATTGGCCGCTGTTGCATACGCAGCCCTACACCCCCAATTCCGGTCACCCGCGCTCCACGGTCGACGAGGCGACCCAGGCGCGCTACCTGAAGCAGTACTATCAGATCGCCCACCAAAGCGGTTGGGTGGAGAAGGTGTACTGGTGGCAGCTCATCAATCCCGGCTACGGTCTGGTCGATCACCGCGGCGGTGCCTTGCGTAAACATCCGGCCTACCACGCACTCAAGGAGATCATGCATGGAGATCTTTACCGGCCGCCAAGCGCGGACCCGCGGCCTGCACAGCGTTAACCCGGGACGCTCAATAAACTGAGATGAAATTGGGGTCGGAGTTCTCCACTCTACCCCCCAGTTTCACGGCCGGTTCATTCGTCAGCCGCCACGGCGCCCTCGGCGATCAGGGCGTCGATGTCGGCCTCGGTATAGCCGTACTCGCCCAGTATCACCCGGGTGTGCTCACCGAACACCGGCGCGCCCCGCTGCGGTTCGGCAGGCGTCCGCGAGTAGGTCACCGGATGGCCGAGTGTCTGCACACCACCGAGCCGGTGGTGCTCGACCTGGCGGATCATCCCGCGCGCCACGGCGTGGGGGTCTGCCTGCATCTGCCGGATGTTGAGGATCGGTCCCGCGGGAACGCCGGCGCTCTCCAGCCGGGTCAGCCACTCCGTAGTGGTCCGGGTGCGAAATATCCGCTGCAACTCGTCCTGCAGGGCCGCTAAATTCCCCATTCGATCGTTGTTCGTGGCAAACCGCGGGTCCCCGCCCAGCGCCGCCGCCTCCAATGTCTCGACCAGCTTTTGCCAGTTTTTCTGGTTGGCCGCCCCGACCGTGATCCAGCCGTCCCGGGTGGCGAATGCCTGGTAGGGCGCATTGAGGGGGTGGGCCGATCCCATCGCCGCGGGCGCCTCGCCGGTGGCGAATGCGATGGCCGACTGCCAATAGGTGTGGATTATCCCGGCCTCGAACAGCGACGTGTCCACGCGCTGCCCGGTGCCGGTGCGCAGCCGCTCGACGTAGGCGCCGAGGATGCCCATCGCCCCCAGGATCCCGGCGGTGATGTCGGTCAATGGCGCGCCGCATTTCATCGGGTCACCGCCGGGACCGGCGCCGGTGATGCTCATCAGTCCGGACATGCCCTGGGCGATCAGGTCGAATCCGCCGCGCTCGGCGTAGGGCCCGGTGCGGCCGAAGCCGGAGATCTCGCAGTAGATCAGCCCGGGGTTGATGTGGGACAGGGCGTCGTAACCGAGGCCCAGTTTTTCCATCGTGCCTTTGCGGTAATTTTCGATGAGTGCGTCGGCGTCCTCGATCAAGCGGCGCAACACCGCGCGGCCACCGTCGGTTTTCAGATTCACCGCGATCCCGCGTTTGTTCCGGTTCATCATCATGAACGCCGCTGATTCACCGTCCAGTTCCGGCGGAACCATGCGGCGGGCGTCGTCGCCGCCCGGCACCTTTTCCACTTTGATGACTTCGGCCCCCATGTCGGCCAGCATCATGCCGCAGGTCGGTCCGGCCATGATGTGGGCCAATTCGATCACCTTTAGACCGGCCAGGGGTCCCATGTCAGCGGCCGATGAACTCGGGTTTGGTTTTGTTCAGAAACGACCGGTATCCGATCTGGAAGTCCTCGGTGCCGTAGCAGGCGTATCCCTCGTCGATCTCGGCGGCGGTTAATGGGGTGGGGTCGGCCAGTCTGGCGATGAACCGTTTGTGCCAGCGGGCGACCAGTGGGGCGCCCGCGGCGATGCGGCCGGCGGTGGCATAGGCCTCCGTCTCCACCTGATCGTCCGTCACCACACGGTGCACTAGGCCTTTGGAGAGCGCCTCCTGGGCACTGTAGATCCGCCCCTCGAGCAGGATCTCCAAGGCGGTTGCCCGGCCGACCAGTTCAACCAGCGCCTGCAGCTCGGTCGGCGCCATGACCAGTCCGAGACGCTTGATGGGCACACCGAAGCGGCTGGAGTCGCCGCAAATCCGCAGGTCGCACAGAGCGGCGATCTCCAATCCGCCGCCGACGCATATCCCGTTGATCAACGCCACCAACGGCACCGAACAAGCACGAAACGCCGCGAAGGTGCGATTCATCATGGCGCCGTACACGCGCGCCTGTTCGAGATTGGAGCGTTCGGTCGCGAATTCACTGATGTCGTTGCCGGGGGAGAAGGCCTTCTGCCCCGCACCCCGCACCACCACACAACGTGTCTGCTCGTCCGTCGCCAACGCATCGATTACCTCGCCCAGATGCCGCCACATGGCCTTGGTCAGCGCGTTCAGTTTGTCGGGCCGGTTGAGGACCACGGTGGTGATGTGCTCATTACGTTCTACCCGGATCAGGTCGGACATGCGGTGTCTCCGAAGCAGGTTGTGGTTCGCGTGGTCAGCGGTAGAAAAAATCGACCAGGCCCATTGGGACGATCGGCACGTAAGTCACCAATACCAGCAGCGTCAGCAGCAGGGCGATGAAGTACACATTGACCTTGGTGACGGCCCAGATGTCGGCCTTGGCGACCGAACAGGCCGTCACCAGCACGCTTGCCACCGGGGGAGTCTGCTGACCGATGGCCAGGTTCAGTGTGACGATAATGCCGAAGTGCACCGGATCGATGCCGACTTGATTGATGAGTGGTATGACGATGGGGACGACCAGGATGATGGCTGCCGCGGAGTGCAGAAACATGCCGATGATCAGGAAAAACAGGTTCAGCATTGCCAGCACCGCGTACCGGTTGTTGGTGAACTCACCGATCGCGCGGGCCAGTTCCTGTGGCACCTGGGCCTCGGTCAGGTAAACGCCGACCAGCGCCGACGCCGCGACCAGCAGCATCACCACCGCCGTCTGTACGGCGCCGTCGACAACCGAGCCGCGCAGGTGGGCCCAGTCCAGTTCGCGATAGATCACACCGCCGATGAACAGCGCGGCCACTACCGCTAGCCCGGCCCCCTCGGTGGCGGTCACGAATCCGCCGAATATCCCACCCAGAATGATGAAAGGCAGCAGGAACGCCCACGCCGCGTCCTTGAATGTTTCCGCGACCCGCTTGAGTCTGAACACCTCCTCGACGGGGTAGTCGTAGCGAACCGCGAACCAGTACGCGAGCCCCATCATCATGACTCCGCCCAAGATTCCCGGGACGATGCCGGCGACGAACAGTTGGACCACCGAGGTGTCCGCCATCACGGCATACAGGATCATGGGAATGGACGGCGGAATAATGATGGCGATCGAGGCCGACGATGACGTGATGGCGGCCGCGAACGGTCCCGGGTAACCCTTCTTTTTCATGGACGGGATCAGAATCGATCCAAGGGCGGCGACGTCCGCGACCGCGGATCCGGAAATCTCGGCGAAAAACATCGATGCTCCCACGTTGACCATGGCCAAGCCGCCGCGGATGAAGCCGAGCACCGCTGAGGCGAAAGCGATCAGCCGCCGCGAGATGCCGGTGGAATTCATGATCGCGCCGGCGAGGATGAACAGCGGTATGGCGATCAAGGGAAACTTGGTCGCCCCGTCGAACATCACCAGGGCGAGATTGGGCAGGATGTCGGGGCCTTGGGTCCAGAGCATGGCGACCACACCGACCAGCCCCAACGCCACTGCAATGGGCACGCCGAAGATCACCAGCACGAACAGCGCCAGCAGCATCGACAACAGGATCATGGCTCCACCAGTCTCGATGGACGGGACGACCTGGTCCGCGCCCACGTCAGGACCTCCGGCGCGCTGGCCAGCTGGGCGATGACGAACAGCACGGCGCCGATCGGGATGACGGACTGCGTGTACACGACTTCGATCTCGGGCAGGCTGACCAGAGTGTCGCCGACCAGGGCGTCCAGCACCACGACCCCCATCCAAGCCAGCAGCAGGAAAAATCCAATCACCGCGGCTTCGGCCAGCAGCACCATCACCACCCGCCAGGGCGGCTGCACGGCCTCGACGACGCCGGCGAACCCGATGTGCGCGCGCCGGTAAGCGGCCAGGGCCGCGCCGTAGTAGGTGAGCCACGCCAGCAGGATGGAGGCGATCTCGTCGTACCAGGCCAGCGAATGACCGGCCTTCCGGTACACCACACCGAGCACCACCACCACGACCAGCGCGACCATCAACAGCGAAACGATGATCTCGAGCAGACGCTCGAGGCCCCTACGCAGTTTCGACCACATCAGATAAGCTGAAACAGAAAAAAATCGGCGCCCCGCACAAGGTGGGGCGCCGACGTTCTATCGAGTGGGTCAACCGGATGTGCCGAGTGACTGCGCCTTTTTGACCAGATCACCCCCGCCCGGCACCGATGAGCTGAACTCGCTGTAAATCGAGTCGCTGGCCTTGATAAAGGCCTGTTTGTCGGCGTTGTTCACGGCGACACCGCCGGCCTTGATTTTGTTCAACAGATCGACTTCGAGTTTCGCCGCCTGTTCGTAGACATAGGCTTGCGTTTCTTTAGCCACCTGTTCCAGCGTATCGCGCACGTCGGCGGGCAGTTTGGCCCATTTCTTGGCGCCGACCGTTACATAGGCCGGGGTGTACACATGCCCGGTTATGGAGAGGTATTTTTGGACTTCGTGCAGTTTGGCGCTGTAGATCTGGGCGTAGGGGTTTTCCTGGCCGTCCATGGTACCGGTCTGCAGTGCGGCGAACACCTCGGAAAACGACATTGGGGTCGGGTTGGCGCCATAGGTCTTGAACATCTTCACCCGCCATTTGCCCTTCGGGGTACGCAGCTTCAGGCCTTTAAGGTCTGGGGGTACATTGACCGGCCGGGTATTGTTGGTGATGTGACGGAAGCCGTTCTCCCACACGCCGATCACCTTGTAGCCCTTCGACTCGACCGCCGGCGCCAGCTTGCTCCAGAAAATTTCTTTCTCGATTCGCGCCATGTGCGCCCGGTCTTTGACCAGATAGGGCATTTCAAACAGCCCAAACTCATCGGCCACGGTCGACATGACCGTCGACGGCAGCGCGAAATCCACGGTGCCGAGCTTCAGCTTCTGCAGCAGTTCCTTGTCTTTGCCCAGCTGACTGGAGCCGAATACGGTAACCTTTGCTTTTCCGGCAAGTTTCGCATTCGCGCGTTTGGCATACTCCTCCGCCGACATCGCGAACAACGAGCCCGGCGCGCCGACATGGCCGAATTTGAGTTCAATCGTCTCCGCCTGGCTCACCGGCGTGACGAACAACGCGACCGTAGCCGCGACGACGATTTGTAGTAACTTCATGAGATCCTCCTATGGGTCTTTATTATTGGGCGTCAGTATTTCGCCCGGAAAATTCATTGTTGGTGTGATGGTTGTCCACTGTGGTTGCAAAAATCATCAATTGGATCGGTCGTTTGCTTTGGCGAACGGTGCGGTTCACGCGGCGGAGAATTTTGTTTTGGCCGTGTCTTGAACCAATGCGGTCTCCGTCAAATAATCGAGCGCCGTCTGCACCCCGCCTTTACGGTAGGGCACCCCGGCCAACCCCAGGCCCATTTCCACACCGCTCAAGGTGCCGGCCAGCATCAACTCATTGAAGTCCCCAAGGTGCCCGATTCTAAACACCCGTCCGGCGAGTTTGCTCAATCCGTTGCCGAGCGACATGTCGAAGTTGTCCAAGACCACGCGGCGATAGGTGTCCGCATCGTATCCCTCGGGCATCAGCACGGCGGTCAGCGAGTTGCTGTATTCCTTGGGGTTCAGGCACAGCAGTTGCAGGCCCCAGGCAAGCACCGCGCGGCGGGTGGCCTCAGCCAGGCGCGCGTGGCGCGCAAACACCTGGTCCAGTCCCTCGTCGAGCAGCATGGCGATGGCCTCGCGCAGACCGTAAAGCAAGTTGGTGGCCGGCGTGTAGGGAAAGAATCCATGCTTGTTCACAGCCAGCATGTCCTGCCAGTCCCAGTAGGACCGGGGCAGCGCCGCGTTTTTGGACGCCCGCAGCGCTTTTTCGCTGACCGCATTGAAACTCAAGCCCGGTGGCAGCATGAGGCCTTTTTGCGAACCCGCGACGGTTACGTCCACGCCCCAGTCGTCGTGCCGGTAATCGATGGACGCCAGCGACGAAATCGTATCGACCATGAACAGAGCGGGATGGGTGGCGCGGTTGATGGCGGTGCGGATCTCGGCAATGCGCGAGGTCGTCCCGGTGGAGGTCTCGTTGTGGACTACACAGACGGCCTTGATACGATGCGCTTTGTCCTCGTGCAGGCGTGCCGCGATTGCATCCGGATCGGCGCCGTGGCGCCAATCGCCGGGGATCAGGTCCGGCTGCAGGCCGATGCGTCGGGCGAGCTTGTACCAGCCGGTGGCAAAGTGTCCCGTCTCACACATCAACACTTCGTCTCCCGGCGACAGGCAATTCACCAGTGCGGCCTCCCACGCCCCGGTCCCGGATGCCGGAAACACAATGACCGGTTGCCGGGTGCGGAACACCACCCGCAGTCCGTCGAGGACTTCGATGGCGAGGCGCGCGAAGTCGGGGCCGCGGTGATCGATGGTGGCAGAATCGATGGCCCGCAGGACCCGCTCTGGAACGTTCGTGGGTCCGGGAATCTGTAGAAAATGCCGCCCGCTTCGATAATTCATATGGCCCTTACGGTGTTGTGGTGGAGATCCGACAAGCGATTGCATTCTGTATGCCATTTTGGCGTAATGTCAAGCAACTGAATAACTTAGCGCTACCGCTTATGCCGTTCGTGACTGTCATACGCCGATCGTGCCGGGCCGGATGTCCGCCTTCCCCAGCGGGTCGCCGAACCGTGGACGGGACAGCGTGAACCACCCCGGTCCCACACCTCGGCCCACCGCCCCGGTCGGCCGTCGGCGGGTCGGTGACCCCCAACTGGCCGCACGCCTGGCGCGGGAGATCGAGGGCGATGTGCTGTTCGACCCGGCTGCACGCGGCCGCTACAGCACGGACGCGTCGATCTATCAGGTCGAGCCGATTGGTGTCGTGGTCCCGCGAAACTGGCAGGACGTGATCTGCACGATGCAGATCGCCGAGCAGGAGTCGGTCCCGATCCTGCCCCGCGGTGCCGGGACTTCGCAATGCGGCCAGACCGTCGGCGAGGCCCTGGTGATCGACGTCAGCAAATACCTCGCTAAGCTGATCGACGTGGACACCGACAGACGCGTGGCCAGCGTCGAGCCGGGTCTGGTCCTGGACCGGTTGAACAGCTTGCTCGGTGTTCACGGATTGTGGTTTCCGGTAGACGTCTCCACTGCCAGCCGGGCGACCCTCGGCGGTATGGCAGGCAACAACAGCTGCGGCGCCCGATCCATCCGCCACGGCACCATGCGTGACAATGTGGAGTCCATCGATGCGATCCTGGCCAATGGGGAACGCAGCCGTTTCGGGCCGGTGCCGGCCGGCGACGCCGACGCGACGGTGCGAGCGCTGCTTGCGCTGGGCCGGCGCGAGGCGTCCGAAATCCGGCGGCGGTTCCCTCAACTTCAGCGCCGGATCGGCGGTTACAACATCGATGCCCTGGTCGCCGAAGACGCCGTGCCGGTCAATCTCTCCCACCTGCTGGTGGGTTCGGAGGGAACGCTGGCCTTTACCGAGCGCCTGCAGCTGCGCCTGCAGCCGGTCGCCCCGCACAAGGTCCTCGGCATCTGTCATTTCCCGAGCTTTTACTCGGCGATGGATGCGACACAGCACCTGGTGAAGCTGGGTCCCAGCGCGGTGGAGCTGGTCGACCGGACGATGATCGATTTGTCGCGGGAGATTACCATGTTCCGGTCCACCGTCGACCGCTTCGTGAGGGGTGAACCGGAAGCGTTGCTGTTGGTGGAGTTCGCCGGTGACGACCGCAACGCCCAGCTCGAACAACTGCGTCAACTGGGGCAGTGCGTGGGGGATCTTGGCTTTCCCGATGCGGTGGTCGAGGTTGTGGACCCGGTGTTCCAGAAGGCGGTGTGGGAGGTGCGCAAAGCGGGACTCAACATCATGATGTCGATGAAAGGCGACGGCAAACCGGTTTCCTTCATCGAAGACTGCGCTGTGCGGTTGGAGGACCTTGCCGAATACACTGACCGGTTGACGAATGTGTTTGAGAAATACGGCACCAGGGGTACCTGGTACGCCCACGCATCGGTCGGATGCCTGCACGTGCGGCCGGTGTTGAACATGAAACAGGAGGTCGGCGCCAGGAAGATGCGCGCCATCGCGGAGGAGGCGTTCGCCATGGTACGGGAATACAAAGGCTCGCACTCCGGTGAACACGGTGACGGTTTAGTGCGCTCGGAGTTTCACGAACCGATGTTCGGTCCGCGGATGGTGGCCAACTTCGCCGAGGTTAAGCAGCTGTTGGATCCGAAGGGGCTGATGAATCCGGGCAAGATCGTGAATCCCTCGAAGATGGACGACCGCGATTTGTTTCGCTACAAGCCCGACTACCGGATGCTGGGCCTGGAGACCGGTCTCGATTGGTCGGACTGGGGAGGCTTCGACCGCGCGATCGAAATGTGCAACAACAACGGTGCCTGCCGGAAGTTCGACGCCAACGTAATGTGCCCGTCGTTTCGCGTGACCCGGGATGAACGGCACCTCACGCGCGGCCGCGCCAATACTCTGCGCCTGGCGTTGTCCGGCCAACTGGATGCCGGCGCGTTTACGTCGCCCGAGCTCTACGACACCTTGCAGCTGTGCGTCAGTTGCAAGGGGTGCAAGCGTGAGTGCCCGACCGGCGTCGACATGGCCAAGCTGAAAATTGAGTTCCTGCATCACTACCGCCGCCGCCACGGCCTGCCGTTGCGCGACCGGCTGACCGCGTATTTGCCGCGTTACGCGCGCTGGGCGTCGCGATTCCACGGCGTCTTGAATCTGCGGAACCGCAGCCGCGGCCTGGCCAAGCTCGCCGAATGGTCTCTGGGCCTCAGCGCCGAGCGCACCCTGCCGCAGTGGCACGCCCACCCGTTTGCCGATCCGCCCGAGCCGCTCGGGTCCGCGACGGTGGGCGAAGTGGCGTTGTTCGCGGACACTTTTAACCGCTACTTTGAACCAGAGAATGTGCACGCCGCGTTGAACGTTTTACGCGCTGCGGGCTACCGTGTGCATCTGCCCGCCGCCGAGGACGGGGTCGACCGGCCATTGTGCTGCGGCCGCACCTTGCTCTCCGCGGGTCTCGTCGATGAGGCCCGGCGCGAGGCGCAACGGACGCTGGATGCGCTCGCTCCGCTCGCAGACCGCGGTATCCCGATCGTCGGTCTGGAGCCGTCCTGCCTGTTTACGTTTCGGGATGAGTTCGTCAACCTCCTGCCCGCTGCGGGGGTCCAGCGGTTGGCGGCGCAGGCCAAATTGTTCGAGGAATTCCTGGCCGAACAACACCGCGGCGGTAGACTAAACCTCGGTCTGCGCGCCATCGATGGCGCCAAGGTCCTGGTGCACGGGCACTGTCACCAAAAGGCATTCGGCGTCATGCCGTCGGTGCTCGAGGTCCTCGAGATGGTGCCGGGCTTGACTGCCGAGACTGTAGCGTCGAGCTGCTGCGGTATGGCGGGCGCCTTCGGTTATCACACCGAGACCTATAAGGCTTCACTCGAGATGGCGGAGCTGGAACTCGTTCCGGCAATTCGCCGGCTCGATGCAGGCAGCCGGATTGTGGCGGATGGAACCAGCTGCCGCCACCAGATACGCGATACCACCGGGCGCGACGTCTGGCACACGGCCCGCCTCGTGAGCGAGGCACTAATCAGGTAGGTGCGGCGTATTAATCCATCGCCCCGGCTACGTGGTCATCTCCTCGACGCCGGTCTCGGTTCCCACCAGCAATACGTCGGCGGGGCGGCGGGCGAAAATACCATTGGTCACGACGCCCGCGAGGTGGTTGAGGGTCTCCTCGAGTTCAATCGGGTTGAGGATCTCGAGATTGTGCACATCCAGGATAACGTTGCCGTTGTCAGTGGTGAAGCCGACGCGGAGTTCCGGTTGGCCGCCCAGCCGCACCAACTGCCGCCCGACGAAGCTGCGGGCCATGGGAATGACCTCCACCGGTAAGGGAAAGGCGCCGAGGACGTCCACCAGCTTGCTGTCGTCCGCGATGCAGACAAATTTTGCACTGGCCGCCGCGACGATCTTTTCGCGGGTGAGCGCGCCGCCGCCGCCCTTGATCAGGTGCAGGTGGCGGGTCGCCTCGTCGGCGCCGTCCACATACAGCGGCAGATCACCGGTGTCGGACAATTCCAAGACCGGTATGTTGAGCTTACGCAGGCGCTCTGCGGTGGCGACGGAGCTGGCAACGGCGCCGTCGAGCTTGTTCTTGACCTTTTTCAAGGCATCGATGAAGTAATTGGCGGTGGACCCGGTGCCAACCCCGATGACCATGTCCCAGTCAATGTAGTCGAGGGCAGCTTCCGCAGCCGCCTGTTTTTGAGTCTCTCGCGTCATTAGTCCGGCACCAACGGGTTCAGTGATAGCGGAAGCATAACCAGACACAGCGTCTCAGAAAAGTACCCGGTGAGTGGATCACCGGTGCGAGGGCTGGCCCGCCGGGCCCCGGTGGCGGTCGTTACCGTGTTACCGCGGCGACCGGGGTGGGTTCGAGGCAGGCGCGATAATTCACCACCGCCACCGACGATCGGCCCGCGAGATGTTCGCCCAGCAGCTTCTCGAGATGCTGGTTGGCGAGCTTCTGATGCCGCTCGACCTTTCGAATCATGGCCACTGGCTTGCTCTTGTAAAAGGCCAGCACGTCCGTCAGCTCCCGCAACAGGTCGCCGGCGTTGTGGACCCTAAATGCAGTGAGTTTTGCGGTGACCGAAGTGTCGTCGGTCACCGAGTGCAGCGCTTGCTCCAGACTGGCGGCATAGTCACGCAGGGCGCCGGAGTCCATGGATCTTGCCCGGTAGACCCACGGTGCCTCGCGGTTGCCAACCGCATCGTCTGTGGTGTCACCGGCCGTCAGTACGCGTTCGGCCGCCGCTATCCGCTGCTCGAGGCCGCGCACGTCCTTGTCCGACGGGCCGTCATTGATCCACTGTTGCAAGACCCCGATGCGGTTGCGCAGTTGGATGCTTTCGTTGATCCGTTCGGTGTCGTTGAGCGGACCGGAGCCGGTCAGTGTCTTGAGGCGCTGTTCAGAATCCGCCAGCTGCGCCTGGGTGTTCCGCATGGTGGCATCGAGGCGCTCCACAAAACCCTGCAGCGGCGGTAAAGCCGCTTTCAGAACAGCTGCCAAGACTTGGCCTTTTGCAGCGGCGTTCCGGTACCACGCGGCGAGACCGCTGTCCTGGTAGCGCGCCTGGAAACGGCGGAGTTCGTACATGGCGTCGTTGAGGGCGGGGGCGGCAAACCTCGGCTGTGAACCCAAGTTCGCGAGTAAGGCACTGCCAATTTCCGGGTCCGTCGAACAATGCTGCAACGCGGCCTCGATCGACGGCCGGGGGTCCGGAGCGTTATCGGCGCTTGCCTTGGGCTTGGGACCTGGCTTCACGGCCGGTTTGACCGCCACCGGTTTGACCGCGGCATTCACCGGTGCGGACACGCCCCCTTCGTTAAGGGCGAGGTCTACCCCGAGCCGAAGCAGAAACAGCAGCGCCGCGCATACGGCCACGGTCACCAGGACATTGTTGCGGATGAACTGCTGCAGCCGTATCCGCGAGCTAACGGCGCCGCCGTAGGCGGCCTCGATTTCGCGCCCAATGTTGCGATTCTCCTCCCGCTCTTTGAACCACTCGAACCGGTCCCGCAGTAAGCACCGCAGAGGATTCTTCCGGTAGGCCCGGGCCAGGGCCAGTTCGGGCATCCGGACGACCGCCAACATCCGGCCGGCCAGCGATGCCGGTGCCTGGACGGTGGGTTGTGTCTCGGTTTGCGGCGGGTCGTCTGACGAGTTTCGGGCATCACACATGTTGGCGAGGCGCGACCGCTCGTCTTCGCTCAACGAACCGGTCGGGACCGGCCCCTCGTCAGACGACAGCACGACATCTTCGGCGTCGTCGTAATTGGCGGGGAAGACCTCCGCGGCGGGGTCCGGCTCCGTCTCCTGCTTGCTGTTGGATGCGGCTGTCTGGTTCGGTTCGCCCATAGTGGCTGAGGACTTTAATTGTCCCGTACAGGCAAGAAAATGCCTGCGCACAGTGTCAGAACAACGGCGCAGATTTGGTCGGAAACGCCCGCTTCATGGCTGTGCGGTTTCACGGGCACGCTCTCGCATACTTATGCCTGTCTTCACATTAAATCCTAGACCAACACAGTCGCTTTTCAAGCGGGCTAGGAGCCTGTCCGAGTCCTCTGCCCGTAGCGGCAAAGCGGGAGATTGAATACAGTTTTTCGAAAATTTGAAGAAAATAGCGAACCACTTAACGAGAAGCGTCGGAGCAATGGATCACTCTCCCGCTTTAGCAGTTGGAGCATCGTGTACTCGGCCAGGTTCCGAGCCTGGGCGTTGACGGGTCGCATCGGCCGGAGCCAGTGGGAAGGCCTAGCCTGCATATTGCACCAAGGCGGCGAAATAATGGTGTATCAACATGATTGTGTTCAATGATTCGGTCTTAGGTGATTCGTACAGTTTGTGCTTCTGCAATCGCCTATCCAGGCTAGGACTTTGCACCGGGTGCGCATTCCGGATAACGTATCGGCGGCGGCCCAAACACGCGAGCACGCCGACACGCCACGAGTCGGCAGGGGCCGGTAGATGGCCCGGAATGCGGGATCGATGACACCACAGACACGCACAGGCATTCGTTGGCGGGCGGCGGAGCAGCGCCCCGCGTTACGCGCCGATCGGATTCACGTATGGTGGGCGTGTCTCGATGTTGACGAACGGCGCCGGGGCGAGCTTGCGGCACATCTGTCCGACAGGGAGCGCCAGCGCGCCGAGCGGTTTCGCCTCGAGCGACACCGCCATCGCTATATCGCCGGTCGTGGGCTGGTCCGGGAACTGCTGGGACGTTATCTCCGCCAACCGCCGTCCGCGGTACAGTTTAGATTCGGCAGCCACGGCAAGCCGTTTCTCGACGGCTCGTGGGCCGCTGACGGACTGCAGTTCAACTACACCGATTCCGGTGACCGCGCGCTGTACGCCTTCGCGCGCGGCTGCGAAATCGGTGTCGATCTCGAACACCTGCACCGCGAAGTGAAATACGAACTCATCGCGCAGCGGAGGTTTACGCGCCGCGAGAGCGAGGCCATCGCCGGGCAGCCGGGCGAGGACGGGAGGCGGGCGTTTTTGGCCTGCTGGACCCGTAAAGAGGCCTATGGCAAGGCCATCGGGTTGGGTATCTGCTATCCCTTGGACAGCGTGGAACTCTGCGTCGACGACGTCGACGAGACTACGATCACCGCGCGCGGTCCGGACGCGGGACCGGATCTCGTTTGGACCTTGCGGCAGTTCAATCCCACCGATGATTTTGTGGCGGCGATTGTGTACGCTGGCCGGCGGCGACGACTGCACTACTTCAGTGTTTAAACAAACCGCGGCAGGAGTTCGTCACTCCGAGTCCGCAAGCTTGCATATTGCACCAAGGATACCGGAACCTGGCGAAGAGATCGGGCGGCTGCGCGCCGCGCTGGAACGATACCCATAGCGAGCCATGGTTCGAGTGAAGCGCCAGTGCAGGCGTTCGAGATCGAGCCAGGGCCGGGATAGGCGATCGACTCGGTACAAACTGTCCCCCACGCATGTTAACGAGTTACCTATATCAATCATTGCGTTGGTGTTGAATTTCGCCGCCTTGGTGCAACATGCAGGCTAGTCGTCACGGCCGTCCGCATCAGTCGAGTTGCTCTTCCTTAATCCAGCCGCGCCAGCGGTAGACCCATATACCCAGGTGTTCCCGGATCGCTAGTGTGGTGAGCATGAGTGCGTCGACTTGCGGCAGCCAGTCCAGCGCCCTCGGCTGGTATTGCTGTACCGACCAGAAGTCCGTGACCGACGGAATAGTGTTCAGGCCTGCGGAGCGAAACACCGCCAGGGCCCGAGGCATGTGCAATGCTGAGGTGACGAGCAACACTCGTCCGATGCTCAGGGCGTCGGAGATTCTTTTGGTTTCGCGGGCGTTTTCGAAGGTGTTGCGGCTGTTACCTTCGATGACGATGGCGTCCCGGGGGACGCCCCATTCCTGCAGCAGTTCGGCGATGTAGAACGATTCCGGTTGCGCGTTCGCCTGCGGAAACACATTACCTCCGGTGACGATTACGATGGGTGCCTTACCGGCGCGGTACAAGCGCGCGGCGTGCAACACCCGGTCTGCAGAACCGGACAGGTCAGCAGTCACCCGGGGGGGCAGCTTCAGTCCCAATGCGCCACCCAGCAGCACGACGGCGTCCACACTCGGGGAATCCTCGACACTGATAGGCAGATGATTGAACTCGAGCTCCGCGATCAGATGTCTTGCCAGCAGTGGATTGCCGGCGGTACACAGGACGGCCACGGAAAACAGTACCGCGAACCATGCCGACCGGAACCGCCGAAACAGCAGCAATACCAGGGCCAGCAACCCACCCACCACGGCCAGGCCTAAAGGGTAGATCAACAGCGGCAAGACCTTGGACAGTGTAATCCCATCCATCGCGGTGCCGGACCCGGCGTGTCAGTGAGTCATCACCTCGGCCTTGGTGATCACGACGTCCTGCTTCGGGACATCGTCGTGACTCCCGGATCGGGCCGTCTCTACCCCGCTTATTTTGTCAATGACGTCCATGCCGGTGACGACCTGGGCGAATACCGCATATCCCCAGCCCTGGGGATTCTTCCCGGTGTGATCCAGAAAAGCATTGTCCTTGAGGTTGACAAAAAATTGTGAGCTGGCGCTGTCTGGATCATTGGTGCGGGCCATAGACAGTGTGCCGCGGGCATTCTTGAGCCCATTGTCCGCCTCGTTTTTTATCGACGCCTTGGTGGCGCGTTCCCGCATGCCGGGCTCGAGGCCCCCGCCCTGGATGACGAAACCGGGTATGACGCGGTGGAAGATCAGGCCATCGTAGAATCCGCTCGCCACGTAATCGAGAAAATTTTTAGCCGTGACCGGCGCTTTGTCCTCGAACACTTCAACTTCAAAAATGCCGTGGCTCGTCGTAAATTTCACCATTTTATTTGCCTCATTGGTTGCCTCGGCATGGGATGACGCAGTGATTACCATTGTCATCACGATACCGAATATATAGCTTTTTAGTTGCACGGTGTTTATTCCAATTCTCAGTTAGTCTCTAGTTTAACAATGTAATTCCACTGCTTGTGAGTGAGCGGCATGATGGACAGCCGGTTACCACGTCTCAGCAAGGACATGTCTTGAAGCGCTTTGTGCTGCTTGAGTTCGTGCAGGGAAATCACCCGTTTCAATTTTCGCACCAGTTTTACGTCGACCATGAACCAGCGTGGGTCATCCGGGTTGCTCTTCGGGTCGAAGTATTTCTCGTTCGGATCCCAGGCTGTGAGGTCCGGGTAGGCGGCGCGAGTGATCTTGATTATCCCAACGATGCCTGGGTTGGCGCAATTCGAATGGTAAAAAAACGCGAGATCCCCGACCCGCATTTTATCGCGGATGTAGTTGCGTGCCTGGTAGTTTCGAATGCCGTCCCAGTGGTCGGTTTTGTGCGGTTGCCGGGCGAGGTCGTCGATGCCGAACGTCTGTGGCTCGCTTTTCATTAACCAGTGTCCCATGGGGCACTCCGTTGAGCTACGTGGATTGTTGGCGCCCGGGCATGATGAGGCTGGTTTCGGTGGCGATGGCTCGCAGCGGGACGTCCCACGGCCGCTGCGGTAGTGCGGCGGTCTGCTGAAACGAATACGCAGCGCCAACAAGATCCGGTGGGCGCCAGGACGGTGCCCCGAGCAGAAACGCCATGGTTCGATCGTAGTAACCTGCGCCCATGCCCAACCGGCCGCCGTCCCGATCGAACGCAACCAACGGCACGATCACCAGGTTCAGTTTGTTGGCGGAAATCAATTCCTGGGGATGCGTGACGGGTTCGGGAATGCCGAATCGATTCGGGCGCATCGCTTGTCCCCGCCGGTAGCGGCCGAACCGGAGCACTTCACCAAACCGGACCACGATCGGCAAGTAGCAACGCTTCGCCATGGCTTGGGCCTGTTGCATGGCCGGCCGGATGTCGAGCTCTCCATCGTTGGGGTAGTAAAAAGCGATGCGGTGGGCGCTGCGAAACCCCCTCCATTGACACAGTATGCGGACGAAACCGTCGGCGGCGAGTTGTTGCTCGCGACGGGACAGCTGCTGCCGCCGCGTCCGCATTTGTGTGCGCAGCAGGTTTCGTTGTTCCATCAATGCGACAGGCCCTCGATACAGCGTGCCGGCGAGCTTGGTGTGAGAGGAGTGGCGTCGCCCGCCTGTGCCGGGTTGTCCTTTGACCTTGAACCGTGAGGTTCAAAGGGGAGCCTCAGACCCGTATCAGGCTTTCCGGGTTGCGGACATGCACAACAACGGAATCTATTCAGCTCCCAAAATGTAATTTAGGTTCTAAGGGTATTCAGAACAACTCGAACACCGCAGGCAACGCCAAAAACAAGTCACCATCTTTCATGCTTCACAGCGTCAGTTGCTGCTGTTCCTGCATCACTGTGTCTATCTTGTCCTGCAACGCCTTTACGCGTTGCTCAATCTCGTCTTTCCCCCCCGCCTGCTTGCGGAGTAACAGCAATTCGTTGGTGATATTCAGCGCGGCGATGATCGCGCAGCGCTCAATGCCGACGACTTTGCCGCGTTTTTGCACCTCATGCATACTGCGGTCCAGATAGCTAGCCGCTTGAGTCAGCGCCTCCCGCTCTTCGTCCGCGCATGCAACGGAAAAGTCCCGCCCCATAATCGATACCCTGACGCCTTGGGCATTTTCTCTCATTTGACGTTGTCTATCGTGCGCAGTCGCGTCACGATGGCCTCCAAACGTGTACGCGCCATCTTGTTCTTTTCGGCCAGCTTGATCTTTTCCTCGAGCAGGGAATCGTGTCTTGAACGCAGCGAAAGATTTTCCTCCCGCAAGCGGCGGCACGTATTAATCAGTTCATCCACTCGCCGCTCTAATAGTCCTAAATCTTGATCAGCGTATTCGTTGGTGTTCATGACGCGTGAACTATAGGCCCCAAGTTGTTGCCGGTCAACGCCTATTAATAGTTGATGCAACGCTCCAAATATGGGAACCTCGCAGGTTCCCTTTCCGAGAGTTGTGATGTGGTAACGCAACGCGCATTGGACTGGCTCTCGAAGTTTTTTAATGCATCATATGCACTTCCATTACCGTATTTCGACACCTACGACAATGTCTAAAAGCGTAGCATGAATTCATCGGATTCCAATCCTGATTATGGACAACTCACCGCGGCGTTGTCGTTGACCGGCATCTCGATCAGTGCGTCGGAAGTGCACGGAATAATTTGCGGAGTCATCTGTAACCAGTTGAAAACCGGCCGGGTGACTGATGTGTGCGAATTGATTCTGGTTGGTACCGATGTGGAGCGGGCCAAGCAAACTCTGTGCGGTCCGCTGCTCGTTCTCCATACCGTCACCAGCACGAGCCTGCATGAGGGCGAAGTGGGGTTTACGCTGCTGCTGCCCGACGACAGCCACAGCCTGATCCAGCGCACCGACGCCTTGGCGGACTGGTGTCACGGGTTTACCGTTGGACTACTGCATAACGGGGCCATTACCATCGATCAGCTGCCCACGGATTCCGAAGAGATCGCGAGGGATATTATGGACATATCCGGTGTCGAGGTTGATGCCGAGAATCTGGAACGGGACGAATGGGCGTTGAACGAGGTGCAGGAGTACGTGCGAATTGGCGTGCAGGTTATCTACGAGGAGCTTCTGGCTGATGCCGAACGGCACACCCCATCGCACAAGATCCACTGATATGATCGACCGGCGGGTTTTCGAGCGTCGGCGCCAAGACGTCATGCAGCTCATGGGCGACGGCATTGCGGTGGTGGCCACCGCCCCGGAGCGCACCCGCAACCGAGACATCCAGTACCGATTTCGTCCGGACAGCGATTTTTATTATCTCACACATTATCCGGAACCGGATGCGGTAGCGGTGTTGTGCCCCGGGCGAGAGCAGGGAGAATTCATTTTATTCTGCCGGGAACGCAATCCCGAGCAGGAGACTTGGGATGGCAGGCGCGCCGGATTGGAAGGAGCCGTTGCGCAATTCGATGCAGACGACGCGTTTCCGATCTCGGACATCGGTGAAATCCTGCCCGGTCTGCTGGAGAACCGCAGCAAGGTGTTCTGTAACGTTGGAAATTATGCCGAGTTTGACATGAAACTGTTGCACTGGGTCAACGAGGTGAAGGCCAAATCTCGTCTGGGCATAAACGCCCCGAGCGAATTGGTCGACATCACCCATATTCTGCACGAGCTGCGGCTCATCAAACAGACCGAGGAGGTTCGGGTGATGAAGCGGGCCGCCAAGATCTCCGCAGCGGCGCACAGGCGCGCCATGCGGGTGTGCCGGCCCGGTAAAATGGAGTATGAAATCCACGCGGAACTGGAGTATGAATTCAGAAAGAGCGGCAGTGCATATCCGGCCTATCCACCGATTGTGGCGGGTGGGGCAAACGCCTGTGTTCTGCACTACATTGACAACTCGGCCGAACTCAATGACGGGGAGTTGTTGTTGATCGATGCCGGCGCCGAGATCGATTGTTACGCCGCCGATGTTACCCGTACTTTCCCGATCAATGGAAAATTCTCACCGGAACAGAAGAGCGTATACGAGATTGTCCTGGCCGCGCAATCGGTCGCCATCGACAAGGCACAGGCCGGCCATCACTGGTACGAACCCCACGATGCCGCGTTGCAGGTTCTGGTCCAGGGCCTGGTGGATCTCGGATTGTTAACGGGCAGCATCGAGGAATTGATCGAAACCGAGGCCCACCGGCGGTTTTACATGCATCGCACCGGCCATTGGTTGGGTATGGATGTGCACGACGTTGGTGACTATAAGATCGAGGGGGTTTGGCGCCAACTGGAACCGGGTATGGTGCTGACCATCGAACCCGGTCTGTACATTCCCGGCGACGATGACATAGAGCCGCGGTGGCGCAACATCGGTATCCGGATTGAGGATGACGTGCTTATCAATCGCAACGGCAATACCATACTGAGTAAAGACGCGCCGAAACAGATCACGGAAATCGAAGCAATCATGGAGCACCGAGCGTCGTAACATCTACGGGGCGCTCGGGTCCGCCGTCGGCAATGCTGATAGCATGGTTTACAAATGAACGATAACGGTCTGGATTACGATGTTGCGATCGTCGGTGGGGGACTGGTGGGCGCCAGTCTGGCGTGTGCCTTGTCACCGACGCCGCTGCGGGTCGTTGTCATCGAGGCGGTCTTGTTTAAATCGGATGCTCAGCCAAGCTACGACGAGCGCATGCTGGCGCTCTCTCACGGCTCCAAACAGATTCTCTCCACGATGGGTATATGGCCCGCGGTGGCCGCGGGCGACGCCACGCCCATCGAACGCATCCATATCTCTGATCGTGGCCGGGCCGGGTTTACGCGGCTGAGCCACCGCGATGCAGGCGTCGAGGCGCTGGGTTTTGTGGTGCCCGCGCGGGTCTTAGGGCAGGTGCTCATCGGCCAGCTCGAGATCAGCCAAGGTGTCGAAGTACTGTGTCCGGGCCGTGTCGCCGGCATCGTGCCCGGCGAGCAGGATATTGTCCTGACCGTGGTTACCGGCGGCGGCGAACGCGAACTCCGCGTCAAGTTGGCCGTGCTGGCCGACGGCGGCCGATCGCCGGCCCGGGAATCGCTGGGCATCACCGCCACGGTACACGACTACGGACAGACCGCCATCCTGACGACGGTGACGCCGGGGCATGCCCACCGCCACGTGGCTTACGAGCGATTCACCGACAGCGGTCCCTTAGCCCTGTTGCCGACCAGCGGGAACCGTTACGCTGTGGTGTGGACGACCCGGCACGAGTGTGTGGAGACGCTCATGAACCTGTCTGACCAGCGGTTTATAGCAGCGCTGCAGCGCCGCTTCGGGGATCGCGCGGGGCGGTTGTCGAAACCAGGGCGGCGCCAAGCGCACCGCTTGACTCTGGTGCGTGTACCTAATCCGGTGGCTTGCCGCGCCTTGGCGATCGGTAACGCCGCGCACACCATTCACCCGGTATCCGGACAAGGTTTCAATCTCGGTGTCCGCGACGTCGCGGTCCTGGCGGAGGTGCTGCACGGGGCCGCCAAGCAAGGTGAGGACATCGGGTCTGCCGTGGTACTGTCGTGCTACGCCGAACGCCGCCGCCGCGACACACTGGCGACGACATTGTTCACCGACGGATTGGTGCGTTTGTTTTCGAACACCTTGCCACCGGTAGCGTGGGCGCGGGATGCCGCCATGGTGGCGGTGGATGTCCTGCCGCCCGTGAAGCGATTCCTGCTGCACCGCACAATGGGGATTGCCGGCCGTCTACCCCAACTGGCACGGGGCCTGCCGTTTGAGTAGCCCGGTGCAGCATGACGTCATCGTGGTCGGCGCCGGTTTGGTCGGCGGCGTCTTGGCCAACGCCTTGGCGGCACAGGGCCTGCGGCTGGTGGTCGTCGATTCCGGCAGCGCCCCGGTCGTCGATCCGCAGCACTGCGACATCCGCGTCAGCGCGCTGGGGCGCGCGGCAGACAACGTATTGCGAAATCTCGGTATTTGGGAGGAGATGCCGCGGCAACGCGTGTCGCCGTTTCGGGCGATGGTGGTGTGGGATGCGGGGAGCGTCGGCGCCATTCGCTTCGATGCCGCGGAGATCGCTCAGCCCTATCTCGGCCACATTGTTGAGAACAACGCGCTCATCGATGCCTCGCACCAAGTGCTCAGTCGATTCGATACGGTAACGGTGTTGTGGCGGAGCCGCGTGCAGGAGTTGGTCACGTCCGCCCACTCGGTGCGCATCGAGCTGTCCGGCGGTGAGGCGTTCACCGCGCGGGTGCTGGTTGGCGCCGACGGCGCTGGATCCTGGGTGCGCAGGCGTCTGGCAATCGGGTCGCCGCGGCATGATTACGCGCAGCGGGCAATCGTCGCCCAGGTGGAGACCGAGAAGCCACATCAACAAACGGCCTGGCAGCGCTTTCTGCCTACCGGGCCGCTGGCGTTCCTGCCGTTGGCCGATGGGAGCAGCTCCATCGTCTGGAGCTGTGATCGGCCGACGGCCGATGAACTCCTCGAACTCGATGATGCAAGTTTTCGTGCCCGGCTGGCGTCGGCGTTTGAACACCGACTGGGGGACATTCTGCGTTGCGGCCCGCCGCGGTCGTTCCCGCTGTCACGATCGGATGCTGAGGCCTACATCGCAAACCGCAGCGCCCTCATCGGCGATGCCGCGCACACGGTGCATCCACTTGCGGGGCAGGGCGCGAATCTGGGCATCGCCGACGCCGTCACGCTGGCCGAAGTGCTGGTCGATGCCGCCAACTCCGGCAAGGACCTTGGCGGCCGGGCCGTCCTGCGTCGCTACGAGCGCTGGCGCAAATCGGAGAATGCGCTGATGATGTACGCCATGCACGGCCTGCAACGCTTGTTCAGCGCCCCGTGGGGCTTGGTGCGCGGTGTGCGCGGTCTCGGCCTGCGGGTGACCGACCGTTCGGGTCCGCTCAAGCACGCCATCATCCGCCGTGCCATGGGACTGGACGGTGATCTGCCACGGCTCGCGCGTCCGAATCCGGCGCCGCCCGCCGAGTCGGGCCCATGACGGCCTCCATGGGATTGTTGGACCTGATGGCCGCGTTGGTCACCTTGTCCGCACTGTTCAGCTACGTCAATCACCGATTCATCCGGCTGCCCACTACGGTCGGCGTAATGTTGATCGCGCTGCTGCTGTCGGTGTCGTTGATGACCTTCGGCAAACTTGGCTTTGCAGACCTCGAGCAGTATGCCGAGCGGGTCCTCTCCGGCATCGACTTCAATCTCACGTTGATGCAGGGCATGTTGAGCTTCCTGCTGTTCGCCGGGGCATTGCACGTCAATCTGGAGGATCTTGCGAAACAGAAATGGGTTATTCTCAGCCTTGCCACCATCGGGGTGTTGCTGTCGACGATCATCGTCGGTTCGCTGGTCTGGATGCTGCTGGATCTGTTGGGATTCCAGGTTGGCTATCTGTATTGTCTGTTGTTCGGTGCGCTGATTTCGCCCACCGATCCGATTGCGGTGCTCGCGACCTTGAAGACGGTAGGCGTATCGAAGAGTATCGAGACGAAGATCGCTGGTGAGTCGCTATTCAATGACGGCGTGGGCGTGGTGCTGTTTCTGGTGTTGCTGGGTCTGGCCACCCGGCCCGAGGAGGCCTCGGTGGCTTCGGCGGTGTTGTTGTTCGCACAGGAGGCCTTCGGAGGCCTGATCCTCGGCTTCTTGCTCGGTACTCTTGGGTTCTATCTGCTCCGTACAGTGGACAATTATCAGGTTGAGATTCTGCTGACCCTGGCCGTTGTTATGGGCGGTTACGCACTCGCCCGTGCGTTGCATACCTCCGGACCCATCGCCATCGTCGTGGCCGGATTACTGATCGGCAACCACGGCCGGGTGCTGGCTATGTCGGAAAAGACCCGCGGCCACCTGGACACGTTCTGGGAATTGGTGGATGAAATAATGAACGCGGTGCTGTTTGTGCTCCTGGGACTGGAAATGCTGGTGCTGCAGTTTACCGGCGGTTATGTTCTCGCCGGCATTATTGCGATTCCCCTGGTGCTGGTATCGCGCCTGGTAAGCGTGGGGATGCCGATCGGTGCACTGCGGCTGACCAAGGAATTCAGTCCCCACGTCGTCAAGATCCTGGTGTGGGGCGGTCTGCGAGGTGGCATCTCAGTGGCTTTGGCCTTGTCCTTACCGGCCGGACCGACTCGGGATGTCTTCCTCGCGATGACCTATATCATCGTAGTGTTCTCAATTGTCGTTCAGGGCCTCACAATCGGAGCGGTAGTCAGGAAGCTGCGAGACCTCTGAGCGCTTACCAGCCGAAACCGTAAGTTTGGCTGAGCAGCCGCTCGAAACCGCGATACTCCTCTCTGGTCGTGGCCTGCAGCGCCAGGTCTGCGGCGAACCGCTGGCGAAGTCGTTTGGTGGCTTCGGACCCACCGGGCGCGAGCAAGGCGGCCCTGACCACGTTCTGAATATCTGCCGGAATGCTCGGGCCGGCGGTGATCGCCTGTGGCGGCAGAGGGCTGCTGAGAAACAGGATGCGGGTCTTACCCGCCGCGCGCCCGCGGTTGAACTGGTCGTAGAGGGCGGCGGGCATCACGGCGCCTTGGCACCCGCCCCTCAACAATTCATCGAAAATCCGTTTGAATCCCTTCAGTTCACGGATGAATGGTTGGCGGATCGGATTGGAATACTGCGCTTGTATGGTCATCGTCGCCAGGTTTGGCGGCGGGTGCGCGCATACTTTACGGCCTGCCAAGTCCGCAAGTTCCATGATCTCGTCCTCGTCCCGGGAAATGGCGACGAATTTCAGTTTGCCCGGCAGGCGCACCAATGGTGTGTGTTCCAGATTCACGATTCGCCAGCTCACGAAGTGCGGACCGTCGAAGACGAGGTCATAACCGCCTGCCTGCATGCTCTTTACATAGGACATCCAGTCGAGCGGGTGTTGATAAACGAATTGTTGACCGGTGGCCCCGGTCAAATATCTGGCGATCGGTGCATAGTCCTGTTCACCGCGGGCAACGGATTCGCGCGGTGGTGCCGAGAAGACGAACGCGTCGCCCTTCCCCCACGGACTCCAGACCAGCCCGGCCAGCAATAATATGGTTAACGCGGATCTCTTCAATTCCGAAAATATTTCCACGGTGACAGCCTTGGTGGATATTAGATCACCTACGGCGCCGGATGCTCATTCAGACTTGTAAACAATCGTTATTGCGAATAATTATCAGTGACGTTAAGGTGCGGGGACTTGACGGCGAGGCCACTATCAGCAGACGCGGATTTTTCAATGCCTTCCAACAGCGATTTAAAAAAGGCGGGGCTGAAGACCACCTTGCCCCGCCTCAAGATATTGCGCATCCTGGAAAATTCCAGCGTACGGCATATGACGGCGGAGGATGTATACAAGACCCTGTTGGACTCCGGCGAAGAAATCGGACTGGCTACGGTGTACCGGGTGTTGACCCAGTTCGAGACCGCAAGGTTAGTAATTCGTCACAATTTCGAAGGTGGCCGGTCGGTGTTTGAGCTCAATGACGAGGGGCACCATGACCATATTGTTTGTTCCGAATGTGGAGAAGTCTTCGAGTTCTGTGACCGCACGATCGAGGAGCGCCAGCGCTGGGTCTCCGATCAGGCCGGTTTTGTGTTGGATGGACACTCGTTATATCTGTACGGCGCCTGCGAAGGCATGCGCAAGAGCGGTAAATGCTCCATCAACAAGCGGAAACTGCCGACGATACTCAGTAAAGCAGGGCGCGACTAACCCGCGTATTGCACCAAGGATCCCGGATGCTGGCGAAGGGATCGATTGGTAAGGCCGCCGCGCGGGAACGCAATGCATAGCCGGAGCGCGATGGATTGCATGAAGCGCAAGTCCAGGCGCTCGAGACCGAGCCAGCGCCGGGATAGTGCCGCCCTTACTTGTTGCCGGGAGACCTGGCAGGTCGAACGGTGTCGGTTCCGGGACTAAACGCTGTGGATATCTCCACCTGTGTAGCCTAAATTAAGGGCCGGGATAGGCGATTGCAGAAGCACAAACTGTACGAATCACCTAAGACCGAATCATTGAACATAATCATGTTGATACACCATTATTTCGCCGCCTTGGTGCAATATGCAGGCTAGCGTGGACTGCGCCGGCGGTTGCCCGGAGTTGATCCGACGACGGTCATCGTCCGGCTGCGGGCGATTGCCCGGCTCAATAGAATTACCGGCACTAGGCCCGCCACAACAATGGTGATGGCTGGGATGGCCGAATCGGCCAGCCGCTCGTCGGAGGCCAGCTCAAAGGCGCGCACTGCCAGCGTGTTGAAGTTAAAAGGCCGCAGGACCAAGGTGGCGGGCAGTTCCTTGAGGATGTCGACGAACACAATCAGTCCTGCGGTTAATAGACTGCCGCTTATGATCGGTATGTGGACGTAACGGAGGACGCCGATCGGTCGGTAACCGAGCGATCTCGCTGCATCGTCCATGGAGTGTTTGACTTTGGCGAGGCCGGACTCAACCGCTTGCAGGGAGACGGCGAGGAATCGCACCATGTAGGCGAACACCACGGCCACCAGTGTGCCGCTGAGTACCAGTCCGGTGCTGATGCCGAAGTGTTGGCGGAACCAGTAATCGACAGTGTTATCGATCCAAGCCAGTGGCAGCATGACGCCCACCGCGATTACCGTCCCGGGTATGGCGTAACCCAGGCCGGCCGTGCGCGCCGCGGCTAATATAGCTCTGTTAGGTGTCAGGCGTTTTCCATACGCGATGAACAAAGCCACTGCTACGGCCAGCAGTGCGGAACCACCGGCCAAACCAATGCTGTTGCGCAACAGCCGGTAAAAGTCGGGGTTCAACATTTCATCTGCCGTGTAATATGCCCAGTAGACCAGCTGACCGGTGGGTAGAATGAAACCGAGCATCAGCGGCAGGGCGCAGGCGGCAATCGCCGCGAGCGCCGCCCAACCGCTCAGCTCCTGCACCTGCAAGGGCTGAGAACGGCTGCCGACATGGTGATATTGAGCACGCTTGCGCGACCAGCGCTCGAGCACCATGAGCACGAAAACAAACGCCAGTAGAACGGACGAAAGCTGTGCCGCCGCTGCACTGTCGCCAAAGCCGAACCAAGTGCGAAAGATCCCGATGGTAAAGGTGTCGACACCGAAATACTGCACCGTCCCGTAGTCCGCCAGAGTCTCCATCAACGCCAGGGACAGGCCGGCGATGATCGCAGGGCGTGCCACCGGCAGCGTCACGCGGCGGAAGCTCTGCCAGGGGCTGCACCCAAGCAGCCGGCTGGCGTCTGCGATCGATATCGACTGCTCTAGAAAAGCGGCGCGCGACAACAGATATACATAGGGATACAGTACGAAGGACAGCATCGCCATGGCCCCGTACAGCGACCGGATCTCGGGAAACCAGTAATCGCCGGCAGTCCAACCGAACCAGTCCCGCAGCTGCGATTGGAGCGGGCCGGCGTAATCCAGCATCCCGGTGTAAGTGTAGGCGGTAATGTAAGCGGGCATGGACAGGGGTAACAGCAAGGCCCAGATCAGCATGTCGCGTCCCGGAAACTGATACTGGGTGGTCAGCCACGCCGAACCAACGCCCAGCAGCAAGGTACCGACCCCCACGCCCATCATCAGCAGCACGGAGTTGACTACGTAATCCGCCAGCACCGTCTCCACGAGATGCCGCCACACCTCGCCCGCCGGTTGCAGGACGAAGCTCAACACAATCACGATTGGCATCGCCAGAACCGCGGCGACGGCGACGACGCCGACACTCCATCCGTGCTGGTGCCACCAAGAAGGTGCCGATAGCGCGCTGCGGGCGAAGGAGTCGGACCGCGTGGTCATCCGCCGCTTATCTCCAACCCGCCCGGTCCATCAGCTTGACCGCCTCGGTGTTGTGTTCGCCCAACAGCGATAGATTAATGGAGTCTGCCTTGAATTCGCCCCAGGCGGTCAATGTGGGGCTGTAGTCGACGCCGGGTTTTACCGGGTACTCGTAATTGCTCAGGGCGTAGTAGCGTTGGGCGTCATCGCTGACCAAGTACTCGAGCAATTTGATGGCTTCCTGTTTGTGAATCGCCGACTTGATCAAACCGGCGCCGCTGATGTTGACGTGGACACCTCGGCCTCGCTGATCCGGCCAGATAATACCGATCTTTTCCGCCGACTGACGTTGCTGTTCGTCTTTTTTCGAATTCAGCATTCGCGCCAGGTAGTAGGTATTGGCGATAGCGATATCGCACTGTCCCGCAGCGGCGGCGCGAATCTGATCCCGATCGCCACCGGTCGGCGGGCGCGCGAAGTTAGTAACCAGCCCGCGTACCCACTGTTCGGTTTTTGCCTGGCCGATGGAGGCGAGCATCGACGCCACCAGCGATTGGTTATAAATGTTGTTCGAGGACCGGACACAGATCCTGCCCCGCCAGGCCGGTTCGGCAAGCTGTTCATAGGTTGTCAGGCGGGCCGGATCGACCCGGTCCTTGGCGTACATGATGGGCCGGGCACGCACCGACAATCCAATCCAGTAGTGCTCGGGATCACGATAGTTCTCGGGGACGGCCGCTTCGAGAATCGCCGAGTTCACCGGTTGCAGCAGGCCCGCGGTTTTGGCGCGATGCAGGCGCCCGGCGTCTACGGTAATCAGGACGTCGGCCGGGCTGTTCGGACCCTCGGTCTCGAGCCGCTTGAGCAAGGCGTCGGCCTTGCCTGTGACCAGGTTGACGCGGGTGCCGGTCGCGGCGCTGAATGCGTCCAACAGTGGTTTGATCAAGGCCTCTTTGCGGGCGGAATAAAGATTGACCTCGGCCGCGTGGGTCACGGAAAGACCAATCGTCGTGAAGCAGAATATGCAGGCGAACAGTATGCGCATGGCGAGAAACTCCCTAATTTTTAGAATTAAATTGTGTTGTTATGGGTCAGTGTAAGTCGGTATATATGCTAAATGATAATACAAATGATTCGCATTATCAATAATCCAGCCCAGCTTGGCACATTTCGCCATGCTCAGTATAGTGAGCATCCCGGTTGCAACGACCGGCAGGAAGCCCACGGCTTCCGAGCTCGGAGTGTGTCGCCACCCATCGGTGTAGCGTGAGTGGCGTCGGGAGGAGGTAACAATCAGGGGTCTGCTTGGTGGCGGTGCCACAGTTCGCACGGCCCTCTGACCGTGTTCGAACAATCTGTAATGCACAGTCGATTCAGTGAATCAGAAGACCGCTCTGTTTGACATTCACCGCAAGGCGGGGGCGAAACTCGTCGAGTTCGGTGGCTGGGACATGCCGCTCCATTACGGTTCGCAGATCCGGGAGCACCTAGCGGTGCGCCAGGACGCCGGCATGTTCGATGTTTCGCACATGAGCCGCGTGGATCTGCGGGGACCGGCTGTACGCCCATTTTTACGCCGCCTGCTGGCCAATAACGTCGACAAGCTGGTGTTGCCGGGCAAGGCGCTGTACAGCTGCATGCTCAATGAGCAAGGTGGTGTCATCGACGATCTGATTACCTATTACCTGGCCGACGATTGGTTCCGCCTGGTCATCAATGCTGCCACCCGGGACACCGATTTGGTCTGGATGCGTGAACAGGCGGGTCGACTGGATGGCGTCGAACTTGCGCACCGCGCCGATTTGAGCATGATCGCGGTTCAAGGGCCGCAGGCGCGGGACAAGACCTTCGCCGCCCTGGGGGAGGCGGTCGAAGCGGCGGCGTCCCCGTTGCCCGCGTTCGTCGCCGTCGACGTGGACGGTTATTTCGTTGCGCGGACCGGGTACACCGGTGAGGACGGGTTCGAGATCGTCCTTGCCAATGAACGGGCACCGGCGGCCTGGGAAGCATTGCGCGAGACCGGTGTCGTGCCTTGCGGACTTGGCGCCCGGGACACCTTGCGGCTCGAGGCGGGCATGAATCTGTACGGATCGGATATGGACACAACCACGACGCCGCTGGAGTCGGCGCTGGGCTGGACGGTGGCCTGGGAGCCTGAGGACCGCGATTTCGTCGGCCGGGATGCCTTGGAACGGCAACGCGAGCATGGTTTGACGCGTAAACTTGTCGGACTGGTGCTGATGGATAAGGGAGTATTGAGAAGCCATCAAAGCGTCCACTGGCAGGGGTGCGGGGCGGGGGAAATCACCAGCGGCTCGTTCTCACCGACCCTGGGCCGCTCGATAGCCCTCGCGCGGGTTTCCGCGTCGCTGCAGATTGGCGACACGTGTCAGGTTCGCATCCGCGACAAATTGCTCAACGCTAAAGTGGTCAAGCATCCGTTCGTCCGCCGTGGTAAGAGCTGCTTAAACGAGATTTGAACGATGTGGTGGTCCTGGACCGTAGGAGACCAAGATGAGCGAAATACCTGAAGCCTTGAGATACACCAAAACCCACGAGTGGGTGCGGACAATGGATGACGGACACCTGGAGGTGGGGATTACCGACCATGCGCAAGAGATGATGGGTGATATGGTGTTCGTCGAACTCCCGGATGTGGGCGATTCGGTGGTGGCGGGCCAGGACTGCGCAGTGGTCGAGTCGGTCAAAGCGGCCTCCGATGTCTACGCCCCGATCAGCGGGGAGATCGTAGAAATCAACGACACCTTGAGAGATTCGCCGGAGTTCGTCAACCAGCACCCCTACGAAGGAGGGTGGTTGTTCCGCGTCCGTCCGACGGAAGAGTCGGAGTTGGAAAATCTTTTGAATGCGGAGGCGTACTCCGACGTCGCGGCCGCGGAAGCCTGAGTTGTACGTCCGGCGCAACAGGTACCCGGCCAATCGCATCCGCATGCACTCAGCCCTCAACCCCCCCACCCCAGGGTCATAGCTCATGCCATTTATTCCACACACCAAACAAGACGTCGAAGCCATGCTCGGTGCCATCGGCGTCGACTCGATCGACGACCTGTTCGACGAAGTTCCGCGATCGCTGCGTGGCTGTGAACTTACCAATGTCCCTGCAGGTATGAATGAGATGCAGGTCGGACGATTGATGCAGGAACGGGCGGCGCAGGACGGGATTTACACCAACTTTATCGGCGGCGGCGCCTACGAGCACCACATCCCGGCGGCGGTCTGGGAGCTGACTACCCGCGGTGAGTTTTATTCGGCGTACACTCCGTACCAGGCGGAGGCCAGCCAGGGAACCTTGCAGCTGTTGTACGAATTCCAATCCATGATTGCGGCGTTGACCGGTATGGAGGTGGCCAACGCTTCGTTGTACGACGGTGCGTCGTCGCTCGCGGAAGCGGTGCTGGCGGTGGTGCGGGCGGCCAAGAAATCGAACAGAATTCTGATGCCGCGTACGGTCAGTCCCATCTACCGGAAGGTGGTTCAAACTATCGTCAAACATCAAAATATCGAGATTATCGAAGTGCCGTTTACGGACTCCGGCGGGCGCATCACGGTCGATAGTCTGACGCAGTGTCCGGTGGACGGCGTGGCGGCGCTGGTCGTGCCACAGCCGAACTACTTCGGCGTGCTCGAGGACGGTGACGCGCTCACCGACTGGGCCCATGAGCGTGGTCTGCGGGTGATCGGACTGGTTAATCCTACCGCGCTGGCGCTGCTCAAACCACCGGGTGATTGGGGTGCGCAGGGGGCAGATATTGCCGTCGGCGAGGGACAGCCTCTGGGGGTGCCGCTGTCATCGGGCGGTCCTTACTTTGGTTTCATGTGCGCGAAGCAGAAACTGGTGCGCCAGATGCCGGGCCGTATCGTCGGCAAGACCGTGGACGCCCGGGGGATTCCGGGTTTTACACTTACGCTGCAAGCGCGCGAACAACACATACGGCGTTCGAAGGCGACGTCCAACATCTGCACGAACCAGGGCTTAATGGTCACGGCGGCCACCATATACATGGCGCTCCTGGGTCCGACCGGCCTGCGCCGGGTGGCGGCGCAGTGCCATCACAACGCACGCCGTCTGCTGAACTTGTTGGGCGATGTAAGTGGCGTCGAGCGAGTGTTTGACCGTCCGTTTTTTCACGAGGGCGTGCTCAGGCTGCCGCAGGCGGTGGCCGGGGTGTTGCGGGCGCTGGAGGCGCAAGGCATCGCCGGCGGGATCGATCTGTCTCACGATTATCCGGAGCTGGGCGATGCCGTTCTGGTGTGTGCCACCGACACACGAACCGACGCGGAAATGGACGTCTATGCCGAGCACCTGGATCGTATATTATCGAGGCGGCGCCTGGACCCGCCCTGTGCGCAAAAATTAGCCGGCAATGAATAAACGGTCCGTCCCATTGTTTAACTCGCAACTATCACATGACTGGAGGAACTGATGGCGCAAATCACCCTGCAAGGCAATCCATGCAACACCAATGGCGAGCTTCCCGCGATGGGGGCTGCCGCACCGGATTTCACGCTGGTGAATGTTGACCTCAAGGACGTATCACTGGCCGACTTCACGGGCAAGAAAAAACTGCTGAACATAGTGCCGAGCCTGGACACCCCGGTATGCGCGACGTCCACGAAACGGTTCAACGACGACGCAAAGGGGCGCGACGACATAGTGATGTTGATTGTTTCCGCCGACCTGCCGTTTGCCATGAAACGGTTCTGTGGTGTTGAAAACACCGATGCTGTAACCGCCCTGTCCATGATGCGGTCCCGGAATTTCGCAAAAGACTATGGCGTGCTGATTCAGGACGGTCCTTTGGCCGGTATCACCGCGCGGGCCGTTGTTGTGCTCGACGCTAGCGACCGGGTTGTCTACACCGAATTGGTGCCGGAGATCGCTCAGGAGCCTGATTACGACAAAGCCTTGCAGGCGTTGGCTTAGAAGAACGCAATGTTGATCTTTGACCAATCCGTACCAGATCGAGTCAATCCATCCCAAGCACCTGCGGTTGACGCGGACGTGTCCGACATACCGACCGCACATCTTCGGGACCAGCCGCCGCAGTTGCCCGAAGTGTCGGAACTGCAGACCGTCAGGCACTACACTCGATTGTCTCAGAAGAACTTTTCCATCGACACCCATCTGTACCCGCTGGGTTCGTGCACCATGAAGTACAATCCGCGGGCGTGCAACAAGTACGCGATGCTGCCCCAGTTTTTAATGCGGCATCCCTTGTCTGCGGTCTCCACGGGCCAGGGATTTCTAAAGTGTTTGTATGAGCTGCAGGAAATCCTCAAGGACGTCACCGGTATGGCCGGAGTTTCGCTGACACCCCTGGCCGGGGCGCAGGGCGAGTTCGCCGGCGTGGCGATGATTCGCGCCTACCACGATGCGCGCAACGACCAGCGGACCGAGATTCTGGTTCCCGATGCCGCCCACGGCACCAATCCCGCCACCGCTACGATGTGTGGATACCAAGTCAGGGAAATACCAACGGATGCCTCCGGAGATGTGGATCTGGAGGCGTTGCGGAGTTTCGTCGGTCCGCAGACCGCTGGACTCATGTTGACCAATCCTTCGACTCTGGGCGTGTTCGAACGTACGATTGAGGACATTGCCCATCTCGTTCACAGTGCCGGTGGCCTGTTGTATTTCGATGGCGCCAACCTCAATGCCATCGTCGGTAAAGTCAAGCCGGGCGACATGGGCTTCGACGTCATCCACATGAATCTGCACAAGACGTTCTCAACCCCCCATGGTGGTGGAGGCCCCGGGGCCGGGCCGGTGGGTGTCAACGACCGCTTGCTGCCCTACCTGCCAGTCCCCATCGTTGGTGAAAACAACGGTGATTACGTTTGGTTGACGGAGTACGAGCTTCCGCAATCCATTGGACGCCTGTCTGCCCACATGGGCAACGCAGGAGTGTTGCTGCGCGCATACATCTATGCCCGCTTGTTGGGGCGGGACGGTCTCCTGCGCGTCGCCGAGTACGCCACGCTGAACGCCAATTACTTGGCCAAGCGCTTACACGACCATGGGGTCGAATTGGCGTATCCCGATCGCCGCGCCGCCCATGAGTTCATAGTCACACTTAAAAAGCTCAAAGACGAAACCACGGTGATTGCTATGGATGTGGCCAAACGTCTGCTGGACAAGGGATATCATGCGCCAACGGTGTATTTTCCGCTGCTGGTGCCCGAGTGTTTTCTGATCGAACCCACCGAAACCGAGACCAAACATGAGTTGGATGGATTCGTGGATGCGGTGGTCGAGATATTCAAGGAGGCGCACAGCGACCCCGAGTTGGTGAAAACAGCGCCCCACACCACGCCCGTCGGGCGGCTGGACGAGGTGAAGGCAGCCCGGGAATTGGATCTCACTTGGAAGCCGGTTTAATTACACTGGCCGCTAGGCCAACCGTGCGCGTGAAAGCCTGGATCGAGTTTTCTCAAACCGGCTGACAGTGCGAATGCGATTTGTACACGATATTGATAGATTCTGACGCTCGATTCGAATTATGGCTACATTGATTTGTGGATCTCTGGCGTACGACAACATCATGGTGTTCCAGGATCGGTTCAAGAACCATATACTTCCGGAGCAGGTTCACATCCTGAACGTTTGTTTTCTGGTCCCGGACATGCGGCGGGAGTTTGGGGGTTGCGCGGGCAACATCGCCTACAACTTGAAGTTGCTGGGTGGTGATCCACTGCCGATGGGGACGGTGGGGGGTGACTTCGGGCCCTACGCCGATTGGCTGCGGCAGCACGGTATTCCGCTCACCCACATCACTCGCATCGAGAACACCTATACGGCACAGGCCTACATCACCACGGACATGGACGATAATCAAATCACCGCGTTCCATCCCGGCGCAATGAACGATGCCCACAGCAACGGGGTAGGCGACGCGATTAATGTGGAACTCGGCATCGTGTCTCCGGATGGACAACAAGGTATGATCGAACATGCGCAACAGTTCGCGGAGGCCGATATCCCTTTCGTGTTTGATCCTGGCCAGGGCCTGTCGATGTTTGACGGTGAGCAACTGCAAACCTTCGTCGATCAGGCCAGTTACCTTACCGTCAACGACTACGAGAGCCAGTTACTGCGGCAGCGCACCGGTTTGTCTCTACAGCAGGTAGCGGAGCGCGTGAAAGTTTTGATTGTCACCAAGGGTGCTGAAGGCTCCGAGATCTATACCGGCGGGAAGAAGATCAGTGTCAACGCAGCTGAGGCCGTCAGCACTGTCGACCCGACTGGATGCGGCGACGCTTACCGGGCCGGACTGCTGTTTGGAATCGCCCGGAACATGGATTGGCAAACCATCGGCCACATCGCCTCGTTGATGGGGGCAATAAAAATTGAACATCACGGCACGCAAAATCACAAATTCACGCTGGACGAATTCAGTCAACGCTTTGAGCGCAGTTTCGGTTATGACTTCGCTTGATGGCAGACGGACTTAGGATCCAGGCATTGAAAAACGGGTACACTTTGCTATGGTGTCCGTTGTAGCCACTAACAATTGATTACGGGTTGAATTCATGAGAAAGGTAACGGGTATCGGTGGTATCTTCTTCAAAGCGCAAAATCCCGAGCAGCTTAAGACCTGGTATCGAGACCACTTAGGTATCGAATGCACCAGCGAATCCGGTGCTATTTTCGAGTGGCGTGACACCGACGATCCCGAAAAGACCGAGTACACGGTATGGGATCCGTTCCCCCGGGACACCGATTACTTCAAGCCGAGCGACGCCTCGTTCATGATCAATTACCGGGTGCAGGATATTCAGGCGCTCATCAAGGAACTCCGCAAGGCGGGTCTGCAGGTGTCCGGGCCCAAGGAACTCACGGAGGGAGTATTTGCCTGGGTCATGGATCCGGAGGGCAACAAAATCGAATTGTGGGAGCCGGTCGCAGGCACCTGAACCCCTGGGGCACCCATCCGCCTGAACCGCACTACAGACCCCGTCGCCGGCTCGGGCCGGACCGGTTGATCTGGTCGACCCGGATTGATAGGAGTCGGCGGTTGGTTTAGGCTACACACGAGCGGCCGCAGAGCCGATCAAGCCGAACCAGAAGGATGGAGACGTTTATGTCCGCCTATACCACCACAGATATCCGTAACATCGCACTCGTTGGTCATGCCGGGTCGGGAAAAACATCTTTGACCGAGGCATTGCTTCACAAGGCGGGCGCGATCGGCAGCACCGGCAGCGTCGAGAGGGGCAGCACGGTGTCCGATTTCGATCCGCTCGAGCGCAAGCATCAGTACTCCCAACGGTCGGCACTGGTGAATCTCGACTTTGGAAGCACCCACATCAACCTCATTGACACCCCCGGTTATCCGGATTTCCTGGGACAGACGTTGAGTGCCCTGCCCGCGGTTGAAACCGTGGCGGTTGTGGTCAACGCCCAGACCGGGGTAGAGATACTGACCAGACGGCTCATGGATTGGGCCGGTGAACAAAATCTGTGCCGGATGATCATCGTCAACAAGATCGATGCTGATGGGGTGAATCTCGAGGCGGTACTAAATTCAATTCAGGACGCGTTCGGCAAGGAATGTCTGGCCATCAATCTGCCGGCCGGTAACGCGAGCAAGGTGGTGGATTGTTTTTTCAGCCCGTCCGGAACCGCGGACTTCTCTTCGGTCACCGATGCACACACGGCGGTGGTCGATCAGACTGTCGAGGTCGATGAAGAATTGATGACCACCTATCTGGAACAGGGCGAAGTCGCCCCCGAGCAACTGCACGATCCATTCGAAAAGGCGCTGCGGGAGGGCCATTTGGTGCCGGTTTGCTTCGTGTCCGCCAAGATCGACACCGGTGTACAGGAGTTATTGGAGATAATAGATAAATTGATGCCCAATCCGACCGAGGGCAACCCCCCGCCGCTGATCAAAGCCAATGGTGGCAAGGAGACGCCGGTCGAGGTCAGGCCTGATCCCGACGCCCATGTGATCGGCCACATATTCAAAATCAGCTTCGACCCATACGTTGGGAAACTCGGCATGTTCCGGGTTCATCAGGGCACGGTGACCAAAGACAGCGAGTTGTTCGTTGACGACGGCCGCAAGGCATTCAAGGTGGGCCACCTGTTCAAAATGCAGGGCAAGCAGAACGACGAAGTGGACGCGTGTATACCTGGTGATATCTGTGCGGTCGCCAAGGTCAACGAGCTGAAGCTCGACGGTATGCTGCACAACTTCCACGACGAAGACGACGTACAGCTCAAACCACCGCACTATCCCATGCCGCTGGCCGGGCTCGCGGTATTTGCCGAACGACGCGGCGACGAACAAAAGCTGTCGGAGGCTATGGAGAAACTGGCCGAGGAAGATCCCTGTATCCGGATTGAACGTGATGCGTCGGCCAACGAAACCGTGATGCGCGGGCTGGGCGATCTGCATCTGCGAACCGCTATCGAGCGTATGGAGGAAATCTACAACGTAGCGGTCAAGACCCGTCCGCCTACGGTACCCTATCGGGAAACCATTACAAAACGGGCGGAGGGTCATCACCGGCACAAAAAACAAACCGGCGGTGCTGGACAGTTTGGCGAGGTCTATTTGAAAGTGGAGCCCTTGGAGCGCGGCAGTGGTTTCGAATTTGCAAACAATATCGTTGGCGGGGTAATTCCCTCGCAATTCGTTCCGTCGGTCGAGAAGGGTGTGCGGCAGGTTCTGGAGTCGGGCGCGATCGCGGGCTTCCCGTTGCAGGACGTCCGGGTCAGCGTTTACGACGGCAAATTTCATTCGGTTGACTCCAATGAGATCTCTTTTATCACCGCCGGACGCAAGGCGTTTCTGGATGCCATTGGCAAGGCCAGGCCCATCGTACTGGAGCCCATCGTCAACGTTGAAATCACCATTCCCAACGACAATATGGGCGACATCACGGGTGACTTGTCCTCGCGCCGTGGGCGAGTCTCCAGCACCGATGTGTCGTCGAACGGCCTGACCACCGTAATCGGGCAAGTGCCGCTGGCCGAGTTGGGTGACTACCAGTCGCGTCTCAAATCGATGACCGGCGGCGAGGGCTCGTTTACGATGGAATTCAGTCATTACGACCCCATGCCCGCCAACTTCCAGAAGGATTTGGTGAGCAAGCACCAAAACAAGGACAACCAATAACTCTTTGACTGACCGATTGTCGTTCGCGGCGGTCCGGTCTGGGTCCGAGGCGGCGGAGCGTTGATTTATCCACAAAGTTTCGCCCGCGGCGCCTTGTTTATTCTGGGTTCAGAATTTCTGCTCGCGGTCATGAGTGCAGTCGTCAAGACGGCGGCCGACGGGCTGCCGAATGAAGTAATCGTTTTCTTTCGCAACGTTTTCGGATTGCTGGCCTTGACCCCGTTGCTGTTGCGGGCTGGGTGGGGCGGGCTGCGCACGCGGGTTTTCCACCTGCACTTGGCGCGCGGCCTGTGCGGAGTAACGGCGATGTACTGCTTTTTTTATGCCATCGGACACATCAAGCTTGCAGACGCGATGCTGTTAAAACTCACCACCCCGATTTTCATTCCCTTTGTGGCGTACTTCTGGCTGCGGGAGCGGCTTCCAAACCTGGCCCGGGCCGCCCTCCTGGTGGGTTTTGTCGGAGTCCTTCTCATCATCAAGCCCGGCTTTGACCTCGAATGGGTAATGTTGATCGCCCTGGCCGGCAGTGTGATGGCTGCGCTGGCCAAGGTGACGATTCGAAAATTGTCGATGACCGAGCCCGCCGTCCGCGTCGTGTTTTACTTCGCAGCAATCGCCGCGGTGGTCTCCGCTATTCCCATGCTGTGGGCCTGGCAGACTCCAACGGCGTCGCAGTGGGCGCTGCTGATGGCCATCGGGCCGCTGGCAACGCTGGCGCAATTGTGTATGACCCGCGGTTATGCCTCAGCGCCCGCCGCACAGGTCGGAATCTTCACCTATTCGTCGGTGCTTTTCGGCGCGGCATTGGGGTGGCTGTTCTGGGAGGAGTGGTGGGACCTGTTCTCCGTGGGCGGCACGATGCTGATCGCTGTCGCTGGCGCGATGGCCCTGCGCAGTCAGCAAGTGGACATTCCCGACGAGGGCATCGCCTGGGAGGCCGGCGCCGTTCCCGGGCCGGGCAGACCGGCCGCCCGGAGCGATCACCTCTGAGCGGCCCGCTGGGGGCAAGCGCGGCGACCGGTCTTCGCTACTCCTCGAGTCCCCAGCCGAATTCTTCCACCACTTCAAACAAGTCGGTGTCGGAGACGATGCCGACCGGCACGCTCTTAGCCTCCACCACCACCCGGCGGATGTTGTTCTGGGACAACACCATGGACACCAACTGCAGGCCGGCGTCCGCCGGCACCGTCAACAGTGGGCGGCTGGCGATCTCATCCACGGTGATGTTCGTGGTGGAGCGATTGCCGCCGACGATCTTTGTGACCACGTCCCGCTTGGTCATGATGCCCCACTCACCGCTATTGTTGGGTTCCACCATCAGACAGCTGATGTCGGTCTCGCGCATTGTGTGCATGGCGTCCGCGACTTTCGTATCCGGTGATACGCTGGTGATCGGCGACATCACGCCGCCGGCGGTGTTCGGCTGCCGGCCCGACTCTCTCATCGCCTCAAGCGGGTCGGCAATGCGGCGCGCCTCACGGGCTTTACGTTCCGTTTCCAATGCTTCCCGGCGCTCGCGTTCGAATCTCGCAAGGTCCTCCGCCTCGCCGGTGATTTTTGCAATCAACGCGTCTGCGAAAGTGCTCGTCGAAACGGTGTGGGCACCCTCCATCTGACGTGCGAAGTCGTAGGTTACAAATTTGTCACCGATGACATTGGGGTAGGCGGCGTTGATCAGGTCGGCGGCTTCCTTCCAGCCCATGTACTCGAGCATCATGACCCCCGACAACAGTAGCGAACTGGGGTTAACCTTGTTCTGGTTGGCATACTTGGGCGCTGTACCGTGCGTCGCCTCGAACACCGCCACGTGATCGCCGATGTTCGCACCGGGTGCGATGCCGACGCCGCCGACCTCCGCCGCCACCGCGTCGGACAGATAGTCGCCGTTCAGATTCATGGTGGCGATGACATCGAATTCCGCCGGCCGCAGCTGCAACAGTTGGAAGATTATGTCGGCAATCCGGTCTTTAATGACGATTTTGTCAGCAGGAAGTTTGCCGCCGTATTCGTTGTAGAGTTGTTCCTCGGTAATCACCGAGTCGCTGAATTCCTCGGCCGCCAGCTCGTAACCCCAATTCCGGAATGCCCCCTCCGTAAACTTCATGATGTTGCCCTTGTGGACGAGGGTCACACTCTCGCGGTTATGATCCAGGGCGTATTGGATGGCCTTGCGGACGAGGCGTTTCGAGCCGAACGGACTGATCGGTTTGATGCCCAGCCCCGCATCGTCGAAGAAATTCGCGCCCATATCCTCACGCAGGAAGCGGGCCAGTTTGCGGTTTTCGTCGCTGCCGCTCTGATACTCTATGCCGGCGTACACGTCCTCGGTATTTTCGCGGAAGATGACTACGTCCACCTGCTCGGGATGCCGCAGGGGGGTTGGGACATTATGATAGTAACGCACCGGCCGCACACAGGCGTATAAGTCGAGTTCCTGGCGCAGGGAAACATTCAGCGAGCGGAACCCGCCGCCCACCGGGGTGGTGAGCGGACCCTTGATCGCCACGACCAGGTCCTGAACCGCGCTCAGGGTTTCCGGCGGAAAATAATCCCCGTCGTACCGTCCGGCGGCCTTTTCACCCAGATACAATTCGCACCAATGGATCTTTCGCTGGCCACCGTAGGCTTTGTCCACTGCCGCATCCCACACCCGGAGACAGGCGTTGGTGATGTCGGGACCGATGCCGTCGCCTTCGACGAAGCCCACTATTGGTTGATCCGGAACGTTGAGTTTGCCATTCAGGACAGTGATTTTTTCGCCGCTGGCTGGAATCTTGATATGTTGATATGACATGGTGGATTGTTCTAATTGATTTATGATGATGGAAGAGCTTCGAAGATTTTATTATATCGTCTCCGACGCGATTAATAACGCTCCCAGTTAGTTATGGACTTGAACAGGTTGGGCAATGGCGTCTAGCGGGGTTGTCGCCGCCGGGCATCCGCTCACGGCTGAGGCCGCCGCCGACGTGCTACGCAGTGGCGGCAACGCCTTTGACGCCGCAATCGCTGGGTTTTTCATGGCCTGTGTGGCGGAACCGGTGCTCGCGTCGCTGGGTGGCGGTGGTTTCATGGTGGCTCGCGAGGCCGCGGGCCGAATCCGGGTGTTCGACTTCTTCACCCAGACGCCGGCGGCGCGGATTCCAGTTGCTGAGCTCGATTTCCACCCCGTGACGGTGGATTTTGGCAGCGCCCAGCAGGAATTTCACATTGGGTTGGGCGCCTGCGCCGCACCGGGCTGCGTGCGTGGGGCGTTCGCGGTGCACCGGTGTCTCGGGAAAATGCCAATGCGGGAACTGGTGCAACCGGCGGTCTGCGCCGCCCGGCGTGGGGTGCAGATCAACGCGCTGCAGGCGTATATATTCAATATAGTCGCGCCCATCTACATGACCGAGTCCGCCAGACCGGTGTTTGCCGGGCGGCGGAACCCGGATCACATCGCCGAGGCGGGTGAGTCGTTGAGCTTTGTACACCTCGCCGACACCATCGAGCGGCTGGCGGCCGACGGCGACGATCTGTTTTATCGAGGCGAAATTGCGGACCGCGTCGCCCGCATATGCGCCGAAGGTGGCGGGCATCTCCGGCGGTGCGATCTGGCGGCCTATCGGGTCGCCGTACGCGAACCGCTGGCCATTCGCTATCATCGGGCATCACTATTTACCAATCCGCCGCCCAGCGCCGGGGGGTTGCTGATCGCTTTCGGCCTCAGTCTGCTGCGCGAAGCTGATCTCGCGAAATTAAACACCGGCAGCTACGAGTATCTGCGCTTGCTGACCGAAGTCATGCTGCAGACCTCCGCCGCCAGAGCAGAGAGCCTGGTCGGCCCCCCTGCGGAGTGCGGCCAATCGGAGCCGATCTCGCTGCTGACTGAGTCCTACTTGGAACGATACCGGGCCGGGGTGTTGAATCACTGGCGGGCATTCCGGGGTACTACGCACATCAGTGTGATGGACGGTGACGGGAATATCGCCACGACGACAGTCTCCAACGGTGAGGGGTGCGGGGAGATCGTTCCAGACACCGGTGTCATGCTCAACAACATGCTTGGAGAAGAAGATGTCAATCCCGCCGGCTTTCACCGCTGGCTGCCCAATCAGCGCATGAGTTCAATGATGGCGCCGACGGTTGCGGTGTGCGACGACGGGCGGATCATCGCCACCGGTTCAGGGGGTTCGAATCGCATTCGTACTGCGTTGCTGCAGGTTTTGATCAACTTGATCGATTTCGGTATGGATGTGGACACCGCGGTGCGCCAGCCCCGCGTACACATCGAGGAACACGTGCTGAACATCGAGGGCGGCGCGGACCCCGCTGCCGTCGATCGGCTGACCGCGGAATTTCCCCATCACCGCCTGTTCGAGACCGTCAATCTGTTCTTCGGTGGTGCACACACGGTGGTGCGGGAAAGCGGCGGCGCATCGTGCGGTGCAGGCGATCCCCGGCGCGGCGGTGTCTGCGTTACCCTACCTTAGCTCCCGTCGGTTCAACGATTCAATTGCGGTAGCGACGGCAACGACCGCGGGGTATAACCGTTAGGTATCGTAAACACCACACCGCCGATCCCGGCGAGTATTCCGGTGACGGTCATGGAGGATGGCACCGGACCGGTCAGATCGCGCATTTCCACCGGTATCCCATCGACGTCCTCGAATCCGATGTTCGGCATCACGCCGCCGACGTGGCGGGACATGTACTCGGTCTTTTCGGCCAGGGTTTTACCGAACGCCTGCAGTGCCAGCACCGTGGCGTAATCATCGGTGGGCAGGTTCAGGTCCGGGGCGTCGGCGACGCAGAACTCCGCTACCTTCCGCCGGTCACGGAGCACTTCGATCTGTCGGCATCGAATCGCGTTGACCGTTTTTGTCCCTGCGGGCACGATCTTTTTTTCCGGCACCGGCGCTGGCGCGGTAACGGGGATGCCCATGCCGCCGAGCATGTTCCGCATGCGTTCGGCCTGACCCGGCGGCAGCTGTGCCAGATTGGTTTCAATCTGTTGCTGCACAGTCGTCATCATGCCCTGCGCGCGCGCAGCCAGATCCGTAATCTGTTGTTTGTCGAAGGTGAGTACCGTCCGGTCGCCGTGGTCGATGACTCTCATAGACGCCGATTTCCGAATGAACAGAAGATCGTAACGGGGATCCCCGCCCGCGCTCTTGATCAATACCTTGCCGTCTTTGATGTAAGCCGCTTGCGTGGTCGATTTGTTTGGGTCGCCGTGGGTGACGGTGAACTTCAAGGTGGTAGCGGCGTGTGCTGAGGCGCCGACGGACAGTACGGTTGCTAAGGTCAAGGTCTTGATTCGATTACTGGGCATGGAAGATTGACTCCTGGCTTGTTGATTAAAGGCCTGCATCGGCGGGGGCCACATGCGCCCGCAGCGCTTCCAGCGAGGTGACCGGCGGCAGGCACTGATGGCCCTTGCAGACGTAGGCGTTCAGCGGTGACGCGGCGGTGCGCTCGGCAAGTACGCCGGGCAGTGGGCCGGCGTCGCCCGGTATCGCCAATACCGTGCGGCGGGGGGTGTAGACCTGTTGGCAGATCCGCTGCGCCTCGCGAATTTCTGTATCGTCGCCACGCAGGACGACAGTCTCGGTGGAATGATGGAAATCCTCGACGGCGAGCAGTAAGGCGGCGTGGGCGGCGGGATGCTGGCGCAAGCCCGCAGACAGGGCGCTGAGTGTGCCCTCCGCGGCCTGCAGATACCGGTTTTCGCCCAACAGATGGCCCAGGCGCAGCAGCACCTGCGCCGCGATCCCGTTGCCCGACGGTGTCGCATCATCGGTGGTCGGTTTGTGACGGTGCAACAAGCTCTCGTGATCGTCCGAGGTAAAAAAATAGCCGCCGTACTCAGTGTCCTGAAAGTGTTGCAGGACCACTTCCGCCAGCGAGATGGCGAACTTGAGATCGTCATCGCGCCAGCGGGCCTGCAGCAACTCCAGCAGTGCATCGATGAGAAAGACGTAGTCATCGAGGTAGGCGTTCAGATGGGTCTTGTTGTCTTTCCCCGTGGCCAGCAGTCGCCCCTTGTGCCACAAGCGTGAACGCACGTAGTCCAGGGCAGCCTGTGCGGACTGGATGAAGTCGTCCCGGTCGAGGAATCGGCCCGCGTGGACCATACCCTTGATCATCAGGCCATTCCAGGCGGTAAGAATTTTCTCGTCCCGTCCCGGCCACACCCGCCGCCCGCGGACCTCGAGCAGCTTGTGTCTGGCCGAGGACAACAGGCCTTGGACCCGATCCGCTTCCAGGCCGGTTCGCTCGGCTACGGTTGCCGGGGGCGCGGCAACGGTGAGGTGCCAACGCCCTTCGAAGTTGGGCTGTCCCCGAAGACCGAAATACACCTCGGCTACCGCCCATTCGTCCGTGGTCAAGACCTGTTGGAGTTCGTCGACCTCCCACACGTAAAACTTGCCCTCCTCACCCTCGGAGTCGGCGTCGAAGGATGAAAAGTAACCGCCGTCGGTCGACTGCATTTCCCGCATCACCCATTCCCCGGTTTCCAGCGCAACCGCGCGGAACCACGGTTCCCCGCAGGCCCGCCAGGCATCGGTATACAGTGGCAGCAACTGAGCATTGTCGTAGAGCATCTTTTCGAAATGCGGGATTGCCCACTGGTCGTCGACCGAGTACCGGGCGAACCCGCCACCGAGCTGGTCGTAGATGCCGCCCGCCGCCATCGCCTCGAGGGTGTGCCGTACCATGTCGAGTCCCCGGTGGTTTGTCTGACCGGAGTCGCGTGACCGCGCCCAGTGGCGCAGGCACACCTCCATATTGCCGGGATGGGGGAACTTCGGGGCCGCACCGAAGCCGCCGTAGACCGGGTCATACTGTTGGCACAGCTCCTCGAAGGCCCGCTCCAGTATCCCCACGTCGGTTTGTCCCTGACCGCGCGCCCCGGCCTCGATCTGGGCGAAGGCATTGCGCACCGCGTTGCCGTGCTCTCGCAGGCGGTCCCGATGGTTTTGATAATACTCGGAGATTCGCCCGAGTACGTCGACGAAACCCGGCAGTCCCTGACGCGGTTGTTTCGGGAAATACGTACCCGCGAAAAACGGAACATGTCCGTCGGGACTGATGACGACGTTGAGAGGCCAGCCACCGGGCCGCTGGGTGAGTAACTGGTATGCCGTTTGATAAATTTTATCGAGGTCCGGTCGCTCCTCACGGTCCACCTTCACGCATACGAACTTGTCGTTCATGTACGCGGCGACGTCTTCGTCGGCAAAAGACTCATGTTCCATGACGTGACACCAATGGCACGCGGAGTAACCGATGGACAGCAGAATGGGCTTGTCGTCCTGTTTCGCCTTCGCGATGGCTTCCAGTCCCCAGGGATACCAGCTGACCGGGTTGTGGGCGTGTTGCAGAAGATATGGGCTGGTCTCGCCGATGAGGCGGTTGGTAAATTTGGGTTGATTCATCGAGCGTGACGACATATTCCGAGTGGTCTACTCGGGCATTAGAAACAAATTCCGCACGCCCTGCAAGCGCCGTGTCGGTGCGTACCGGTTGCGGGCGTCGGTGGCCTAGTGACGGCATTGGAAAAATCTTTGATACTATTTCAGGTATGATCCAGAACCCCGACATTGACCCGATCGCGATCAGCGTCGGGCCGGTGCAGGTACATTGGTACGGGTTAATGTATCTGGTCGGATTCCTGGGCGGCTACTGGCTGGGACTATACCGCGCCGGCCGACCCGGCTCCGGCTGGTACCGTCAGGAGATCGGCGACCTGCTGTTCTTTATCGCTGTCGGCATCATCGCTGGCGGACGACTGGGCTACGTCTTGTTTTACAACATCAGCTATTACCTGTCGCACCCGCTGGAGGTCCTGTTTATCTGGACCGGCGGGATGTCCTTCCACGGCGGTTTGCTGGGCGTGTTGCTGGCGATGTGGTGGTATGGGCGCAAGACCGGGCGGGCCTTCCTCGATGTTACCGATTTCATCGCACCGCTGGTGCCCATCGGGCTGGGGGCGGGACGGGTCGGCAACTTCATCAATCAGGAACTGTGGGGGAAAGTCACCGACCTGCCTTGGGCCATGGTGTTTGCACGGACCGATCCCACCGCGCAGCCGCGGCACCCCTCGATGTTGTACGAGGCCGGCCTGGAAGGGGTCGTGCTGTTCGCGGTGCTGTGGTGGTATTCGTCGCGGCCTCGCCACCGGGGCGCCGTGTCCGGCCTGTTTCTGCTCGCATACGGGGTGTTTCGCTTTCTGGTCGAGTTCGTCCGCGTTCCCGATGCACACATCGGTTATCTCGGCTTCGGTTGGTTGACTATGGGCCATTTGTTGACCATCCCGATGGTCGTCGCCGGACTCTGGCTGCTGGGCCGCCATCCGTTCGGTGGCCGGAGAATCACGTCCACGCCGCGCTGACCCGCTTCACGCCCGCATCGCCCTTCGACGAAAACCGTTCCTTTTGCTAATCTTCAAGGTACAACCGCTGGTGGCCAATGCGGCCCGTGGCTGCGGCGCGGTGAACGCGACAACAATGAGGGTAAGCGATGATAGTTGAAACCACCGACCCGATTACTGGGAATGACGTGACAGACCTTGAGAATGCACCCTTTATCATCGACGGTGACCTTAAGATTTACTTTGAATCTGAACAGAGTAAGGCCGAGTTTCTGGGCATTGAGGTCGAAAATCCGGCCAATGACCTGCCCTCGGGCCTCGACAACCCCGCGCCCATGGGGCCCGGGGATTTTAAGCGCTCGTGAGCTTGGCTTCGGCAATGCCGCCCGGGTGGACGGTGATCGCGTATAACGCTGTTTCCAAGATGCGGCGATTGGCATGGTCAACCATTGTGGTGGTGGCGGTCGGCGTCTCGATGGCACAGCACGGGCAGGTTTTCGCGCAGGCGACCATAAAAAAATGTCAGGATGCCAGTGGCAAGTGGCATTACGGGGACATCGCCGCCGAGGAATGTGCCCGCTCGCGCATCACGGAGATGGATCAACGGGGGCTCAAGGTGAGGGAACACGACGTGCCTCCCACCCGGGAGGAGGTCGAGGCCAGGGACGCCGCTGAGGCCAGACGCCAGGCCGCCGAGCGGTTGGCGGAGGAACGCCGACAGTTCGAGAACCGGTTGCTGGCCACTTACGACAGCGAGCAGAGCATTATCCAGGCCCGTGACCAGCGCGTGGCCGCCATCGACAAGGCCATCAAGGAAAACGAGGAATACATGGCAAAGCTGGATCAGGAGCTCCGAGTCCTCGAAAAACGAGCCAAGCGGAAGCCGCGTGACGAGCGGGTGCAGCGGCAAATCGATCTCCTCAATACACGGATCGCGGAGTACGAACGCAGCATCGAGGACCGCTTGCGTGACCGCGATCAGGTGATCGCCCGCTACGACAAGGATCTCGCCCAGTATCGGGATATTCGCCAGCGCCGCGGGACGGTCAAGCAATGAGGTCGTCAGCGGCGAGCTATTCCCGTACATTTTGTGCGCGAATAAAGGATACTTATACCTGATTCGGCAAAAATAATTAGTTTTACGGCCCTGAAGTTATTACCCTTCTCAGTCCCTTGAACTTCGGGGCTTGAGGCAGTGGGCACGCAGAGGGTCACCCCTGGGTACGCCGCAGTCGCCTGTTACCATCCCTTACCGTACGTAAGATGCCAGTGAACCGTTTGACGGAGAGCGATAATGCCTACTTTTGTAAGAACCGATAAATGCGACGGCTGCAAAGGTCAAGACAAGACCGCGTGCATGTACATCTGCCCGCATGATCTAATGCGTCTGGACAAAGACGGATCGGAGACCGGCCATGCCATGAAGGCCTACAATCAAGAGCCGGAACAATGTTGGGAGTGCTACAGTTGTGTGAAGATTTGTCCGCAGCAGGCCATCGAGTGCCGCCACTACGCGGACGTCGTCCCCCTGGGTGCCTCCGTTCAGCCGCTGCGCGGGTCAGAATCGATCATGTGGACGATCAAGTTCCGCAACGGCAACGTGAAACGATTCAAATTTCCCATCCGCACCACCGCAGAAGGTTCCGTCGAACCCTACGGCAACAAACCCGACGCGAATCTCGATGAGCTCACGGACCACTCAAATTTGTTTACCAAGGGGACACATTCCTGCGATATGAGCCAGTTCTCTGCCAATTAGCGGGCGGCGCTCAATCGACTCCGAGACCCTCTCACGTAAAACGCTCTGGTTTAGCGGCGTGAGAGCGGTTCAATAGCAACAAGATCGAGGAAGTAGTCATGGCTGAAGAATATGGTTTCGGTAATCCGGAAATCGTCGAAGAGGAAGTAGATATCCTCATCATTGGTGGTGGCATGGCCGCCTGCGGCGCGGCGTTTGAATTAGGCCGCTGGCTCGACAAGGTGCCGGATCTCAAGATCAAATTGGTCGACAAGGCAGCGGTCGACCGTTCGGGCGCGGTGGCGCAGGGATTGTCGGCGATCAACACCTACATGGGTGAGAACGATCCCGCCGATTACGTCCGTTATGTGCGTGGCGATCTCATGGGCATCATCCGCGAGGACCTGGTGTACGACGTGGGCCGCCACGTGGACGATTCGGTGCACAACTTCGAGGAATGGGGGTTGCCGATATGGAAGCAAAAGGGTGACGAAGGCAAGAAGCTGACCGAAGGCGGCAAACCCGTGCGATCCGGGCGCTGGCAGATCATGATCAACGGTGAATCCTACAAGTGGATCGTGGCCGAGGCCGCGAAGAAGGCGTTGGGCATAGATCGGATACAGGAACGCGTGTTCATCGTGCGCCTGGTCACCGACAAGAATGACCCGCAGCGCGTGGCCGGAGCCGCCGGCTTCAGTGTCCGCGACGACAAGCTGTTTATCTACAAGTTCAAGGCCTGCCTGCTCGTCGCCGGTGGCGCGGTAAACGTTTTCCGCCCACGCTCGGTGGGTGAAGGCACCGGCCGTGCCTGGTATCCGGTGTGGAACGCCGGCTCCACCTACGCTATGGCCGCCGAGTGCGGGGCCGAGTTGACGCTGATGGAGAACCGGTTCGTGCCCGCCCGCTTCAAGGACGGCTACGGACCGGTGGGCGCGTGGTTCCTGCTGTTCAAGGCCAAGGCCATGAATGCATTCGGCGAAGATTATCAGGAAAAGAACTACTCGATACTGGCGGACAATAAATACGATACCTACGCCGATGGGATGAAGATGGGAACCTGCCTGCGTAATCACCTGATGATGAAGGAGATGCGGGAAGGCCGGGGACCGATCCTGATGGATACGCCGAGCGCCATGGCAAAACTGGCGGAAACCATGACTCCCAAAGAGGTCAAGCACCTCGAGGCAGAGGCCTGGGAAGATTTCCTCGACATGACCATTGGTCAGTGCGGTGTGTGGGCCGGGGAGAACATCGAGCCGGACAAAGAGATGTCCGAATTGATGCCCACCGAGCCGTACCTGCTCGGTTCCCACGCCGGTTGCGCCGGGATTTGGGTGTCCGGTCCTGAGGACATTCCAGGGACCCCCGATTATTACCACTGGGGCTACAATCGGATGACCACCGTCCACGGCCTGTTCACCGCTGGCGATGGCGTCGGCGCCTCCGGCCACAAGTTCTCCTCCGGTTCGCACTCCGAGGGCCGCATTGCGGCCAAGGCCATGGTGAAATTCGTACTGGACAACAAGGACTGGCAACCCGAGATGTCGCGCACCGTGGACGAATTGGTGGAAGAGATATACCGACCGGTGCGGACCTTCCTCGAACACAAGGACTACACGACGGCGATTGACGTAAATCCGCATTACATCACGCCGAAAATGCTGCAGTTCCGTCTCCAGAAGATCATGGACGAATACGTCGCCGGAGTGTCGACCTGGTATCAGACTAATGCAAAGATGCTGGAGATCGCCGAGAAGAAATTGGTAATGATCCGGGAGGACGCCCAGAAGATGCGCGCCAAGGACCTCCACGAGCTGCTGCGGGCGTGGGAGAACTATCATCGCATCCTGGCCGCTGAGGCGCACATGCGCCACATCCAGTTCCGTGAGGAGACCCGTTATCCGGGTTACTACTACCGGATGGACTTTCTGGATCTGGACGACGACAACTGGAAGTGCTTCGTGAACTCCACTTACGATCGTGACACCGGCGAATGGTCCCTGAAGAAGGTGCCGTACAAACAGCTGGTGAAGCACGGCGAAGGCGAGCCCGCGGGGCTTGCGCGCGACGGCAGTCCGGTGTAAGCGCCGCTGGCACTGGGAAAGACGAAAGGGTCGGACACCGCTAGGTGCCCGGCCCTTTTTATTGCTGGCCGGGAAATGGCGCTTGTTTGCGGTGTCGACTTGTCCGATCAAATATGCGGTCAGAGTCATGACTCTGACCCCATATTTCCTCTTTATTGTCCCGATCCGGAATCCTTGGTGCCCGATGCGGGTTAATTACACCCATCTGGTACTATAGCTCCATATACGCCGGAGGCCCGCAATGGCTATCGACGAGTTGAAGAAGATCAAAGACGACGTACCATTCTCCAGTCCCGTGGACCCGGTGGAACTGGGTCCGGACGATGAAATACAGTTTCGCTGTCATCGGGACATTGCTTGTTTCAATGCCTGCTGTAAGAACATCGACATCCAATTGACACCCTATGACATAGTGCGTTTGAAGCGGCGCCTGGAGCTCAGTTCCTCCGAATTCGTCGGCCGGCACACCACGCCGTTCCCTATGGACCATCACGATGTCCCAGGTCTCAAACTGAACACCAAGCCAGGCACCAGCGAGTGCGTCTTTATGACCGAGGAGGGGTGCAGTGTTTACGAAGATCGTCCCGCCGCCTGCCGTTATTACGCTTTGGGCAGCATGGGCGTGCGCAAGAAGGACAGCGCCCAGGTAGATGACATCTATTTCATCGTGAAGGAAGACCACTGCCTGGGCCACCAGGAGCCCCGAACCCTAACCGTGCGCGAATACCGGTCCGAACAGGGCTGCGACGAATACGATCAGCACAATCGCGAGTGGCGTGACATCATACTGAAGAAGCGCTCGAGCGGACCTACCGTCGGCGCGCCCTCGGAACGCAGCCTGCAGCTGTTCGATATGTGCAGTTATGACATAGACAGCTTCCGCGAGTTTATTCAGACCGAAGGGTTCGGCGATATATTCGATCTCGACCCGCGGACGATGCAAGACCTTCTGGCCGATGAGGATGAACTGCAGCAGTTCGCATTCCGATTCCTCAAGCAGGTGTTTTTCGGAGTCATGACCATCCCCGTCAAGGAGGGCGCGCGGGAGCGGCGCATCGCCCAGAGCCGCAGGCTGCGGGAAAGACTGCGTGAGATGTCGGAGGACGAATGACGTTAGGCGACTTTGTCGACGGTAACTCGGTCGCCGTACCGGGCCGCCTTCAGCGCTGTGACCGGATCCAGACTGCGGCCCCAGATGTTGGTTCTCGCCGCTAACCGAATCTCGTCACCCCGCGATACCGGGGTTTTGCCGAAACCGATCGCAATGGCGTCGCCCTCGACCCAAAAGGCCAGGTCGCCTGCGTCCACGACGTCCTTGGCATCCGGCTCCAGAGACACCTGGACCGGCGTTGTGAAATACACTTCGTCGCCCCAGGTTCGGGCCTCGGATTGAAACGGCAGAGACCGGTAGATGGCGTCGGCGGTGGGTGTGTCGTACAACTGGGCGGTCAGCACAACGGGGCCGACGGTGATGGACAATTTTCTCATGGTTGACGATCGATCTCGGATCCGGGATGTTCGCACACCATAACACAGCCTAATCACGACAGCCGAAGCGATATGTCAAGCATCACCCGGGTTGCGATCGTGTCCGACACGCACGGATTTCTAGACCCCAGGGTTGCCGAATCGGTGCGCGAATGTGATATCGCCGTCCACGCCGGTGACATCATGGGTGCCGAGGTGTTGTTGGCCCTTCAGCCCCGCAGCGGAGCGGTTTATCCGGTGCTGGGCAACAACGATGTCCCGGAGAAATGGCCCGTCGATGAACACGATACGCTGATGGCGATCCCGGAGCAGTGCGCGGTCGACCTGCCGGGCGGCACCTTAGCGGTTGAGCACGGACACCGCATTTGGGACACCCGGAACTATCACCGGCGGCTGCGGCAGAAACACGCTTACGCACGGGCGGTGGTCTTCGGTCACACCCACAACCGGGTGTGCGACACGCAGGCGGTGCCGTGGGTGTTGAATCCGGGTGCTGCCGGCCGCGTCCGCACCAAAGGAGGGCCGTCGTTCATGATCCTGCACGCGGGGGCCTTGCGCTGGCGCATCGAACGGATCTGTTTTGAACCGCTGCGTCAGCGCGAATGCAAAGATTAACCTCGCGCCTCAACCGGCGCCTGGCGCGCCAAGCCCAGAGACAGATGACTAAGGTCGGTCTAGGCGTTTCGGCGGCCGCAGTACAGCGTCTGGAGGGCATGATCCGCAAAGGCGTGGCGCGTATGGGCACCCAGGGGGTGCTGGAGAACGAGGCGCAGATACGGCTCGCTGAAGACAACCTGCGCCGGTTGGCGTCTCAGCTCGTGAAGGTGGCCGAAGAGCACCGGACCTTTCCCAACGCCGACGAGCATGCGCTGGACGTCACGTTGCAGAAATTGTGTCCGTTGTGGCCTTATTGCTAGTTTGTCTTGCCGACCGAAACGATCCCAGATGCCCGACGAGCACAAAGACCTCTATCTGATTGACGCCAGCATCTACATCTTTCGGGCCTGGTTTTCGCTGCCGGACAGCTTGAGCGCCGAGGACGGCTCGCCGGTGAACGCCGTGTATGGCTACCTCCGATTTCTGACCGAGTTGGTCGAACAGGCCGCCCCGGTGTACATGGCGGTGGCGTTCGATGAGAGCCTGACTGAATCGTTTCGCAACGATCTGTATCCGGACTACAAGGCCAACAGAGAGCTGCCGCCACCAGATCTGGAGCGGCAATTCGAGGCGTGCCAGGCCCTCACCCGGGCGCTGGGCATTCCGAGCTATTGTCACCGCCAATTCGAAGCCGACGACCTCATCGCCACCCTCGCTCATCAGATGCGCGCCCACGGATTTCGGAATATTGTGGTCAGCGGCGACAAGGACATGGCGCAAATACTCAGCGGGCCGGACCTCTGGTGGGATTACGCGAAGGGGCAGACATTGGACACCGAAGGTGTAATGCGGCGGTTCGGGGTCCGCAGTGAGCAGTTGAGTGACTACCTGGCGCTGGTAGGTGACTCTGTGGACAACATCCCCGGTGTGCCGGGCGTCGGTCCCAAGACCGCTGTGCGCCTGTTGCGGCTGTATCCGGATTTAGAGACCGTCTACCGGAACGTCGACCAGGTCCGTCAACTCGCCATCCGCGGGGCCAGCCGTATTGCGGACCACTTGACGGCCAATCGCGAGCAGGTATTCCTGTGGCGCCGATTGGCGACGGTGGCCCGCGACGCACCGGTGCAGGCCACCGATGAGCGGCTCCGGATCGGCAGCCCCGATGAGGCGGCGCTCGGCCGTCTGGTCCAATGGCTGACGCGCGGAGACGGCTACGTCGAACGACTCAAGGCGGGGCTGGCGGCGAATTGACTATTCCTCGTCCCGCCGTTACTCATTATATAATCCAACGCCGGGATCTAAGCTTGTAACCATGTACGCGGCCTACTTCGGTCTTATAGAAGCACCATTCTCCATCGCGCCGGATCCGCGCTATCTGTACTTGAGCGACCGGCACCGCGAGGCGATGGCCCATCTGTTATACGGAATTCGCCAGGCCGGCGGTTTCGTGCAGCTCACCGGCGAGGTCGGCACCGGCAAGACTACCTTGTGCCGATGCCTGTTGTCTCAGCTTCCGGACGACGTGGACGTCGCCTTGCTGCTGAACCCACAGCTCGACGGCGGTCAGCTTTTGGCCGCGATCTGTGATGAGTTGACCATCGACTATCCCAAAGACAGCTCGTCGCGGCAGTTGCTCGACATACTGAACGAGCATCTTTTGCGGCGGTTCGCCGAGGGCCGGCATACGGTCCTCATCGTCGATGAAGCGCAGCTGTTGCCCAGACAAGTACTGGAGCAGATTCGGCTGCTCACCAATCTCGAGACGACTAAGCAAAAACTGTTGCAGATCATTCTGTTCGGCCAACCCGAGTTGAATCGGTCGCTGCAGCGCAAGGACCTGCGTCAGTTGGCCCAGCGCATCACGGCCCGTTACCACCTCGAACCGTTGTCGTCGCGTGAGACCCGGGAGTACATCCGGTACCGGTTGGGTGTCGCAGGATGCCAGCAGCCGCTGTTCGGCGAGGGCGCGCTCATTCAGGTGCATCGTCACGCCGGGGGCATTCCACGGTTGATCAACGTCATCTGTGATCGGGCGCTGCTGGGTGCGTACTCCCAAGACCGGTCCACCGTCAACGCGGCGACGGTCCGACAGGCCGCTCACGAGGTGCTCGGTGGCCGGACCGGTACGCGCTGGGCGGTCCGTTGGATCTGGGCGCCGGTGCTTGCGGTGCTGGCGGCGGCATTATTGGTGACGGTTTACGACCCCATCGGTGGGCTGCGTACAGAACCCACGCTGACGGCCGCGGCGCCCGCCGAGGACCAAGCCGCGGCGGTGGCGACGCCGCAGACGCAATTGCCGCCCGCGCCTGCCGACCAACAAGCGGGGGCGGAGGATGAAGCTGAGTCGCCGCAATTACCGGGCCCGACAGAGCCGGACGTGGTGAATACCGAACCCGGTGTCACCGAGCCTGCGCCCACCGCCGAATTGGAACGCAACGAGACGGCGCGGGAAGTAGTGGTGGTCGATGACACCCGGACGCCGCACCGGCTCACGCACGTCATGGCCGGCGCGGATACCGCCTCCTTGTCAACCATGCTCCGGGAGACTGCCGCTGTCAGTGGCAGGGTGGAGGCCTTCAGTCGTCTGACCGAACTCTGGGGGCGGCGTACCCGTCTGCGGGGTGACGAACAACCATGCTTGGAAATCGCGCGCTTGGGGTTACAGTGCCTCCACCAATTCGGTACCTGGGATCAGCTGCGGGATTTCAATCGTGCGGCGGTAATCGTGCTGCGGGGTGAGAATGGCTTGGTGCACTACCCGGTCCTCATCCGGCTCGACAAGCATCGAGCGACCCTGGACTTTAACGGCGAGCAGGTGGCTTACCCGATCGCCGAGATCGACCGGTATTGGACCGGCGATTATTGGTTGTTGTGGCGGCCGCCCCCCTATCGCAGCCAGCAGTTGGCGTACAGGGACCGGGGCGCCGATGTGTTGTGGCTGCGGCGTGCCTTGAGGCGTGTGCCCGATGCAACGCAGGGTGCGCAGGCCGTGAATGTCGAGAAAGCGGATTTCGACTCGGAGTTGTTGCTGCACGTCGTCGGATTTCAGCGCCGTCATGACCTGGAGGCGGACGGGATCGTCGGGCTCAATACCTTGATGCGCCTGAACACGGTGCTCGACGGCGACGAATTGCCGTTGTTGGCGGGCCCGCCAGCCGGCTGATATGTCGTATATCCTCGATGCGTTAAAAAAATCCGAGCGGGAGCGGACCCTCGGAGCCGTTCCCACTCTGGATGCGATACAGAATTTCCCCCGCGCCCGGCGGCCGCGCCGCGCGTGGTGGCTGGCTGGCTCGCTGATCATTCTGCTCACCCTGGCGGGGGTCGGTATCTACGGTGTCGTGTTCTGGGATCGCTCGCCGGTCGAAACCACCGGGCACGGCCAGTCTGCCCTGCAGAACCCGCCGGCGGCCACCAGATCCGCCGTACCGCGTGCGGAGGTGCGGCCGGCGACGACCACGACGCGCGCGGCGCCGCAAACCCGGCCCAACCCGCAGCGCGCCGTCCCGGCGATCCCAGCCACCGCACCGCGTGCGGTGGTGCCGCAAGCTAACCGGACGCCGTCCATGGCCGGTGATTCTGTCGTACCTACCTTGGATGAGCTGGATATCGAGACCCGCCGGCAGTTGCCGACGCTGGTCGTCAACGTGGTCTCGTATGCGGAGCAACCCGGGCGGAGATTCACGATGGTCAACGAGAAGATTTATCATGAAGGTCAGCGGATCAACGGCCAGATCAAGGTGATGGAAATCCGGCGCGAAGGCGTCGTCTTGGCGTTTCGCGGTCGGCAATTCGTCATGTCCCCGTGATGCCGGCAGGCCTCGAAACACCGCTTCGTACGGGCACCTCGCGGGATTACTGTTCTTGCCCGGCCAGATAGAGCCAAGTCTCCACCACCGTATCCGGATTGAGCGAAACGCTGCCTATCCCCTCGTCCATCAACCAACGGGCCAGGTCCGGATGATCGGAAGGGCCCTGACCGCATATGCCGACGTATTTTCCCGCCTTGTTGCAGGCCGTGATGGCGAGATGGAGGAGCGCCTTGACCGCCGGATCGCGCTCGTCAAACAGGTGGGCAATGACGCCGGAGTCGCGGTCCAGGCCGAGGGTTAATTGGGTCAGATCGTTGGAACCGATGGAAAACCCATCGAAGCGCTGCAGATACTGGTCCGCCAGCAGCGCGTTCGACGGAATTTCACACATCATGATTACCTTGAGCCCATGCTGACCGCGGCGCAGGCCGTTTTCTGCGAGCAGGTCGATCACCCCGTCGGCTTCAACCAGGGTGCGCACGAACGGCACCATAATCCACAGATTGGTCATGCCCATCTCCCGATGAACATACCGCAAGGCGCGGCATTCCAATTCAAAGCAGGCCTGGAACGACTCGTCGAGGTACCGTGAGGCGCCGCGGAAGCCGAGCATCGGGTTTTCTTCGTCCGGCTCGTACAGTTCACCGCCGATCATGTTGACGTACTCGTTGGACTTAAAATCCGACAATCGCACGATCACCGGATTTGGGGCGAAAGCCGCCGTCAGGGTGGCAACGCCCTCGACCAGTTTCTGCACATAAAACTCCACCGGGTTCGGATAGCCGGCGGCGCGCCGATCTATTTCCGCTTGTAAATCCGCGTCCACCCGGTCGTAGTTCAACAACGCTTTGGGATGGATGCCGATGGTGTTGTTGATGATGAATTCCAATCTGGCCAGACCCACACCCGAATTAGGCAATCGCTGGAAATCGAAGGCCCGATCCGGATTGCCGATGTTCATGGTAATCTTGAACGGTAACTCCGGCATCGAGGCCAGGCTGATTTCCCGCACCTCGTAGTTCAGGACACCGTCGTAGATGTAACCGGTATCTCCCTGGGCACAGGAGACCGTGACCGCGGCGCCGTCGTCGAGCTTGTCCGTAGCGTCGCCGCATCCCACCACCGCCGGCACACCGAGTTCGCGGGCGACGATGGCCGCGTGACAGGTTCGTCCGCCCCGGTTGGTGACAATCGCCGCGGCGCGTTTCATGACCGGCTCCCAGTCCGGGTCGGTCATGTCCGTGACCAACACATCGCCTTCACGGACCGTCGACAGCTGCTCGATGTTGGGTACAATACGCACCGGACCGGCGCCGATGCGTTGGCCAATACTGCGTCCGGTGACCAGCGCACGGCCGCTTTCCTCGAGGTGGTACCGGGTCAAGACGCGCTTGTCACCGCGGCTTTCCACCGTCTCCGGACGGGCCTGCAGTATGTAAAGACGCCCATCGCTGCCGTCCTTACCCCATTCGACGTCCATCGGCCGGCCGTAGTGGTTTTCGATGGCAATCGCCATCCTGGCCAGCTCGAGCACGTCGTCGTCGGTCAGCGAGAACGCCAAGCGGTCGGTTTCCGCCACCTCCACCGTGGTCACCGCGTCCGCATAGCCATAGACCATCTTGATCGCTTTGCTGCCCAGAGTGCGGCGCAGGATGGCGGGTCTGCCCGCTTTCAGCGTTGGTTTGTGAATGTAAAACTCATCCGGATTGACCGATCCTTGGACCACGCATTCGCCGAGACCATAAGACGCGGTAATCAACACCACATCGGGAAATCCAGACTCCGTGTCGATACTGAACATCACGCCGCTGACGCCGAGATCGCTGCGCACCATGCGCTGGACGCCCACTGACAGTGCAATCTGGCCATGGTCGAAGCCTTGGTGCACGCGGTAAGCAATGGCGCGGTCGTTGAACAGAGACGCAAACACCGATTTCACCGCGAGCATCAACGCACCACGGCCTCGAACATTGAGAAAGGTCTCTTGTTGTCCGGCAAACGAGGCCTCCGGCAGGTCTTCAGCGGTGGCGGACGAGCGTACCGCCACCGTGATGTCGGCACCGGCTTCGGCCACCAGTGTGTCGTAGGCCGCCGAGACCCCGCCTGCCAGGGCGGCCGGCAGTTCGGCGTCCATCATCCACTGCCGGACTTCCGCCCCGCATTGCGCCAGCGCGTCGATATCGTCGACATCGAGCCCCGCCAGCCGCCGTCCGATACGCCGCTGCAGCCCCGCTTGAGTCAGAAAGTCCCGGAAAGCGGCGGCGGTAGTGGCGAAACCGTTCGGCACCGAAATGCCGGTGGAGGATAGATGCCGAATCATCTCACCCAGCGAGGCATTCTTGCCCCCGACGCGGGCGACGTCGGCCATGTCCAGCGAATCGAACCACAGGATGTACTCGTTCATCGAAACTCCTTCACTAGCGGTGTGAATGTGTGACAATCGACGCCTACGGCATCACCGGGTCTCCCCGGTGCCGAACGAACGACGAGGAGTGTCATGACCGAACGTTACGCGTTTATTGTATCGGACCGGACCGGCATCACGGCCGAAACCATGGGTCATATGCTGCTCAGCCAGTTTCCGCACCTGCAGTTCAAGACCGTGCCCCTGCCGTTTGTCGATACCGATGACAAAGCGGAAGACGCCGTGCGACGGATAAACATGACGGCCGCCGCGGGCGGACCGCCGTTAATCTTTGCCACACTGGTGGACGACAAGATACGGGAAACGATTTCCCGCAGCAACGGTGTCTTTTTTGATCTATTCAATCAGTTCCTGGGTCCATTAGAGCGGGCGCTGGGCAGCGAGTCGTCGCACACCGTGGGCAGATCGCATGGGGTGGTGGACCCACTCAAATACACCAGCCGGATTGCGGCGGTGAACTTCTCGCTGCGCACCGACGACGGCGTGCACGTGGCCGACTACGGCCAGGCCTCGTTGATCATCGTCGGTGTGTCACGTACGGGTAAGACGCCAACATGCCTGTATCTGGCGCTGCATTTCGGAACCTTCGCGGCCAATTATCCACTCACCGTCAAAGATCTGGACGCGGGTCATCTGCCCCGGCACATCGGCAACTATCGGCACAAGGTCTACGGCTTGACCATTGAACCCGAGCGCTTGATGCAGATCCGGCAGGAACGCTTCGCGAAGGGGAGTTACGCACAGCTCAATCAGTGCCGGTATGAAGTCGCGCAAGCGGAGGCGCTGTTCCGGCGAGACAAGATTCCCCACCTTAATACCACCTCCAAGTCCGTCGAAGAAATCGCCACGACAATACTGTACCGGGCCAAGCTCAAGCGGGATCTGCTGTGAGTCCCTGCGGCGACGGTGCGGAAGGGTGTTTTGGCAGCGGTGATGTGGAACCGCCGGAATGACAATCTACGTAAAAATGGTAAAAATAGATGCCTGTAAAAGAGGTCGTAGACAAGCGGGCGCGGAGTCGGTGACCAACACGGTAGCGATTCCGATACCGATCCAAACCGAACCTGATTCGGCGCAGTCTTCACACAGGGCTCGCAAGTGGACGACCCGTTTAACTTTATATTCAGATATTCTTGGACCATGCCGATATACGAATTTTACTGCGAGGACTGCCACACGATCTTTAACTTCTTTTCCAAGCGGGTGAACACGGAACGGATACCGGCCTGCCCAAAATGCACGCGACCGCGGCTGGCACGCCAAGTGTCGCTGTTTTCATTGTCCAAGGGGCGCAGAGAAGACGATGGCGACGATGTGCTCGCCGATGTTGACGAATCCAAACTGGAACAGGCGATGATGTCGATGGCCGGTGAAGTGGAGAGCATGGACGAAGACGATCCCAGGCAGGCCGCCCGACTGATACGCAAGCTGTTCGACACCACCGGCGTTACTCTGCGTGGGGGAATGGAGGAGGCAATTCGGCGCATGGAAGCGGGCGAGGACCCGGACCGAATCGAGGAAGAGATGGGTGACGTGTTGGAGGAGGAAGATCCGTTTTCGATGAGGCCCAAAGCGACGTTCAATGATCTGCGCCGCCGCCTGTTACCGCCAACGATCGACGAAACCTTGTACGATCTCTAGCCGCGGGCGATCTTCAACCACTCCGCCAGGCTCGGCAGGGCGGTGGCCGACAGGGTGGTGAAGACGTTCATCAGCCGACTCGAGAATCGGGCTGGGGTGCCCCGGGTTGAGTCCAGACGGACGTCGATGGTGTAGCTTGTCGGGGTCTCGGCGTCTAACAATGATCCGGCGACGCGGGCCTGTCGCCGCGGTACCACCCCGGTTGGGACATACCGGCCGTTATAAGTACTGTTTGCCATTTCTTATCGTCTCCCTTACACCTTAGGTGAAAGCCTAGGTAAACCACGTGCAAAGTCAACAGTCGACGGGTGGCAGATTTATGGTTTTTTCACCGCCGGTTGACGACTGACCCACGCCCGGCCAATTTGTGTATAATCGCGCGCCCACCGATGAGACGAGAATATCTAGATTCCGATGCATGATCTGGCCCGGGAGGTCGCCCGCCGGCGGACGTTTGCGATCATTTCGCATCCGGATGCCGGGAAAACCACGCTCACCGAGCGGCTGCTGTTGTACGGCGGTGCGATTCAGCTCGCGGGCACGGTCAAGGCGCGCAAGAGCAGCCGCTATGCGACCTCGGACTGGATGGAGTTGGAGAAGCAGCGCGGCATATCGGTGACGTCTTCGGTGATGCAGTTCCACTACCGGGACCGCGTCGTCAATCTGCTGGACACGCCCGGACACGCCGATTTCTCGGAAGACACCTACCGTACGCTGACGGCGGTGGATTCTGCACTCATGGTGATTGATGCGGGTAAGGGCGTCGAGGCGCGGACGATCAAGCTCATGGAGGTCTGCCGGCTGCGGGACACGCCGATCATGACCTTTATCAACAAGTTGGACCGCGAAGGCCGGGAACCCATCGAGCTGCTGGACGAAATCGAGTCGGTGCTGAAAATACCCTGCGCGCCGGTGACCTGGCCGATCGGCATGGGATCTCGTTTCCGCGGGATCTACCGGCTGGACAGCGGACGCGCGCTGTTGTTTGCCGGGCGTGGCGGCAACCCCGCATTTAATGCCCCGGTCGAAGAGGTCGGGCCCGATGAACTGGGCCATAGGATTGGTGCGGACGCTGCGGAGCTGCGGGAGCAGATCGAGCTGGTAGGCGGCGCCAGCCATGCGTTCGATCCGATGGCGTACTTGAGGGGTGAACTGACCCCGGTGTTTTTTGGTTCTGCGCTCAATGATCTCGGCGTCCAGGCCCTGCTCGACCACTTCGTCGAGTTTGCACCGCCGCCGCGTCCCCGCCTCAGTACAACCCGCCAAGTCGCCCCGGAAGAGGGTGCATTCAGCGGTTTTGTGTTCAAGATCCAGGCGAACATGGATCCCGCGCACCACGACCGGATCGCCTTTGTACGGGTGACCTCGGGGCGATTCAGCAAGGGCATGAAGCTTCACCACGTGCGCCTGGGGCGTGACACCGTGATCCATAACGCCATTACCTTCCTGGCCTCCAGGCGGGATCAGGCCGAAGAGGCCTATCCCGGCGATATCATAGGTCTGCACAATCACGGGACGATCCAGATCGGTGATACGTTTACGGGTGGTGAGGACCTCAAGTTTACCGGGGTGCCGAATTTCGCGCCGGAACTGTTCCGGCGGGTGCACCTAAACGATCCAATGCGGGCCAAGGCGCTGCAGAAAGGGGTGAATCAGCTCAGTGAGGAGGGCGCCACCCAGGTATTTCGGCCGCTGAACGGCAACGAGCTGATACTCGGCGCTGTCGGAGCGCTCCAGTTTGACGTCGTGGCACATCGGCTGCGCCACGAGTACGGCGTGGAATGCAGCTTCGAGCCGGTGGGGGTGGCGACGGCCCGTTGGGTGTACTGCGATGATCCGAAGCGTGAGTTGGAGTTTCGCCACCGCGCCGGTAACCACCTGGCCCTGGACAGCGCCGGGGATTTGGCGTACATCGCTCCCAACCTGGTGAATCTCAGGTTGACCGCGGAACGCTGGCCGGACATAGAATTCCGCGCCACGCGCGAGCACTGAGATGTGCCGGCAGACTTATGACTTGACTCGTTGTGACCAGTATTGATAAACGTACAATCCACCCGACAACGCGAATCACGTCCGCCCGACATGGGCATCAAGCAAGGACAAGATTCAAGCGGCTATAGGAGCGATCATTGAAACTCAACCTTAGAAACTACACCCTTAAGGCCCTACTGCAGATCTGTATGGTGACCGCATCCCTCGGCATCTTGTCGATTGCGACCGCCGCTGACCCTGGCGATCCACTGGCGGAATACACTCAGATGATGACGCAGATGATGGGGGGCGCGGTCCCTGGACAAAGCGCGACGGCTTCCGGAGCGGCCAATCCAATGGTGATGAATCCCATGGCCGGGATGGCGAACCCAATGGGGGCGATGATGAATCCGATGGGCGGGATGGCGAACCCAATGGGGGCGATGATGAATCCGATGGGCGGGATGGCGAACCCAATGGGGGCGATGATGAATCCAATGGGCGGGATGGCGAACCCAATGGGGGCGATGATGAATCCGATGGGCGGGATGGCGAATCCAATGGGGGCGATGATGAATCCGATGGGCGGGATGGCGAACCCAATGGGGGCCATGATGAATCCCATGATGTGGATGAACCCGATGATGATGTATCCCATGATGATGGCGCCGATGATGATGTCACCGATGATGATGGCGCCGATGATGGGGTCGATGACCAGCCCAATGGGTATGGCCGCACCCATGGGGATGTTTCCCTATCCGACGACAACTGGTCCGGGGGCCGGATGGCCGGCTCCCCAGACTGGCGCCCCACAGGCGCAACAGAACGTCATGGGGGACTGGATGAAGCAGATGCTGCGATCGACTCCGACAACGGGCAATAAATAATTCGATTTTCCTGCAACCCTACCGAAAGGAGACTTACATGCGTAACTTAATGATTGCCGGGAGTATCGTGGCGTTGGCGCTGCCGATGTCCGGGGCGCTGGCGGACGGCAAGGCGACCTATGAGATGGCCTGCGGGGCCTGTCACACCCAGGGTGTGGCGGGGGCGCCGAAGCTGGGCGATGCGGCGGCCTGGAAGGACCGGATTGCGCAGGGTATGGACACGCTCAACCAGCACGCCATTGAGGGTTATCAGGGCAAGGCGGGCGTGATGCCGGCCAAGGGCGGATTCGCCAACCTGAGTGACGACGAGGTCAAGGCGGCCGTCACCTACATGTTGGACAACAGCAAGTAAACAACCGCCACGGTTGTCGTAGCTGGGGTGCGGGACCTCAGGTCCCGCACCCCAAAGCCATCCGCCGGATACACCCCGGATCATGAACCTGCGCACCGCCGGATTCTTCTTAATCTGGTTGTTCTCCTTACCGACAGCGGTGATCTGCGCCGACTGGCGTGACCGCATCGACGGATTGTTGTCCGAATCGACGCCGCCCTCCGGGGTGGTGTTCGAGATCGCCACCGGCGACGCGGACCGCCTGGATAGCCTGCTGCCGGCGATTCGCGATCACAGCGCCCGGCTGCGCGAGCAATTTCCAGGTTTGTCCATCGCGGTAGTCAGCCACGGTGCGGAGCAGTTCGCGCTGATGTCCGGTAAGTCCGATTGGTATCGGAAAACCCACGAGGCCGCCAGGCGCTTGAGTACCCTCGATGACATCCCGGTCCACGTCTGCGGCACCCACGCCGCTTGGTATGCCGTCACCCCGGAAGAATATCCGGACTATGTCGATGTCGCCCCAGTCGGACCCGCCCAGGTCACGCAATACCAGGAAATGGGTTTCGTCGTCATCGCGGTCGAATGACCGACGGGTTGCGCGCACGCCTGGATCTGGCCCATCGGCTGCGTGACCGGGTGTCTTGCGGTCGATTCGCCCCCAGCCCGTCCGGGCCGCTTCATCTCGGCAACGCGCGCACCGCTCTGTTGGCCTGGTTGCAGGCCCGGTTGAGCGGCGCACGTTTTCTCATGCGCATGGAAGACTTGGACCGCCCCCGGGTGCGGCCGGGAAGCGCGGCGCAGATCCTCGATGACCTGCTTTGGCTGGGACTCGATTGGGACGAGGGACCGGACGTCGGAGGCCCGTCCGGTCCCTATAATCAGTCTGCCCGGGACGGGATCTACACCGAGGCGCTGGCGCAACTGCAGCGTAGCAATGCCGTGTTCGCCTGTGTCTGCTCGCGCCGGGACGTTGAGCAGGCCGCCAGCGCGCCGCATGTCCCCAGCGGTGTCGTCTATCCCGGTACCTGCCGGGCACGCCCACCGTCATCCACGACCGAGGGCGGGCGACCCCCCGCGTGGCGGTACCGGGTCGACGGCCGGCGGGTCGGCTTCACCGATTCGATAGCCGGCGAGGTGGTCCAGGACCTCGGCCGGCAGGTCGGGGACTTCGTAGTGCAGCGATCGGACGGCTTGTTCGCATACCAGTTGGCAGTGGTTGTCGATGACGCCTTGATGGGCGTTACCGACGTGGTGCGGGGCATGGATCTGCTCGACTCGACGCCGCGGCAGCTGGCGTTGTTTGAGACCTTGAATCTGCCGGCGCCGCGATTCTGGCACGTCCCGCTGATGTACGACTGTGGTGGCGCACGGATGTCGAAGCGGAACGGTGCGGAGTCCATCGCCGCATACCGGGCGCAGGGTGGGTCGGCCGCCGCCCTGGTCGGCACATTCGCCGCGACGCTCGGTCTGGCGCCGCCCAGCGAATCGATGTCGGCGCCGGAGCTTCTCGCCGTCCTTGATCTGACCACCTTTACCGCGAGTCTACGGAGCACGCTGACAGCGGAGAAAACGCCGCGTCCACCTTCACTCGCACGGCAAAGCCACCGTCCGGCAGACACCGTCAAGTGACCCAGCGCGAGGCGGGTGAACACGGCCGGTCCCATGACCGGCGTCCCGACGAGCGGACGAAAGCTGCGCCGATCGTCGTCTATACTTATTGATAAGGCCAAACTCGTTGTGAGACGGGGACGGAAAGCCACGGGTCTCAATGTAACCGAGATAGCCGGGCTACCTGGAGTGTGCCGAACGATCAACATCGCTCACGCAGTCAGTGACCGAACTCCGCATTCTCCAGTATATCTCCCGCCCCAACAGTTTTGCCTCCCGAAGGTGTCCATAAATTGACTGTGGGGGTTAAGATGGGGCAAAGCAATCGGCATTCACGGAGAACTCTCGGCACCGTCCTGGTGCTGGTTACCCTGGCGCAACTCAGCGGTTGTGCATCGACGCCGCCGCTAACGACCGTAAACGAGTGGCGGAATAGTGGGACTGGGCACTACGTACACAACACTAGTGGACGGATGCTCACGGAGCAGCAGTACACTGATATGGTCGCGTCGGAGGTGTATCTGAAGGTCCGGTCTGTGTCGCGCAGCGTCGCGCCGAAGAAGTGTCCCGTTCGATCCAATTGAGCGCCAGGGCAATTGACAACACAGCTTGAACGAATCAAGCTGTAGGGAAGTCTCCATCCAGACGCATCCTTGCATCTTTCGTTTGTCGAAGCAACTAAACCCATTCGCCCAGCCGGTTGATGCCGAACTAAGCGCGCCCAACCGCGGGGCCAGCGCCGGCCGGCTGGCCGCGGCTTACGGCGGGGACCAGTTGCCGGAGATCTCCGATTCAGTGGCTGAATTACGGATGCGCCTCTGACAGACAGACCAACTCCATGTCTTCCCGAACTTTGAAGATCCTGGCGTTCGGTTACGCATGCTTCTTTTTTTCCGGGGCCGCAGCCCTGATGTACGAGGTGGTCTGGACCCGCGCGCTGGGCCTCATCTTCGGCAACACCGTGTTCGCGATGACCACGGTGCTGGCGGCCTTCATGGCTGGGCTGGCCCTCGGCGCCTACCTGTTGGGGCGTTTGATCGATTCACTCGAACGCCCCCTGAAGATTTACGGTCTGCTGGAGCTCGGTATTGCGCTGGTTTGTCTGCTGATGCCAGCGCTGTTCGCGTTCAGTGAGGACGTCTATCTGGAGATGTACCGGCGCTTCGGGCTCTCCGAGTTCGCGTTCAGCCTGCTTAGGTTCACCATTGTCTTCGTCGTGTTGATGGTTCCGACCACCATGATGGGGGCGACCTTCCCGGTTCTGGCCAAGCTGTTCGTCGATCGGATCGAGTCACTCGGCCATCGGGTCGGCAGTCTGTATGCGGTCAACACCTTTGGCGCGGTGGCTGGAACGGCGGTCACGGGCTTTTTTCTACTGCCGTCGATCGGGATGCGAAGCACCACACTGATCGCCGTTGCCGTGAATCTTGTCATAGCGCTGTCGGCACTGTCCGTCGATCGGTCCTGGCGCCGGCGGCCCGAACCCGCCCCATCGCCAACAGCTGGCCGGGCCCCGGCCAGTGGCCGGGCGGTGGCTACGGAACCGTCCCGACCGCTGGCGACCGTGCTGCTGGTTGCGATCGCGGTCTCCGGCGCGGCATCGATGGCCTATGAGGTCGGTTGGACGCGGACTACGGCCTTGATCATCGGCAGTTCAACCTACGCTTTTACCACCATGCTGACCACTTTTTTGGTGGGTCTGGCCCTCGGCAGTTTTTTGTACACGCGGCTCGCCGCCCGGCGGGCGGTGGGGACCTCGGTATTCGGCCTCCTGGAACTCGGTATCGGGCTGTCGGCGTTGGCGCTGATCCCGCTCTTCGACGCCCTGCCTACCTTTTTTGTCTGGCTGTTCAAGCAGATGGCCCTGGAGCACCAGAACACGCTGCTGGTGCAGTTCCTCATCAGCTTCATCGTGATGCTTCTGCCCACCGTCCTTATCGGGGCCACCTTTCCCTGCGTTGCGCAGCTGTACTCGTCGTCGCTCGCCCGGGTTGGGCGGGACGTCGGCCGGGTGTATTCCGTCAACACCCTGGGCACGATCATCGGCGTGGTGGTGGCCGGCTTCGCACTCATCCCCTGGATCGGCGCACAAAAGACGCTGCTCGCGGCGGCGATCACCAATCTCGTCATCGGCGCCGTCATCCTGTGGTGGCCGGGGACGGAGGTGCGCTGGCCGCGGTTTGCGGCGGCCGCCGCAGGTGCGATTGCCGTGGTCGTGGTCCTACTTATGCCGAACTGGAACGTCAAGGTGCTCACCGCCGGTGTCCACTGGAGGCCCTATGAGTTCATCCGCAGTGAGGACATCCACTCGCTGGAGAACGCCGCCCGGCACCGTAACGTCGTCTACTACCGCGAAGGCATCAACACGACGGTGACTGTCGACGAATCGTCCGAGGGTCTCACCCTGCGCGTGGGTGGCAAGGTGGAAGCGAGCACCACCGGTGACATGTTCACCCAATTGATGCTGGGCCACCTACCGATGCTCCTGCACACCGGGCCGGAAGACGTCCTGGTCATCGGCCTCGGCAGCGGCATATCGGCGGGTGCGGTGGCGCAACACCAGGTCCGTCGGATCGATGTCGTTGAAATCGAGCCGGCGGTGGTGGAAGCCGCGCGCTTATTTTTCAAGGCGAACCGCGGCGTGCTCGACGATCCCCGCCTGCGCTTGACGGTCGGCGACGCGCGCAACGCCCTGCTCGTGTCCGACCAGAAATACGACGTCATTACCTCGGAGCCGTCCAACCCCTGGCTCGCCGGCGTCGCCAATTTGTTCTCACGGGAATTCTATCTGCAGTGCCGGGAGCGCCTGGCTCAAGGCGGGATCATGGCTCAATGGCTGCAGGGCTACAACTTGTATCCGGACGACTTCCGGATGGTGGTCAAGACGTTTCAGCAGGTATTTCCGCAGGCCTCATTGTGGTCGACGCTGAGTAACGACTATCTGCTCATAGGCGGGGCCGACCCGGTGGGTCTCGATCTCGAGCGGGTGGAGAATCAACTGGCTAAGGTACCGGCCTTGCGAAACGACCTGTTCTCGCATCTCGGTCCCTCGCCGTATGCCCTGTTGGGCCTGTTCCGGCTCGGCGACCGGGATGCGGCGGCCTGGTCGCAGGACGCCCGGGTCAACAGCGACGACCGGCCGTATCTTGAATTTTCCGCGCCCCGCGCGCTCTACCTGGACACCGGTGCTGCCAACGCGATGGCCGTGATGGCAGCGCGGGGCCGGCTGTTCCCGCCCGTTCGCAACCTGGACCCGGCGGCACTGAACGCACCCGCAGTGCGTCTGGAAATTGCGCGGTCGTACCTCACCATCGGACGCGGTGTCGACGAGATGGATGACCTGCTTCGTGACGTCCCCGGGCAGCCGCCGATGTCCGGCGGGCACGCGCTCCAACGCTTGCGTTATTTGCTTGCGGTGGGGGCATTTGAGGCCGTCGAGCGTGAGCTCGACCGGGGGATCGAGGAACAGCGGGTGGACGCCGAACCAGCCGCCGTGGTCCGGTCGGCCGCACAGGCCCTTAAGCTGGAACACTGGTCGGGTCTGTCGGAATCACAGCACATCCAAGGCGCCGCGCGGGCAGCGGCGATCCACGACCTGTTGGGGCAGAGATACACCCACATCGGCATCAAACTGAGAGAGCCCGCGTTGTTCCGCCTGGCCGTCGAAGAGTACCGCAGTGCCCTGGAACTGGCGCCGAATGTACTGAGCGTCCTCAACAATCTTGCCAACGCCCAGTTGGAGCTGGGGCGCCTCGAGGAGGCGGTGACCAACTACCGGCGTATTCTCAGCGTTCAACCCAATCTGCCGCAGGTGCATTTCAATCTGGCCATGGCCCATGAGCGTCTCGGCCAGTTGGATCATGCTGCCGCGGGCTACCGGCGTGCGTCACAGTTGGCGCCGAACTGGCCCCTGCCTCAACAGGCCATCACCCGCCTCGATGGGGCCGGGCAGAAATAAGCGACCACGCCAACCGCCGGTGTGACATACCGATAGTCAAACCGCCTCAGTCTGTCGCCTGGGCAGGTACTCCGTATCCGCGGCCGAGTCCAAACCATCCAAGTGGATGCGTGACCGACACCAACGGCCCGGTGGCGGCGTTTCTCGCCGGTAATCACCCCAGGGGATGGGACGTCGACGGCAAGTGGATCGATAACGCGACTTTGACCGATGCCAACGTCATGCCCACCGGCTGCGGCACCACCCTGGCCGAACTAATCGCGGCGATGCGCGACGGCGGGACCTACGTCAACGTGCATAATCAGGCCAACCCGGGTGGAGAGGTGCGCGGGCAGATCATGGCGAAGTCGCCGTAAACGAAGGCGGCAAACCATGGGGCCGTAGTGGACAACTCCGGCCTCACGATTTTTCGATCGCTTCGTCATCATCCTAGATCCTCAGGGAGGAACAGTTTGCCGGGATTCATGATGTGGTTCGGATCGAGCAGGGACTTGATGCCGCGCATCATGCGCAGCTCTACCGCCGGGCGGTAGCGGGCCAAATCCTCGCGTTTGACCATCCCGATGCCGTGCTCGGCGCTGAAGCTGCCGCCCAGCGAATCGACCAGGTCGTGCACCGCGCGGTTGAGCTCCGGCATGCGCGCGAGAAACCGGTCTTTGGCCATGTCTTCGGGCTGCAGCAGGTTGAAGTGAATGTTGCCGTCGCCGATGTGGCCGAAGGCAATGACACGCACACCGGGCAGGCGTTGCTCCACCAGCGTCTTGCCGGCGGTGAGGAATTGCGGCACCTTGGACACCGGCACCGAGACGTCGTGTCGGATGGTCGCCCCCTCCTTGGCGTGGGCCTCGGGGATGGACTCGCGTATCCGCCACAGGGCGTCGGACTGGGCCTGGCTTTCGGCCACCACCGCATCGAGGATCAGCCCGTCGTCCAGTGCGGTCGCGAAGGCCTCGTTGAGAGACTCGCGCAGGACCGGATCCCGGCGGTGGGAAAAGGCTTCCACCAAGGCATACTGGGGGTAGTCCCCGGCGAAGGGATCGCGAATGTCGGGGATGTGTTTGCGCGCCAGCTTCAGGCCGAGTGACGGAAAAGTCTCGAACCCCAGGATGTCGTCGCCGAGCTGGACGCGCAGCCGGACGAACAGCTTGAGGACGTCGTCGGGGGTGTTCAAGGCCGCGAGTACGGTTTCGGTGCTCCCCAAGCCCGGGAACAGCTTGAGCGCCGCCGCGGTGATCACACCGAGCGTGCCCTCGGAGCCGATGAACAGGTGCTTGAGATCGTAACCGGTGTTGTTCTTACGCAGGGTCCGCAACCCGTCCCAGACCTCGCCGCCGGCCAGCACCACCTCCAGGCCCAGCACCAGATCCCGGGCGTTGCCAAAGCGGACGGTCATGGTCCCGCCGGCGTTGGTCGCCAGATTTCCGCCGATGTGGCAGCTGCCCTCGGCGCCAAGGCTGAGCGGGAGAAGCTGACCCACCTGCCCCGCGGCGTCCTGCAGGTCTTTGAGCACACAACCGGCTTCGACCACCATCGCCGCGTTGTCGGAGTCGAGTTCGCGGATTCGGTTTAGACGTTCGGTGGACAACACGATCCCGCCTTGGGGCAACGCGGCGGCCACCATCCCGGTGTTGCCGCCCTGCGGTGTCACCGCGACTCGGGCCTCGTTGCATATCGACAGGATCCGGGAGACCTCGGCGGTGGAGGTGGGGCGAGTGACCAGGCTACAGCGTCCTCGCAGAATTCCCCGCCACTCGGTCACATAAGGCTCTATGCCGGCCTGGTCTGTGATACAGGCGCCGGGGCCAAGGGCGCCGCGTATGGCGTCTAAAAAGCGCTCACTGGGTGGGTTCGTATCGGTCACGGTCTTCTCAAAGCCGGGTCTGGATTCGGGAGTCCGGTTCACCGGGCGGCGCCGTCGACGCGTATCAGGTCCGCTAGGGCGACGGATTGATGTAACGTTATCACAGCTCGGCGGATCTCGGATCAAATCGGGCGCGCAGTGCGTCCCGCAGATCTTCGGCGGCGGTGCAGGATGTCCGGTGTTGGAGTGGCCCCGGGGTCAAAACGTTGCCGCGTGACTTCCGTTTTCTTCGCAGCGGTGGCCACCTTCCGATAGGGTGACGTCCGATAATTCGACGGTCGAACACACCGGGTCGATTGATGGCTCAGGCCATGGAGACCGTGTTGCGCCCTTTCTTTTTGGCGGTGTACAACGCTTGATCGGCGCTGCGCAGCAGACTGCGCGCCACCGTTCCGGCCTTCATGGTGCTGCCAATGCCGATGCTGGTCGACAGCCGGATGTCCGGCTGGGGCTCAAACGTCGTCGCTGAGAGTCGCTCGCGGAAGCGCTCGAATTCGGCCACCGCGTCCTGGTCGGAAGCAAACGACCCGATCACACCGAATTCGTCGCCGCCGAGCCGTGCGATGCAGATGACGTCGCGGAAAAATTCCCGCAGGGCGTCGGCGTAATAGACGATCGCCTCGTCGCCCATGTCGTGGCCGTACAAGTCGTTGATGCGTTTGAGGAAGTCGATGTCCAGGATCGCGAGGTAGATGTTCCCGTGCAGGTGCTCTTCTAGACACGACTGAAACGACCGACGGTTGTAGAGGTGGGTGAGGGGGTCCCGTTCGGCTAGTTCTTTGAGCTTCATCTGACTTTGTTTGATGTGCGTGACATCCCGGATGATGGCAAACGCCCACCGCTGGTCGTTAATATCGATGTCATTGATACTCATCGCCACCCAGAACTCGGAGCCGTCTGCGCGCAGGGCTTCGATCTCGATCACTGTGCCCAACAGTTTACCCCGCCCGGTCTGCTGGTACTGCTCAAACCCCTCCTTGGCCCGCTGGCGATAGCGTACTGGAGTAATGAACTCGTGCATGTTTCTGCCGAGGATCTCGTCAGGCGGGATTTTAAAGATGCGCTCGGCCGCCCGGTTCCAGGACACCACCTCGCAGCGGTGATTAATGACCACGATGCCATCGAACGAGGAGTCGATGACCTTTCGATGCAGCTCGCTGAATATGTGGGACGTCTCGGTATTTGTTTTCATCGTGGTGAACACGGATGGTAACGCGGCCCTTGTCCGAATGCCATGTGCCCGAAACACCATGGACCGATGTGGACGCGGTGTGGGCAATCCTGGGTCGCGGCGTTTATTGATCCAGGTCAGGGCCCGCGCCGGCCAAATGAGGCCAAATGATCGGCGGGCAAACGAGTGTGGTCGGGCACGGCCACGCAGGCCAGACCACCTCATCGATTTTGGCAGGAGACACGGTATGTTCGAGTTGACCAGTCTGAAGATCCCACTGGTGGGGGTGACCGAGTCCGCGGCGCGGGCCTGCGCCCCCTATATCGGGTCCGGGAAAAAGGATGAAGGCGACGGCATGGCGGTGGACGCCATGCGCTCGGCGCTCAACCAGATTGAGATGACCGGCACCATTGTGATCGGGGAGGGGGCCAAGGACGAGGCACCCATGTTGTACGACGGTGAGGCCGTCGGCATTGGCCAAGGGCCGCAGATCGATATCGCGGTCGATCCCATTGAAGGCACCAATCTGTTCGCCACCGACGCACCCGGTTCGATCTGCACGCTGGCCGCAGCGCCGGCCGGAACCATGTACCGGCCGGGTGCTTGCTTTTATATGGACAAACAGGTCTATCCGCGATCGGCGCGGGGCAGGCTCGACCCGCAGGCGCCGGTCCCGGATCGCCTCAAGGCGCTCGCCGACGCGGTGAACAAGGACCTCGGCGACCTCAAGGTGTTCATCCTCGACAAGCCGCGCCACGAGCAACTGGTCGGCGAGATCTACGCCGTCGGCGCCAAGGTCAGGCTGGTCAGCGACGGCGATGTCAATGGCGCCGTGATGGCGATTTTGAACAAAGGCGTCGACGCGCTGTTCGGCATCGGCGGCACCCCGGAGGGGATCGTCAGCGCCTGCGCGGCGCGCGCCATGGGGGCCGAGATGTTCGGCCGCATGGCGCCGCAGAAACCCGACGAAGTCGAGGCCTGCGAAGCGGCGGGCGTGGATACTCACACGTGGCTCGGCCGAGACGAGCTGATCGCCTCCAACGATATCCTGTTTCTCGCTTCGGGACTGACGCGAGGGGATTATGTCAACGGCGTGGTCATGGGCCGTGACGCCAATGGCCATTTCATCACCACAGACACCGTAGTCATCGCGGGCGCCAACGGCAACGTGCGGAGCATCCGTACCACCGTCCACGAATAAGTCCCGGCATCAAGCCCGTGGGGACAGACCCGGGGGTCTGTCCTCCGACGATGCTTCTGGCGCCTTCCTGATTTTTGCCTATGATGAGGATTGCGGGGCGGATTGTTGTTCCGCCGGTTCTGCACCGCGGTTAGCGGTCTTGGATGAACTCCTGTATTGACAGTGAAGGGATAGACAATGAAACAATGGCTGTTCATGATCAATTATTTCGCTCACGATTTTTTCAGCGGCTTCTGGCTGGCCTGCTTCATTGTCCTGGCCATCGTGTACCAGCAGAGCGGGTTGCCGGGGGAGGCGGTGGCGGACGGGGGGCTGGTCACCCGGCTGCTCATCATGTTTTTCTGGCTGCAGTCGATCTCTCTGGGTCTGATCGCGGTGACCGGTTACCTGCGTTCCCTGGACGCCGGTGATCGGGCCCACTTGGATGCCCGCAAGACCAAGCAGTTCCTGATCATCAAACACGCGGTGCTGGGGGTGTTCTTTATCGGCGGTACGGTGCTCGGTTACCAGTGGGCCATGGGCTGACCACGGCGCCGTCGCCGCCTTGGTGCAACATGGAGATTAATTGTTGACCGCCTGTGCTTTCGCCTGGCTGAAAGGACAAACCAGTGTGTCGTCCGCGGAGAGATTGCCCTCGACGATCCGGCGGATCGCCTCCGGCATCTTGTCGCCCTCCATGCCCATCTTCTGGCGGATGAAGGAGTGGTTCATCATCCGGTTGATGGCGGTAAGCATGTACTTGCGTTTGAATTCGTTCCCCTCGGTGAGCATCTCCTTGAACTTGCCCATATAGAATCGCCGGTACCCGTCGAGGATCGCTTGATCGACTTCCTCTAGACTCATGGCTTTGGGTTTGATGATGGGGTCGACGAGGTTGTACTTGCGGTAGTCATGTTCCGCGACATACGGCTCGAGTTTCTTGTAAATATCTGCGTAGGGCCAGGGGGTGATGGCCAGGAAATGCGCGAAGTCGGGGTTGTACACCAGCGCCTGTTCGATAGTGCGGTCGATGGACGCCTTGGTTTCGTCGGGGAACCCGAGAATCATCGATGTCTCGGTGATAATGCCGTGCTCGCGGCACAGCCGCAGCGCCTCGGTGGACTCGTCAATAGTGAGTTCTTTGCGAATCAAATCCAACGTAGTCTGGCTGGCCGCCTCGGTGCCCACATAGATATGAATAATCCCAGCCTTACGGTACTTCCACAGGATATCCTTGTCGCGGATGATATCGGCGGCCCGGGTCTCCATGAGAATCTTGACGCCGAGGTTCCTTTCTATCAGAAGATCCAACATCCGTTCCCAACGCTGCCGGTCGGGGGTGGGGTAATCGTCCGTGAACAGTACGACGTCGACGCCGTAGTCCCGATGTAATTCGTCCACCTCCCGCACCACGCTTTCCGCAGACTGGGCGCGCCAGGTCCGCCGCCAGAACTTCTGCTGCGAACAGAAGGTACAGCCGTAGGGACAGCCGCGCGACGTGGCTACAGCGCCCAGCCGCGATCCCGGCAGAATAAAATACGTGTAGTCCTCCCAGTCGAGGAGGTCCCAGGCCATGGGCCGGTCGTCCAGCTCTTGCAAGTACGGGCGCGGTAGCGTGCGCAGGATTGTCTCGCCGCTGCGATAAGCCAGACCCTTTACCGACGCCAGATCGGTGTCCGCCGCCAGTGCGTCCAACAGTTCAACGAGTGTCTCTTCGCCCTCACCTATACACACATGATCCAGCGCCGAGACACGGCGTAACAGATCTTCATACATGAAACTCGCGTGAATACCGCCGGCGACGGTCACGATGCCGGGATCGATCGTTTTTGCAAGCTCCACGACACTGATCGCGTCGGGCGTGGTGGCGGTAATCATCGACACCGCGACGACGTCGGGTTTGACTTCGCGAATCCGGTCACCGATTTCGTCGAGACCGACGCCTTTGGTCATCGCGTCGTAGATGGCGGATGGGTAGCCCGCGGCCTGGGTCGCACCGGCCAGCGACACCAGGTACAGCGGCACCCACTTCCCGGCCACTTCGACGACGCCGGCGTGGTAGGGTGCGGTTATATAGAGTATGCCGGGCATATCACACGTGGCCTCATTGGAAGTAGGTCGAGTGCACTGACGGAATGAGGAACGGCAGCACCAGCACGGTCAGGATCGACATGGCAAAACACCCCGTCGTGCTCCACGCCGTGGCGCGGGGCGTGAAGTGGAAAAACAATCGGGAGTGGAGCAGCAGCCCGTAGCACAGCCAGGTGACCAGCGACCACACCTCGATGGGGTCCCAGCCCCAGTAGCGGCCCCAGGACTGGTTGGCCCAGATGGCGCCGGCGAGAATGGTCGTTGACCAGAACACAAATCCGAAGCCGACCAAGCGCACGGTGTACGCCTCCATGCCGTCGGGCCCGGGGAGGCGGTCCAGCAGCCGTCCGGTGGCGCCATTGAGCTTGCGCAGCAGGGTTACGGCGGCGGCGAAGGAGAGGATGAACGCGCCCATCGCCAGCTTGTTGAAGGTCACATGAAACACCAGCCACACCGAGCGGAAGCTCGGTGGCAGCGCCTTGGCGGCGGGATCGGAGAACACCGCGAATCCCATGAGCAGAATCGACACCGGCAGCACCACCAGCGCCATAGGCGCCCAGTTGGGCCGGCGCCAGACGAACAGCAGCAGCATGGCCACCGCCACCCAGGCGTCGGACGACAACACCTCGTACTTGAGCAAGTACGGCCCGTGGCCGAGTAAAATCCATCGCATCAATAAGGCGGCCGAGTGCGGCACGAGACCGGCCAGGGCCGCCCACACCCCCCAGCGGACCTTGTCCGGATGTTCGAACAGCGTCGCGTAGGCGAACAGCACCGTGCCGGCGATGTACAGGGCGACGGCGACCCAATGTAAGCTAATCTCTAAGGCTAACGAATCCATCGATATTGGTTCCCATCATTGCGTCGTCGGCGCAGCAACGCCGTGCAACACGTCGGCTGTGGTCCCCCAGGGCGCGGTCTTACGCCCGACCTGCGGCGGCGCGGTGAAACGGATCTCGTCGACCAACCACGCGCCGTCGATCTTGTTAAAGATATACGCCATCTCGTAGGAGTCCAGGGATTCCTCACCCACCGGTTCGCCGCTGCCGATCTTGAGATCGCGATAACGCCAGCGCTCCCGGGTGCGGATCCGCAACTCCACGTCAGATTGCTCGACACCCGTGACCTCGAGCGCCAGCAGATGTGAATCCAGGGTGAGCCCCATGTCGAAGCGCACGCCGATCAGCCCGGTCAATTTCTTGCCCTCGTTGGGCCCGACGACATCGTCGACGAGCTTCACGTCGCCGCGGCGGTAGGCTTCGGAGACCGCCGCGTTGTAACGTTCGACCAATGCGGTCGCCTCTTTGACCGACACCTGTTGACATCCCGCCAACAGCACGCCCACCAGAACTGGAAGCAAACGCCACCTCATACCGTGCCCCCCTGAGCGCGCACCATGCGCTCGAAGCGTTCGCGGTACATCGGCGCAAACCGCTGGGCACGCAGCGCCACGAACACCCGTTCGCGGTCTCCTTCGGGGGTGATAACCACGCAGGTGTCGACCTTCACCACCGTGTACAGGATGGCGATACCCAAGAGCGCGAGCGCGAATCCCAAATAGGCCGGCCACAAGGACGGATCTCGGCTGGCGCGCAGCCGGGTCCAGAACGGCAGGCCGTGCAGCGTGAACGTGCGGCCGTCTCCCAGCGACACGCTGTCGCCGGCACGCAGCGGCCCGCCGAACAACAGGGCGCGCCGCTCGTTGTCAACGATGCGCACGTCGAGAAAGTCGGGATGGTTGCCGTCAAGGTCGACGTCGGCACGCAGGAACACCTTGATGTAACCTTCCAGATAGAAGGCCTTCTGGTAGGTGCCGGTGCCGAGGCTGCGCAGCATCACCGCCTCGCGCAACGGTTCGGCGCCGCTCTGCTGCCATTCGATGAGCGCGGTCGGGCCGACGTCGGCGCCGAGAAACAGGCGGCCGCCGGGGGCCTGGACTTCATGATTGATCGCCACGGTTTTTCGCACCGCGCCGTCTTCGGTGTCCAGCGACAGCACCGCGCGCACGTCGCGCAGCGCCCCGCTCGCGTAGCGCTTCACGGTGACCGATTCGAGCGTCAGCGGCACATCGAGACGCAACGGGTTAGCGGCCGCTGCCGGCCACTGCGCCCCCCACGCCTCGGCAACCGGGGGCAGGGTCTCGCCCTCCAGCAAGTCCACCATCGCATTTACCCCGAACAGTGCCCGCAGCGCCCCGGCCGCCATGATCAACAGCAGTCCGGCGTGAAACAGCGGCGACCCGGCAAGGCCCAGCCGTCCGGTGCTCCGCATCTCAACGTGTTCGGCAGGTTGGTCCGCGGCAGCGGCGCAGTCCCGGCGAACCCGCTCGAACTCGATCCGATACGGCGCATCGTGCAGATCGGCGGAGGTTAGCGGCTGTGACCAGGCTCTGCCCAGCCGCCTGAACTGCTCGACGACGACGATGGTCAGCGACGCGGCGGTGAGCAGGGTCAGACCCAGGAACCACGGGCTCTGAAAGACGTCGTCGAGGCTCAAGAGCTCGACCAGTGCCGACAACACCGGCCCGCTCTGGTACAGGCGCACCATGTCTTCGCCCGAGGCGATGCCCAGCTGTGGCAGGCTGGCGCCGACAATCCCGGCCAGGGTCAGCCCGACGATCTCAAAGGTGATGACCGACCGCCGCAGCAGAAGTCGTTTGACGGCGCGCAGCGTTGCGCCTAATGAGAACCGGTCACTTACAGACTGGTGTTTCGCCAACACCCGCATGCATCCTCCAACCCCACCGCTCACCAGTTCTCCATCGAGGCGTTGTTCTGGTCGTCGTGCGATCCGCAAGTGACCGTGCAGTCGTCCTTGTTGTAGTTGTTGACCGAATTTTTGCGGAAGCTGTACACGTACATGGTGTTCTTGTCGTTGTTGTACGCATAGCGCGATGGCATCGACCCGCTGCGGTCGCCGATCAGACGCGACATCTTGCCCCCGTGGGGGATGACGATGTGGCAGCGGTAGCACGCCAGATCCTGATGGTTACCCTTGTCATGGGCCTCGGTATTTCCACCGCTGTCGACCTTGTTGTGGCAGTTGGCACACCAGCTCGAATTGAAGTTCTGTAGCTGCACGTTGGGCCAGTTGTTGGCGTTGGCGCCGCGCAGCATGAATTGCGCGGCGGAGCCGTGCGGTCCCTGGGCCGCCGGCGAGGCCGCGTCGGTGCCGTGGCAGTCCGAGCACATCATGGTCTGTTGACCCACATTGGTGTCCCACGGCGCCTTCAAGAAGTCACTCGGCAGGCCCTTATAGCCACCCACCGAGATCGAGTTCGGATAGTTGTCCAGGCCGGTGACCACTGGGTGTCCGGAGCGGTTCTCGGGGCTGAATTCCTGAGCGACATCGGTCAACACCGGATTGGCCACCGAGCCGTTGGCCGACAACCCGTTGGGCGGCGTACCGAAGGACCACGACTTGGCCGAGTGGCACTTGTAACAGATCTGGTATTCCTTGACCGAGGGGTCGATGTCGGCGTAGTTGCCGGCGCCGGGGGCAACGAAGTTGCCGAGACCCGTGTAGTCCACCGACCAGCCGAACACCCCGGCCAGGGCGCCGCTGACGTTGTTGCGGTTGACATTGGCGGTGGCGTTGTAGTTGTGAGCGGGACCGTTGGCCTGATGCGGGTTGTGGCAGTCGATGCACTCCACCGAGCGCCCGGCGGCCTGCTCGGAGTCGGCGACCGGGTGCCGGATGGCCCGGGTGAACACGGTCTTGACGTTGGTGCCCGCCGGTGAGCCGTCGTGGCAGGTGTAGCACAGGTCCTCGGCGTCGTCGGGATCGGAGTGATCGGCGGCGACGTCGTAGCGCTCGACCCACAGCAACGGATAATCCTGGTTGATGTCGGCGTCGTCCGGCCAGCCGTGCGGCCAGTGGCAGTTCACACAGGCGCCCTGCTTGTCGGCGCTGTGGGCGGGAAAGTTCGAGCCGTACTGCCCGCCCGACCACAAGGCGCCGCTGGCGGTGTCGTAGTGCGAACCGGCGCCGGGGGTGCCGGGAAGCTCGTAATTGATCTGCACGTTGTCGGCATAGAAGAAATCGTCGCCGTCTTCGTAACCGTTGGTAATGCGGAACCGGATCCGGGTGTCGACCGCCGCCCACAGCAGGATGTTGTAGCTCCGCGATCCTGAACTTTCGCCGTTGATGCCGTCAATGGTCTCCAGCGGATCGTAGCTGCCGCCGCCGTTGTTGGAAACCTCAACCAACACCGCGTCGCTTGGGTCGACGTCCTTGTCGGTGGTGAAGTTGAAACTGAAGGTCGCGCTGATCACGCCGCCGGACAGGTCCGCCTGGCGCGCCGCGCTGACGCCGTAGCCCGCTTCGTTCCGTTGATCGAACCGCAGGTCGCCGCCGGTCACCCGGACCTTGCCGCCGGACGCGCCGCCGCCCTGGGGATCGTCTTCGATCCAGTTGTCCGCCCAGTTGACGCTGCCGTTGTTGTTCGCGTACGACACCGAGTTGAACTCGTCGCGCACCGTCTCGATGCTGGTCCCGGTGCCGGCCGCGGCGTGCACGTGGCAATCCATACAAAGCTCGGTCATGCCCTGGCGCAGCAGATAACCGTCCCCGGCGCCGCCGTTGGCGCCGCCCGAATCGGTGAAGTGAACCTGGTGGCAACTCATGCACTGAATCTCACTGGCGGAATCCAGGGGCAGGGCCGTAGGTACCTGGTACTCACCGGCCGGTATCGGCACGCCGACCGGGTGTGAGCCCTGGGCGGACTGGGTCACATTGCGGGCGTTGTGGCAGTCGACGCACATCTGATTGACGTCATTGTTGAGGCGCTGGAAGTGCCGGCCGTTGCCGGTGCCGCGCCCGGCGTAGGCCGGGGCCGCGGGATCGAAGGGCTGATTGGCCTGGCTGTGCTGGTCGTGGCAGGTCGAGCACATGATCTTGCCGTCGATGATGCGCATCGACATGGCAAGCGACGTCGGCAGCCGCAGGTCGGGGAGCACGGAGACATCCCAGGAGTCGCCGGCCACGAAGGACGGCGAGCCGGACCCGTCGGAGAAGGTCACCGTGATCCCCTCGTCGAGCGGCACGTCGGCGCCGGTCGCGATGTCCGAGCCGCCGCCGCCGGCGGCGGCGGTGTCGAACGCGATCTCGACATTGTCGACGTAAAAGAATTCGTTGGCGCCGCCGTAACTGTTCGTGATCCGGAAACGGATTCGGGTGTTGACGGCGGCCTGCGCAAAGATGTCGTAACTCCGCGATCCGGAGCTGGCGCCGGTGATGCCGGTGAAGGTCTCGAGCGGGGGGGCGTAGCTGCCGCCGCCATTGTTGGAGACCTCGACCACCACCGCGTCCGTGGCGTCCACGCCGGTGTCGGTGCGAAAGTCGAAACTCAAGGTGGCGGTGGTCAGGGCGCCGGACAGATCGGCCTCGCGCGCGGCGCG
>CAMYJT010000013.1:0-43731 GCA_947258785.1 uncultured Gammaproteobacteria bacterium
GCGGATCACGATCCGATAGCGAATGGGACCCGACTTTGAGGTCAGATCGTCGAGGAACAGAGGTACCGGAACGTCCCAGCCCCATCGCCATCGATCCTCCAGATACGCGTTGGTGGTGGCGGTAAACCCATCGAGATTCGTTGCGTTGGGCACGGCCAACCACAACGCGGCCCTGCCGGCGGCAATGCCGCTACGAAACTTTCGGTCGGGCTTAATTTGTCTGCGGCGGTGCTTGGGCGGTCGGACTTCCAGCCCGACAATCGTCAACGGTTCCCGCCAAGTGATTGCTTCAACCCGCTCCAGGTGCTCGGGCAGCACGCGTCCAGAGGCCGGTGCTTGAGCGAGCAGGTGTATGGTTTCGGCCTGTTGCCAAACGGACCATTTCCGCATCTCCTGATGACGGATGCTTGGGAATGTCGGGCCACTGGTGATGACCGGCACGCGATGGATTCGCCCCGCCGCATCCTTCAATAACATTGTGAAATCAAAGTCTTTGGCCTGCCTCGCATACCAAAAACGAATCCGCGTAGTCCCTGCTGGAAGCAATACCGGCACCGGCGGCCGGAGTATCAATGCACGCTTCCCGGGCGCCGTGTACCGGACAGTGAGTCCCGCGGGCCGTGTATCCACGATTGTGCCGGGCCCTTCCAGGCGCCAACCGTCGAGGGACATGGTTAACGCGGCCATCGCAGCGGCCCAAAGTGAAACCGCAACCATCAAAAACCAGAACCCGTTATCCGACGGCTAAAAAGGAAACGCCACCTGGGCGTGCTCGTGTCAGTTGTTGCGAACGGCGGTGCCGGCCGAGTTTGACCCTCTGTCATCGGTGTCTCATTAATCTCTTATTGTTATCGCTTTTCGCGATGCGTCGCTCCCGATTCCGATCGATTCCCATGCAGTACGTTACCATGTTGAGAAGATACAATACTGTGCCAGGTACTCGGGAGGATAGCGAAAAGACCACGCTCAAGCCAGGCTGACCATGGCGTGTCCAGATACGCGAATCACCGTTCCGGCAAGCGCGACCAAAGTACACCCAACCTGCAATCAACCTCAAACAACACGGCGTCCCGGCACCATGCATCGATTCTCAGCGTGCCAGGCGACATCTCTGCGCGGACGCGATCACGCCACCGAACTCGGTAGGAGTCGGATGCTCGAAGCCTGCAGCCAAATGCGGTAATATCGTCGCGCGCCGAAGCCCAGTTCCTGGGTGGCCGAGAGATGCCTGTAGGCGCGTTCGCGTTTGGAGTAGACTGTCGAGCAAGGTATGTCGCGTTTCTTTCAGACCATTCTGCCCACACTGTTGGATCCTGCCTCATTGAAGGCTATGGTATCGTGGCCCAAATTCTCGTTTACGTCGTACCAAATGGTGTCGAGTCTGGCCAAGCAGGGACTGGAGCCCAGCACGGTGTTGGATGTCGGCGCCAATGTTGGGCAATTCGCGGTAACCGCCGCCAAGTTGTTTCCGAAAGCAAAAGTCTACGCTTTCGAGCCTCACCCCGATTGTTATACAGCACTGACGCGCAACACACGCAATCTGAGTAACGTAGCGACTTTTCGCGTAGCCGCCGGGGAAACGGCCGAAGAAGTCCCCTTCCACATCAACACTTACAGCCATTCCAGCTCAGTACTGCCGCTCGCCGATTCGCATCTGGAGGCCTTCCCCACCGCGAACGTGAAGGAAACGATCGTTGTCAAAATGAATACCTTGGACGCCTTGACCCAAGAACTGACATTGGTTGCCCCGGTATTGTTGAAAATTGACGTGCAAGGATACGAAAGCGCCGTGATTCGGGGCGGGCGGCGGTGCCTGAAGCAAATTGACTTCGTCGTGCTGGAATCTTCTTTCAAGCCTTTATACCAGGGTGAATTATCATTCAATGATATGCTTGCAACGATGCGCGACGCGGGTTTCCGGTTTGACCGTCCGGTCGGTTGGTTGTCAAACCCTGCAACCGGAGAAATCATCCAAATGGACTGCCTGTTTACGCAGAACGGGGCACCCCCCGCGGCGCCTTGAAAGCGCTCACCGTTGCAGAAACGCGTACCGGACGCCCTTTTCTGTTAGTTTACCGGACTTGTTCGCGACGAACTGCCCGACCCCCTTTTCCGTGTTTAGCCCGAGTGGCGTTGCGTGGACCGCGTATGTGAATCCGAGTGAAATAACGGGCGCCCTAATAAACCGGTTCGGTAAATCGGACCTCTTCTGCGGCTACGGCAACCCACCATCAAACCGGCCCCAATACGACTACCGCTCCATTGTCTCAAACGAATCAATAATATATTGCCACCGCTGTACATGTTTTTCCGTCACGTACTCCGGGGTAAAGCCAAGCTTTAAATAGATTCGGACTGCTTCATAGCGATCGTCCTCCGTATTCAACACCGCTTGCTGCAATCCGAGTTCCCGCATTCTATGCAATACGCGGAGGCTGAGGAGGAACCCAAGACCTCTTCCGCGATGCGCGGCGTAGACTCCCACCATATGGACTCGACCGGTGTCGGGCTCGGATGGGGACTCGGGCCACGCACTTGCGGTTCCTATCGGCTCGTTGTTCCATGTTGCAAAAAACACATTCTCCGGATTAAATTCCTTCGCCCTGAAAATTTTTTTACGAGCCCGTCGCAGACTCCACCTCAACGACATCGATTCCTGTATAATCAACGTCCAAGGTTTTTCATCGCCCGGCTGGTAATGGCGTATGGCGTAACCTTTCGCTAACTCAATGTTCTGCCAGGGCGGTAGATTTTCAAGATTGTTTCTCCGCATACGCAGAAGATGGGGTGTCGCCGGCATACTTAAGTGCTCCTTCGATCAATCATAAATTTCGACCTTTGACTTGATGAACAAATGAAACGGGTTGACGTGTCCATTTACGCAACGAACCCGACGTCCCGGCAATGAATCCTTCGCTGTTGAAATTTCGCATGTAAATTCCGCAACGTAGCCGCAGCCACTAATCGACATTAAATTAGCGTTGACCGTAGTTGCTAAACGAGAATGGCCCCTTCCGCGCTTCATTGATGTCGTTCAAATGACTATCTGCCCGCGAGTCCGGCCGTCAATTAACAATTGCATCCAGTGTCCGCTCCCTAAAGAAATTTCCGAACGTCGATGCAACATCATCTCCGCACATGGAACATCAATTAAGGAAGCTTCAGTTTTATAATTCAGTCGGCGGATGGGTATTTCAGCGACGTCTGTGTGAGGAACTCGAGCACAAGGGATGGAGTGTTCAGGACATCTCCTCGCTACATGCCTCAGAATACCGCGCCACCGCGAGCACTCTCTCGCGCTGGCACAAGCGGTGGAAAACGTATCCGGGCTTTGGGTTGAAAATTATTCGCCGCTGCCGGCAAACCAATTCAAATACCACTCGTATAGTCACCTCCAATCCGTTTTTCGCGCCTTGGCTGGCGCGGGTCGTGTCTCCAAAGAGTATACCCGTGATCCATCTCCTCTATGACCTGTTTCCGGACGCATTAGAGATGACGGGTATGCTGCGCCGCGATGCGTTTTTATCCAGTGTAATACAATCACTGACCCGGTCCATGTTATCCAAGTGCGATACCACGGTTTTCCTCGGTGAGAGGTTACGGCAACATGCTGAGGATCGTTACGGGCCGGCTAAACTGGCGCGCGTCATCCCAGTCGGCGCGGACGGAAAACCATTTTCCACATACCCACCGCGCATGATACCAGAAAACGAAGCGGTCACCTTCCTGTACTGCGGACACATGGGAAAAATGCACGACTTCGAAACTCTTGCGCAAGCGCTTTCGGCGCCGACTGCGATGAGAACGGAGCAACAGAGATGGATATTCCACTCATCCGGCGATGGTTTTCGTCGACTGCGCGATTTGATTGAAACTCGTGTCGACCGCGAATCGGTAAGTTTCTCACCGCCCGTGGACGACCACCGCTGGACACGCCTCATGCGGAACTCTCATGTCTCGGTTGTGACGATCGCACCGCAGGCGGAGAACATTTTACTACCAAGTAAAACCTATAGTTCGCTGGTGGCCGGGCAGGCCATACTGGCCGTCTGTTCCAGCAACTCGGATCTGGCCGACATGCTTGTCGAGCATCGATGCGGATGGGTTGTAGAACCGGGTGATGTGAAGCGCCTCCAACAAACGGTTCAAGCGATCGTCGAGAACCGTCAGATGCTGCACGAAACCCGCATGCGTGCGTTTCGCGCCGGACAACAATTTTTCGACATGAATCCCGTTGCTGATCTGTGGGACGAACTTCTGGAGGAGCTGGACCCCGCGCGATGCAAATAAGGAACCAATTCGAAAATCTACTCGCAAGGAACGGTCCGGCAAAGGCGTTGAACCTAGACTCAAACTTGTCGCCTGAAGATGTTAAACTTGCCGTCCGAATTCTGCGGCATTGGCAAGTTCTCGCCATTCGGTTTGTAGAGGCGATATTGAGCGCGGTATCAGTAAAGCAGCGGGCTGCAAACCAGGATGCCAGACTCGTTTCCCGCGAAGTCAGCGTGAGCAGTATGTAACACAGTAAACATGTACCAAGCATGGGGTAAAAGAGTATTTGACGTCCTCGTCGGCATTACCGCCTTAGTTTGTTTGGCTCCGGTTCTTTGCTTATTGGCCTTGTTTGTACGTATCTTGCTGGGATCGCCTGTTCTGTTCAGTCAACAGCGCCCGGGGCTTGGAGGACATCCCTTCCGGTTGTGGAAGTTCCGCACAATGACGGACGCCGCCGATCCCACAGGCCGACTACTGCCTGACCATCATCGACTGGGAAAGTTCGGCCTCTGGTTGAGAAGCACAAGCCTCGACGAACTGCCTGAGTTGGTCAATGTGCTGCGTGGTGAAATGAGCCTGGTCGGACCGAGGCCCTTATTGATGGAATACCTCGATCGGTACAGCCCGCAACAAGCCCGGCGACACGAGTCGCTGCCTGGAATTACCGGATGGGCTCAAATTAACGGCAGAAATGCCATTTCTTGGGAGCAACGATTCGCGTTGGATGTCTGGTATGTCGACCACGTCTCTTTCCAGCTGGACATTAAGATACTGGCCTTGACCGGTTGGAAGATTCTAACCAGCGAAGGAGTCTCCGAGCCCGGCCAGGCTACCATCAGACCATTTACGGGTACCCCCGGCTCGGACACTGATCCGCCGCCGGCGTAAACCAGCGAAGCAATGTACATCCGTAAAGCGCGAGCAGAACAACCGCCGGCATCATGCCACACGGCGCTTGAGCCGTCCCGCTACGCATCGCCGTGCGGCCGACCGGACACGGCATATTTACGCCGCGACGCTTGACTCTTGGCAACTTCTCTACGTAAATTCTCACGCGCATGAAACAATACATTTTCGGAGCCGGTGCCCAGGGTAAAGTTATTGCAGACATACTCCAGAGCCGTGGCCAGCAGTTTGAGGGATTTCTCGACGAGGACGAGATGACGCGCGGCCATACCGTAAGCGGTCACCGGGTACTGGGCAACGCGGATTACTTGAGGAGTTTAGGTCCGCCACACGGCATCTCGCTGATATTCGCTTTGGGTGAAGCACCGTCTCGCCTGAGATTAACAGTCCAATTTAAGAAAGCAGGATACCGGTGTTTCAATGCCGTCCACAGCCGCGCCGTCATCTCACCGTCGGCAACCCTAGGCAGCGGTATCTGCGTATGCGCCGGGGGCGTTGTCAATCCCGATGCCAGAGTCGGCGATGCGGTAATCGTGAATACCGGCGCGACCGTGGATCACGACTGCGAGGTGGAGGATGGCGTGCACCTCTCCCCAGGCGTTCACTTGGCGGGACGAGTACACATCGGTCCGCGTGCATTCCTTGGCGTAGGCGTCTCCGTGGGGACCCGCGTGCACATCGGCGGAGACTCGATTGTCGGGGCGGGAGCCGTGGTGGTGAACGACCTGCCGCAAGGCGTACTGGCCGTCGGGGTTCCGGCACGCGTCGTCCGGCGTCTCGATCAACCGGTCGATTGGAGCCGCTTGCTGTGAAACCCGCTATTCTCGGTGGCACGCCCCAATTTGCCAAGCCGCTCGGTATCGTAGCACCTTTGCTGCCGGATCTCGATTTGATCGAGCAAGATCTTCGCACCGCTATAAAATCCGGCCAAGTGACCAACCGCTCTCACTATGCGCGAGAATTCGAGTGCGCTGTGGCGGAGTTTACAAGCGTGCCCCATGCTGTCACCGTCGCTAATGGAACACTCGGGCTCATCCTTGCTTTGTCCGCTCTAAAAAAAACTGGCGAAGTCATTCTACCGAGCTACACTTTCTCAGCAAGCGCCCATGCCGCGGTTTGGGCCCACTTGAAACCCAAATTTGTGGACATTCTTCCCGACACGTTTACCATCGATCCCGAAGCCGTCGAAGCGGCCATCACGGACCGAACGGTGGCCATTTTAGGTGTTCATATCTACGGGCATCCGTGCGAGGTGGACGAACTAGAACGGATAGCACGGCAACACGATATCCCGTTGTTGTTCGATGCCGCGCATGCGTTTGGCAGCATGTACCGGGGAGAACGTGTGGGCCGGTTTGGTTCGGCCGAAGTATTTAGTTTTCACGCCACGAAGGTATTTGCTATCGGTGAAGGAGGTTGTGTAACGACCGGAGATCCCGAGCTGGCCGAATTCGTCAAGCTGGGCAGTGCTTTTGGTGATCCGGGAGACGGCAATACTGTTTTCGCCGGGCTAAACGCCAAGATGCAGGAATTCAATGCCCTGCTGGGCCTCCGCGCGATGACGACTATATCCGCTCATATCGAAAATCGACGGCGCTACGCCAACTATATTATCGAGCGCTTATCGCAACTGCCCGGTCTTTCGTTCCAGGAGATCCGACCGTACGTGGAAACGAATTTTCAAAATCTCTGCGTGCTCGTAGACGAAGAGGAATTTGGATTGGGAAGGGATTCGATAGTAGAGGCCTTGGCGGCGGAGAACATTTACGTCAGGAGGTATTTCTATCCACCGTTGCACGCGCATCATGTCTATGCGAATCCTGACAACGTCGCGCTTCCAATCACCGATAGAGTCGCCAGTCAGGTCTTGTGCTTGCCGATTTATTCTAAAATGAGTTCACAAATGCTGACCGGATTATGCGAGGCGATTTTACGCATTCACGCGAATAGAGCTTTGGTTCGACAACATATCGCGCGTGAAAGGATCAATCACGAAGAAACCCAAGCAACACAAGTTGGAGTTATGTCATGAAGCGTTTTTTGAGACAAGATGTTCTGGAAGTAAAACCCATCTTTCTCGTAGCTGGGGACGTCATAGGGATCATTGCGGTTTTCGTTATCAGTCTGATTATTCGTTTTGAAGCTTTTACGGCCATCATCGATCAACTTGGACCCGCGCTACCCCTGCTCTTCGTGGCTCTCATCCTGCGTATCGCGTTGAATTTCGGATTCGGCCTTTATCGCCAGATTTGGCGCCACGCGAGCATCCGGGAAATGACGCATATCGTCTACGCCGTCACCACAGGTTCCGTCATCCTGTACTTCATCAACTTCTGGGTATTTCCAAATTTCGGCCACACACCGGTCATTTCGCGCGGCTTCTTTGTGATCGACTGGCTGTTGTTCACCTGCTATCTGGGTGGATCGCGTATCGCGCTGCGCATCGTGTTCAATTGGTTGTACGAGAACAACAAACGCGTTCTCGCCAAGATCAAACCAAGCCGCCGGGTGCTGATCATGGGGGGTGGAAACGCGGGCGCCACTCTACTCAAACTGATTCTCTCCGAAAAAGACCTCGGCTATGTTCCGGTGGGTTTTGTTGACGACAATGACGCCAAGCTGGGATTGCGAATTCAAAATATCCCCATCTTGGGTAATCGAGACGACATTCCCCGTCTCGTCAAAGAACAAAACGTCGACGAGTTAATCATCGCCATTTCGCGGATGTCGTCCCGCACACTGAGCGAAGTGCGCCATATATGCGCGTCGGTGCCCGTTCCAACCCGGGCGTTACCCGCCATGTCGGACGTGTTGTCCGGAGAAGTTTCCGACCAGCAGATTAGAGATTTAAGGGTTTATGACACCTCATATTCGAGTTTGGAAACGAGCGATGAACACGAATGTGAAAACATATTGGTAACGGGAGGTGCAGGTTTTATAGGTGTAAACTTCGTGCGGTACATGCTTGATACGCACCCGAACTACCGGATCGTTGTCTACGACAAACTGACCTATGCCGGGAATCTGGACAGCCTGCTGGGCCTTTCGGAAAAATTTGGCGGCCGGTATGCGTTTGTGCAGGGCGATATTTGTGATGCCCGTGCGGTATCGGAGGTTGTAGAGAAGTTTGAAATCGACACGATAGTAAATTTTGCCGCTGAAACCCATGTCGACCGGTCCTTGATGTTCCCCGACGCGTTCGTGCAATCCAACGTTGTCGGAACGTACATTTTGCTGGACACCGCCAATAAGTATCAGTTAAAGCGCTACCATCAGGTATCTACAGACGAGGTCTATGGTCAGGCTCTGAAGGGGGCGTTCAAGGAAACTGATCCGCTGGAAACTAGAAGTCCGTATTCCGCAAGTAAAGCAAGTGGTGATCTGCTGGTGTTGGCCTACCACGCCAGCTTCGGTCTGCCGGTTACCATCACACGCGGTAGTAATAACATCGGTCCATATCAATACCCCGAAAAGGTTGTCCCGATGTTTACAACCAATCTCGTCGACAATGAACCGCTGCCTGTCTACGGTGACGGTCTGTATGAACGCGATTACCAGCACACACTGGATCATTGCCGGGGCATTGATGCGGTACTGCATCGAGGCGTTTTGGGTGATGTGTACAATCTCGGTTCGGGACTTGAGTCGACCGCCTTGGAGGTCGCAAAAAAAATCTGTGAGTTACTGGACAAACCACATTCCATGATCCGCTTGGTGGACGATCGACCGGGACAGGACCGGCGCTACAGCCTGGATTGCACAAAAATACGCGGACTGGGTTGGGAGCCGCGCCTCGCCTTTGACGAAGCGGTGGAAATGACGGTCAAATGGTATGTCGATAACGAATGGTGGTGGAGAAAGATTAAGAGCGGTGAATACCGAGCGTATTATGAAAAACAATACAAAGAGCGGCTGGATGGCGCAATGGAGGCCGTGCTAGCGGATTAGTGTAACGGCGCCTGATATCAGTACAAGCGTCCGGTTCACTTTCCTCCGCTCCGGTTGAAGTGGTCTCCGGCCGGCGCCGTATGTGAATGCTCAAGCCTGCGTAATCCGATCATTCGCGTAACACCCAGTTTGCAACCGGCAGTGCGAATTCCTCCTGCAGGAATTGTATGTCGTCTTCGAACACCGCATATATTCTTTTACGCAGATCAGGGGAAATGGTCGGCTTCTTGTTGCCCAGGATTATCCGCAAGACGTAGCGGTCAAAACCGGCAAGAACCAAATGAATTAACCTATCCACTGCTTTGTCGCTCAGATCAAAACGACCCGTATTCTCGTCGTATCGAAAATATCTCTTTCTGCGAATATCTAGAATCTTCAGCCGCGTATATGAGTAGATACCTTCATTAACGGGATGCACTACCCTGTGCGTCACTTCGATATCGGCTATACCCAGGGCGGCATAGATATCCGCTATAACACCGGTAGTGTTGTTACTGAAATCATCGTTGGTCCGAATGATTAGCTGATCGTCCGGAAACAGTTCCTGGTAGCGCCGCAGATGCTGTTCGTAGCGCCCAAAATTGATGATTTCCTCGGACACCGGAAAACGAGTCGCGTATTTCCCATCCAGCACGTCCGGCAAACCCTGCTCTATCGGTCGAATTGGAATAAAACCGAATTTCATCTGATGAAAATACGCCGATACGGCACGGTCAATCGGATTCCGAAGGAGCGCGATCAATTTCGCGTTTGGCGCATAATTCCGAAGCCTCTGCGGGCACTCCGCACGCCCCAGATAATTCGGCCGTTTGATGCCCGTAACGCAGTTCCCCGACGCGTTCTTCAACAGATCAAGTTGACGCTGCAGCGTTTTGACGCTGTCCTCCGAGAAGTACGGATCTTCGAAACACGGGACTTCCCGTTTCGGCATCCGCACTTGCGGATGCGCCAGCAGCAACTGCTGTAGCAATGTCGAACCGGATCGCTCCGCCCCGATGATAACGAAGTCAATCATTACTTACCGTCATTTGCCGGACAGGCCGCCTTTGTATGTAAGGTTTCGCTTGTTTCCTGCGTATGAAGAGTATTATCAAGCTGATGGTAATTATCGACATCAAACAATCTATGATAGCCCCGGAAACATCACCTCCACTGATTCCGATCGTGAGCGGGATGACCAGTGCGCTGTATAGTAGAGCGACATTGACGTTGCGTATTTCTGCTAGAAAATTGACGGAGATGAGGCGAAGAATCATGCCGAGCAGCGCCATACCCAGTGGCACCCCAAACAAACCAAAATTCCAATAGAGCTCGGCCACGATGCCTGGAGGAACACCGGCTATGTTGCGCCGCCATTCGAACACGGTTTCGCCAAGATAAGGCCCAGGCCGTATTTCCGGTTTGCTTTTCCAGACGGATCTCGGGATGGGCGCAACAATCCAGGTCAACATGGTCTTCCCATACTGGTACTCAAGAAGTTCGGGAATGGCATTAATAATGTGAGCGGTTTTGCTGACATCCAGCCAGTTTCTGGGCTGGACGATCTGTCCCAGCGTTTGCTCCGAAATAACTTCACCGACACTCACGTGGCTCTTACCGGCCGGGATAGCCCGCAGTGCTCCCATCAGCACAATTACCGCAAAGCCGATTACAACCAGTATTCCCAACACTTTCAACGAGATCGGTTTTCGCACGTAATGCCATATCACTACAGCTTGAACAAAGGTAATGACCAACTCAGACCTGGCACTGGTAAGCACCGGGAAAGGGATGCACAACACAGCGGCGACTACGGTGAATGCACCAAGCAACGAAAACAAGCTCTTCTTACTCACCGCATAGACCGTGAACAAGAAAAGAAACACGTAATTCAATAATGACGCACCCCATCGCAGATATCCAAGACTCGCATACTGGTAGGTCGCGTCACTAATAACGAACCTTCGTTTCTGAGATATTGCACCCAAACTAGTGGCGCCGCTCAGCTCAATCCCCATGGCGCCTATGAAAGCGACCATGCAGTACAAAGATATACCGACGAGCAAAACCATAACGATGATGAGTTTCTTGGTACTCCATTCCGCGTTCTTGACCAAGGAGGGCAACGGCACGAAGTGCGCGTGTGGTTTAATGCTGTAGCCGAGGGACAAGGCTATCAAGCCGACAAGTATAATGATGAGCGTCCAAACAAGAATCGACTCAGGTTGCCCCATCAGCAAATTATCATGAGCAAACTCATCGACAACGAACACGATGTATACAATGGTGGTCACAACGCCTAAAAATACGCTCAGACCAATAAAGTTTATCGGCTCGAAAAGATCGGGCTTTCTGAACCAGTGGTGCCACATTAAAACCGGTATGCACAATATCCCTAAAGCCAACAACGCCCATCTTTCTTGAAGGGTGGCGACAAACAATACACCGGAGACAGCCGCACAACCGAGGGTTGCGGCAAACAAAAACGCCAACAACGATCTTGCGCTGGTTTGCTCCGACCGCTGCCGTGTGCGCAGTTCGGTTTGGTATGTCGCGGACATGTCCTACTTAGAGACCCTTGTTCACAATGGACGTTCGTTTTTCATCCTTGTTGCCGGGCAGCGCGCCGGTGTCCCGAAATAATTTTTACTGCGATATGTCCATGCCGAGCAGTGCGGGGTCGCCCCCTCCGGATAACCTCCCATTATAATTGATTGGGAGAATCAGTAATACGTTCTGTCGGGCGTACCAAGGCGGAGAACTTAAACCCGGCTTTTCGGCGGGTAAAAACGGAGACACCCTGTCGCTTTTTGATCTTTAGGGGCACACGGCATGAAAATCTACACAATTACGGATAGAATCGACGCCCGGATTTTAATCGGGCTCAAGACCGGAATCGTAATTTTCCAATTCCAGTTGTTTGACTAGGAGCATCTGACCCATTGTATTATGAGTGTTGATATATCTTTTTCCTGGGACGATGGAGCAAAAGAAGATTTAAAGCTCCTCGACCTATTGGTGCGCCACGAAATACCGTCCATCTTCTTTGTTCCGGCGACGAATCCAGAACGCAATGTAGTTCCCAGCCATGAACTTAGAACTATTTTCGACAGTGGGCAGGAAATCGGCAGCCATACTTACAATCATACGGATCTCAAAGGACTGCGCTATGCCGAATCCTGTATAGCAATCCAGTCGGGTCGGGAGTTTCTCGAGAGTGTGTTGTCAGCGTCAATCGCGCACTTTGCCTATCCGGGCGGTGTTTTCGATGCGGCAAATATTCGTGCGGCGAAAGCCTGTGTCGGAACAGCGCGTACCGCCAAGAGCATGTGCTTTTCCAAGTCGTTTACCTTCCACATTGACACGGCTTTCCACTTTTTTGACCGGGGCAAACTTTCCCTTCTCAAACACGGGGCGCTAAATAACCCGAGAGCGCTGCCATGGTTGATAAAGCTTTCCCCAAGGTATCATTATTTCGATTTGATGCGGGCCTTCGCTGATTTGCTTGCCCAAAATCCGGTACCATACAATTTTCACGTATGGGGCCATAGTTGGGAAATTGAACAACACGGCCTATGGAGCGAACTGGAATCTTTCTTTATCTTCGTCAACGAAAATCACAAGGATCAAGTCAAGCCCTACAGCGCGGTATTTCGATCTTGATGTTCACGGTTACAACCTCGCCCAGGCGCTTCAGAAAATTTCGCCACACACTGCCAAAACAGACTCAACAAATCAGTGGACTGGACAAACCGGACGGAAGTAGAGCCGTGCAGGCTGAATCACACCGGCGCTGTAGCCAACGAGGAGCCGACAGTTGCCGAGACTCCCGACCACCACATGATGCGTCTGTTATTGCCGAATTGGCATATCCGGAAACTGCGCTGCGGGTTCAGGCCGGTCTCGACAATCATTATTACCGATGTGAGATCAGGCGACTAGGCGTCGGTTTTCACGGATGAAGATCTCGTGGAAGATTTGACCAAACAAGACCATATCGTCGTCGTGGCCGGACCGTTCCCGCCCCCTATCGCGGGTCTGGCAACCATGGTCGAACATCTCGCTAACGAAATCGCCGCCCGGTGTCAATTGCGTAGAATCAACCTGTCCGGTCGGACGTTGGATAAGTCGCTGTACTATCACGTAAGGCGCTTTATGAGGGTGTTGGACGGTTGCCGGGTGATTCTGTCCAGTCGGCGATCGGTCAAGCATACGTTGTGTGTTTCATCCGACGGCGGTTGGGGTATTTTGTACACGACTTTGCTCGTTGCCAGTGGACGGTTAACGAGGCACCGAATATTTATCTATCATCAGACGTACAGCTACATCTATAAACGCCTAATCAGAATGTCAGCGCTGACGTGCATAGCTGGACAGAAAGCCACACACATTCTCGTTTGTGGCGATATGGCTCAACAATTCACAAGGCTCTACAAAAATGCAGCCGGAAGCCTTGTGGTATCAAACGCTTGGTATACCGCAGCTTTTTCGAATACCGTTGAATCACCTAAATTACGGGTGGAGGGTGTCAAACGCCAGTTGGTAATTGGCCTGCTCAGTAATCTAATGCCTGAAAAGGGCCTGACTTCGTTCCTGGCCACCTTGCGCGAGGCAGTCAAGCTAGAACTTCCAATCAAAGGGGTGCTTGCAGGCCGCGCTGTCGGCAGAGGCCAACAGCTAATAGAAGACGCACTGGAAGAATTGGGTAATGTTCTTGAATACCGCGGCATCCTCGACGACAAAGAGAAAGCCAGGTTCTACCGTGAGATAGACGTGTTCCTTTTCCCCAGCCGAATGCCCGAGGCCCAGCCTCTAGTTATATTAGAGGCGATGATTAATGCACGGCCGGTAATCGCATACGACCGCGGCTGCACTAAAGAGATGATATCGCATAGCGATTGTGTGCTGGTCGACTACGGCGACGATTTCGTCGCTGAAGCGTGCGAGCGTTTGAGCGCTTGGACACGAAGCCCAGAGGCGCTGAGCAAAGCACAGCACAGCACCCGCGCAAGGGCCAATTCGTTGATCGCTGAAGCAACACAAGAACTGCGCGAATTGATTAATCAGATTGTCGGCACATAGCTAACAACTCCGCGCAGGATCAGGATGACACCCGACTGCTCAGCGCCGTAGGGAGACGCTCCGTTGAAAACTATAGATCGTCGTGTTGTCGATCAATCACCTGGACCGGCGCGGACCTACGCCGGCCTTCTTACGGATCGAGTGGCGCTCGTGGTGTTGTACGGCCGAGCAACAACCTATCAAAGCCGCTGTTTTACGGCGTCCAACTGCGCCTGTAGCTGTGCGACCTGGGACTGCAGAACGCCACGTTCCGCCTCCAGTTTTGCCAACTTTTGATGGAGTCCCTGGATGGCGGCAAGGTTAATACCGTCGACATCGATCAGCGAGATGCCGTTTGCAGGGCCTTCGAAGGCAAACAACTCGTGGAAGTCTTCAGCTAACGGACCGATGTGCCGTATCGTCCCCTCGTCCGCCTTGTAGCTCCACTTGGCGATAGGAAGCTGCATCACCTTAGCCAAAATCTCAGCCGGATCAACACCGGCGATGTCCTCTTTCAATTTACGGGACGACGGCACCGTGTGAATGTCACTGCCGTTGAAACGGATTCTCGGCGTCACCGGGTCGACCTCGAATGTCGTCGCACCGGCTGGTCCCACTCGGAAAAAACCGGTGTTGGTAAGCTGCAGCTCCCGCCCGCCGCTGCCGATGAGGGAGATGATGAAATTACCGTTTACGTCATTACTGAACTGCCAATTATCCCCGGAATTGGTGTTGTTCAAAAGAAACTGAGTTCCGCCGTTGTTTTTCAATTCCAGCAATGCCCGATCGACCGGCGTGCCGTTCGCTTCCTCGACAAGGATCGACGCGTCACCGTCGGTGCGCCGCACATGTAGTGATGCCTGCGTGCCGTCGAACAGGGTCTGCGGCGAAGAGGTCCCGACGCCCACATCCCCATCCGCATGAATGTCGACAGCGCTGCTCGGCGCCCCGGGCCGGATGCGCAATGGCAGCGTCGAGCCGTTGGTCGCGTCGCGGATGAAGAAGCCCGCCTCGTTACCGGCGACGTCCCAGGTCTGGGGGGTGAAGCCGGCGGTGCCGTCTTGCTGCAGGCGATAGGTGGGTGTGTTGCCCGTTTTCACGTCGACGTCCACGGCCGGGTTGTTGGTGCCGACACCGATGTCGCCGTCGGCCTCGACATACAGGGCGTTGGTCCGTGCGCCGGCCTCGATGCGGAACACTTGGCGGCCCGCGGTCGAATCTTCGATGGCAAAGTACTCGCCGCCCCCGTTAGTGGAATCGTTGATGACAATCCGCCAGTCTCTCCTGGGGAAACTGGCCGAGTTGCTGGTGTCGTCGAAATGGATCCGCAGGTTGTTTTCCTTCAACCGCTGGGTGTCGAAGCCGAAGTTCTCACCGTTGACGCAGTCAAAGCCGACACAGAGGCTGCCGATTATGATCACGTCGTCATTGTGGACGATGTCGGCCCGGGCGATGCCGGTTGCGGCGAGTGACGCCACCGCACTGAGGGTTAGGACGAGTCGCTTCATTGTTCTGTCTCCTCGGCTCAAAGTGTAATGTCTCAAACGGTTAATCGCGGTCGCCGGTTTCGACGGCGTCCGCCAACACAATCTGTCCGTCCTGGATGCGGAACTGGCCAAACTTCACATTGGCCCGGGCCTCGGCCTCGGTGGGCAGCTGGCCCTGATCGCGCAGGCGCTTGATCAACGCCCGCTCGGCGGTGAGGTCGCCGGCTTCCCGCACGGCCGACATCTGCGCGCGCACCTGCGGCTCGATGACCGGCGCGGCCGTGGTCTCCCACTTGTAGATGCCGTCCGGCAATTGACCATTCGCGGCGCCGACGGCGATGGCCTCGCCGGGCGCGAAGCGGTGTTGGATCAGCTCGCCGCCCGGCCCCGACACCGTCAGCGTCAGGTGCGCGTAATTCGCGGGGACTCCCGCCGCATCGGTGGTGGCGTGCGCCGGCTGCCAGTAGACGCCGCTGGCGTCGCCGGCCAGGGAAAAGCCGGACTCGGGCGATTGCTGTGCCGCATCCACTTTGGAACTGGCTGTAACGTCCGCTCCACCGCCGTCTTGGTCCTGCGCCTCAAAGTATTCGGGCCGCGGCCCTCCTGATTCGTCGTGTTCTATGGCATCGCGTGCAACGGCCGCGAGCTGTTCGTTTGGGGAGGCTGTTATCGGATTCGTGGCGGCGAAGATTGGTGCGGAGTCTGCGGGTTGCTTGATAGCCGTGTCCACCGCGCCGCTTTCCGGCGGGGGTGCGCTCGCTTGCTCGACCGGCTCGGTACACCCAAACATGGCCGTCGCCAGCGCGGCCGTCATTATCACCCACCCGAGTGTTCCTGCGATCGGGCGCTGCCGATCACCGTTATGGTCCTGATTGTCGTTGTACTTCACCCCTTGTCCCCCAAAACAACTTATTAGTCGTTACGCTTTTTTATCGCAGTTTAATAACCAAGTCAAACACTCGGTATTTCCTCGGTGAATGTAAGGTTGGACCCGAGCCCGCGGTGTTGGTTCCCCCGGGGTGTTGTGGTCAGTGTTGAGCGCTTGGGGCGCCGGTGGTCAACCCGCAACAAAAGCGGGATCGGAGTTACTTACTCCGGCCCCAGGTTCTTTCGAGCGAAGCGCAAGTGCGGGCGTTCGACAACACACTGGGACGGGATCGGCGAGTGGCCGGATACACGCGCCGCTGCCACCACCGATCGGATTAGTGACGTCAATAAAACTGAGTGCTGCCGATCTCGCCGCCGTGACGCAAGCCGGTGATTAGGGCGCCCGATGGCCCGGCGGTGGTTGCTGCTCCGCCTGCGCGGTGTCGGCCGCGCCGGGGGGGTGGACGGTGTGGTAGCGGTCGGCGGCCGGCGCCTTGATCCGGCTCACGGCGCCATTGGGCCAGCGCACCTCGACGGCGCCGATCTCGGCGGCCTCGCCGAGTCCGAAATGCACCGAAGCGGGATGCTGGGTGGAGAAGGAGTCGCCGTTCACCACCTTGGTGGTGTGGGTGCCGCCGGGCGTCTCGACCGTCACGGTGGCGCCGATGGGGGAGTAGCCGTCTGCGTGATCGGGCAGCCGGACGCCGACCCAGTGGCCGGACTGGTCCAGCGTGTTCTGGTAGACGTGCAGGGTATAGCGGTTGCGGTCCAGACCGGCGGTCTTGAACTCGACCACCAGCAGATCGACGCGGCCGTCGGCATCAAGGTCGTCGGCGACCACACCGCGGCCGTCGTATTCGAACGAAGCGCCGAGTAAAAACGCGACGTTGACGAATTCCGCACCGCCGCGGTTCATCATCAACACCTTGTGCTCGTAACCGTTCCAGGAGATGTCGGCCTGGCGCAGGGCGGTGGACTCGGTCTGAAACACGATGTCGCGGGCCGGATCCTCCTTGGCACCGTCGGTGTAGATGTCGTGGCGCCAGAAGGTTGTGCAGTAGTCCTGGGTGCTGCGGCCGCTGTAGTGGCCGTTGGCCACGAAGATGTCTTTGTCGCCGTCGTTGTCGAAGTCGAAGGAGCTCGCCCCCCACGACCAGCCCGTGCGCGCCACCTGGTCGTTGAACGGGGCGCGGACGAAGCGGTCCCCGCGGCGCAGGAACATGCGGTTGCCGTAGCCCATGGCCTTGCGCATGACATTGTGGATCGGCTTGTCGTCCCGCACCAGGCCCATCGACTCCAGCCGCCGGGCGGTGGTCGAGCTCATGCCGATGACGTAGAAATCCAGCTGGCCGTCGCGGTCGTAGTCGGCAAAGGTGTGGCCCATGCCGAAGAAATGCCGGTCGGTTCCGAAACGGTCGCTGACGTCGGTGAACGTGCCGGCGCCGTCGTTGAGATAGGTGTCGAAACCGGCGTAATCGCTGACCACGATCAAATCGAGGTCCTGATCGTCGTCAAGATCGACGAACGAAGTCGTGTAGGTGCGCCGGTAACGCTTGCCGGCCAGGCCGGCGGCTTCAGTGACGTCGGTGAAGGTGCCGTTGCCGTCGTTGCGCAACAAATAGGCCGGGAAGCCGTCGTTGGCGTCGTAGTACGGGGTGGGGTACTGCCCCTTGCTGTAGGCGTACTTGTAGTTGGCGATGAATAGATCGATGTCACCGTCACCGTCGATGTCGCCGGCGGTGACGGCCTTGGGGAAGCCGAAGTGGGTGTCGGCGATGCGCCGCCCGGCGCTCAGGAACCGGCCCTCGGCGTCGCCCTCGAACAGCAGCGGGTAACCCTCGGTATCGACGGCTACGTAATCGACGTGGCCGTCACCGGTGAGGTCGGCCAACACCGCACCGTCGTACAGATCCGGGTCGTCTTTAAGGAACGGCTGGGTCTCGAAGCGGCCGTTGCCGCGGTTCCAGACCACCAGGTTCTGGCCGCCGACGACGATTTCCGACAGGCCGTCTTTGTTCAAGTCATAGACCAGCACGGGGTGGATGAGCGGCCGCGCATCGCTGCCGGGCACCGTGAACACCTCGCGGAAGGCCGGTGGGCGCTCGCGCTCGAGGATCTCCATGCTGCGCACGCTGATGGTGTCGGGAACCGGCTCGGCCGCGGCGTCGATGGGCTTTTCCCACAGCACGTGCAGTTCGGCGCGGATAATCACCCGGTGGGCCGGTGCGTCACGCGCGACGTGCAGCACCGCGGACACCGTCGATTCGGCCGGCTTGCCGCCGCTGGGGGGGCTGAACTCGCTGTGATGCCATTCGGTCTGCACGATTTCGTAGCCCTGCCGCGCGGCGTCGGCGAGGAACGCCCGCCAGGTCTCCGGCGTCAACCGCTGGCCGCCCTCGGTGAACCGGTAGCGCGCGATGTTCAGCTCCAGCGGTTCGCTGCTCTGGTGTTTACCCAGTATCAGGGTCTTGAATGGGAAATGGCCCAGGATCATGAACCGGCCCGGCTTGCGGAGCAGGTCGTCCCACAGCCGGCTGAAGCGGGCCTCGTAGGCCTGGGCGACCAACTCCGGCCCCCACAACAGCGAATCCAGCCGTTGCCGCTTTTTGATCAGGTCCTGGGCCCCTTTGCGCGCGGTGGCGTAAGCCTCCGGGCCGAGGTCCGGCGGCGCGCTGTAGGCGCCGGGGGCCAGGAGCAGTCCGGCCAGCACGCCGAGGGTCGCGGGATAACGGGCGCGGTGCTGCCGGGACGGGGGCTGGTGAGTGATGTTTAAAGAGTCAGTCATGCGCAGGGTCACTGTGTTGCCGAAGGTCATATGGTAGCACGCGGCAGGCACCGGGTTGGCAGGGCGGGTGGGCGTACGTAAAGCGCCGACATCGACAGAAGACAGCGCGCGAATCCGGCCTGGAGCGGTACAAGCAAAACGGGTCGGCGGAAAGAATATGAAGAATTAAGGATTCGGAGTTGTTTACTCCGGCCCCTTAAGTTCTTAGCCAGGCGCACAGGACACGTCAGCCGCGACCGGATACTTCCTTGACGTTTACAGGGTTATTGTCTCGGTGTGGTTGAAGGTAACGGTTGTCATGACACCGGGTTCGGTTGGAGAAGCACCAACACTAGCAGTGCGAAATTACGGTGGGATGTGCGCCCCGCAGCGGGTTGGTGTCATCCCGATGACGACGAGCTTGCCGTTAAGGGGCCAAATCGGGAAGGACGCTATGCGGTGCGTGGATAAACAACTAGTGTAAGAACGAGGAGGACGGGTGATGCGGAGGATTACAACTAGGCTTTCACTCATTGGGGCCGGTTTGCTGCTGTGGGGGTTGTCGGGCCCGGCCGCGGCACAGACTTTGAGTCAGATTGTTGACGCGGTGAAAATGGTGCACGAACAGAACCGGGCACTCGGGCAGGTAGTGCAGCAGCTGATTGAAGAGCAACAGTCGGGTGCATCTGCCAAGGAACACGCTCAGCAGCTGGTGGTGACGCAGGTCGAAACCAGCTTCGACAACGGTGACGCCACCCTGATGATCCACGGCCGCAACTTCGACAACGGAGTTTCCCCCGAAGTCACCTTGGGCGGCGTAGCGATGACGGTGGACACGGCGACAGACGTGTTGATCATGACGGTGCCGCAAACGGTGGCGCCGGGCGATTATCTGCTGGTGGTCAGCACCGGTCAGGCAACCGTGCAGCACGACAGCTATGCCATGACCGTGGGCGCCCCACCGCAGAGTTGTGCACCCGGGACCGTGGCGGTCGGCATCGACGAAAACGGCAACCTCATCTGTGAGGTGCCGCTCGAACAGGCGTGCGACCCAGGCACCGTAGTGGTCGGGGTGGACGCCAACGGCGACCTGATCTGCGAGGTGCCGCTGCAGCAGGAGTGCCCACCGGGGACGGTAGTCACCGGTGTCGATGAAAACGGCGATCTGATCTGCACGTCCCTGGAGCAGGCCTGTCCGCCGGATGAATTTGTTTCCGGCATTGACGCCAACGCCCCGAGAACTGCACCGACGGTGTGGATAACGACGACGACGGTTTGGTCGATTGCGCCGATCCGGAGTGCGCTGCGCATGCGTCTTGCGGCGGGCCGGGCATCGAGGTCTGTGACAACGGTGTGGACGACGACGGCGACAACTTTGTGGATTGCGACGATACGGACTGCCTCTTTGATGAGTTCTGTACTCGTTAGCGCAGCCGGTTCTTCGTCATAGCGTTACGCTGGGTGCAGCCGCTGATTCAGGCGGCTGCGCCTTTTTTGTCGCAAACACTTGCCACCGCGCGCGGTGGCGTACTCGGCGCATTCTGTGACGACGGTTCCGGCAACGACAACGATCATCTTATTGATTGCTTTGATCCGGTTGATTGCTTTGATCCGGACTGCCTGAACGAGCCTGTGTGCAACGAACCGGAGGGTTGCACTAACGCTCAGAACGATGATCGGGCCAAGCGGATCAACTGCGCGGCGGAACTTAAAACATGGGGTCGGAGTCACGACTCTGACCCATGTTCCCACCGAGAGAAGTGGCGTCGGGTGAAGAGTATGGGGCCGGAGTGAGTAACTCCGCCTCCTTCGCGCGGTGCCCCCCAGCAAGTGATCGCAACGATGGGTGCCTTGGTCATTCCGGTGTTGGGTATGTTGTTAGTCAGGGATTTTTAATGTTTTCTGGAACGGCGATCGCGCATCGAGTTGCCACTCGGCGTTTCGCGGCGGTGGGCCGCGTTTTGCGTTTGCGTTGGCCAGGTTCGGATTCATGAAAATACCCACGGCAATCCAGAATACCAGCGCTGAGCCACGAATCTGCAGATTGAAATCTCCAAGACTGTGAACGGCGATGGCGATCATACTGCCGGCCGCGGCAAGCTGCACAAAGGTAAACCGCTTGGGCCTCGATTTGCGAAACCAGTAGATTAAGGCCAGGCCGGTTGCCAGCGCGCCGCACAATCCCAGTTCGAATAAAAACTGCAGCCAGTCGTTGTGGGCTTGGTCGAATTGTTTCTGCAGGTTGCCAGGCTGTACCAGCGGAAAGGCGTCGACAAAGGCGCCGGCGCCGATACCGGTGACCCAAGCGGACAGGGGGAACTCGAGCATCGCCAGCCAGATGTCGTAGCGGCTGGTAGCGTCCGGCAAGCGCATGAATCGCTGAGTCAAGGCCAACGGACCGAACCACAAGGCGGCCAGTACGATGGCGCAAACCATGGCGATCCACGCCCAGCGTGTGGCCGTTACGTTCTGGAATTCAGTGGAACGGCTCAGCAACCAGAACCAGGCGGTGACCCCGATCAGGGCGGAGGCCAGGCCCAGACGCGAGTGGCTGTTGGCAATCGCCAACCCAACAACTACAGCGTAAAGTGCGGCTGAGGCGTAGCGCACTGGCCGGGGTGAATCGAAGCCACCGCCGCGCCTGGATGCAAACAGGAATGCGGTGCCGAGAGGCAGGCACACGGCCAACAAGCCGGCGAAGTGGTTTCGATTTACGAATGTGCCGGTGACGTCCTGAAGGTAATGTTGCTTAGGCCAGATCCCCAGGATGGTCTCCTGACCGGCGGCGAACACAATCAACCCGTACAGGGATTCGAAGGCGGCCAGGGCCACCACGGCGGCGAGGACCCAGCGTACCGCGCGGCGTTCCATGGATGCCACCAGCCAGGCGGTAATCCAGTAGATCGAGAAGCTGGCCCAGTAGGACAGGGCGTAGCCCATATGGATGGTGTTGGGAAAGTACCCGGGTTTGAGCACCGGGGCGCCGGGCTCGGCGTGGGCGAGTGTCTCGAAGGGATCCGGAGAGATCCATCCCAAAGCGATCTGGAACGCGATGTACGTGCTGAGCACGGCCCAGGGCACCAGCCATGGTCCGGCCTTTTCGGGTCCCTGGCCGATCAGGTATTGATAGACGACGGCGAGGACGACGGCGATGGCGTGCAGCGCCTGCACCGACACGACGTAGCCGCCCTTCGCCAACGGTACAATGAGAAGTGCCAGAATAAGAATTGTTGTGGTGATGCGGCTGACGGCGATGCCCGTGTGCAGTCTGCGCAGCGACCGTTCCGTAGTCGTGGTGTCAACCAGCTCTAGTCGTCTAGACACCGGTGAGGTTTAGTCCGTAACTTAGTCCGTCTGGTTGCCGTCTTGGCGTAATCTGCCAACCAGTCCGGTGACCGAGCTTTGGGCTGTCGGTTAATTGACAAAGATGTACAGCACGAACAGCGCCAGGGCCACCGCCACGGCGTGGAACGCGACCCGTGCGAACATGTATTCGTGGCTGTGTTGGCGGTCGGACTCACCGCCCTTGCTCATTGAGATCAGGCCCCACGCCAGCGAACCGACCGTCAACGCGAGCGCCAAAAAGACCAGTACGAGCAGAGCCGTGCGCATGGTTTGCAGCCTCCCGGAGTGGATTCAGGATTTATTCACCGTGTTCGAGGATTTTACTCGATTCCTGAGTAAAAGTTCAGTTGGAAAGAATTGGGTCAGAGCTTTCGCTCTAACCCAATTATTCAGGGCTAAAAAAATAGGGTCAGAGCTATTGCTCTGACCCTACATTTGTCGGTGTTTCCTCCGGAGGAGGAGATTCGCTTAGCCGAACATGTCGCTGGTGATGCCTTTGTACCAGCCCTTGGCGTACTTGGCCTCGTTCTTGTAGAAGCGGTCGTTCTCTCCCGGATGGGGAGGGGTGACGCCGCCCGACACCTTCTTGATTGCTCCTTCCTTCAACTGGTACACGGCCGCGACCGAGATGCCGAAGTCCGGGCTGATCAGGCTGTAGCAGGTGTTGGCGTAAGACGGTGTGGGCTGTGACTGGCCGGCCATTTTGGCGACGATGGCCGCGGCGCAGTTTTTGGCCTGCGAATTGGCCGAGTGCCCGGACTTCGGCATCGCGCCGGCGACGCAGGAATCACCCAGCACGTATACGCTCTTGGCGACCTTCGACTCGAAGGTGCCCTGGTCGACATCGCACCAGCCGTCTTTGTTGGTGAGCCCCGCGCTCATGACCAGCGCGCTGGCCTTCTGATGCGGGATGAAGTTGATCACGTCGCCCTTGAATTTGTCGCCGAACTCCTTCTCCACCGTCATCGTCGATGGATCGATCTTCACCACCGGACCGCCCTGGTCGCCGCTCACCCACTGGATCATCTTGCCCTCACCCAGACCGTAGAGGTGCGCCCAGGCGGCGTGGAAGGCTTTTTGCTTGGAGTGGCTCGGATTCGAATCGACAATCACAATGCGTGATTTCGGTTTGTTGGCTTTCAGGTAGTGGGCGATCAGGCTCGCGCGCTCGTAGGGGCCCGGGGGGCACCGGAACGGCTTGCGCGGCGGCACGATCAGTACGACGCCGCCGTCGGCCATGGCCTCCAATTGCTTGCGGAGCAGCACGGTCTGCGGGCCGGCATGCCACGCGTGTGGCATCGACTCGGCGACCTTGTCGTCGTTCTCGACACGGCCGTATTCGAAGGAAATGCCCGGCGACAACACGAGCGCGTCGGCACTCAAGGCCTGGCCGCCTTTCAGGGACACCTTTTTGGCTGCGGCGTCGACCCCGGTGACCTCGCCGTTGATGACGTTGATGCCGCGCGCCTTCAGGCCGTCGTAGCTGTGGGTGATTTCCGCGATGCTCATGTCACCGGCGATGACCTTGTTGCTGAACGGACAGGTGACGTATTTGGCCTCCTTCTCCACCAGGGTGACATTGAGATCCGGGCCCCAGCGCTTGAGATAGCTCGCGCAGGTGGCGCCGCCGAAGCCGCCGCCGACCACCACAACCCGGCCACCGGCCTTGGCCATCGCCGCGGTCGGCAGCCCGCACGCCGTCAAGGTTGACACCGCACCGGTCGCGCCCAGGAGCTTGATGAAGTCTCTGCGATTCATATCATGGATATTCATTACTATGCCCTCACTCACTTGCCTTTCAGGTATTCCGCCACGGCCTTCAGCTCCTCGTCTGAATAGCCCTGCGCATGGCGATACATCATGGTAGACTTTTCTTCTTTCGAGGCAAACGCCTTCATCACATCGACCATGTCGGCAACGTCCATCCCGTTAATGGACGGCATCGGCGCAGCGCCTGTGCCGTCGGTGCCGTGACAGGTCTCGCATTGGGCGGATAGCAGCGCACCGCGATTCAGCTCGCCGGCGTGGGCGGTACCGGACAGCGCCAGCGCACCCACTAAACCGGCCGACAGACCGGTCATCATCACTACGCGTTTCACACTCATCGTTCGTTTTTCCTCCTCGTGAGTTTTTATGTCTGGTCATCCACCGATGACCGGCTCGGGCTTCACTATATACCACTCATACCGCCTGGAATAGAGGATTAGCCCGTATTTGTGCCATGCATCCCGATCGATGGTGAAGGGGTGGGCTGGCGGTCACGAAGATATTGGGAAATGGGGTTAGAGCAAGACCTCTGACCCCATTTCCCTGGATTGGGTGCGTTAAGAGCGGAACGCCCTGGAGCAATGTGCGGGGCTAGGAGCGTGTCCGAGCGTCGGATGCTCTTGACTGCGAAAGCGGGAGCGCGGTCGGCCGCCCGGCGGGCCGTGGGTATCAGCGCAATCCGCCACAAACTGGTTACATTGGTTTATGATAGCGGTATCCGTCGGACGTGCAGCAGTCCGTTCAGCCCCGGTATTACGGGTCCGAGCTGGCGGGTCCACCGCTCACCAACCATCTGGGATACACAATATGAGGTCTCTACGCAAAGCACACATCGCCGGATTGGCGCTTGCCTCCGTTGCCGTGGCGGCCGGTTGCTCCAAAACCGAACCGAGCTTCAAGACGGACGTCATGCCCCTTATCGAGGCCAATTGCCACGAGTGCCACCTCCCCGGCGGTGCGGGCTCTGAGAAAAGCGGTTTACTGATGGACAGTTACGAGAATCTCATGAAAGGCACCAAGTACGGGCCGATGATTGTCCCGGGGTCGGGGATCTCCAGTTCGCTGTACCTGGTCATCGCCGGTAAAACCGATCTGTCCATCCGTATGCCTCACGGCAAGCCGCCGTTGTCACAGGACGAGGTCGACACGTTCAAGCAGTGGATCGATTTGGGCGCGAAAAACAACTGATTGCAGCTGCCGGGTGGGCGGCTGGACCATGTTGTGCATGTTCTCCGATCTATAACTAACAGTCGGACTAGGTAATTATCGTTCTAAATTGACATTCATCAATAAAAACTGACCGTTTTTAAAGAAAAATGACGTTTTCGCGGTCTACGGTACTCGGATTAGATGCTACTCTATGGTTAGGCGGAGTACGGCCGCGGAGCGGTATAGATATATGAATGTTGCGGGAATACAGCAGGTTCGAAGTGGTGCCGGGCGTAAGTCGGCGCGCGGTCATCGGTGCGTCGGCGTGCTGGCCGTATTGCTGTTGGCCGGCTGCACGACGGTGCCGGAGGAACCGGAGGTGCCGCGGATCGTGTGGCCCGAACCGCCAGCGACGGCGCGCATTGAATTTGTCCGCACCATCACCAGCGAAAAAGACATCAATCAAGAGACGACGTTCAGCGAGAACCTGGTGAATATCCTCGCCGGTGTCAAGCCGCCACCGACCCGCATCGTGCAGCCCATGGGCCTGGCGGTCTCCGACGACGGTTCGCGTCTGTACGTCTCGAATTTCTCGCCCGGGACAGTATTTGGCTTCGACTTCGATGGCCGGAGGTTCCATAAAATCGAGTCTCTGGGCTACCCGTCCGGGCTCGCCTTGGACAGCAGCGGCAATCTGTATGTTGTCGAGCAGTACAGGCGCCGGGTCACCATCTTCAACCCCAGCGGGACGAAGATCGGCGCCATTGTGCACCCCGATCTGGTGCGTCCGAACGGCATTGCCATTGATCGCAAGCGTGGGCGGATATATGTCACCGACACCGGCCGCAACAATCGCGGCGAGGACAAACAGGGACACACCGTGCGGGTGTTCAACATGACGGGCGAGCCGATCGGCACGCTGGGCCGGGGCAGGGGTTATGGGCCCGGTTATTTTCTGTTTCCGACCTTCATCGAGGTGGACCGGCAGGGTAACGTCTATGTTGCCGATACGGTGAACGCTCGCATCCAGGTCTTCGACCCGGACGGGAACTACGTGAGGAGCATCGGGCAGCGGGGCAACGCCTGGGGGATGTTTGACAAGCCCAAAGGCGTTGCCGTGGACAGTTTCGGCAACGTCTATGTGGCGGACTCGGGCTGGTCAAATGTGCAGATCTTCAACCAGAAGGGCCAGATCCTGATGTTTTTCGGTGGCCGCGGACCGATAGCGGGCCTGCTGATCAACCCGACTGCCGTTGAGATCGACGCCAACAACCGCATCTATGTGGCGGATTTCATGAACCACCGGATTAATGTGTACCAGCTGGTGAACACGACGTCCGACGACAGCTTCCGTGTGCCGCCGTCACAGCAGCAGGGCGCGCCGTCGACGGGTTGAGGTGAGACTATTGGACAATACCGCTGTATCACAGTCAGTTTTAGTGTGTATCGCTAAAATTGTGTTAAATTTTTTTGAAAATGTGAGGTAACGGTACGATACTTTATAGTAGCTCAATGTATTTCGATTTCTGCAACACCATAGTTTATTGTTTTAAGGAGTCCAACTTGTTGGGAAGTTCACATTATTTATTACTAATGCGTACGATAGGGGGTATGCTATGAAGAAGTTAACTGCAATTATTTCCGGTCTCGGGGCGCTTGCTCTGATCCCGGCCATGACCTGGGCGGCGCCCGGCGATCCCGGTGCCGGTCTGGCCGCCACGAAGCACGACTTTACAACACTGGCGCCGGGGCCGCCGCCGGTCGGTCTGTGTACGTTCTGCCACACGCCGCATAACGCGAATATCCAATCGCTGCTGTGGAACCATACGCTGAGCGCGAACAACTTTACCTGGGCGGCCGGTTCGGTGACCATCGGCGGCACGTCGTACTCGTCGTTTAACGGTGCGACTTACAAAGGCCCCAGCGCCAAGTGTCTGAGCTGCCACGACGGCAGCGTGGCAATCGGCGATGTCGGCTGGTGGAACGGTGGCGTTCCGGGAGCGCCTTTGAGTAACATCAAGATCACTGGTGCCAACCAGAAGGCGACGGTCACCGGCGACATGACCGGCAACCACCCGGTGGCAATGCCGTTCCCGTTCGGCGGGGTGGTGAACACCTACAACACCGTGACCAACGGCGCGGCTTCCGTGGGCAGCGGCTGGCAGGCCGATCCCACCGCAACGGGCATCCGCTTGTACGTCGACGACGGTTCGGGCAACATCAGTGCCGGCACGAATGCGGGCACGACGGGAATCGAGTGCACGTCCTGTCACGACCCGCACAACGGGTCCGACGTGGATGATGTATTCTTCCTGCGGGGGAACTTGGGCACCAACACCGCAAACTACATCTGTGTCAAGTGCCACCTTAAGTAGAGTTCGACACAAAAAGCGATAAGGGCGGTCCGTCGCGGCAGGACGCGCCGCGTGTGCGCAGTCGAGAACAGGAAGTAAGGCGCACACCGGGCCAGAGGTTAAGCGAGGTTTGGCAAGGGTTGTATAACCCGGCCAAACCTCGTTTTCGTTTGGGCCTCGTCGAGGCGCGTGGCGTGCGCTAAACTAAACAGGACAGCCCGCCGGTGTGGGTTAGGCGCGACGCTAGAAAAACGGTAAAAAAGGTACTGAGAGCCAGGTATGACATGGGTCGCTAGGAAGTGGCTGATTCCCTTGTTGGTAGGATGCGGTGTCGTCGCGTTGCTGCCGGCGGGATGCAGCCAAAAGACCCGTTCGATGTTCTTTGACGGCGTCGACTCCGGTCCACCTCCCCCGACCTCGCGCGTGCGCCAAAACCTGACGCGTGAGGTCAGCCGCCTGGAGCGCGAGCTGGCGCACACGAAGGTGGCGCTGGAGGCCGCCAAAAAGGCCCCCAGCGGCGAAGACGGGCGGGAGCCGTTGCCGATCGAGGGCGCTAAAGCCTGGCCGGAGGCGGCCGAACTGTTGCCCAAAACCGAGCACGGCCGGGTCGACTGGGGCGAGGCGTTGCGCGACGGCACCATCGAACCCAGGCACGGTCTCGAGCCGTCGTCGCCGCGGCAGGCAGTGTTGGACTTCAACGTGAAAATCGCCCGCGCCGGTTCCGGGGGCTTTGCGGTCACCTACTCGCACGAGCAACACACGACGTGGCTGACCTGTGACAGCTGCCACCCGGCCATCTTTCCCCTGGATCGGGATGCGCCGCGCCCGGTTATCACTATGAAAAAAATCCGTGAAGGCCAGTACTGCGGGGCCTGTCACGGCAAGGTCGCGTTCAGCGTGGAGTACGCCTGTAATCGCTGCCACCAGAGCATGCCCAGTCAAGCGGATTGGAAGCCCGCCGGGCCGCCGCGGGCACCCATCGAGCGGGTGGACAGCTGGAACGCCGCGGCGCGCCTGCTCCCGGTCAAGTCCGGTGCCCCGGACTGGTCCAAGGCGCTCGACGACGGCGTGGTCAAGCCCCGCGCCGGTTTGGACGAGGAGACCCCGGACCAGGCTGTGCTGCCTCTCGATATCGAGTTGATCCCGGTCGGTATCGCCGCGTTCAAGGCCGTATTCCCGCACCAGGCGCACACCAAGTGGCTGGCGTGCAACAACTGCCACATCGGCATCTTTCAGATGAAACGCGGCGCCACTCCGATCACCATGCAGAAAATCAACGAAGGTGAGTACTGCGGCGTCTGCCACGGCACGGTAGCGTTTCCGGTCGAGGACGCCTGTGCACGGTGTCACACCGGCTTTCCCGGGTCGCCGGAGTGGCAGCCTCAAGAGCCGCCGCGGGCGCCGATAGAGCGGGTCGCGAATTGGGAAGCCGCGGCCGAAATATTGCCGGTCAAGGGGGCGGCGACGGACTGGTCCAAGGCGCTGGAGGACGGCGTAATCAACCCCCGTCCGGGGCTGGACGACACCGCCAAGGACCAGCCAGTCATGCCGCTCAACGTCGAACTGGTGCCGGAGGGCAGCGCCGCCTTCAAGGTGGTGTTTCCACACCAAGCCCACACCAAGCTGCTCAGCTGCAACAACTGCCACACTGAGATCTTCCAGATGAAGAAGGGCGCCAACCCGATCACCATGAAGAAGATCTACGACGGAGAGTACTGCGGTGTCTGTCACGGCAAGGTGGCGTTTCCGGTGCAAGACGCCTGTACGCGCTGCCACACGGGGATCCCGACTCCGGCTGAGTGGCAGCCCGCCGGACCGCCGCGGGCGCCCATCGAACGGGTGACCAATTGGGACGCGGCGGCCGAATTGCTGCCGGTCAGCCGGGGCGCGCCCGACTGGTCGAAGGCGCTGGAAGACGGCGTTATCAAGCCCCGTCCGGGGCTGGAGGCGGACGCCAAGGACCAACAGACTTGGCTGATCGATGTGGAGCTGGTGCCGGAGGGTAGCGCCGCCTTCAAGGCCGTGTTTCCGCATCTGGCTCACACCAAGCTGCTCAGCTGCACGAACTGTCACATCGATATCTTCCAGATGAAGAAGGGCGCCAGCGAGATCACCATGCAAAAGATCTACGATGGGGAATACTGCGGCGTGTGCCACGGCAAGGTGGCGTTTGCGGTTGACGACGCCTGCACGCGCTGCCACACGGGGATCCCGGCCCCCGCCGAGTGGCAGCCCGCCGGGCCGCCGCGGGCGCCCATCGAGCAGGCCGCCAGCTGGGCGGCCGCGGAGGCGTTGCTGCCGGTCAAGCTGGGTGCGCCGGACTGGTCCAAGGCGCTCGAGGACGGCGTGATTAAGCCCCGTCCGGGGCTCGACGACGCGGCCAAGGACCAGCCGGTCATGCCGATCGACGTGGAACTGGTGCCGGAGGGCAGCGCCGCGTTCAAGGCCGTGTTTCCGCACCTGGCTCACACCAAGCTGCTCAGCTGTACGAGCTGCCACGTCGGTATCTTCCAGATGAAAAAGGGCGCCAGCGAGATCACCATGGAGAAGATCTACGCTGGGGAATACTGCGGCGTCTGTCACGGCAAGGTGGCGTTTGCGGTCGAAGATGCCTGTTCACGATGTCACACGGGGGTTCCGGCCCCCACGGCGTGGCAGCCTGCCGGGCCGCCGCGGGCGCCCATCGAGCAGGCCGCCAGCTGGGCGGCGGCGGCCGAATTGCTGCCGGTGACTTTGGGGACCCCAGACTGGTCCAGGGCGCTGGAGGAGGGGGTTGTCAATCCGCGAAATGGATTGGACGATGCGGCGCCCGCTCAGACCGTTATGCCACTCAACGTGGAGATGATCCCCGAGGGCAATCCCACGTTCAAAGTTTTGTTTCCACATGAGGCCCATACAAAATGGTTGACCTGTACGAGTTGCCACACCGACATCTTTCAAATGACAAAGGGTGCGAATCCCATGACCATGGCCCAGATCAACGCGGGCGAGTATTGTGGTGTCTGCCACGGCAAGGTGGCGTTTCCGCTGACGACCTGCGGACGTTGCCACGCGGCGCTGGCCGGAGGCTGACGATGACGATGCGCTCACTCGCAGCGGGGGTGTTGATGGTGTTGATGCTGGTTGCCGGCGCCGCCCACGCGGTGCTCGGTGACGTGAAGTTCCAGCGCGAAGAGGGCGGTGGTGACGCGGCCGGCAGTACACCTCCGGCGGTTTTCCCGCACTGGAAGCACCGAATTCAATACAAATGCTATGTCTGCCATCCGGCGATTTTTCAGATGAAGGCCGGCGCCAACGACATCACCATGGAGCAGATACTGGCGGGCAAATTCTGCGGCACCTGTCACAACGGCAAGCAGGCGTGGGCGGTGGGCTTCGACACCTGCCCGAAGTGCCATGTCGATGAATGAGCTACAATAATTAGTGCTGACCGAGGGACGTCCGGTCCACTGACAGCGACGTTGTGTATGCGCTCACCCGAATCATGGACACGTGCGGTCCGTCTGGGCGCGAGCGCATCCCGATGCCTCCGATCCGGTTGGAACACAGCGCGATGCCGCGTAACGGCCGAGATGATCGCTGACGACAACAACGAGAATTGCTGGCCCTGGGAGCACCATGAACCGACGCTTAGCGATGTGGACCACATTGTGTGTGGCGCAGCTTGGTTTGCTGGCATCGGCCTGGCCGACTAGGGGTCCGGTCTACGGGTTGCCGGCGTCGTCCCTGGTGTTACACCCCGAATTGGACTACCGGACCGACGTCGCCGTCGGCGATGGGTATCCCGACCGCCGGAGGTCACCCTACCGCTGGGTCGGACCGGAGCCGGAAACCGGGTTGTCTACGCGACACACCATCACCGTCGATCTGACCGGCGCCATGGTCAAGCCGGCGACCGGGGCGCGCTTGGGGGTGGCTGCCGAGAGCGCCGTTCTATTGGCGGGCCTGGATATGGACATCGCGCCGCGCCTGGATCTGGGGCGAATGGCACGGCCGGGATCGCGTTCCGCGGAGGCGGCGGAGGGTTTACTACTGGCCCAAGCCCCGGCGGAACCCACCACCACGGCACCGGAGGTGGTTCGCCAGCCGTCCGACCCGGATCCCGTGGCGCCGGGTAAAACGACCCGCTGGCGTTGGCCGCGGTTGTCCCCGGAACCCATCTCCGGATTTTTCCTGGGCGACTGGGAGGGGCGTCTGGAAGGATACGTCGATGACTCGCAGATCAAGACGGTGAACCCCAACCTCCGCCAGCAGAACAACAGCCGCTTCACCCAGGCGCAGCTGACCATCCGTAATCGTAATGCCTACATCATAGATCCGCGCCTGGTTCGGCTCACCGTTGGCGGCACCGTTGGGATCACGGCTGAGAAATTCGATTTCGAGAGCAACGGCATCTCGACCGCCGATGACACCCGGGACGGCGATCTGATCGGCTACGAACTGTTTGCCGAGGTCCTGCCGCGAAATGCGTTGTCGGGAAAGCTGTTCGCAAACCGCAACCGCTTCACCCAGACTCCCGTGCTCAGCAGCCGTACTCTGACGGATTCCAGCAACGCCGGGGTGATCTTAAAGGCGCGGCGACTGCCCATCCCGTCAACGCTCAGTCTGCGGACCGATAACCTGGAAACCGAGTCGCGCAGCGGGCCGTTGATAACGCGCCGTGACGAGCGGCGCTACAACGTCACCTACGACGGGCGCCGTGGCTGGCTGAACCGGGAAATGCGCTTGCGGTATCGATTCCTTGACAAGTCCGACCGTTTCGCGCCGGGTGTTGATTTCAGAAGTCACGACGCGAGTGGCTACTACAGCAAGGACTTCGGGCCGGAACTCCGCAAGCGTTGGAACTCCCGGGCTCGACTGTTCAATTGCGGTGGATTCTGCGATGAGACGCGATTAACGGTCGATCAGCAGTTGCTGATTGACCACACCGATCGCCTAAACACCCAGTACCGGTATTATGGGATCTTCAGCGATCGCGCCTTCGGCGACTCGATTCTTCATGACCTGATCTTTTCCCTGCGGCACCAACTCTACGAAAGCCTGAGGACGACGGCCGAACTGAGTCGGGCATTCGAAGACATCCCGGAGGGCCGTCGGGATTGGTACCGTGCCCGGGTGGACGTCGATTATGTCAAACGCCTGCCACGCGGCGGTCACTTGCTGGCCAACGCCGGGATCATGCGTGAGAGCCGGGAGGAGGACTTCGACACCTCACTGGTGTTCATTTCACGGGAGCCGCACAGGTTCGACGAGACCTTCGCCCTGCCGGTTACCCTCGCCAACCGGTTTGTAGATGACGATTCGGTGACCATTCTGAAGACCGCCAACGGGCCCCTTGTGCCGGGTTGCGGTACGTTTTCGGTACCGCGCACGCTATTGGAAGGCGAGGACTACATGCTGCGCAGGATAGGAGATATCACCGAGGTGGTGCCGCTGCCCTGTTCAGTGAACAATCCGGGTATTAACCCGAGGGACGTCATCAAGGTGGATTACCTGGTCGCGGTCGATCCGTCTCTGACCAACACGACGGATACATATCTTTTTGGAATGTCGCTGGATTATGGCTGGATTCGTCCCTATTACCGGCTGGACAAATCGAAACAGCACCTGGATTCCAAGCAAAACCTGGATATTGTCGATGACCGGGACGTCGAGGTAATCGGCGTCGAACTGAACTACGACACCGAGGGCATTCGTGCCCGCTTCCTGATCGAACGAGAAGATTTCAGCACGCGCGACCAGCGTTACAATGCCATTCGGGCCGCGCAGTTTCTCGGCTATGACCTCAACCGCCGCTGGCGGTTGACCGCCAGCGGCCGCCAGATCGATCGGGAATTCACGCTCCCGGAGGATCGCGAGTCGCGCATCTGGGCGATACGGGTGTTGCTCGCGTACACCCGCGACGCCGACTTCCGGATCGATGTGTACGGCGAGGTCGAGGACCTGAAGGACACGCAGATCCCCGATGAGCGCACCGAGCAGGCCGGGATCCGGGTGTTGTGGCGCCTCGGCAAGCTCGAGATCGTGCCGAATGTCAGGTATATCAATCGGCGCCGGGGCAACACCGACGTGGACGATCGTCGGGTGACCGTCAGGGTCGTCCGGCGCTTCTGAGGGGGCGGAGTGCGCGCTGCGATCAGCCTTTCTTTCGCCGCCGCCTTGGCCGGTCTCGGTGCCGCCTGCGGCCCGGAGGTCAGCCGCGCGCCCGGCTCCATCGCGCCGGTGGATGCCCCAAGTTTGACCTGGCCGGCGCCGCCGCAGCCTCCGCGCATCCGTCTCGTGAACGTCGTCACCAGCCCCGAGGATCTGGGTATTCAGCCCTCCTTGTGGCGGCGCGTGGCGGAGTTCTTTGTTGGTAAACAAGAGGGTTTCTTCGTTCGGCCGACGTCGGTAGCGGTGCGCGGCGGAGCGGTGTACGTTGCTGATCCCGGTGCCCAGACTCTATGGATTCTGGATCCGTCGCAACGGCGGGTACGGCGGGTGCGCAAGGCGGACGGTCAAGCGCTGGTGTCGCCGGTTGCGGTGGCCCTCGGCGGGACGTCCCGGATCTACCTGGCCGACTCCTACCGCGGTCAGGTCTTTGTGTTTGACCAGGACGGCCAATGGGTGCAGACGCTGGCCGTGGAGGGGATGCGGCGTCCGGCTGGGCTCGCCTACGACGGCGCGACCGATCGCTTGTATGTCGCGGACAGCGCCGCACACCGGATCTGGGTGTTCACCGGCGACGGCCGCCTGCAGCGGTCCATCGGTAAGCGCGGCATTTCACCGGGGGATTTCAATTTTCCAACCCATGTCGCCGTCGGTGGCGATCACAAGCTCTATGTGACCGACGCTTTGGGATTCCGCATCCAGATTTTCGACCGGGCGGGAGACCTGGTTGGCGTATTCGGCCGCCACGGCAACGGTTCCGGTGACTTCGCCGCCCCCAAGGGCGTTGGCAGCGACAGCGTGGGTCACATCTACGTAGTTGACGCGCTGTTTGACACCATTCAGGTTTTTGACCAACGGGGCCAATTACTCTTGAATTTCGGCGATCACGGCAGCGGTCAGGGCCAGTTCTGGCTGCCCGGCGGGCTGTTCATCGACGCCCGTGATCGCATCTACGTGACCGACGCGTACAATCGTCGTATTCAGATCTTTCAGTATCTCGGAGGTGTCGGTTCGTAAATGAAAACGATGTGGTCGCAACTGTTGTGGGGCCTGCTTTGTGTATCGGTCCCGGTTTCCGCCGCGCTGAAGGACACCGTGCACAACCTGACGGCCACCGGTCCGGGCACAATCAAGGACACGTCGGTGACGCAGCTGTGTGTGTTCTGCCACACCCCGCACAACGCCAATCCAGCCGGTGCCTTGTGGAACCGGGACCTGCCGGGGCAGACCTATACGGTCTACGGCAGTTCCACGTCAGCCGTCACGGCGATGGGCAGAGGGCAACAACCCACCGGCTCATCCCGGATGTGCCTGTCCTGCCACGATGGCACGTTGGCGCTGGGAACGCTACGTGTCCAGCCGCGTTCCGGGCGGGTTACCTTGGGACCGCTGAGCGGTAAGAGCTCGCTCGGTGTCGATTTGTCCGATGATCACCCGGTGTCGTTCCAGTACGATCGCGAGCTCACGCTGCGCCGGGGCGACCTGGTCGAGCCGAGCGCGATTTCACACATACTCCCGTTGGACCGCGACGGACAGTTCCAGTGCACGACCTGTCACGACCCGCACGACGATCCGTATCGAAAGTTTCTGCGGTTGGACGACCGTGGCGGGGCCCTGTGCACCAGCTGCCACGTCATCCCGGACTGGGCCACCTCCGTGCATGCGGTGTCACCCGCGACCCCCAAGCAGGGTGTTGTCAGCCCGTGGCCGGAGGACACGCCATTCGACTCGGTGGCCGACCATGCCTGCGGCAACTGCCATCGGTCCCATTCGGCACCGGGTCCCGCTAGATTGCTGAGCAACGCCGACAGCAGCGGCGTGTGTCTGGTTTGCCACGATGGCAGTGTGGCGATGCACAACGTGGATGCGGAGTTTCAGAAGACCAGTGCCCACCCCATCAGTGGCGTCAAATCGGTCCACGAGCCCGGCGAGGACCCCGCCAACATGCCCCGGCACGTGACCTGCGCCGACTGCCACAACCCGCACCGCACGGGCAGCGGGTCGAGGTCGGCGAGCGGGACACCGGATCGGCTGCGTGGGCTCAGTGGCGTGAGCGCCGCCGGAGACCCGGTTAACGAAGTGACGCAGGAATACGAGGTGTGTTTCAAGTGTCACGGCGACTTCGATCAGGACAGCTTCGGGATTGTGCGCCAAGACGACGTGCGCAACGTGCGCCTGGCCATTGCTTCCAACAATACCTCCTATCATCCGGTGACCGCGGTGGGCGCCAACCCCTCGGTCAGAGGGTTCGAATCCGGTTACTCGGCGAGCAGCGTCATTACGTGTACCGATTGTCACAACAGCGACGAACCGGCCACCGACGGATCGCGACCCCGCGGTCCGCATGGATCACGGCATGCGCCGCTGCTGAGCGGCGAGTACCGGGTGGACGATCCGGTGCCGGAGTCCGCCCAGAGTTTTGAACTCTGTTACCAATGCCACAATCGCAGCGCGCTCATCGGCGATCTAAGCGGTGGGTTTTCGCACGCTACACATGTCGTTGATCAGCAAGCCGCCTGCGCGGTGTGCCACGACGCCCACGGCTCGCGCAACAACCCGAGTTTGATCAATTTCATGCTGATCGACCGCAACGGCGTGCCGGTGGTCGGTCCGTCGAGCAGCGGGCAGCTCGAATATTTTCCCGGTGGCTTGGACGGTGGCGAGTGTTATCTGCAGTGCCACGGCGTCGATCACGATCCTGCGCCTAACCCGGGACAAGACCCCACTGGAGAGCGGCCGTCGTCGCCACGGTTTCCGGGACAAGACCCCACTGGAGAGCGGCCGTCGTCGCCACGGTTTCCGGGACAAGACCCCACCGGAGAGCGGCCGCCGTCGCCACGGTTTCCGGGACAAGACCCCGCCGCGGTGCCGCCCGGGTTTCGACGCTGACCCCCGCGACCCCGCACGCTTGCGTTCAGTCCGGCGCTTTGCCAGTGGCGCCTCGTTGCGATTCCGATTCTCGAGTGGGGTAATTGAACGAACCGAAGCGGATTGCCAGCGTGGCCAGGGCCAGCAGCAGGATAGCTGCGGAGACGTAGATGACGCTCAAACCGGGATCGTGATGATCGGTTTTGATGATGCCTATCAGCATGCGGGTCAGCGCGGTGATGGCAACGTACAGCAGAAACCGGACCGGCAGGTGATGGGTCTTGAAGTAGATCCCGACCATGGCCCCGAGTTCCAGATAGATGAACAGCAGCAGGATATCCTCAATGTTGAGCTGTCCGGATGTCACCATCTTCACGAATTCAGCCACGGCAGACCAGATGACCGCAGCAGCGATGGCCAGCAGTGCTAGGTAGTGAAAGGCGTCGACGATGAAGGTGCCGACAATCTTTATCCAGCTTAATACTGGATCATCACTGGGTTGTGTGTGTCGTTCGCTTGCCATCGAGGGTCCCGCTGCCGGTCGGTGTATCACCGGCCAGATCATCCGGAAAATCAAGCGGGGAGTCTTTGACCCAGGACAAGAACCAGGACGTCAAGCCGTAGCCGAAAAATGGGGCCCGAGTGCACAATTCCGGCCCGGTACGCTCAACAGGCGACAGGTAGCAGACGCAACGGTTTAACGATTACGCCGCGGGTGGCTACAGCGGGCGGATGCCGACCGGAGGGTGTGGCTCAGCACCAGCCGCCGGGTGCGGCGGTCGCGGCACAGGGGCTAACCTGCATATTGCACCAGTCGGCTACCGGCCTTGAGCTCACTGATTGAAACATTGTCTACACATATCGAATTCGCCCTACTTGGCCCGGGCACGTTTTGTATACGGCCGGTGTCCTATGCGGGTTCTGGCTGGTCCGGGCACGCCGGAACTTGGACTTCACTTAAGCTATAGCTACGGCTATGGCTTTCGCTCCAGTCCGGCGTTCTTACCGCTTCTGTCCTGCGCCAGCTTCCCGGAGACTGGTCCACAATGCGGGCGCCAGCGGGAAAGCGGAGAACAAACTTGGGAAATCCGTTGGTGTCGGCGAGCCGGTTTGCGCCGGACCGACGAGTCAAACCTGCTCACCATACCAACCAACGGTTTCCCAATCGCCCAACCGGACGGGCTAAAGCCGTTGTTATTGTTTGATTGTTGTTGTGGTGCCTGAAATTCTCTGCGTCAGGCCCCACCCGCCGTGTTACTTCTTGGCGCCTGCCTTCTCCAGCGACGAAACCTTCTTCTCCAGATTCTTGATCTTTTTGTTCAGGCTTGCGAAGTTGAACCATTGCTCTCCGTCCACCGGATAGTCCAACTGGGATCCGTACACCCGCCACGATTCGTCCCAGTTGGCGACGTCCTTGAAGCCCATGGCCCGGAGCTGCAGGTAGGTCATGGTCGAACGGGTGCCAGTCTGACAGTAGGTCAAGGTGCGCTTGTTCTTGTCCAGCGAACCAAACGCCTTCTCCGCGGCATCGGGGTCCAGATAGGCCACCGGGACCATCTTGCCGCTCTTAGCGTCCTTTTCCTGGGCCAGTGTGTCGATGTGTGAGACGTTTAGGGTGACATTCGGTACGTGCCCGCCGCGAATCGCACGGATATCCTTGCCGACAAACTCGTTTTTGGTTCGGGAGTCGACGAGCTGCCGATCGCCGCCCTCGCCGGTCGCGACTTTGATTACTTCATCGGTCTCGCCGTACCGTGAGGCGACCACGTTCGCCTTGAAGGTCTTCGGCTCCTTCTTGGCCAGTTTGCTGTCCAAGCGGTTACCGGCTTTGCGCCACGCGTCGACGCCGCCGTTCAGCACATGGGCCTTGTCGTGACCGAGATACTCCATCAGCCAGAAGCCGACGGTCGCATCCAGCAGCGTGCCCAGATTACCACCGTAGAACACCACGTGGGTGTCGTTGCCGATGCCGACGGCGCCCAACAGCTTCTCGTATTTGCCGGTGTTCCGGAACACCCTGGCAGTTGAATCCCGCAGGGCCTTCTTGCAGCGTTTGCCGAGGCTGATTGCGCCCGGAATGTGGCCCTTCGCATAGTCCTTGAGATCGCGGCAATCGACCACCACCCAGTCGGGTTTGTCGAGGTTTTGTTTGACCGCGTCCGCGGTCATCAACAGCCCCGGATTGGCCCACTGGGCCGCTGAAACGGCGCCCGCACTGCTGATCAAGACAAGTCCGGTAAGAAATTGTCCGGTTCGGTTCATATCCACCTCCGCTTCGCAAAGTGATAATCTGTAGCCCGCATTTGTACTATGCAGGTCGGCCAGGGGAAATGATTCAATTGCATCATTTTACGGGCAATTGGTGACGGTGGAAAATGTTCGGCTCGTTGAGCCCTGCCGCGCCGGCAAACCGCCGGGTCGGTGGAGGACCACGCATACGGAGTCGACGATGTGACCCCCCGTGTGTCGATCATCATTCCCAATCGCAATGGATCCGCGACCATTGGCCGGTGCCTGGAGGCGGCGCTGGCGTCCCGGTATGCGGATTTCGAGGTAATTGTCGTCGACGACGATTCCGCAGACGGTTCAGTGGACATCATCGGCCGGTTTCCGTGCCGGTTGGTGCGGTTGACGGAGCATTGCGGTGCAGCACAGGCCCGCAACGTCGGCGCCCGGCACAGCCAAGGTGAGGTGTTGTTTTTCACCGACGCGGATTGCCTTGTTAACGCTGACGCGCTGCAGCACGTGATGAAGGCCCTTGCTTCGGCGCCGGTGGGTACGGTGGTGGGCGGTACCTACACACGACGGCCGGCCGACGACCGTTTTTTCAGCCGTTTCCAGTCGGTATTCATTCACTATTCGGAGACCAAGAACCTGTCCAGCCCGGATTACGTCGCCACCCATGCGATGGCCATGACTGCGGAGACGTTCCACCGCGCCGGCGGCTTCAAGGAGTCGCTGCGGCCTATGCTGGAGGATGTCGAATTCAGTCACCGGGTGCGCCGCCGCGGCGGCAGGCTGGTGATGAACCCGCGGCTGCAGGTGCGTCATGTGTTCGGTTTTTCGATGGTGGGTTCGCTGCGCAACGCGTGGCGGAAATCCATGCATTGGACGATGTATTCCCTGCGCAATAAAGATCTGTTCAAGGACTCGGGTACCGCCTCGCTCGAGCTCAAGACCAATGTGGGATTATATTTTCTGAACCTGTTATTGTTTACGCTCTACGTTGTCACCGCCCGCGGCGGATGGTTGGTCCTGCTGGCCGGATCCGTACTGGCCAACATCGTGGTGAACCGGGGTTTGCTGCGCGCGTTTGTGCACGCGAATGGCGCCTGGTTCTCGCTTTGGGCAACGGCGTATTACTTGGGAGTCTACCCGCTGCCGGTGGGGATCGGCGCCATGACCGGCGTCACACGCTGGTGCCGGCGGAGTAACTAGGGGCATTATCGGTGCGCTGACATGCACTCACCACTGCGTCACTGGCCCGCCGCGTTGTGGAAGCGGCGACCCATTCAGCTCACGTTTTTTCTGACCCGGCGCTGTAACGCGCGGTGTCCATATTGCTTCTATCTCGGCGGTGACCACCGGCGGGGCGATGCTGCTGCGGAACTCGATGTTGGTGAAATTGAACGGCTGTCGCGGTCGCTCAGCGATCTGCTGTGGCTGGCCTTCTCCGGCGGCGAGGTGTTCTTACGCAGGGACCTCGTCGAGATCAGTGGGATTTTCTACCGCAACAACCGGCCCGCCATCATGCTCTATCCCACTAATGGGATGATGCCGGCACACATAGCGGAGCAGGTCGAGCAGATCCTCCAGCGTTGTCCCGACAGCACCATCGTAGTGAAGCTGTCCGTGGACGGTCTGTACGAGGAGCACGACCGATTGCGCGACACCCCGGGCAGCTTCCAGCGCACGCTGGAGACCCACGCGGCGCTGACACCATTGTTGAGCCGTTACCGCAATTTCGAACTGGGCGTGAACACCGTATTCATGTCCGGCAACCAGGACCGTATGGATGAGATCATCGATTTCGTGGGCGGTTTGCCCGGTGTGCGCGCCCACACCATCTCCCTGATCCGCGGGACGCCCGCTGTGGAAGATCTTCAGGCCGTGGACCTGGGCAAGTACCATCGTGCCGTCTCGCGGTTGGCGCGCGACCTCGCGCGTGGCGGCGCCACCTACCGTTTCCAGGGCGGGCGCTTGAAGGCGGCCCAGGACGTCCTGCAACGCCGGCTGATTTACCAGACCATGACAGCCCGGCAGCGACTGACGGCCTGCTACGCGGGCCGCGCCAACCTGGTGCTCGCCGAGAACGGCGACGTCTACCCCTGCGAGATCCGCGCCGAGAGTTTTGGTAATGTGCGGGATTATGGCTACGACCTCGCGGCGGTGTGCCGGTCCAGCCGCGCGCAGCGTGCACTGACGTCAATCCGCGACCGCGAGTGCCACTGCAGTCACGAGTGCTACTTCATGACCAACATATTCCTCAACCCGCGGCTCTATCCCGCTTTGTTCGCGGAGTACCGGCGGCTGTCGGCGGGTTGACGCCCCTCAGCGGGGCCGCCGGTCGGGTGAACAACCGCTTGCGGACCCACAACCAGAACAGGCTCCGCACGCCGATCGCGGCGGCCCGGCAGTCGTTCCAGTTTTGAATGCGCGCCAAGCGGCGCAGCAGATACGACGGTCGCGAATAAAACCGGCGGAACGCCAACTGACGCAGTTCCTGGACTTGCTCCCGGCGCAGGGTGTAGGGGGCGAAGGCGGCGCGTTGGTAGGTGTATTGTGACAGGTCGTCGGATACGGTGCCGTAGTCGTTGAGGTGTTCGTGCAAAGGCGTGCCGGGAAATGCGGTGAGGGCGTGGAAGTTGGCGAGATCGGGATCGAGCTCGATGGCGAAATCAATTGTCCGCAGGCCGTCCTGATAGGTCTCGCCGGGAATGCCGAACAGAAACGGGGTGCTCACCTGCAGACCCACGTCCTTAGCGGTGTGCACGGCAACGCGGATCTGGTCCAAGGTAGTGCCCTTGCGCAGCGTGTTGAGGTGCCGCTGCACGCCGCTTTCGGCGCCAAGCAGTATCGCCCAGCAGCCCGCGGCCTTCATCGACTGTAATAAGGGTCGATCCACCTGGTTGGCGCACGCCGACGCAAACCACACGAAATCCAGGCGGCGCGCGCGGATCGCCTTGCTCAGTGTCATGGCGCGGTCGTAATCGGCGGCAAAGCTGTCGTCGATAAACTTGATTTCCCGATAGCCCAGCGCCAGGCACTGTTCGATCTCTTCGAGGACATTGTCAACGCTCCGGTAACGCACACCGCGCTGGCCGGCCCGTCTGGCCCGATCGATCTGGAAGCAGAATATGCAGCGGCGGCTGCAGCCGCGGGACGTGAGCACCACCGCCACCGGCTTACGCCGGTAGGTCGCCGGCGGTGGTAGATATCGATGCGGGTCGCCCAGCAGCTCCCTGGCCGGAAACGGCAGGGTGTCGAGGTCCTCGACCAGCGGCCGCGGCGCGGTGCAAACGATTTCTTGCCCGCGCCGAAAGGCGAGGCCAAGTACGCCGTCCAGTGCCCGCCCGGTCTCCAGTCTGTCGACCAGTTCGGTAACGGTCACCTCCGCCTCACCGGTGACCACCGCGTCGATGTCTTGACCCTCACCGAGCAGACAGCGTTGCTGCAGTGCAATGGGATAGGGGCCGCCGGCGCAGACGAACACACACGGATCGAGGGCCTTGACGGCGCGGGTCAAGTGTATCGCCCTGGGCCAGCCAAAGGTGGTTGAGTAGACACCGACGAAGGCCGGCGCAAATTGCCGAACGCCGGCCAGAATCTCGGCGTGGCTCATAAACGCGCCGTTGAAGAAGCGCACCTCGTGGCCTGCCTGTTGCAACGCGGCCGCAACGTACAGCGTGCCCAGCGGCTCCCAGTAGTTGATCTGGGATCCCGCGGTGTCCGGCGGGAACAGGTCTTCCGGCCGCCATGCCGGGATTGCGAGTGCGCACCTCATCCTAGTTGCGCCAGCCGGACGGCCCGCGTCCGTGGCCAGAGGCGGGTGGGGTCGGCGCTCTCCGCCAGGCAGGTCTCGGCCGCGTTCAGTCCCGACTCGATGGCGGCATCCATGTTGTAATACCGGAACGTTCCGCCGCGGCCGGCTATGGTCAGATTGTCAAACCGGTCCAGATACTGGTAAATCGTCTCACAGAGCGATTGATAGCCGACGGCGAACAGGGGGTAGGCATTCGGCACGCGTTGCACCGCACCGCCGATCGCGTCCCGGGGTTCGATCAGGCCCAGCCGGGACAGGCCGTAGATCGATAAAGCGGTCAGCCCGGCGTCGGTTTCGCTCCACAGCTGGTCGCCCCGGAAGCAGAAATACTCGACGACCAGCAGTGTCTTGCCGGCCGGCGCCATGTGCGGGCTCCAGTTGGTGGGTTCGTGGACGCGCCCGAAGGGAAACGCTCGCTCGGGGACGTAGATCCACGTGTGCCCGGTGACGCGCGGGCGGTCGATCAGCACCGCGACCACCACCAGGTCGCGGCTGCGCAGACGGGAGGCCGCGGCCAGGACGGCGGCGGGCGGCCGCGGTTGCAGGGCGGTGACAAGCGCCTGCAGCGGCAGTGTGGAGATGAACCGGTCTGCCGTAATCACCTCGCTGTGCCGGTTGCGCCGGACCGTCGCACTGTGCATCCGGGTCCCGTCGTGATCGAGGCGCACAACCGTGCTGTCGGTCCACACACGGCCGCCGCCGTCGAGGCCTCGTTGCAGGCATTCGGCTATCTGACCGATGCCCAAGCGGGGGTAGAGAAACCGGTCC